>DAOTHJ010000004.1:114004-131736 GCA_035447605.1 Oscillospiraceae bacterium | reverse complement strand
TGCGTGAGCACGTCGGCGTCGGAATGGCCGAGCAGCCCCTCTTCGCAAGGGATCTCCGCGCCGCCGAGAATCAGCTTTCGCCCGGGAACCAGCCGGTGGACGTCGTAGCCGTGGCCGATCCTCATAATTTTTTGCCTCCCCGCAGCTTCAGCAGGGCCTCCGCCGCGGCGATATCCTCGGGGCTCGTGATCTTGATGTTGTCGCGGGAGCCCTGCGTCAGAAAGACCTTGCGGGCGTCGTTCTCAAAGATGCGGCTGTCGTCCGTCCAGTCGGGCAGCTCGCGGAACGCGCGCTCCATCGCGGTGAGGTAAGCGGATTTTTCAAAAATCTGCGGCGTCTGCACGGCGAAGAGGCGTTCCCTCGCGGGCGTATATTCGACAAAGCCGTTTTTCTTGCCGTATTTGATCGTGTCGACGACCGGCACGGCGAGCACGGCCGCCCCGCAGCGGAAGGCGTCCTGCGCGCATTTCTCAATATCTTCAGGCAGTACCAGAGGGCGCGCGCCGTCGTGAATCGCGACGAATTCCACCTGGTCGGAAACGGCGAGCACGCCGCTGCGCACGGATTCCGCCCGTTTGGCGCCGCCGGGCACCGCGCCGCGGTATTTGGTGATGCCGAATTCGAGGGCGAGGGAATCGACCTTGCGGACGGATTCCGCCTTCGTCACAACGATGATCTCGCCGATCACCGGGCAAACCTCAAACGCGCGCATGGAACGCACCAGAACGGGCACACCGTTGATCTCCAGAAACTGCTTGTCGCTGCCGCCCATGCGGATGGAATCGCCGGCAGCGACGATGACCGCGCTGACGAACGGTCTGCTGAACAGGCTCGTTTCGTAATATTCCTCCATGTCCGTCCCTCCAGTATGCTAAAATTTGTAAATTTCATTATACCATGGAATCCCTTGTTTGACAAGGTTTCCTTATAGGATTACAATGGTTTTGTAATATGCGAAAAGGGGCGCCGGTATGACGGATCAGAGAAGTTTTTTTATTGTTTTGGAGGGGCTTGACGGCTCCGGAAAGAGCACGCAGGCGAAGCTGCTGGCGGAGTATCTGCGCGCGAAAGGCCGGCAGGTGCAGCTCACCGCGGAACCGACCGGATCCGACATCGGCAGGATCATCCGGGAGACGCTCGGTGGAGGAATTTCTCGCACGCCGGAGGAGCTGGCCGCGCTCTTTCTTGCCGACCGAATCCGCCACAACGCCGACCCGGAGGACGGCATCCGTCAGTATCTCGCGCGGGGGTTCGACGTCGTCTGCGACCGGTATTATTATTCCTCCTTCGCCTATCAGGGCATGGAGACCGACCCCGAGTGGGTCGCCCGCATGAATCTCAATTGCCCGGTCATCCTGAGGCCGGATCTCTGCATTTTCTATGATCTCGACCCGGAGACGTGCTTCGGCCATCTCCGCGCCGGCCGGGAGCATTTTGAAATCTTCGAGCGGGATGCCGCGCTGATTGAAAAGACGCGGAAGCAGTTTGAGAAGGCGTTTGAGCTGCTCAAAGGCCGGGAGAACATCGTCCGCGTCGACGCCGGGCGCTCCATTGAGGAAGTGGCGGCCGACACGCAAAAAATCGTGGATGGCCTGCTCGGGTAAAACAAAAGCTCTCCGTTTTGGCCCATAAGAAATCAAAAAGTCCGGAGTCTCCGCAGGGAGGCCCCGGACTTTTTTTGCTTTTCCAATCCGATATTCGGAGCCCGACGGTTTTTGC
Organism: Oscillospiraceae bacterium; assembly: GCA_035447605.1. Classification (GTDB taxonomy): domain Bacteria; phylum Bacillota; class Clostridia; order Oscillospirales; family Ruminococcaceae; genus UMGS1668. Next base: position 130,017 of record DAOTHJ010000004.1, on the reverse strand, counting down.
GGGAAGAGTGCCGCTCCGAGAGATCGCCCTCCCCTCGGTCCTCTACCGGCCGTTCCGGGTGCGGGTCAGTATTTCCACTCGAGCCGAACCGGATGTTTTCCGGTCAGCTTCGCGCTTCGGGCATCCGGCTGGCCGGTACCGAACCAGAGCGCGCAGTGCCCGGCGCCGGCGATATGCTCCCCCGCGTCGTTATATATCAGGAACGTCTCCGGCGAAAGCGTAACCTCAAACGTTCTTTCTTCGCCGGCCGCGAGAAAGATTTTTTTGTAGGCGCAGAGGCGGGGATTTTTCGGCGCGAAGGGCGAGGCGTCCTTCACATAGACTTCGATCACGTCCTCCGTATCCATGGGGCCCTCGTTTTTTGCGCCGACGCGGAACGTGACGCCCTCTTTGCCGGAAGAGACCGGTTCCGCCCCGGTCACGGAGACGTCGCCGTAGGTCAGGCCGTAGCCGAAGGGATAGAGCGGCTCCTCGTTGAGGTAGCGGTAGGTGCGGCCGGTCATCCCGTAGTCGCAGAAGTCATGCCCGGCAAGCCACGAATTGCGGTAGAACGTGACCGGCAGCTTGCCGGAGGGGGATGCTTTGCCGAAGAGCAGATCGGCGACGGCCTTTCCGCCGCGCGCGCCGGGATACCAGCAGAGCAAAACGGAATCGCAGCAGTCTGCGATCTCCTCAATGTCGAGGCAGCTCCCGGCCATGAGCACGAGGACGGTCGGTTTGCCGATTTTGAGCACGGCGTCGGCCATTTCGCGCTGCACGGCCGGCAGATAAAGATCCTTTCGGTCGCCGAGTGCATCCGGGTTGGAGGCGTCCGGCTCCTCGGCTTCGAGCCGCTCATCCAGCCCAAGCACCAAGAGCACGACGTCGCTTCTTTCCGCGACGGTCAGCGCTTCGCTCATCAGATTGTTGCGCTCCGTGTTGAATTCCGTGTGATCCTCAAACAGGCCGCTGCCGTTCGAAGTGAGTATGCGGATCTGTTCGCCGGCGGCATCCTGAATCCCTTCGAGCACGGTGATATAGCGGGAGGAACTGCCGTAGTAGTTGCCCATTAGTGCGCGGCGGCTGTTGGCGTTCGGCCCGATGACGCCGAGCGTACCGATCTTCGAGAGATCGAGCGGCAGGCAGGAGCCTTTTTTCAGCAGCACGCAGGATTTTTTGCAGGCCTCGAGGGCCAGAGCAATATGCTCCGGGCACTCCACTTTTTCGTAGGAAATTTTGTCATATTCCGTCTCCTGCCCCGGCATGATGCCCAGCATGTAGCGGGTGGTCAGCATATGGACGGCGGCGGCGCGGATCGTTTCCTCGGAGATGAGCCCATGGCGGCAAGCGTCCGCCGCGGAGTTTATGTAGCTGTAACCGCTGTTTCCGTCGCAGCCGTTGTTGAGGGCCAGCGCGCAGGCCTCCTCACGGCTTTTTACGACCTTGTGGCCGATGTAAAAATCCTCGATCGCCTCGAAATCGGAGACGACGTGCCCGCGAAAACCCCATTCGCCGCGCAGGATTTTTTTGAGCAGCAGCCCGCTGCCGCAGCAAGGCTCATGGAACAGACGCTGATAGGCGCCCATCACGATCTCGACCTCCGCCTCGCGGACACAGGCCTCGAAGGCCGGCAGATACGTCTCGCGGAAATCTTTCATGGAGGGTTCCGCATCCATGCGGTGGCGGAGCGCTTCCGGCCCGCTGTGAACGGCGAAATGCTTGGCGGTCGCGGCGGCTCTCAGGTATGTTCCGTTCCCTTGAATTCCTTCAATATAGGCGCAGGCCGTACGGGCGGTCAGGTACGGATCCTCGCCGTAGGTCTCCTGCCCGCGGCCCCATCTCGGGTCGCGGAAGATGTTGACGTTCGGGCTCCAGAAGGTCAGGCCCTTGAAGAGATCAAAGTCGCCGTGGCGGCAGTTCTCGTTAAATTTCGCCCGCGCCTCGGTGGAGACTGCCTCACCGATCTTCCTCATGGTCTCCGTATCAAACATGGCGGCCATGGCGATCGCCTGCGGAAAGACGGTCGCGATCCCGGCCCGTGCGATGCCGTGCAGCGCCTCGTTCCAGAAGCCGTAAGGCGGAATGCCCAGCCGCTCAATGGCCGGCGGGCTGTGGTGCAGCATCGAAGCCGCCTCATCCAGCGTCATCTGCGCAGCCAGCGCCTTTGCCTTTTCTTCCGCTTCCCTGCGGTCTCTCATCCCGAACGCCTCCCCGGAAGATCTTTTTCGCATCCATTATAAAATCGAGGGAGGCGCTTGTCCATCAAAATCGTTTCGCGTTTTAAAATAAGGCAGAGAGTACCGGAGGTTTCTGTTTTTACTGACAGACGATCCTGCCGGCTCCGAAAACGGAGCGACAAAGACCGGACGCAAAAGTCCGGCTTTCGGATTCCGAAGCGGCTTCGGTCTTCTAACATCAGCAAAGCCATAAACCGGAGGACATAAAGTTTTTTTGGGGCGAACCGAGGCCCGGCATACGGCGAAAGTTTCCTTCTGCTTTCGCCGGAGAAATTCCGGGATCGAAGCCGGCTTCCGGGAGGTTTTCCGGATGGGCAGACGTTTCCCGGAGCCGCCATAGAAGAAGCGGAAAAGAAACGGACAATCGCCGGGATCGGTTATCCGTTTTTCAATATAGAGCGGGCTTGGGAATTCTTTTTGCCGGTTCTGAATTTGCCAATGATTTTTTTCTTTCACAATGCGTACTTCGTGATATAATAAGTAAAAATTTTAAACCCGGGGGGATGACAGATGGAGCAGAACGGGATCGCCATGCTGCAGGAGCTGATCGACGGCGCGCAAAGGATTGTCTTTTTCGGCGGCGCGGGCGCTTCGACGGAGAGCGGCATTCCGGATTTCCGCGGCGAGGACGGCATCTACCGTCAGCCGTATCCGGTGCCGCCGGAGACGATGCTGCACATCCGCACGCTGAAGAGGCACCCGAAGCAGTTTTTTGAATTCTACCGGCAGAATATGATCTATCCGGATGCAAAGCCGAACGCCGCGCACCGAAAGCTCGCGGAGCTTGAGCGGGCCGGGAAGCTCTCCGGCATTATTACGCAGAATATCGACGGCCTGCATCAGCTCGCCGGAAGCCGAAACGTCGTCGAGCTGCACGGCTCCGTGTTGCGGAATTCCTGTATAAAGTGCGGAAAAGAATACCCGATGGAATTTCTGATGGAGGCGGAGGGCGTTCCGCGCTGCACGGAATGCGGCGGCATCGTGCGCCCGGATGTGGTCTTATACGGCGAGGCGCTCAGTTCGGCCGCGCTCGATACGGCGACGGATTTAATCCGGGAGGCGGATCTGCTGATCGTCGGCGGCACGTCGCTGACCGTCCAGCCTGCGGCCTCACTGGCGGCCTGTTTCGGCGGCGAGCATCTTGTGCTTATCAATCTGCAGGAGACGCCGGCGGATCCGTATGCCGATTTGGTTTTGCACGAAAAACTTGGGGAGGTGCTCTCCCAAATCACCGTCGGAGCGGCCGCGGAGGTTTAAACAGATTTACCCGCGGGGGCTTTCCTGAGCGATTTTCGGGGAATGGGCACCGTGCTTATTCCGGAGCCGCAGAAGAGGCGGCGGAATTAATGGACGACATGATTCCCAATGGGACCTCCGGGATGGTTTTCCGGATAGATGTGCCGAAGTTCCTTCGCGACCACCGTGAAAAGAACGAAGAAAATGGATGAAATGATTTTCTGAAAGATTCCGGAGCGTATTTTTCCGGGGATGCACCATGAAACGGCATATCGATTTTTGAAAAAGGAGGCCGCAAAGACATGGACGTGCTTGTGTTCGGCGAGATTCTCTGGGATGTCTTCCCGGAGGGGAGACAGATCGGCGGGGCGCCGTTCAATCTGGCGGCCCATTTGGCGAAACTCGGCGCGGAGGTCACGCTCTGCACGGCGGTCGGGGACGACGCTCCCGGGAGGGAGGCGCTGGCGGAGATGGAACGCCGCGGCATCCGGAGAGACGGAGCCGCCGTGGTCGGGGCGCCGACGGGCTTCTGCACCGTCTCAAAGGATAGGGACGGAAGGCCCGTCTATGATCTGGCAAAAAACGTCGCCTACGATGAGATCCCGTTCCCAAAGCTTCCGAAGCGGCATTACGATGCGCTTTGTTTCGGGACGCTCGCGCAGCGGTCCGCCGTCTCAAGAAATACAATAAGTAGAATTATAAACGAATATTCCTTCAAGGAGATTTTCTGCGACGTCAATATCCGCGCGGGATTCCACAGCCGGGAGATCTTGGCATTCTGTCTGGAACATGCCTCCGTGCTGAAAGCGAGCCGGGAGGAGGCGGGCATCTTTCGCGAGCTGGGCTTTACGGCCGGGAATTCGCCTCGGGAGCTGTTCGGGAAATACCCGGATCTGCGGCGGATCGTGCTCACGCTCGACCGGGACGGCGCGGAGGAGCTGCTGCCGGATGGAGGGAGGACGGTTTCCCGGAAGCCGACGGGCAAGCTGGTCTCGGCGGTCGGCGCGGGGGACAGTTTCTCCGCCGCGTATCTCTGGAGCCTGCTGTCCGGCAAGAGCGGCGGGCAGGCGCTGGAGGCCGGCGTGCTGCTGAGCGAATATGTCGTCACTCAGCTCGGCGCGGTGCCGGAAGTGAGAGAGGATCTGCTTCGCCGGATCCGGGAGCTCTGAGCGCGGCTCTTCTTCCCGCTTGCGGGATGTTCGGTCTTCCCTTTCGGAAAAGGCCTCCTTTTAGAAAACGGAGGTTCTTCTGCCGGATCAAGATTGCGGGATAGAAAGGGACTTCATCTGCCGTTTTTTTAAAGATCGAAAGATTTGCCGCGGCCGGGATATAAGCCGGATTGACAGGCCGCTCTTTCCGCCGGATGAAGACCATGGGAGAGAAGAACTCCGCCTTGCTTTTCCTGAAGAAGTTTACCGCAGCAGGAATGCGAAACCGTCCTGACGGGCCGCAGATGTGGGCCGAAGCGGCTTCTACTGGCGGGAGAATTCCGCCTGGAAATAAGCCATAGTATAAATTTATCCCATTAGCATCCATATTTCCTATTTGACACGGAGGATAAGATGAAATTCCCTGAATCATTTCTTTGGGGCGCGGCGTCGGCGGCTTATCAGATCGAGGGCTCTGTCGACGCGGACGGAAAGGGTCGCAGCATCTGGGACGACTTTGTCCGGAGGCCCGGCGTCATCAACGACGGCTCCACCGGCGATACGGCCTGCGACGGCTACCGGAGATACCGGGAGGATATTTTGCTGATGGCGCGGCTCGGCATTCAGAGCTACCGCTTTTCCGTCGCGTGGACGCGCGTCTTTCCGGAGGGGCGCGGCAGGCAAAATCCCGCCGGGCTGGATTACTATTCCGATGTCGTCGATACGCTGCTCGCCGCCGGGATTGAACCCTGCGTGACGCTCTATCATTGGGATCTCCCCGCCGCATTGGAAGCGGAGGGCGGCTGGCGGAACCGGAAGACGGCGGAGGCCTTCGGCGCCTTTGCGGAGGCGGTCGCGGAGCGGTTTGCCGGGCGGGTGAAGCTCTGGGTGACCGTAAACGAGCCGCAGTGCGCCGTCGGTTACGGCTATGGAACCGGCACCAACGCGCCGGGGCTTCGGCTGCCGGATGAGGAACTGGCGGTCTGCTACCACAATCAGCTGATCGCGCACGGGCTTGCGGCGCGGGCGATCCGGCGCTTTTGCCCGGACGCGAAGATCGGCCTCGCTTCGACCGGAAAGATCTGCTGCCCGGCGGACGAAGCCGATCCGGAGAACCTCGCCGCGGCCGAGAAAGCCACGTTCCGCATTTCTCCTTCCGACTGGAATTCGGTGCATACCTGGTTCCTCGACGGCGCCGTTCTTGGGCATTACCCGGAGGAGGCGCCCGATTTCCTCCAAAAATTCCGCGATTCCGTCCCGGAGGGCGATTGGGAGATCATCCGGCAGCCGCTCGATTACGTTGGGCTCAACATCTACCACGGGCAGTATGTGGACCGCGCCGGTCGGCAGATTCCGTTCTATGAGGGCTTCCCGCGCACCGGCACGCGCTGGCCGATTGTGCCGGAAACAATGCATTATGGGCCGCTGTTCGCGTGGCGGCGCTGGGGGCTGCCGGTTTTCATTACGGAAAACGGCGTCTCCTGCAACGACCGCATTTTCCTCGACGGAAAGGTGCACGACCCCGGCCGCATCGACTTTCTGACGCGGTACCTGCGCGAACTCGGAAAAGCCGCGGCCGACGGAGCGCCGCTGGGCGGTTACTACCACTGGTGCTTCACCGATAATTTTGAGTGGGAGCGCGGCTTCCGTGAACGCTTTGGCCTCGTCTACTGCGACTACCGCACGCAGGAGCGCATCCCGAAGGATTCGGCGTACTGGTATCGGGAGGTCGCCGCATCAAACGGAGAGATCCTTTAAAAAATGTGGTGCCGCAGGAAATAGAGGCAGCCGAGCGGAAACGACCGTGCCTCGGAATCATCCGCACGCAGGAGCGCATTCCGAAGGATTCGGCGTACTGGTATCGGGAGGTCGCCGCATCGAACGGAGAGATCCTTTGAAAATGTTTGGCGCCGCAGGAAATGGAGACAGCCGAGCGGAAATGACCGCGCCTCGGAATCATCCGCACGCAGGAGCATATCCCGAAGGATTCGGCATATTTATACCAGAAAATCGCCGGGTCAGACAGCGAAAATCCATATAAAAACAGCCGGGATGCAGGTTTCGCATCCCGGCTTTATTTTGTATATACAGGTGCTTTCGGCGGAAGGCTTGAGCCCCGTTTTTCAGGCTTTTGGCGTCTGTTTCGCCTGCCGGATGCTCAGAGAGATGCGTTTCTTCTGCGGGTCGACGCCGAGAACGACCGTATCCACCACGTCGCCGACCTTGACGGCATCCGACGGATGTTTGACAAAATGGTCGCAGAGCTCAGAGACATGCACGAGGCCGTCCTGATGCACGCCGATGTCGACAAATGCCCCAAAATCCACGACGTTCCGCACCGTACCGCGCATGAGCATGCCGGGTTTGAGGTCATCCATGCTCATCACGTCGGTGCGCAGCATCGTCGGCGGCAGTTCGTCGCGCGGGTCCCGGCCCGGCTTCATCAGGTCGTCCACAATGTCCCGCAGGGTCGGCACGCCCACGCCGGCATAGGCCGAAGCTTTTTCCTCTCCGGCAAGCGTCACCCGGCTGCGGAGGCTTTCCGCCCCTCCGGCGGAGACATCCACCAGCGAGCAGCCGCAGAAGGCAAGCAGCTTCTCCGCCGCGGCGTAGGATTCGGGGTGGACGCCGGTGTTGTCGAGGATATTTTTTCCGCCGGGCACGCGCAGGAATCCGGCGCACTGTTCAAAGGCCTTCGGGCCGATCTTCGGCACCTTCAAGAGCGTTCTGCGGTCCGGGAAAGGGCCGTTTTCCTCGCGGTAGGCGACGATATTCTTCGCGGCCGCGGCGGAGAGCCCGGCGACTTTCGCCAGCAGAGAGGGCGAGGCCGTATTGAGATCCGCGCCCACCGCGTTGACGCAGTCCTCAACCACGCCGTCGAGCGCCTCGCTGAGCCGCGCCGGGGGCATGTCGTGCTGGTACTGCCCGACGCCGATCGCCTGCGGATCGATCTTCACAAGCTCCGCAAGCGGGTCCTGAAGCCGCCGCGCGATCGAGACGGCGGAACGCAGGGAGACGTCGTATTCCGGGAATTCCTCGGCGCCGAGCTTTGAGGCCGAGTAGACCGACGCGCCCGCTTCGTTCACCATCATGTAGGCGACGCCCGGCAGTTCGCGGATCAGCTCGGCGAGGAAGATCTCCGATTCCTTTGAGGCCGTGCCGTTTCCGACCGCGATGGCCGTGACGCCGTGTTTCTTTATCATATTGGTAAGGATGAGCCTTGCCTTTTCCTTTTCGTTATGCGGCGGGGTGGGATAGACGACGCTGGTCTCGAGAACCTTGCCGGTGCCGTCCACGACCGCGATTTTGCAGCCGGTGCGGTAGGCGGGGTCGAAGCCCATCGTCACCCGGTTCCGGACCGGCGGCTGCATCAGCAGGGGCCGCAGGTTGAGGGCAAACATCCGGATCGCCTGCTCGGAGGCCATATCCGTCAGCGCGGCGCGAATCTCGCGCTCGACCGACGGAAAGATCAGCCGGCGATAGGCATCCTCCGCGGCGGCGGCGACAAAGTCGCTCGAGATGCTGCCCGGCCGGACACAGTGGTTCCGGACGACGGCCGAGGCAAGCGCCGGGTCGATTTCGATGCCGGCCTTCAGGAAGTTCTCCTTCTCGCCGCGGTTGATGGCGAGTACGCGGTGGCTCTGCGCTTTGCCGACCGGCTCGGAAAAGTCGTAATAGAGCCGGTAGACGGAATCCTCCTCCGTTGCGGCCTTCGAGACGAGAGAGCCTTTTTTCAAAATCAAATCCTTGAGGACGCGCCGGATCTCCGCGTCGTCCGAGATATCCTCCGCGAGGATGTCCGCGGCGCCGGCGAGAGCCTCCTCCGCCGAGGCAACTCCCTTTTCCTCATTGATATACTCTGCGGCAAGGGCGGTGAGGTCGCCGGATTCCATCTCCTGCGCAAAAAGCAGTTCCGCCAGCGGCTCAAGGCCCTTTTCACGGGCGATGGTCGCGCGGGTGCGGCGTTTCTGCTTATAAGGACGGTAGATATCCTCGAGCGCGGCGAGCGTTGCGGCGGCGGCGACGGCTTCACGAAGTTCGTCGGTCAGCTTATCCTGCCCCTCGATTGCCGCGAGAACCTCTTCCCTGCGCTTGTCGAGGTTCCGCAGGTATTCAAGGCGGTCGGCGATCGCGCGGATCAGCTGGTCGTCCATCGTGCCGTGCATCTCTTTGCGGTAGCGCGCGATGAAAGGCACGGTGTTGCCGTCGTCAAGCAACTTCACGATATTTTCCACATAGACGGGGTTCTGGCCGAATTCCCTCGCCAGAAGGGCGGTGTTTTTCTCCATAATCGTTCTCCTCAAGAAATGAGCATGGGATGATTATACCTCTTTTCCGCCCGGATTGCCAGCCTTGAGCACCGAATGCTCGCCTTTCCGCACACTGAAGGCACATTTCACAGGCAGAAAACAATAAATTGCAACAAATTAATCCGTTTATAAACAAGACGGATTGTGCAATTTTAAAAGTAAAGCGGAAAAAGGAAGCCAATTTCAGCATTGGCACAAAAGCGTAGATATTTTATAGTTTTTATCTATAAAAGTTATAGAAAATGACAAAACCCTCTTGCAATTCCGGCGCGGGGCCGCTACAATGTTCCTTGGAACGGAAAAACCGTTTTATTGTCATTTTCCTCTCTCTCTGAAATCGGAATACCGCGGTGCCGCTTCCCGGAGCGGGCCGCGGTATTTGCATATGGAACCCCGTTTTTCCGGGAAACATGTGCCGTACTTGAAAGGAGCGCTGACTTTGATCAATCATTTCTGCAAACAGAATCTCTGGGAATGCACCCGCACGCTGGCCGACGTCGCGCTGGGCCGCAAGCCCGCCGACACCGTCGTCACAGACGCAAAACTCGTCAACGTCTGCACCGGCGAGCTCCAGGAACATATCGATATCGCCGTCAGTTGCGGCCGGATCGCCCTGGTTGGCGACGCCAAACACTGCATCGGCGAAGGCACCAAAGTGATCGACGCCGCGGGCCAATATGTGGCGCCGGGTTTCCTCGACGGCCATATTCATGTGGAAAGTTCGATGCTCTCCGTCGGCGAGTACGCCCGCTCGGTCGTCCCGCACGGCACGGTCGGCATCTTCTGGGATAATCACGAGGTCGCGAACGTCCTCGGCATCGAAGGCGTCCGCCTGATGATCGAGGATTCCCTGCGCACCCCGCTCAAGGCCATGGTCACCGCGCCGAGCTGCGTGCCGGCGGTCGGCTCCTATTTTGAAGACAACGGCGCCCACATCGGGCCCGAAGAGATCCGCGAGATGATGACGTGGGATCACGTCGTCGCCCTCGGCGAGATGATGAATTTTCCCGGCGTGCTGAACGGCGACCCGGATGTCCATGCCGAGCTTGCCGAGACGCTCAAGGCCGACAAGACCATCACCGGCCATTACTCCATTCCGGAGACCGGCGCCGGCCTCAACGCCTTTATCGCCTCCGGCATCCGCTGCTGCCACGAGAGCACCCGCAAGGAGGATGCCCTTGAGAAAATGCGCCGCGGCTGCTATGCCCAGCTCCGCGAGGGCAGCGCGTGGCGCGATCTGCATGAAGTGGTCAAGGCCATCACCGAGACGAAGGTCGATACCCGCTTCGCGATGCTGATCTCCGACGATACCCACCCGAATACGCTCGCTTCCGTCGGCCATATCGACCATCTTGTCCGCCGCGGCATCGAGGAGGGCCTCGACCCGATCACGGCCATCCAGATGGTCACGATCAATCCGGCCCAGTGCTATATGATGGACAACGAGCTCGGCTCCGTCACGCCGGGCAAATGCGCGGATCTCGTCTTTCTCTCCGACCTTACCCGCGTCACCGTCACCCGCACGATGATCGACGGCGACGTCGTCGCGGAGAACGGCAAAATGCTTGAAGAGCCCGCCCCCTTCGCCTACCCCGAGTGGGCCACCCATACCGTCAACGTCGGCAAAACCCTCACCGCCGCCGATTTCGTCGTCAAGGCGCCGGAAGGCTGCGGCGATACCGCAAAGGTTCGCGCCATTGAGATCATCCCGGCCAAGGTCGGCGACAAGGAGCTTATCGTCGATATGAAAGTGAAAGACGGGGCCGTCGCCTCCGATCTTCAGAATGATCTGCTCAAGACGTTCGTCTTTGAGCGCCATCACGCTACCGGGAAGTTCAGCTATGGCTTTGTCAAAGGCCTCGGCATCACGAAGGGCGCCATCGCCCAGACCGTCGCGCACGATGCGCACAACCTGCTGGTCACCGGTACCAACGACGCCGACATGGCCCTTGCCGCCAACACGCTGATGGAATGCGGCGGCGGCATGTGCGCGGTCGCGGACGGCAAGGTGCTCGGCCTTGTGCCGCTGCCGATCGCCGGCCTGATGAACGACAAGCCGGCCGAGGAGGTCGCCGCCATGGTCGCCAATCAGGAAAAGGTCTGGGAGGAGATGGGCTGCCGGATCGTCTCGCCGTTCATGACGCTCGCGCTGATTCCGCTCGCCTGCCTGCCGGATCTCCGCCTGACCGACAAAGGCCTCGTCGACTGCCGGACCTTCCAGTTCGTCGATCTTTTCGTATAATTCCTCTATTTATGAGCCATGCCGTGCGGCAAGGATCCCGGACCGCCGCGCGGAGAAGCCCCTTAAAAAGAGTTCTTCTCTCCTTATTATGCCGAAAAAGCCCTGCCAACCGCAGGGCTTTTTCGGCATTCAGGGGCAGAAAAGACCGGCCCGGCGCGGAAAAAATACCGTTTTTGCACGGAAAAAGGGCGCGCTTCTCCGAAAAAGGGTCTTCCGTGCCCGGAAATTATGCTCGTTTTCGGCGGCGGAACGACCCGCTCTTCGCATATCGGAAAAGACGGCTTCCCACGATACCGGCGGAGCATTTCTTCCCGTCCGGGAGATAGGCCTCTTTCGGGAAGGGCTTGCTTTCGTACCGGAGAAATCCCGTTCCCCATGTCCGGCGGGAGAGAATTCCTGCCCGATCTCTCCCCGCAGGGGCGAAATCCGGCGTCAGGCATAATTTTCGGCAGGATTTCATAAAGTTTACACTCGCCTGTTTAGGGAGGGGTGTATCTGATGAAAGGTTTGCCGGAGGATCGGGCCGTGCTGCTGGCGGAGTATATCATCGAGAAGGGCGCGACCGTACGCGCCGCTGCGCGGGAATTCCGCGTTTCCAAAAGCACGGTACATAAGGATGTCAGCGAACGGCTGAGAAAACTCAACCCGGTGCTTTATGCCGAGGTGCGCACGGTGCTGGATCGGAACCGGGCCGAGCGCCACCTCCGCGGCGGCATGGCGACAAAGCTCAAATACGAGGCGCTGCGCAGCGGGGAAGCATTGCCCGGAGAATAGATTCCGAAAAAATAAAAACAGGAAAGCCCGCCGGAGAAAAGAGTTCCGGCGGGCTTTTGCTGGGTTTAAGCCTGTTTTATTTTCAGGAGAAGAGAAGACGAAACCGGGCCATCTGCCGCGGGAAATTATTTCCGAAGACGCCTGCCGAATTTTGTCGAAAAGCCTCCATGACGGCCCGGCATATGGGGCCATCCCGGATGCCCGGCATCTTCCGATCTATTTCCCGGCAGTACCGACCTGACGGAAAGCCAAAGGGCGTCAGGCCTCTTTGCCGATCTCCTTCGCAAAATTCGTGATGTTTTCGGGAAGGATGTGGTCGCAGAGCTGAAGCGACGGGTCTGATTTCAGGGCGAGGCCCATGATTTTTGTAAGCAGCTTGGAGATGCCGTGCTGGCTCTTCGGATCAAACTCGCCGCCGAAGGTATCCATGCACAGCGCATGCTCCATAAAATCCTCCGAGAAATTTTTGATAAAGGCTTCGGAGGTCTTCGCCAGCAGGCAGTTGCAGGTGAAGGCGGCATAGCGCCGCTGCTTGAGATCGGCGGCATGCTTTTCAATCATCCGCTTGATGCGTTCGTCGATCACGCCCGCCCGCACCGGCGTGCCGAAGACGATCATATCGTAGCCGGAATAATCCGGCTCGCCGTCGGCAATGTCGAACAGATCCGTATTTTCGGCGCCGAGATTTGCGGCCAGCAGAGCGGCGCAGCGTTTGACGGTGCCGGTCTTTGTGGCGTAAATAATGATTGTTTTCATCTGCCATCGCCTCCAGAATTTAACACCATTTTATCATATCCAAAAACGGATTGCAAAAAAGATTTCCGCCGGCGGGGACCGCTGCCCTCCCAAGGAAAGATGTGGTATAATATTCGCAGGGCGGCGGGTATCCCTTGACTTCATGGCCCGCCTTTTCAGGCCCGTTTCTCTGCGGGAAGCCGAAATTTCCGGAAGAATGTAGCAAAACGCACGATTTTCGGCACTTAATCAATGAACCAATTTTTTCACAACGATTGAAAAATCCGGAGGAAGATTTTATGAAAAAAATTTTTGCCATTTTGCTTTCCCTGCTGATGGTGTTCTCGCTGGGCGCCTGTGCGGCGGAAAACGGCCAGACGCTCCCAAATCCGGCCGAGGATGCCACAGCCGAGGTGATCCTTGAGACGCTCGGCATCACCTTCAATCTGCCGGAGGGCGTTTCGGACGCCTCCTATTCGATCATCACCGTAGACGACGATCAGGAGCACCGGATGGCGCAGGTGGAATTTACCCTCAACGGGCAGGAGATCTGTTACCGCATCCAGCCGGCGGAGGAGCTTTCCGACAACACCGGCATGTATTTTGAATGGGAAAATACCGAGGAAAATGCCGCGGTTGGCACCTGCCCGGCCATTCTCAGCTGGAATGAGGATGCCGAGGGCATCTGCTGCTGGTATGACGAAACCACGGGCCTGCTCTATTCCGTCAGCGTGACGAGCGGCGCCTCCGCGGGATCTCTGACCAAGCTCGCGGAGATGCTTTATCTCCCGATTCAGGAGGCTGTCTCCGAGCCGGACTTCACGGTCTCCGGCCTTCAGGCGGAACTGATTCCATGGACGGATGTCGTCGCCTCCTGCATGGAGGAGACCTTCGGCGCGGATGCCGATTTCACGCAGGGCTATACCCGCCTCTACGCGACGGAGGAGGACGCCAATGCCGGAACGAACTGCGCCGCGTTGGTGCCGGAGGGTGAGATTGCAGGAACGGAAGCGACCTACAACGACCAGTATATCGACCCGGCCTATGCTGTTCTCTACCCGGTTTCCAACTATACGACGGCCGCCGAGGTGGAGGCCCATCTGAGAGAGTACCTCTCCGATACGGCCTATGAGACGCTGGTCGGCGAGTACCTCGGTTGGGATTTCTTTGAATTTGAAGGCACGCTCTATCTGGTCCGCGGCGGCAGAGGCTACGGCGCCGAGTACTACGACTGGACCACGGTCTCCTTCCTCGGCGAACAGGATGGTCTCGCGGCCGTCTCCGTCGACAAGAGAATGTTCGACGAGCTTTCCGGTACGGATACGTTTTTCTTCGGCTTCGACACGGACGGGCTCTACAAAGTGATGAAAGTGGAGACCGCCTCCGGCACCGACGAGACCTCAGAGGAAACCTCCGGTGCCAAAGAGACGGTCAAGACGATCACGGACCGGACCCTGACGGAGGACCTGGTCTGCGCGCAGGCGCTGGAAAAAATCGATGAGGACGACGCCTATACCTATTATCTGCCGTGCCTCAAGAGCCAGTATATCGTCGTCGCCTACGAGAGCGGAAAAGAGGAGAACGCGCTGGAGGCGCTGGAAAACGGCAACATCACGGTCGACGACCTGATCGCCGCCGGCATCACGGTCATTAAAGAAGCCAAGTGACGGTCCCTTGATTCCTCTCACCTTTTCGGCCTCCTTTGAGCCGGAAAGGCACCCGGACGAAGGCATCCGGCTCCGTCCTGCACGGAAGGCATTTTCTTCACCGGAAGACGCCGGAACCTCCGCAAAAAAATCCGCCCGCCGGCAGCCGTTTTTAAGGCCGCCGGCGGGCTTTTGTTGTAATTTTCCTTTCGCTGCGGTAAAATATAAGTATAAAAACTTGAAAAGGAAGGTGAATGCAATGTCCATTGTTGCTGCGGTCATGGTACCTCATCCCCCGGTCATCCTGCCGGAGATCGGCAGAGGCGAGGAGCAAAAAATCAGCGCGACCACGGCGGCTTACCGGCAGGCGATGAAATTCCTGGCGGAGCAGAAGCCGGATACGGTGGTCGTCACCTCCCCGCACAGTGTCATGTATTCCGATCTGTTTCATATCTATCCGGGAGCCGGCGCGAGGGGAAGCTTCGCCCAGTTCGGCGCGCCGGAGGTCCGCTTCAACGTCGGCTACGACGTGGATCTGGTGGATGAGCTTTGTGGTCTCGCGGCGGAGGAAAAGGTCTTTGCCGGAACCATCGGCGACGATCCGCCGGAGCTCGATCACGGCGTCATGGTGCCGCTCTATTTTCTCCGGGAGGCAAGCGGCGGCGGGCTGCCGTATCAGTTTGTGCGGATCGGGCTTTCCGGGCTGCCGCTGATCGAGCACTACCGCCTCGGCATGCTGATCCGGGATGCGGCGGAAAACCTCGGCAAACGCGTGGCCGTTATCGCAAGCGGCGATCTTTCCCATAAGCTGCTGCCGGAGGGCCCCTACGGGTTTGACGAGGATGGCCCGGTCTACGACGAAAAGATCATGGAGACCATGGGTTCCGCCGCTTTCGGCGAGCTTGTGGATTACGACGCAAAGTTTTGCAGCCGGGCCGCCGAGTGCGGGCACCGCTCCTTCACGGCCATGGCCGGCTGCTTCGACGGTGTTTCCGTCAAGGCGGAGCGCCTTTCCCACGAGGGGCCGTTCGGCGTCGGCTACGGCGTCTGCACCTACCTGCCGGAAGGCCCCGACGAGAGCCGCCGCTTCCTTTTGGCCTACCGGGACCGGCAGATGGCGGAGCTTGAGAAAAAGCATGAGCATGAGGACGACTACGTCCGTCTGGCGCGGCGTTCTTTTACAAGTTGGGTGCTCAAACATCAGGTGACCGCATTTCCGGACGATCTGCCTACGGAAATGAAAGAGAAGGCGGCGGGCGTCTTCGTCTCGCTGCATAAGGAAGGGCAGCTTCGCGGCTGCATCGGCACGATTGCGCCGACCCGAAGCTCAATCGCCGAGGAGATCGTCTACAACGCGATCAGCGCGTGCAGCAGGGATCCGCGCTTCATGCCGGTCATTCCGGCGGAGCTGCCGTATCTCGAGTGCACGGTCGACGTGCTCAGCGAGCCGGAGAAGATCGATTCCGCGGCGGAGCTTGACCCGAAACGCTACGGCGTCATCGTCTCCGCGTTCGGCAAGCGGGGCCTGCTGCTGCCGAATCTCGACGGCGTTGATACGGTGGAGCAGCAGGTGAAGATTGCGCTCAAGAAGGCCGGCCTGCCGGAGACTACGGTGCCGGAGTTCGAGCGCTTTGAAGTGGTCCGCCACGAGTGAAGGCGGGTTCCGAAACTCTGACGGTATGAGTGGAAATTATGATTACGTGTAA
>DAOTHJ010000004.1:0-113904 GCA_035447605.1 Oscillospiraceae bacterium | reverse complement strand
TGTCTGCTTCCGTCCGGAAGCGGCGGTTCCGGAGTTTTGACGGTACGAGGTGGTAATTTATGATTACATGCAATGTCTGCTTCCGTCCGGAAGCGGCGGTTCCGGAGTTTTGACGGTACGAGGTGGTATTTATGATTACATGCAATGTCTGCTTCCGGCACTGCCGTCTTGAGGACGGCCAGACCGGTGCCTGCGGGGCCCGGGGGAACGAAAACGGGGAAAATGTCTGTCTCAATTACGGAGAATTGACCTCGCTCTCCATCGACCCGATCGAGAAAAAACCCTTTGCCCGTTTCCATCCCGGCAGCCGTATCCTCTCGGTCGGCAGTTACGGGTGCAACCTGTTTTGCCCGTTCTGCCAGAATTATGAGATCTCGACGGCCCGGCGCGGAGAGGCCCGAACCCGGAAGGTGAGGCCCGAGACCATCGCCAACCTTGCCAAGGACAGCGAAGCCTCCGGCAACATCGGCGTCGCGTTCACTTACAACGAGCCGATGGTCGGCTGGGAGTTCGTGCGCGATACCGCGAAGCTCGTCCGGGAGAAGGATATGGTCAACGCGGTCGTCACCAACGGCTCCGTCATGCCGGAGATCCTGCGCGAGGTGCTGCCGTATATCGACGCCTTCAATATCGACCTCAAGGGCTTTACGGAGGAGTATTACAAAAAGCTCGGCGGCGACCTCGAGACGGTGAAGACCTTTATTCAAATCGCGGCGGAGAGCGCTCATGTGGAGCTGACGACGCTGATCGTGCCCGGCGAGAACGATTCGCCGGAGGAGATGGCGCGGGAGGCCGCATGGATCGCCTCAATCGACGAGGAGATCCCGCTCCATATCACGCGCTTTTTCCCGCGGTATAAATATGAGGACCGGAGGCCGACCGACGTGGAAAAAATGCGGGAGCTCGCCGCCACCGCGCGGAAAGAGTTAACCACGGTCATGCTCGGCAACGTGTAACCGCGGAGAGCAAAGAGAGCATCCGATGGGCGCAGGGTTCAAGGAGGGGTTGAAAATGCCATATCCTGTGGATTTTAAAAACGTATCCGTGGTTGGATTGGAATCATCCCCGGTGGCGGGGGCACTCGCCGGTCTGCGCGCCAACGAAGCCCGCTACTATATGAACAAATACAAGCATGTATTTATCGTCGAGCCGGCCGGGGAAAACCAAAAGACGCTCGAGTATATCAATCGGATCCTCAAAGAAGAACGGGGCCTTGTATTTTCCGCCAATCCTTTGGAGACGTCGTGCTTTCAGGTCGAGAATATAAAAATGGCCTACGTCTTTTATGAAGACGGCCTTGTGGTCAACGTCATGTATCAGTTGGATGACCCCAAAAGGCGGGCTGTCGGGTTTAAACTTTCTGAGGGAATGGATGTGCCGAAGGAGTTGGAGGGGAAGTTTAAATTTGCCCGGCAGAAATCCAAACTGGCGGGAACGGTCCGCGGCTCATTTTTCGTCATCAAGGGAGAATATGAGAGCCTGTAAAAGCAAAAAAACAAGATACCGCCGGATATGCCCGGCGATATCTTGTTTAACTGCACGAAGCCGCACACAAGAGCGGTTTTCTTACCCCCTGCGGGAGCGCGCGCTTTGTGCGCTTTTTTTAATTTCCAAATATCCGCTTTGAGAAAAAACAGCCGGAGAGAACGTCTCCGGCTGCGGAAGGATTACTGGTAGAAAAGCTTTGCGATGGGGCTGTCGGCGTCGAGGACCAGCGTCTTTTCCTCGCCCGTCATGGATTCCTTGAGCGCGTCGAGGGAGATCATGAAGGTGTAGAAATCGGCTTCTTCCTGAGTGTCGTAAATTTCGCTCAGGATGCGCATGTATTCGGCGTCGCCGGCGGCCTTGGTCATCTCGCCTTGGGCTTTCGCCTCGGCGAGCGTGATCTGCACCTGCTTGTCGGCGGTGTTGCGGATCTGTTTGGCCTGGGCCGCGCCCTCCGCTTCATAGGAGGCTGCGATGTTGTTGCGCTCACTGATCATGCGGGCATAGACGGCGCTCTTGTTGTCATCCGGCAGGTCGATCTTCTTCGTCTCGACCGCGATCATCTGAATGCCGTATTTTTCAAAGGAATCGCCGATGTTCGTCATGATGGCCTCGGCAACCGCCCCGTCGCGCCCGCTGATGATCTGTTCGAGCGTCATGGAGCTCATGACCGTTTTGAGGGCGTTGTAGACGTTGGCGTCGATGCGGCTCTCGGCATTTGCGATGCTGCCGGAGAGCGTCTCAATGAAGAGGCGCGGGTCGTCGATCGACCAGATGGCGAAGCAGTCCGCGATCAGCGAGGATTTATCCGCCGAGATCAGGTCGCTGACCGGCAGATCGTAGAGCAGCACCGTTCTGGGCAGCAAGCTGGTTTTCTGAATGAACGGCGTTTTGAAATAAAGGCCCGGTTCGTTCTTGACGTCCACCACCGCGCCGAATTGGCGGATCACGCCGTATTCGTTGGCCCGCACGACATAGACGCTTTCGGAGAGCGCGATAATGGCGACGAGAATCAGCGCCACCATCAGAATCTTTCCTGCAAATCCGCCGCGCTTCTTCGCAGCGGCGGGACGAGTGGTCTCTTCCATATCAGTCTGCCTCCTTTGTATCGGTCTCTATCGAAGCGAAGTCGTCGAGCGGCAATACCGTGTCGACGGAGCCGTCCTCTCCCAGAATGACCACTTTCATATCCGGGAAGATGTCGGAGATCGTCTCATAGAAAAGACGCTGCTTCGTGATGGCCGGGAATTTGGAGTATTCGGCGTAGAGCTCGGAGAAACGGGAGGCCTGGCCTTCCGCCTCGGCGATGCGGGATTCCTTGTAGGCCTCGGCCTGCTGAAGAATCTCATCCGCGTCGGCCTCCGCGGCGGGCAGTACCTCGTTTGCGTACTTGTTTGCGTTGTTGATGGCGGTCTCGGCGTCCTGCTTGGCGGTCTCGACCTGCTTAAAGGCCTGCTGAACCTCCTCGGTCGGCGGAACGGCATCCTGCATCGCAATGTTCACGAGCGCGATGCCCAGATCCTCCTGCTCAAGCCGCTTTGTGATCTTCTCCTTGATCGCTGCCTGAATCTCGGATTTTCCGGTCGTGATGACGTCGTCGACTTCATAGAGGCCGATGGTGTCGCGGATGTAGCTCTGGCAGAGCATCCGAAGGATCTCCTCCGGCTCCCGGCTGCTGTATAAGTACTTGATCGGGTCAATGACGCGGTACTCAACGTAGAAATCCACGTCCACGAAGTTGAAATCGACCGAGATCATCACTGATTCATCCTCTACGGTTTCATCCGTGCCGAGGTCGTAGCCGATCGAAAATCCTGTTGTGGCCTTGCTGACGATCGTTTTTTGCTGGATGAACGGCAGCTTGAACTTTAAGCCCGGCGTGCTGACCACACTTGGCTTGCCGAAGGTGGTGATGACGGCGTATTCATCCTCCTGCAACTGATAAAAGGAGCCGAATGCGACGCTCAGGGCCAGAATTGCGGCGAGAATCAGGAGAAAAATCCGCAAAATCAGCTTCCTGCGCGCGTGAAGGCCGTCGAAGAAGTTTTCAAACGCGTCTTCAAACATAAAATAAAATTCCCTCTTTCCCTATTTTTGATTTTTGATAAATATGGCCGGTCAGTCTCCAAGACCGGCGATCAGATCCTCCGCTTCCCGGCGAAGTTCCGAGGAGCGATAGGCCTTTTCCATGATACGCAGCACCTTTTCCAGCCGGTTCGCCGCTCCGGGAAAAGGCTCCGCATAGTCGGCGATTAAAGCGGCAAGATCCTGCTCCGGGTCGGCACACAGCCGGACGAGGTAGAGATAGAGCCGGCTGTCGTCGATGGCATCGTCGCTCTCGTCGTCCAGATGGCCGTTGATGGAGCGCAGCAGCCGGCAGATTTCCGGCAGGGGCAGCGCATTTCGCAGCGCGCTGATGATCAGAATGCGCGAGAGCTGACGCCTCGTATAGCGCTTCCCCTCCGGCGGCACAAGAAACCCCCGCGCGACCCAGTTCTGAATCAGATACGGCTCCAGCCCGGTGACGTTGGCCACCTGCGACAGCACGAGCCCTCCTCCTGCAAATAACGACGAAAGCAGCTCGTCGGCCGCCTCCGGACGGGCGCCGTCAATTTTCAGTACGGAACCCGGCATGGTGATCTGCATAACAATTCCTCCCTTCTATGCGCATGATTCTATCACGCAATCATATGATTGTCAATAGGAATCTAAAGATTATTTTTAGAGATCTCGAGATCATCATTTTTGCAAAAAAAGAAAAGCCCCGGATGGGGGCTTTTCCGATGGTTTCTTTTGTGGTTTTTAGGACGATACGGCGGTGCTCAGGGAGCGGGCTTTTCCGAGGCTCCGTTCTCCGTTCGGCTATCGTTTCGCTTTTTGTCGGCATAGCGGCAGACGGCATTGAAGGTCGTTTCGCTGATGTCGTGCTCGATCCGGCAGGCATCCTCAAGGGCCGTTTTCGCGTCCACGCCGATGCTGACCAGCACCTCGGTCAGCAGCTTGTGGCGCCGGTAGATCCGCTGTGCGATTTCCATGCCGGTATCCGTCAGCGTGATCAGCCCGTCGGCATCCATCGTGATGTATCCGTTTTCGCGCAGGCGCTTGGTCGAGTAGCTGACGCTGGGCTTGGTGACGCCGAGGTGCTCCGCCACGTCGATCGAGCGAATAAAGCCATGCCTTTCTTTCATCATCAGCATGGCCTCGAGGTAATCTTCTGACGCTTTTTGTATTTTCATGGCATTTTGCACCAACTTTCCAAACCGTCTGAATCAAGATTAACACACCCTGCCGAAAAATTCAAGAATCCCCGAAATGGTATTGACAAACTTGCCTCAGGAAGTTAAACTGAATGGTAGTTAGAGTAATCTAACTAATTATTTTGGACTGTGGTTAGGCTGCTCTAACCGATAAAAATGTGGAGGAGGAACCTGTGATGCCGCTCACCTTTGCGAACGTAGGCGAAGAAAACATGATCCGAAAGGTCGGAGGGAGCTCGGAGCTCAAGAAGCATCTCGAAGATATGGGCTTTGTGGCCGGAGGGAATGTGACGGTGATCTCCACGATCGGCGGCAACCTTATTGTAAACGTCAAGGATTCCCGCGTCGCAATCAGCCGGGAGATGGCCGGCAAGATTCTGATTTAAGGAGGAAACGGGATGAAAACCCTGAAAGAGGCGGCGATCGGCGAAACCGTAAAAGTGACAAAGCTTCACGGGGAAGGCGCCATCAAACGCCGTATCATGGATATGGGCATCACCAAAGGCGTAGAGGTCTATATCCGAAAAGTGGCTCCGCTGGGGGATCCGGTGGAGGTGACGGTCCGCGGCTACGAGCTTTCGCTGCGCAGGGCGGACGCTGAAATGATTGAAATCGAATAGCACCGAGGGAGACCTCATTTTTTATAAATTGCTAGTTAGAGTCATCTAACTTGAGGGAGAGGAACGATGGAGAAAGAGATCAAAATCGCCCTTGCGGGCAACCCCAACAGCGGAAAGACGACTCTCTTCAACGCGCTGACCGGATCGAATCAGTTTGTCGGCAACTGGCCGGGCGTCACCGTGGAGAAGAAGGAAGGCAGGCTCAAAAAGCACGATGACGTGATCGTCATGGATCTGCCGGGCATCTATTCCCTTTCGCCCTATACGCTGGAGGAGGTCGTCGCGAGGAACTACCTGATCGGCGAGCGGCCCGACGCGATTCTGAATATCGTTGACGGCACCAATCTGGAGCGCAACCTCTATCTGACCACGCAGCTGACCGAACTGGGGATTCCGGTGGTCATCGCCATCAATATGATGGACGTTGTGGAGAAAAGCGGGGACAAAATCAACATCCCGGAGCTTTCCCGCGAGCTGGGGTGCCGGATCGTCGAGATCTCGGCGCTCAAAAATACCGGCATCATGGAGGCGGCCGAGGCGGCGATCGAGGCGGCAAGGAATACCAAAACCGTCCCGATGCACACGTTCTCCGGCGCGGTGGAGCACGCGATCGCCCATATCGAAGAGGCGGCCCTGAACGACATTCCCCCCGAGCGGCAGCGCTGGTACGCCATCAAGATCTTTGAGCGGGATGAGAAGGTGCTCGGGCAGCTCTCGCTGGATCCGGCGGTGCTCAGCCACATCGAAAAGGATATTCAGGCGGCGGAGACGGAGCTCGACGACGACGCCGAGAGCATCATCACCAACGAGCGCTATATTTATATTTCCACAATTTTAAAAGGCTGCTACAAGAAAAAGAATACGGGCGGGATGTCCGCCTCGGATAAGATCGACCGCATCGTGACGAACCGCTGGCTTGCGCTGCCGATCTTTGCGGCGGTCATGTTCCTTGTCTATTTCGTGTCCGTCTCCACCGTAGGCACCTGGGCGACCGACTGGGCCAACGGCGGGGTTTTCGGAGAAGGTTGGCACCTCTTCGGCATCGGCTCCTCCGATTATGAGGAGGCCGCCGGGGCCTATGCGGAGCCTGACGCGGTGGTCAAAGCGTTCGAGGCCGCGGCCGAAGAAGCGGGCGTCAATCCCGCGGCGGCAACCGGCCTCACCACAACCGCCTACCTCTATGACGAAAGCGGCAATGTGGAGGAAGAGATCCCTGTTACATACGATAGATATATGGAGGCCGCCGCCGTCGAAGAGCCGAATCCCGCCGATTACGGTGTCTGGATTCCCGGGATTCCGGTGCTGATCGGAGAAGGGCTGGCGCGCATCCACACGGCCGAATGGCTCCAGGGGTTGGTGCTCAACGGCATCGTCGCCGGCGTCGGCGCGGTGCTGGGCTTCGTGCCGCAGATGTTCGTGCTGTTTTTCTTCCTTGCGTTTTTGGAGGCCTGCGGCTATATGGCCCGCATCGCCTTTGTCATGGACCGGATTTTCCGCAAATTCGGGCTTTCCGGCAAATCCTTCATTCCGATGCTGATCGGCACCGGCTGCGGCGTGCCCGGCATTATGGCCTCGCGCACAATCGAGAACGAGCGTGACCGCAGAATGACCATCATGACCACAACTTTCATCCCCTGCGGCGCGAAGCTGCCGATCATCGCCCTGATTGCGGGCGCCCTGTTTGGCAAGGCCTCATGGGTGGCGCCGAGCGCCTATTTCATCGGCATCGCCGCGATCATCGTCTCCGGCATCATGCTCAAAAAGACAAGGATGTTTGCCGGGGAGCCCGCGCCTTTCGTCATGGAGCTTCCGGCCTACCACTGGCCGACCGCGGCGAATGTCTTTCGCTCGATGTGGGAGCGCGGATGGTCTTTCATTAAAAAGGCCGGCACGATCATCCTGCTGGCGACCGTCTTCATCTGGTTCGCCTCCAACTTTGGCTGGGAGAACGGTTCCTTCGGCATGGTGGCCATGAACAGCAGTATCCTCGCCGTTTTAGGCGGAGCCATCGCCTGGATCTTCACGCCTCTCGGCTGGGGCAACTGGCAGGGAGCCGTCGCCACCATCACCGGCCTCGCCGCAAAGGAAAACGTGGTCGGCACCTTCGGCGTGCTGTTCGGCGGTTTCGACGAAGTGGCCGGGAACGGCTGGCAGATCTGGGCCAACATCCGCGAGATCTTTACGCCGCTCGCCGCCTATTCGTTTTTGGTCTTCAACCTTCTGTGCGCCCCGTGTTTCGCCGCCATCGGCGCGATCCGGCGCGAGATGAACAGCGCCAAATGGACCTGGTTCGCGATCGGCTACCAGACCGCATTCGCCTACGCCGTCTCGCTGGTCATCTATCAGTTCGGCATGCTTTTTACCGGGAACGGAAACGTACCCGGCTCCGCGGCGGCTCTGGCCGTTGTGGCTCTGATCGTCTACCTGCTGGCCCGCCCTTATAAAGAAGCGGCCGCAAAAACAAAAGCCGGCAGATAACCGGAAACCCGAAAAGGAGGAATCCCTGTGCTTTATTGGATCATGGAGAATTTGGGTACCGTCATCGTCAGCGTTCTGCTTCTTGCAGCGATTGCCGCCATTCTTGTGGGGATGCTGCGGGACAGAAAGAACGGCAAGACTTCCTGCGGTTCCGGGTGTTCGGGCTGCCCTATGGGCGACAACTGCCATCAGCAAAAGAAATAACCGGAGGGGACGCGGGAAGAAAATCCGCTGTGCCTCCCTGCTCTTTTTTCCGGCGGACCGGGCGATCCGGGATCCGCCGCGCCTGCCTGCGGGTATTCGGCCGTTCTTTTCGGCCTCAGATGGCGTTTCGGGAAGCCGGGCCATATCTGTCCGCACCGGAGATGCCCGCCAAAACCAAATTAAAAAATAAGACTCCGGGGAGATTCTCCGGAGCCTTTTTATTATCTTATGATGCCCGAAAGAGGGCGCTCCCGCAGGTGGCCACCTATTTCGGAACCTGAAAACCCTTGTTCCTGACCAGATCCACAATGGCGTCGACGACGTCCGGCGCATACAGGATGCCCCGGTTCGTCACCAGTTCCTCGATTGCCGCGTCCACGCCCAGAGCCGGCCGGTAGGGCCGATGGGAGATCATCGATTCAAAGACATCCGCCACGCCGAGAATCTGCGCCTCGGGCAGGATCTCGTCGGCCTTCAGACCGTAGGGATAGCCGCTGCCGTTGATGCGCTCATGGTGCTGAAGAATGATCTGCGCGGTCGGCAAAAGGAGGGGCACGTCCTTCAGGATTTCGTACCCGGCTTCCGAATGGGTTTTGATCAGGGCAAATTCATAGGGCGTCAGTTTTGCCGGCTTGGAGAGCAGCTCGCTCGGGATGCCGATTTTTCCGATATCATGCACGATTCCTGCGCGAAAGACACCCTCGCAGCGCTCCTTGGGCCACCCCAGTTCCTCGGCGATTGCGAGCCCGATGGTCGCGACCCGTTTCTGGTGGCCGGAGGTATATAAGTCCCTCTGCTCAACCATTTTTGCAACGGCGAACATGGTGCCGCCCATGGCCTCCTCAAGCTGCTGGGCCTTGATGGCGATGATGCTCTGGGAATGGATGTTGTCCATCGCGATGGCCGCCGTATCCGCGAGCACCTGCATCACCTTGATGTGCTCCGGCGTCGGAGTGTGCCGGGTACTCCAATAGGAGCCGATGGAACCGATGGGGTCCTCCGTACGGATCGGGACCATCACGAGGCTTTTGACAAAAGTCTTTTTATAGACATCAAGCGGAATCCGCGGATCCGTATAGATATCCTCAATGATGGCCGGGCGCTTGTTCAGCATCGACCAGCCGCTGACGCAGGCGCTCATGGGAAACCGCTTTCCCTTCCAAAGAGGGCTGATCGAATCTTCCTCCGCATAATAGCAGAAATCGTTCTCCCTCAGCACAAAGGTCGCGCCGTCGGATCCGGTCAGATCCCGTACCGAGTGGCGCACAATGTCCATCACCGTATTGAGGTCGTGCGCCGCGGAAAGACTTTGCACGACATGCAGCAGCCGCTCCATGATATGGACATACATGGAGGGATTAAAAGAAACATTCGGATTCCGGATCTCGTCCATGATTGACCTCCAGCGGTTCAGCCAGCCCGCATGAAATGGCCTTTCATCGGCCGCCTTGTATCCCGCCGGGCAGGCTGAAAAAAGACCGGTCTGAAAAACAGAGAAAAACTCCGCCTGTAGAAATCTCGTCCCCCAGCCCGATAAAAGTTACTATTTGCTACATTATACCAGAAAACAGAAGAAATAGGAAGACTGTATCCTATAATTTGGTAAAATTGTTAAAGATAATATCTTCATTTTTATGGATTTTAAGAAAAAACAAAAAAACAGAGCCGCCTTCCCTTCCGAAAAAACGGTTCTGTTTTATCTAAAGTTAGCCGGGCTTCCTTCAGACCTTTGCGCCGCACTCGCTGCAGAAGCGGGCGTCGTCGGCAAGTTTGGCTCCGCATTTGGGGCAGGCTTTGCCCTGAAGGCTCGCGCCGCAGTTGCTACAGAATTTTCCGTTCCCCGCGGGTTTGCCGCAGACCGGGCAGACGATGGTCTTGCTCTCCAGCTTGCCGCTCCAGACCGTCTGGCTTCCGGCCGCTTCGTCGAGGTTGCGCTGCATGGCCTGCGATTTCGCCTTGGCGACCGCTACATTCTGCCGGGGCGCGCAGTCGGTGCAGAGGTCTTCTGCCTCATTGTAGCAGGCGTCGCAGACCCAGCTGTGGCAGCCATGGCAGCGGTGAAAATATTGCTGAGCCTCGTTTTGCGCGATCAGAAAAGCATGATCGTGCTCTTTTTGCCATTCGGCGCTCATGCCGTTAAAGCGCTCGGAGAGCACGTCGGTGCCCTGTTCCGCCGCCCAGCCGACGTCGGAGAGGCGGCCGCCCAGCAGGCTTCCAACCGCCCAGAGCCCTTGGCCGAGGCCGCGCAGCTTGGCGTTTTTCTTCTGCGTCTCCGACTCGACGAAGCTGGTCTTGAAGCCGTCGTTGCAGAGATCGCAGTAGAACGTAAACTGGAACCCGGCTTCCGTGCTGTTGTCTTCGTAGTTCCGGGTAAATGCCGTCATCATACCGGTTTTCCCTCCCGTTTGAAACTTTTCCCGCAGGCGGTGCATCGGGTGTTTTCAAAAAACTGCATCTCGCCGCACAGTGGGTTGGGGCATTTTTTTAAAAGGCTCGCGCCGCAGACGTCACATTTTTCGCCGGCAAAGGTCTGCTTGCCGCAGCTTGGGCAGACGACATACAGCGGGCGTCCGCAGCCGGGGCAGACGGCGTCTTCCCGGCCGATCTCATGCAGACAGCTCGGGCACAGATCGACAAAGGGCGCCCTGCTGCCGCATTTCGGACAAAACCGGCTGTCGCGCGGGATCAGAGCCCCGCAGTTCCGGCAGGGAACCTTGTAAACCGCCATTTCAACCGCCTCCTGATTGTTGCGTGCCGTTCCGTTCTTCGGAGCGGCCGCTTTCACGAAAATTTCGTGCCGGAAAGGATCTGATCGTAATCCGCGGTGAGGGAATCAAACGTACCGGCAAAGTCGCCGAAGGTGAACACATAGGTCTCATCGCCCACGAAGACGAACACATAGGTGTATTTCATCTCGAGGCCGGAGACCGTGCAGGTGAACGTCACTTTCCTCGCATCCCTGCCGTCGACGGTGACGGTCTCAGGATCGCCCTCCGTCTCGAGCTGGCCGAATGCGCCGCCGAGGATCTCAAGCGCCTCCGCGACGACGTCGTCCAGCGTCTCGCCCGTATAATTTTCCGGTTTCAGCATAAAGCTGGCGGTGCCTTTCATGTACTGGTGCTCCAGAACCGAGCCCTCCACCCGCGCCCATCCTTCGGGAAGCGTAACGGTGATCTGCGCGGCCTCCGACGCGGCGCTCTCCTCCGCAGGGGCGATTTCCGTCACAGCGGGAACATTTTCTTCCGTGGGAGCGATCTCCTCCGTGGGAGCCGTCTCCTCCGCGGGGGCCGAAACGGGTATTTCGCTATCTCCTCCGCAGGCGCTGAAGGAGAAGGCAAAGACCAGGGCCAGAATACCTGCAACTGCTTTTTTCATATCATAACTCCTGAATTTTTCTCGTATTTTTGCACCAGGCGGGCATGTTCCGATTCCGCGTCAGCCGTCGATCGTCGCCATGACCACCATGCTCTTCGCGCTCTCGTCGTAGGTCAGATAGATGGCCTGTTTGTCATCCAGATAACCCTGATAGGAGATCACGCTGTCCATGGTCAGATCCATGCTCTGCTGCGTGAAGCCGGCGTTTTTCACGGCTTCCCGGTAGGCCTCGAAGTCCTCTTTTTCGACATTTTCAAATTCGATGGAGCAGAGCTGGTCGGTCACCACGCCGACGGTCATATCGCCCTTGTCGAATTTGGGAAGCAGTTCCGCCGCGGCGCCCTCAGGCCATTCGGTTCCGCCCACGGTCACTTTGTTTCCTTCGCTGTCTTCGATGGTATATTTGTCGCCGTCGATATCCACTTCGGCTTCGCCGTCGAGGGCGTTGTTGATCACGGCCTCCTGCACGGCCTCATCGACCTTATCGGCGGCCTTTTCTTTGCCGCAGCCCGCCAGAGCCAGAATCAGAATCAGCGCAAGCGCAATTCCCCATGCCATTTTTTTCATGTTGCATCCTCCTTGTCATAATCGCGGTACCGGATAATCAGTTCCGCGCGGGAGTTGACTCCCAGCTTTCTGTATATGCCCGTCATGTGGGTGTTGACCGTGGAATATTTGAGGCCGAGCTGCTGCGCGGTCTCCCGAAGGGTGTAGCCCTCCACCAGCAGGCGAAAAACCTCCCGTTCCCGCTGTGTCAGCGCAGTCATCCTCTCCTCCTCGGGACGGACGCCCTCCGGAGAGGCCCGCTCCGACGCGGGTACAGGTTCCCGCTTTTTGACAAACGGGCTTCTCAGCTTTTCCCACAGGGACATTCCGCCGATCACCTCCTCCAAGACGTGGCATGCTGCCAAGCAACTTTATTTTGAGGCCCGGCAGGGGATTCGGACAATTCATTAGTTCATCCGAAAAGAAAAAAGGTGCCTCATTAGTTCTAATGAGGCACCTTTTTATAGGGTGACGGCCCTTCAGGCTTCGATATATTCTTTAAACAGCAGTGTCAGTTCGGTGCGGCTGTTGATGCCGAGTTTGCGGTAGAGGGAGGTGCAGTAGGTATTGGCTGTGGAGTAGGCGATCTCGAGCATGGCGGCGGTCTGGCGCAGGGTATAGCCGCGCAGCAGCAGTTCGCAGACCTCCGTCTCCTTGGGCGAGAGATTCAGTTCCCTCAGGCGCGCCCGCAGGCGGCTTTCAAACGTCACATCCGGGCGGTAGCTGTCGTCGATCCATTCCCCGGAATAGAGCAGTTTCACAAAGACCGGAGAGAGCGCGAAAAAGGCGATCAGGATACACACCACCCCGACGACCATGACCGGCAGGGCCTTTTCAAAGAGGCGGAAGGTGAAGAATGCGAGAAAATAATAGACGGCGGAGAGGACGATGCCGGCCCGGTAAAAAGTGATATTCCGGAATTTCTTGCTCATGAATCCTGCCAGATAATAGATGTTGACCATCCCGACCGCGTAGGCGAGGCCGAAGTCCGCCGCGCAGATGCCGGGCAGTACGTCGGAAGTCTCCGCGGGCATGGAGAGCACGAATCCGACGGCCATGAAGGCAAGCGAGAGATTCAGCATCAGGCAGATGTTGAGCTGCAGGTATTTTTGCAAGAGCAAAACGAGCAGCAGCCCCAAGACGATGCCGCAGAAATACCAGATCTCCAGGGGTTTATTCTGGGCGATTTTCATCTGAAGCAGCAGGAGCGGCACGATCACATCGTTAAACGCCAGAATCAGAAACACCATGGCCATGATCGACCACGCCGGTTTGGGGAAGGGTTGATTGCCCACCTCCGGGATCAGGGCGCGTTCCCGGAAGAAGGATACGGAGCAGAACAGCATCCCGAGCAGGCAGCAGAGCAGGATGAAGCCAGAGAAGGAGATTCCCCGGAGGCTCTCCGCGAGAAACGGAAAGACCAGCATGATCAGTTTGGGCAGAAAGATCCCGATGATCATCGAAAAGAATTTCTCCGCATTATTGAGGATCATAAAGAAACCGTACCCGCAGGCGGCGAAGATATGCCCCACGGCCGCGGCGATGATGGTGCGGGCGATCAGCAGAAACGTCGGCCCCGCCGAGAAGAAGGCTGTGCCGATGAAGCAGATAAGCGCCGCCACCACGCTGAAAACGGTGGCGGGGACATACCGGGAGGCCTTGACAAACGTCGTAATCAAAGGGCAGACGATCAGCCAGATGTAGATGGAGGCGCGCTCGTAGCCCGGAAAACCGGCGGATTCCAAAAAAAAGTCGGCGCCGTTTGGAAGAAAGGAGACATAAAGCCAGGTGAGGATGAGAATCCATCCGGCAAAGTACGGCAGCGCCTCTCTGCGGATGGAGCTTACGCCGAGAGCGGAATCGGGCCGGAGAACGGATCCGGTCCAGCGGCAGACAGTTGCAGTCAGTTTGATAAGCAGGGTCCCCCTTTCTCGTCGGCGGTGATTTGTGTGGGTTAAAACAGGCTTCCGGTCTTTAAAAATGTTCCTCCGGGAGAGGCTGTTTCGCTCTCTGAAGAAAAAACGGATTTTTAAAGACGGAGGCGAAGAAAGATCGATTCCCTCAGAGGCGATTTCCCGGCCCGGAATTTTCCGCCCGGGAGTGGCTTCCTGACGGACACGTCTCGGAATCCACCCGGGGTATCCGGCTCAAAGTCCCCCGGTGATGCCCGGACGGTGATATTTGACACCTCAATTATACTTCGGCAGGCGGGAGTTTACAAGCCGCGCCCGCGGGATTTGCGGCCTGTTTGGCGTGCTTTCCGCGGCGCCGAATAAGGAGAAAAAACGCCCGTCTCCGGTGTCCGGCCCGGGCTTCGGCCAAACGCGGTCCCCGCGTGCCGTGTGGGGCGAACCGCTGGCATAAAAAATCCCGGGATTTCTCCCGGGGCCTGTCGGTCAAAGACCGCCGTCATTCGTGAATTTGGAAGATCTCCCGATTTGACGGAGGAGAGGGCGGCCTTCTTCCGGTATTTTCGCAAAAACCCAAAAAAATCGAACCGCCGGATGAGGTGTGATGCCGTTTTGGATTGCTATTTTCCACGGCTTATATATAATTAAAAAAAGAGAAGGATTAAGCGTGTGGATGGAAGGAGGAATCCCGATGGATGAGCATTCTCCGGCTCAAAACAAGCCGGAAAGCGCGAAAGACGAATTCAGCGATAAGATCGGCCGCCTGTCGAAAAGCAGGGCCTACCTTGACTATTGCGAAGAGGTATATGGCTACAGAATCTATCTGTTCAACATGACGGATCAGGAACAGCTCGATTTTATTTTTAACTCGGTTTCGTTATCCCCGGACGATACCCTTCTGGATTTGGGGTGCGGATCGGGAAGCATTCTGAATTTGCTTGTAAAAAAATACGGGTGCTCGGGAATCGGCATGGATCGGCTGAGCGGCGACCTTGTGGAACAAAATCGGTCGTGGACCTATCTTTGCGGCGACATCGACCGGATTTCCGACTACCGTCTGAAACCGACGGTCACATTATCCGTCGACAGTCTGTATTTCAGCAGCGGTTTGGAAAAATTGCTCCGCCATTTATCCGGCCTTCAGGGAAACAGGATGTATTTGTTTTATTCTCAATACCTGTTTGAAGAAAATCCGGGAGACCGGAGCGCACTGCACGGAGACCACACAACAATCGCCGATGTTCTAAATAAGAACGGAATTTCCTATAAAACCATCGAGTACAGCAAAAATGAAAGACTCTTGTATAAAAAATCTTTAGCAGCTCTGGAAAACCGCAGAGAGGATTTTATAAAGGAAGGAAATTCCGATCTGTACGAGAACAAACTCAAAGAAGACAGGTTGGGATACCGCCTTTATGAAGAAGGCCGTGCAAGCAGGTATCTTTATATCGTTGAGCCCGCAGGAAGCGGCCGGACCATATAATAAATCCGGGGCCCGCTTGCCGATGGCATGAAAAAAGCGGGATGTCCGCAGACAGGTTCCGGCGTTCACCATGCCCGCGGTGATTCCGGCGGCATGAGTGGGGAAATCGAAGGAAATGGAAAAAACATCATAGTCACCTGACACACTGGAGGCGGCCGTTATCATAAAAAATCAGAGCCGTCGATTTGACGGCTCTGATGATGGTGCCGGTAGTGGGACTCGAACCCACACGGTTTTAAAGCCAACGGATTTTGAGTCCGTCACGTCTGCCAATTCCATCATACCGGCGCATAGTTTTATTATACATGGCCGGGCCGAAAATTCAAGAAGAAAGTTCGGGCAAATGCAGCGTCGGGAGCATCCGCGGGCACCGTTTCCGGGCTTCTCCGTACTCGGACGGAGTTCATTTTGGCGAGAGGAGGGATTTTTATGCGAACCTGCGGCGTGCTGCTGCCGGTTTCAAGCCTGCCCTCCCCCTACGGAATCGGGACGGCCGGCGCCGCGGCAAAGGAGTTCGTCCGTTTTTTGGCGGAAAGCGGCCAGCACCTCTGGCAGATTCTGCCGCTCGGCCCCACCGGATACGGGGACAGCCCCTACCAGAGCGTCTCCGCCTTTGCCGGGAATCCCTACTTCATCGATCTGGATACGCTCTGCGAAGAGGGGCTGCTGCGGAGAGATGAGCTTGAGCATGAGGAATTTGGCCGTTCCCCGGGCAGCGTGGATTACGCCGCCCTCTACGAGCACCGTTTTGCCGTGCTCAAAAAAGCGGCGGAACGCATCCCGGAGGAGGAACCGGGATTCCGTGCCTTTGTGAAAGATCAGCAGGACTGGCTCCCGGAGTATGCCCTCTTTATGGCGATCAAGGAAGAGAACGGCATGCGCGCCTTTGCCGAATGGCCGGAGCCGCTGCGGGCGCGGGAGCCGGAAGCTCTTGCCGCCGCGCAGGAACGCCTCGCGGAGGAGATCCTTTTTTGGGAGAAGCTCCAGTATCTGTTTCGCCGTCAGTGGGACGGCCTGCACGCCTTCGCCAAACAAAACGGCATCCGCATCGTCGGCGACCTGCCGATCTACGTCTCGCCGGATTCCGCCGAGCTCTGGGCACGTCCGGAACTCTTCGAGACCGACGGGGCCGGACGCATGACGCGGGTGGCGGGCGTGCCGCCGGATGCCTTTTCCCCGACCGGGCAGCTCTGGGGCAATCCGCTGTATGAGTGGGAGTATCATAAGAAAACCGGATTTTCCTGGTGGAAACGCCGGATGCAGGCCGCCGCGGAGCTTTACGACGGGGTCCGAATCGACCATTTCCGCGGGTTTGCCGGTTATTATTCCGTGCCGGCGCAGGAAAAAACCGCGGAGCACGGCGTCTGGGAGAAGGGCCCCGGGTTGGATTTCATCCGGGCCATCAAAGAGGCGCTGCCGCGGGAGTTTCTCGTCATTGCCGAGGATCTCGGCTTTCTCACGGAGGACGTCCGGGATCTACTGGAAGAGAGCGGTTTTCCGGGCATGAAGGTGATCCAGTTCGCCTTTGATTCCCGGGAGCCGAGCGACTACCTGCCGCACAGGTTTCCGCCAAACTGCGTGGCCTACCCCGGCACGCACGACAACGATACGCTGCTGGGATGGGAGCGCGCGCTTTCCCCGGAGGCGCTCGCCTATGCAAGGGACTATCTCGGCGTGCCGGAGGGGGAATCTCTCCGGGAGGCGGTCCTTCGCGCCTGCCTCGCCTCGGCCGCCGATACGGCGGTGATCCCGATGCAAGACTGGCTCGCCCTCGGCAGCGAGGCCCGCATCAACACGCCCTCCACCCTCGGCGGCAACTGGCGCTGGCGGCTTTTGCCCGGTATGCTGACACCGGAACTCTCAAAAAAAATGCTCCAAATGGCGAAGCTCTGCGGCCGGGCGTAGCGGCTGTACCGAAAGGATGCGCCGGGTTTTCCCATAAAACTTTTGCATCAAGGGGAAACCGACTTGGCATATACGGCCGATCCCCATTCCCCTGCCTTATGCCGCGTGCCGGGATGGGATAAGTGAAGATGCTCCGGATGGCGAAACTCTGCGGAAGGGCACAGCGGCCGGGCTAAAAGGATACGCCGGATTTTGCATGAAACTTTTGTATCGGGGGAAACCGGTTTTGCCTATGCGGTCGGTCCGGCAGAAAAGTCTTGGACATGCTGCGACCGGTTTCCGTTCCCCCTGCGCCATGTACCGGGATCAAATAAGAATTTGGTTCCGGGCATAGATGGGAATTCAAAAAAACGCCCCGTCTTCCCTTTTTTCCGGAAAACGGAGCGCGCTGATTCAAAAACAATGGCCTATGCCTTTTTTGCGGCGGAGGACGCTTTCCCCATCCGGAGCGTCACACCTTCTGCGGGAAGCAGGTCTTATCCATAAACGGCTTGACGAATTTCTGCGCGACGCCGACCACCTTGCCGACCAGCATGGCGGAGAGCACGGTGCCGATGTGGATGATGCCTTCATCCAATACTACCGTGTTCCAGAAGCCGGAGAATCCGCCGAGGAACAGGATGCCCACCAGAATGGCCGACCCGACGATGGAGCAGTCCACCGCGAC
Organism: Oscillospiraceae bacterium; assembly: GCA_035447605.1. GTDB lineage: Bacteria > Bacillota > Clostridia > Oscillospirales > Ruminococcaceae > UMGS1668. Next base: position 95,974 of record DAOTHJ010000004.1, on the reverse strand, counting down.
TTTCACATTATGGAACTTGAGGCGGCCGCCGGATTTCTGCGAGATGGCGAGCGCCAGCCCTTCCGCAGGCATCGGCAGCAGCTTTGCGTCGACGTAAAACGCCACGCCGATTCCGATGAGCACGATGCTCGCGGCGAGCATCAGTGCGCGGCCGGGGATGCTTTCGGCCGTGATCGAGCCGAAAACGATCTGCGCGACGGAGACGAACCATCCGATCGCCCAGGAAAAGATGATCTGGCAGAGGTTGATCCATTTATAATCTTTCCGCAGAATTAAAATCTGCAAAACGATATAGATGCAGAAGGTCAGCGGCAGGCAGACGGAAAGCGAAAGATCCGGCAGGGCGTCGTAGGCGAGGCTGATCCGATTGAGCATCTTCGGCAGAGAACTGACCGGCGAAATGCCGAACCGGGAATTGAGCGAGAGAACGATGCCGGATGCGATCAAAAACAATCCGGCGAGATAGAACATAAGCCTCAAAAAGAATCTGGAACTGACAGCGGGCTTTTCCATAAACGCCGCCTCCTTCATGAATGTAATGAGGGCAGTTTAGCACTTTTAAGCTTTAAAGTCAAGAAGAATCAATAATATTTTTTTCGGGAATGGAAGAAACGCCGTTTCAGACGAAGAAACGCCGTCCGGAGCGGATTTTTACCGCCGAAAACGAAAGAAACCTTTCCACGGGATGCCTGCCGCTCCGGTTTTGCGGGCCGAAAGGCGGCTTTCTTCCGGGGCCGGGAGCGGATTTCATGCGGATATCGATTCACGCCGAAGTGCTTTTTTTCCCGTTTAATACTGGCGGATATGCCGACGACAGGACGGTATTGCCCTCGGTTTTCAGCAGCCGGGAAGCCGCCCGGGAGATTTTTTGAAGGGAGAGATTCCGTGTACTGGTATCGGGCCCTGAGCGACGAGCTCAAAAAAGAATACGGCCGGCGGGTGTGGAAGCTTTCGCTGGAGGGCGGCATGACCTGCCCGAACCGGGACGGCACGCTCGGAACACGGGGCTGCATCTTCTGCCTCGGCGGTTCCGGCGACTTTGCCGAGCCCTATACCGGCGACATCGCCGCGCAGATTGAGCGCGCGAAGGCGCAGGTTGCCGGCAAGGCGGAGAATCCGGGCTATATCGCCTATTTTCAGAGTTATACCAATACCTATGCGCCCTTGGAGAAGCTGCGCCGGATCTTCACCGAGGCCGTTTCCCATCCCGATATTCTGATTCTTTCCGTCGCAACGAGGCCGGACTGCCTGCCGGAGGAGACGGTCGCCCTGCTCGGAGAGCTCAACAAAATCAAGCCGGTCTGGGTGGAACTCGGCCTGCAGACGATTCATCCGGCGACGGCGGCTTATATCCGCAGGGGCTATCCTCTGGAGGTCTATGACGACGCGGTGCGCCGCCTCAAAGCCGCAAACCTGACGGTCATCACACATATGATTCTTGGCCTGCCGGACGAGACGCCGGAGATGATGCTTGAGACAGCGGCGTATATCGGCCGGAGCGGCGCCGACGGCATCAAGTTCCAGCTGCTGCATGTGATGCGGGGTACGGATCTCGCGGCGGATTATGAGGCCGGCCAATTTGAGGTGATGGCGCCGGAGGAGTACGTCCGTACCCTTGCAGCGTGCGTACGGGCGATTCCGCCGGAGATGGTCATCCACCGCCTGACCGGGGAATGTGGAGAATCGGACCTGATCGCCCCGCAGTGGTGCCTCAAAAAACGGAACGTCCTCAACGCGATCCACTCCTACTTTGCAAAAAACAATGTCGTTCAAGGCAGGGATTGGATCAAATAAAATCCGCCTCCCCGCGAAAGAGTCTTCCTTCGTTGGGGAGGCGGATTTTTATGGGAGAGGTTTGCGCCGGCGTTTTGGAGCCGGCCTGCTCTGAAACTCCGAACATATGAAAGGGCAATAATTCCCGGGCGATGCCGGAGAACCTTTTTCCCGTTAGAAAAGAGCCATTCTTCCTGTAAGAAGAATTTGCGCCGGGTATTTTGAAATTCACCGGCTCATACTTCGGATTGAGCAGAAAGGACAGCAATTTTTAATCCGTTCCGGAAAAACCGATGCCGGAAGACCTGATACGCATAAAAAACGGGCGCCCGGAATTCCGGAGCCCGTTTTTTTATGGAACTTATTTCGCCTCGGGATACTCGAAGCAGAGCAGGTATTCCGCGGGGACGTCCTCCTCGACGGCCGGAAAGCGGCCGATCGGTGCGTAGAAGCGGTTGTCGCCGCGGTCGTCGTTCACTTTGGAGACCTCGCCCAGCAGCACGGGGCCGTGCCCGGAATCCGCCCAAAACTCGTGGTAGAGGCCTGGGGTCAGCGTGATGCTCTCTCCGGGATGCAGGCAGAGAACGGTTCCGGCTTTGAGCACGCGCCGGGTGCCGTCCGTGCTCACGGCGACGTCCGTGTCGGCATGACCGCCGGTCTCGTCGGCGTTATAAAGCCGAATCCGCAGGTTGCCGCCGCCGCGGACGATGATGTCCTCGGTCTTTTCCCAATGAAAGTGGTCGGGGCTGTCCTGCCCTTCTTTGGAGATCAGGATTTTTTCGCAGTAGGTCTTTCCGGTGGGATCGGCCTTATCGCCGTTGCGGAGCGTGAAGAGCAGAAGCCCGAGGTGCTCGTAATCGCCCTGCCCGTAATCGGTGACGTCCCAGCCGAGCATCCGGCGGCGGATCTCGTCGCATTCGTGGCCTTTCCGCGCCCAGTCCTCCGGAGTCCAGCGGGCAAACGGCGGCAGACAAAAGCCGAGGCTTTCGGTCAGCGCAAGGGCTTCGCGGATCCGCGCGTTGATTTCGGAACGCTTCATGCGATCCACCTCCGTCGGGAATTCGGCTTCGTTCCGCCGTTATCCCGTACTAAGTATAGAGTTCGATATAAAGATACGAAAGAAACCGTGCGGTAGGGGAAAACATGCGGCCGCACCGAAGAAATCCCTGCCGTTTTCCGAAGGATCACACAGAAATGGGGCCGTACTGGTTTTCGTCGGGGTCGCCGATTTTAATCATCGGGATCAGGACGATGATTCAGCCGACCAGAGGGATCAGCGCAAAGAGAAGATAAAGCCCGCTCTTGCCGACGTCGTGAAGCCGCCGGACGGAAAGAGCGATCCCCGGAATAAAAGCGGCCAGCGAATAGAGAGAGGCGATCCAGCCGAAGATTCCGGCAATTTCGGAAAGAATGCCGAAGACAAGGCCGATCACGAGGTTGACGGCAACAACGCGCCAATAGGCGCCGCGGTTGCTCCTGCCCGTGAAATCCGTGAATTTTTGCCACATATCCAAGTAGGCGAGCAGAAAGTCGTTCATAAAAAACCCTCCTCAAAATAATGAAAAATGAAACGTATCATATTCGGCATCTCCAAAAATATGAAAAAGGAGGTGCCGTTATGAAAAAAAGTAGGCGCCCGGGTGATGGGTACGGCTTTTTTTGCAGCTCAACGGGAGACGTATTTTTTGCAATCGCGCAGCTCGCGCAGGCTCTCGCGAACGCTGCCGTTCCAGCCTTCGACGCGCGGCGCATGCATCAGGGAACTGAGGACGCTCTCCTCCACCACTTCGGTGACGGCGCGGAAGACCGTGTTCATCGCGGTCTCATGCATCATGGTGACCTGCGTGAAGTAGTTGTCGGTCGTGTGCGGCAGGTCGTAGGCGGTGGTGAACATCACCGAGATGTCGCCGCTCCAGTTGCCGGTGTAAGAGCCGGTGCGCGCGATGCCGTTCTGCGCGCGGCGGCAGGCGCGGTTCAGCTGGCGGCTGCTCATCGGAAGATCCGTGGCAAGGATAATAATGATGGAGCCCTTATCCGGTTCGCCGAGCTTATCCGCAAGCTCTCCGCCGCAGAAGTCGTCGTAGACGCGCAGGTCGCACATGCTTCCGAAGTTGGTATTCACAAGGCACCCGACGGTGAAGGTCCGCCCGCCGATCGTGACGACGCGGGAAGCGGAGCCGATGCCGCTCTTGAGTTCGTAGCAGTTCATGCCGCGGCCCGCGCCGACGGCGCCTTCCTCAAAGTCCGGGCCGGCGCTGCGGATGGCCTCCAGCACGTTCTCCTCCGAGACCGCGAAGCCCCGGATGTTGCTCAGGTATCCGTCAAAGCACTCGAGCACCAGCGGGTTCACGGTGCCGACTTCGCCGCCGATCTCCGGGTCGGTTCTCACCATATATTTGAAAAGGGCGTCCATGCAGGCGCCGACGGAAAAGGTATTGGTCAGAAGAATCGGCGTCTCGATCGTGCCCATCTCGCCGATCTGCATGAGGCCGACGCTCTTTCCATAGCCGTTGATGACGTGGTGCCCGGCGACAACCTTGTGCTCAAACAAATTACCGGAGCGCGGCAGAATGGCCGTGACGCCGGTGTTGTATTCATCCGTGACGATCGTGGAATGGCCAACCAATACGCCCGGCACGTCGGTAATCAGATTCTTCGGGCCGGGGGTCCCGGATTCCCGGCTGGCGGGTCTATACTCGAGTCCCATAGATTTGCCTCCATACAATATAAAATAAAAATCCAACTTTTATTATAACGCGATTTTCCCGTGATACAAGATCCAACAAAAAACGCTCCGTTTTTTACAATGGGTTCCACCGGTGCCAAGATCTCCGCGACGGTATATGACAAAAAACGGCCGCTTCATGGGTAAAAGAAAATGCTTTTGCCTATCAGACATAAACGGATCTAAATGGCGGCCGCATATTGATCGTAAGCGAAACTCCTCTGCGCCGTCAAAGCAATTTCAGAAATGCCGGTGACGCCCTGACGGAGCCTGTGCGGGCCGTTCGCAGATTCAGTCCCTCCACAGTTCTTCGAAAGTGAAGGAGTTTGCATCGCAGTTGGTAACCCGGATCAGCCCATGATTATAGGTGGTCGTCCCGTCGCTGATGACCGCGGTCAGCGTAAAGCCGATATATTGGCCACTGCTGAATGTGCAGCGGCACGATCCGCCGGAATATGGGGCGTCATAGGTCGTTTCACTTCCAAACGCATCTGTCTTTACGACCTGATACGTCAGGGTATCGTTTGTGCGGCTCGGAATAAACGAAATCTGATACTTGTTTGAAGTATCGGATGAGGAGATTTGGCTTAGTGTGACGCCGGAAAGGCTCATCTTGTCGATGAGAGAAGAGTCGTATTCAGCCGGTGCGGATTCCGGCTGATTGGGCGAACGGAGGAAGTATCCCGCCGTTCCTCCGATCAGCAGGCAGACCGCCATCAAAAAGACAAGCAGCACCGTAGAACCCCTTTTCTTTCCGGCAGCCGGCCCGGGGATCGGCGGATTTTCTACCTGCTTTTCCGCCTCCCGGCCGCACAGTTCGTCAAGCGGGCAGCCAAAGAGATCAGCCAGGGCAATCAGCTTAATGGCGTCGGGCATGGGTTCCCCGGTCTCCCATTTCGATATGGCCTGTCTGGAGACACCGAGTTTTTCCGCCAGCAGCTCCTGCGGCCATCCGCGGGATTTCCGCAGCCGTATCAGGCTTTCAGATAGCATATTCATTTCTCCTTTGAATTGGATGGTTTCAGGCTAACAAAAAATCCGGTTGCATGCCACCATGAAACCATGGAAAAAGCGCAACCCGAGGTTGCAGAACGCTTATTTGCACGAGAAAACGGCCCGTGGCGGTTCTGAAGCCCAGCCGGCGGCGTCTTTTTCCGGATCAGGAAGAAGGCCGATCAGCTTGCAGAAAACGGCGTTTTTTTGGTGCTTAAACCTGTGCGGAGAAAAAGCACGGGTTGTTTCTTCCGGGATTATCTTACCCGTTTTTTCTTCGGCTTTGGAAAAGGGGTGATCCGCTCGAGGACCGCAATAACTTCACCGGAGAGATCGGGGTCCTCAATGTCGAGAAGATAGTGCTCCTTCGCCCCGGAGTAGGGAAAACCGGTCTCCGCCCCGGGCATAATTTCCGCGAGGCAGTCCAGCTTTTTCACATATACCGTGTTGTCGCAGACCAGCAGAACCGGCTTGTCGTTGACGTAGACCATATACTCGCCGAACATCTTCCGGTAGCGGATGTCCCACGGGCCCTTGATCTGGTCGCAGACGAATTCGATGAACTCGACGGAAGTCGCCATATTTTCGCCTCCCGGATGGTGGGAATTTTCACCCTTTTTATTATAGCGGACGGAAGGAAAAAAGACAATCAGGGTCCCGTCGGAACGAATTTCATTTTTGCCGGATGCTTTTCCCATAATCGGGAGCAAAAGCGGGCCTTCCAACGGGAGACAATGCTTCCGTCCGCGCGGCGGACGAAAAAAACTTTCGCCGCAGGCGGGTTTTCGCGGTCATTTCGGTTGTATCCGCCGCATATTGGTGTTAAAATGCAGGATGAATTTCGGCTGTTGATCGGAGGGACAGAAGATGAAGGAAACTGCCGAAAACCGGGAGGAACCCGCGGCGGAAGCCGCATGGAAAGGATCTGCGGACACGGCATCCGCGGATATGGTATCCGCATTTGAGGCATCCGCGCTTGCGGGGCTGAAGGATCATTTTGCCGGAAGGCCGGAGGGACAGGCTGCCGCCGAGCTGTTTGGCAAATATTACGCCGAGGCGGCGGAAAAGCTCGGCGTACCGGGCGGGCTTTCGCGGGAGCAGCTCTTTGCCGCCGCGGCCGTGGCGGTCTATCGGACGATATGGAGCCTTGGCCTGACGGAGACGGAAGCCCTTGAAACCGCGCTCGCCTGCTTTTCCGGGGAGAAGGCGGAGGCCGGGGAGACTTGGAGCAAACTGGACGGCCTCCTGTTCGGCGCATGCCGGAAGATCCGCCGCGCGCTGGAGGAGGAAGTCCGGGAAAAGTACGAGGCCGCGTTTTCCGAAGAGGAGGGCGGTTTCGTCCGCAGCGTCACGGCATGCCCCTATGCGGAGGCTTTTGCCGCGCTGGGCCGGCCGGAACTTGTGAAGGTCGCCTGCGAGACCGTCCACTCCGGCTACGAGGCGCTGGGGCGCCACCTGCGCTGGACGAGGGAATACGATTTCGGCGACCGGGAGGGCCTCTGCTGCTCGGATTCCTTTGAAAAGATCGGGATGTGATCCGAAACAAAAAAATACGGAGTCTCCTGTTTGGGAGGCTCCGTGTTTTTTTGTTTGATCGGAAGCGCCGTGTTTATTTAGAGATGCCGGTCCGGCGCGGGGAGGCTTCTGCTTGAGTCCACCCTCCGAAACCGGAAAAACTTTCTCCCTTGCCATGCCCGGAACCGCCGTCTTTTTTTTAGAGATGCCGGAACGGTACACAGCAGATCCCTGCCGGAGTCTGTTTCCCAAATTTCAAAAAATTTTTTTCCATTTCTGCACAAAATCATCCGTGCCTTTATGGAGATTTAAAGTAGTCTTTTCCGCGTCAGGAATCCTTTGCGTCCGCCTTTTTCCGGACGGCGGCCTTCGAGAATTCCGAGGCGAGCTTTTCCGGGCTGATGCTCTCCTGAAGATGGAGATAGACTTCGTGCAGCGGCGTTTTGATGTAGCAGAGCTTATCCTTGCAGTTCTCGCAGCGCAGCGCGGAGTTGGAGCCGTGCCAGAAGCGCTCCGGATGGGCCGCGTAGGTATATTCCCAGCGGATCAGCACGATGCAGGCGGTGAAGAAGAGACTCCAGCTGAAGAAGCTCTTGATGAAGAGCATCGGGGTGTACATCATAAAATGGCCCCAGTCGAAGATCCGGCAGTTGACGCAGCAGCGGTTCTTCATCACGAAGGTCTGGAACGGGCAGAAGACCATCATGCAGACGATGTCGGAAAGGAAGTAGAAAAACGTCAGCAGCACCATCTCGGCCTCGCCGATCACGTCGAGCAGATAGAGCAGCGCGAAGACGCTGTTGAAGCAGAGCCAGATCAGCATGACGGTCCAGGCCTTGACGTTCATCACCTGCACAAAGCGGTGCAGGTCGACGACGTCAAAGGATTCCTCAGGCACCGCGTAGGATGATTTCCGGCTCTTTTTTCCGCCCATCGTGATGAAGGTTTTGGGCAGCAGATGGAGAATCATGCCGGACATCAGAAGGATCCACAGCATCTGCGGCAGGCCGAAGCCGGAGAGAAAGTTGGAGGTCACAAGGCCGGCCAGAATGCTTTTATCCGTAAAATAGACAATCAGGGCAGCCAAAAAGATCATGGCCCGGCAGACGAGCCGGATCATGTAAAACACAAACATTGCGGATTTGGAGCGCCGGATTTTCCGGATCCGTTCCACCTGCCGGCCGCCGAGCTCCCGGAGCTCGCGAACCTGCCGGTTTTCCCGGATCTTTTTCAGGGGGTCGATTCGTTTCATTCTGCTCGCTTCCTTTTTTCATCCGCCGCCTGCGGAAGCATATCGGGTGCGGTCGGATGCCGCATTTCTACGAAACTGTTTGGAATACCCGTCCCAGGCTTTCTGTTTAAGGAGGGTATTTTTGTAGAAATCTGTCGGATTTCGCATAATATTTCCCCGGAAATCCGCCTTCATAAACTCCGGGCATGGCAGTCTCGCGAAAACCTGTCGGACTTATAAAATGAAATATGATATTTTTATGTAAATCCGCCGGGCTTTAAGAGTGATATTCCGTGAAAATTTATCGGACTTTAAGGTTAAGCATGATATTTCCGTTCCAGCCATTCCCGGGCGGATTCCGCAAATTTCCGGACGGCGGGGGAGCCGGCGGTGGCTTTGGGCACGGCAAGGGCGATCGTAAAGCTGATTTTCGGCGCCGTCTCCATAACCTCGATGTCGTCGGTGCAGCCCTCCAGCAGCATCTCCGGCAGGATGGTGATGCCGAGGCCGTTGCGCACCATGGAGACGGCGGTGTAGGCATCGCCGGCGGTATATTTGACGGTCGGCCGGATGTTGATTCCGCTGAAGGATTTGATGGTGTCCGACGGTGCGGAAAACGCGGCAATCGAGATAAAATCCTCGTTTGGGAGCTCGGAGATCGGGAAATAGGGGTAGTCGGCGAAGCGGTGATTCTTCGGCAAAATGGTCAGCAGCCGCTCGGTCCGGAGCGGGATGCAGAGGCCGTCGACTCCGCAGGGCAGCGTGACGAATCCGGCATCCGCGGAGCCATCCTGCAGCCAGTTCTTGACCTCGAGGCGGTTCCCCGTCAGCAGCTGAAATTCCACGGCTGGATACCGTTCCCGGAATTCGTTGATGATGCCGGGCATCCAGCAGACCGCGACGCTCGTGAAGGCGCCGACGCGGATCGTGCCGAGGCTGAGACCCCGGATCTCGGCCGCCGTCTGATTCAGCTCCTCGCAGCCGCGCAGCACGTTTTTGATGGGAGAAAGCAGTTTCTCTCCCTCTTCGGTCGGCCGGACGACGCCCCGGCTCCGTCTCAGCAGCGGGAGGTCCAGTTCCTTTTCGAGGCTGGAGACGGCGTGGCTGACACCGGACTGGGTGAGGCCGAGTTTTTTTGATGCCGCAGTGAAGCTGCCGCATTCCGCAACGGTAAGAAACGCCCTGTATTTCTCAATATCCATGCATTGACTCCTCTCATGGAAGAAAAAAGGCATCCGGCGGATAAAAGAGATGGTTCTGTCTCCCATTATACCGGTTTTTTCGCGCCGATCAAGACGAAAAAATCTCTGTCCCCTCCGAAAAAGGAATTGCGCGCATTCACAAAATCCCTCTTAACTTTCCATGGACTTTGCGTTAAAATAAAAACAAATAAATTATAAAGGAGGGCGCCGCCGTGGAGATCACGCCAGATTCCGATATCCGCTATATCAAAGGCGTCGGTGAAAAGCGCGCGGCGCTCTACGGCAGGCTCGGCGTCTTTACGGTCGGCGACCTGCTGGAACACTATCCGCGGGATTATATCGATCTCACCGCGCCGAAATCCATCTCCGACGCGGAGGAGGGCGAGCTCTGCGCGATCCGCGCTTCGGTGGACGCAAAGACGCCGGAGCAGCGCATCCGCAAGGGGCTTTCCGTCTCCAAGGTGCGTGTCGCCGACGACCGCGCGGATATGCTGCTGACCTTTTTCAATATGAAATATGCGGTCGAGTCGCTGGAGATCGGGAAGGAATACATCTTTTACGGCCTGTTTTCCAAACGCTTCACCGGCGGAGAGATGACCGCGCCCGAAATCTTTCCCGCGGAGGAGAGCGGGTATCTGCCGCGCTATCCGCTGACGGAAGGCCTTTCCTGCAAAATGATCTCCGCCAACGTCAAAGCCGCGCTTGAGGCCTGCGGGGAGCAGATCCCCGACGAGCTGCCCGAGGCCGTGCTCAAGCAGTATTTTCTGTGCTCAAAAACCGAAGCCGTCCGAAGCATCCATTTTCCGGAGTCGGCCTCCGCGCTCGCAAGGGCGAAACGGCGGCTGATCTTTGAGGAATTCTTTGAATTTTCGCTCGGCCTCGCGCTCACAAGGGGCAAAAACCGTGCGGCGACCGGCATTCCGGTGCGGCCCTGCGACCTGCGGCCGTTTTTTGACGTGCTCGGCTTCGAGCTGACGGATGCTCAGAATCGCGTGATCGCCGAGTGCACGGCCGATCTGGCCAAATCCGTGCCGATGAACCGGCTGGTACAGGGGGACGTCGGCTCAGGCAAAACGGCGGTCGCGGCCGCCTGCATGTATGAGGCCGTGCAGAGCGGGCTTCAGTGCGCGATGATGGCGCCGACGGAAGTCCTCGCCGCCCAGCACGCCGAGACGCTCGATAAGCTGTTTGCGCCGCTCGGCATCGGCGTCGTGCTGCTGACCGGCTCCATGAAGGAAAAACAGAAGGAGGCCGCCCGAAATGCCATTGCATCCGGCCTCGCGCAGATCGCGGTCGGCACCCACGCGCTGATTCAGGAGGGGGTCTCCTTCCGGGAGCTCGGCCTCGTTGTGACGGATGAGCAGCATCGCTTCGGCGTCCGGCAGCGGCTCGCCCTGATGGAGAAGGCCCGGTCGCCGCACGCGCTCGTGATGTCCGCCACGCCGATTCCGCGCACGCTCGCCTTCGTCATGTACGGTGATCTCGACGTCTCCGTGCTCGACGAGATGCCGAAAAACCGCCTTCCGGTCAAGACCTATCTGATCGAGCCGGATCTTCTGCCGCGCGCGATGGGTTTTATCCGGAAATTTGCCGACCGCGGGTTCCAAAGCTATATCGTCTGCCCGCTGATCGAGCAGAACGAGGAAAACCTCAACCTGACCGCCGCCGCGGATCTGGCGGAGCGGCTGACCGGGCAGGAGCTTGCCGGCTGCAACGTCGGGCTTTTGCACGGGAAGATGAAACCCGGCGAAAAGGAGCGCGTGATGCGGGCCTTTGCCGAGAACCGGCTTCAGGTATTGGTCTCCACCACGGTCATCGAGGTCGGCGTGGATGTGCCGAACGCCGTCGTCATGCTGATCGAGGATGCCGATCGCTTCGGGCTTTCCCAGCTCCATCAGCTCCGGGGCCGCGTCGGCAGAGGCGCCGAGCAGAGCTACTGCATCCTTGTCTCCGGCAGCAGAAACGCGGAGACGCAGGAACGCCTGAAGCTGCTCGTTTCGACCTCGGACGGTTTCCGGGTTGCGGAGCAGGATCTGCGGATGCGGGGGCCCGGCGATTTCTTCGGCTTCCGGCAGCACGGCCTGCCGACGCTCAAGATGGCGGATATGGCGAAGGATATGAAGCTGCTGGAGCTCGCGAAGCAGGCGGCCGCGGAACTTTTGGAAAAGGATCCGGGCCTGAAGCTCCCGGAACACGCCCTGCTTTCCGACCGGACCGAGCGTCTGATGCGGACGGCGGCCGTATCTTGATTTACAGCGAGCTTGAGAGTATAATTATAAAATATATTTTTGAAAATTTTGGGGGGACGACCGGTGGAACACAACAACAGGACGAAAGAGCTTTCTGAAACCGCATTATTTATTGCCGTCATCATCGTGATGTCGGCGGTGCCTTTTCTCGGTTATATTCCGCTTGGCCCGATCAATGCGACGACCATCCATATCCCGGTGATCATCGGCGCGATCCTCTTCGGCTGGAAGAAGGGCGCGCTCCTTGGCGGCGTCTTCGGCCTGACGAGCCTCATCAAAAACACGGTTGCGCCGAATGCCTCCTCGTTTGTGTTCTCCCCGTTCATCCCGGTGCTCGGCAGTGACAAGGGCAGCCTCTGGGCGCTCGTCGTCGTTTTGCTGCCGCGCATTCTGATCGGCGTCTTCGCGGCGCTTGTCTTCTCCGCGATGATAAAGCTTAAAGCAAAAAGGCCGGTCGCCTGCGCGGTGGCCGGATTCGTCGGCTCGATGACAAATACTATTTTTGTCATGAGCGGCATCTATCTGTTCTTCGGCCACAGCTACGCGGCGGTGAAGGATATCGCCTATGAGGCGCTGCTCACGACGATCAAAACGATCGTGACCGGCAGCGGCCTTGTGGAGGCGGCCGTTGCGGCGGTGCTCTCTGCGGCGATCGGCACGGCGCTTCTGCGGTCCGCCGCCTTCCGCAAAGAGTGATCCATCAGATTCCGGCGGAGAGGAGGCGAAAGAATTGGCCCAAAAACAGGTCTCAGAGTTTGAGACCGCGCATAAAAAACGCAGGAGAAAATATGCGGCCCAGAGATTCTTTCGTCTGATCGTGGCGGCCGTCATCACCGTCGTGATCGTCGTCGGCGTCTATTTCGCGGCAGAAAACGACCTTTTCGGCATGGCGGGCGACCTGATCGCCTCCTCCGCGTCAAACGGAGGGTCTCTCCCCATGGAATTTTCCGGCGACGCCACGCTCTCCATGTTCGACTGGGGCGGCAGCGTCGGCATTCTGACCGATACGGCGGTTTACCTCTATTCCACCGGAGGCAGGGAGCTGCTGTATGAACAGCACGGCATGACCGCGCCCTGTGCGGAGGCTTCCGGCCGGCGGATGCTGATCTACGACCGCGGAGGAACTATGCTTCAGGTCCGCACGCGCACGTCGGTGCTTTTTGAGCAGACGTATGATTATGAGATCATCACCGCCTCCCTTTCGGAGGACGGCTATCTCACCGTGGTGACCGGCGCCCAGCGTTATGCCTCACAAGTGATGGTATACAGCCCGGATTTCGACATGATCTTCAGTTGGTCGCCTGCGGAGGAATATGTGGTGGCGGCGGCGGTCGGCCCGGATGAAAAAACCATCGCGGCGGCCTCCGTCTATGCTTCCGGCGGCCAGATCTATTCGACCGTACATATTTTTGCCGTCGATTCCTCGGAGGAACAGGCTCAGCACCGCTTCGAGGGCTCCGCGGTCGTCGGGATCGCTTTTACTAATAAGGGAGATATCCGCGTGATCTGTGACGATCAGGCCGCGGAGATGGATACGGACGGCAAACTGCTCGGCTATTACGGCTACGGCGGTGAGCTTACGGCCTATCTGTGCCCGCCCGGGAGCGGCGAAACGGTGCTGATCTTTGACCAGTACACGGAGTCGAGAAGCTGCAGGCTGGTCTTTCTCGGAGACGAGATGGAGGAGAAGGCTTCGGCCTCCGCAACCGGAAAGCTCGTCGCCTGCTGCTGCGACGCCAAACGGGCGGCGGTCTACTGCTCCGGAAACCTCACGGTATTCGGAACCGACGGCTCGATGCTCGCCTATTCGTCAGAGGAACAGGACGCCTTAAAGGTTGCGCTGGTGAACGGCGGCTTCTATGCGGTGACAAGGAATACGCTCTGCGCCGTAAAAACGGACACACCCGCCTGACGGGTTTTTGATAAGGCAGAGAAACTGACAGAACAGGAGGAACTGCATGAACATCACCTATATGGCTCTTGCCTACGATGCGGTCGCCGTAATCCTGGTCCTGACGGCAGTGATCCGCAGGACGAAATACGGATTCAGCGATTCCTTTATCCGGATCGCAGGCGGGATGGCCGCCATCGTGCTCTCCATCATTGTTTGCCGGATCGGCACGGAATTCATCCTCACGAGCGTCGTAAGGCCGCTTCTCACCAATCAGACGGCGGACGCCGCGGCTTCCGTCACACAGTCGGAGGTCTTTCTCGGCAATATAGAAGGGTCGCTCTCCGGTTTGCCGGCGTTTGTGTTTCTGATTTTCAAGATCAGCGGCGCTGCGGACGGCACGATGCTTGAGGCCGTCACGGAGTCGGGAGAGACCCTTTCGGATGCGCTGATGCAGTATCTGCTTGAGCCGGTTCTTCGCCCGGTGCTCCGGGTGCTTCTGTTTATCGTATCCATGCTGGTGCTTTTGCTGCTCCTGCATGTGATTGAAAAAAGAGTGCGCGGCGTACGCAAAAACGCCGTTTTCGGCGGAACGGACGGCTTCCTCGGATTTGTGCTCGGCCTGATCGAGGGCGCGCTCCGGGTCTGTGCTTTCGCCTTTGCGATTTCCGTCGCAAAGCTCTTTCTGGAGGGAAGATGGGAATTCCTCTCCGATGGGGTAATTGCCAAAACATATCTTTTTAAATGGGTGTATGGCGTAGTCGGCGGCGCACCCATTCTGCCATGAGGCCGGCGACAAAGGAGATCTTCAGCATCCCGAACATTTTGTCCGGGTTCCGCCTGCTGTTGATCCCTGCTTTCCTGATGGTCTATTTTCGAGCGGAAACGACAGCGGACTATCGTCTTGCGGCGGTCATCCTGCTGGTTTCGGGCCTGACGGATGTCGTCGACGGCATCATCGCCCGAAAGTTCGGCCAGATCACCGAGCTCGGCAAGGCGCTGGATCCGCTGGCGGACAAACTGACGCAGATCACGGTATCGGTTTCCCTTGCGGTGCGGCATCCGGCGCTCTGGCCGGCCGTCGTCGGCTTTATTTTGAAGGATGTGCTGATCTTTGCGGGCGGCATCCGCATATATAAGGAAAAGAAGCAGGTCGTCTCCGCCAAGTGGTACGGAAAAGCCGGCACGTTCTTATATTATTCGGCGGCGTTTCTCGTCACGTTTTTCCCCAACCTGCCGGAGAGTATCCGCGACGGCATTTTCTTCGCTCTTCTGGCCTTTATGCTTTACGCCGCGTACCGGTATTACAAGGTGTACAAAGAAAAAAAGAAGGAATGAGTTCTCCCTTTTTTTGGCCTGCCGGAGGTGACGCGCTGCCGTACACCGGCGGGCCGTTTTGCCCTTCGGGGGTCTGTCTGCGCCTTTCCAAAGGGCCTGCGGTGCGAAAACCTGCTTCCGGAAGGACACAGTTATGGAAAAAAGTGTGCTTTCTGAAAAAAGCACATGGATTCTTAATCCGTTATTCACAAAATTCGGTTATCCTAATAGGAAAATGATATTTGATGTCTCCATCGGAGGATTTTCATGAACAATATGCTTTGCTCGAGATGCAAAAAGAGAATCGCCGTTGTCTTTATGACGCATCTGGATGAAAACGGCAAGACGACCAGCGAGGGCCTCTGTCTTCAGTGCGCCAGAGAACTCGGCATTAAGCCGGTCGACGATTTGATGAATAAAATGGGCATTTCCGGCGACGAACTCGACGCCATCAGCGATCAGATGATGGAGGCCATGCAGGACGGGGAAGAGGAAGATTTTCAGCCCGGCGGGGCGCAGTCCTTCCCGTTTCTCAGCGGGATTTTCGGCGGGAATATGCCGGCCGGCGCCGGAGATACTCCCGCTCAGGAGAAAAAGCCGCCCAAGAAAGAGAAAAGGGAAAAGGAAAAGAAACAGGAGCTCAAGTACCTGCCGGCCTACTGCGAGAATCTGACGGAGAAGGCGCGGCAGAACGGCTTCGATCCGATTGTCGGGCGGGAGCGCGAGATTTACCGCGTCGTGCAGATCCTCAACCGCCGCACCAAGAATAACCCCTGTCTGATCGGCGAGCCGGGCGTCGGCAAAACCGCGATCGCCGAGGGCATCGCCCAGAGAATCGTCTCCGGCGACGTGCCCGCCAAGCTCGCGGAAAAGGAGCTCTGGCTGCTCGATCTAACCGCTCTGGTCGCCGGCACCCAGTTCCGCGGCCAGTTTGAGAGCCGCGTCAAGGGGCTGGTTGACGAGGTCAAGCATGAGGGCAACATCATCCTTTTTATCGATGAGATCCACAGCCTCGTCGGCACCGGCGACACCGAGGGCGGCATGAACGCCGCCAACATCCTGAAGCCTTCCCTCTCCCGCGGAGAGATTCAGGTCATCGGCGCCACCACGTTCGATGAGTACCGCAAATATATTGAAAAAGACGCCGCCCTTGAGCGCCGCTTCCAGCCGGTGACGGTGGAGGAGCCGACCCTTGAGGAGACGTTTCAGATTCTTAAAGGCATCGCCCCGAATTACGAGAAATTCCACCATGTCAGCGTAAGCGACGGAATTCTGCGGGACTGCGCGCGCCTCTCCGAGCGGTACATCACCGATCGGTTTTTGCCGGATAAGGCGATCGATCTGCTGGATGAAGCCTGCTCCTGCGCGGCCCTCGCCAACAAGGAGCTCGCGGAGTACGAGATCACCGGGCAGAAGATCCGCGCGGCCGAAGAGAAGATCTCCGACCTTGAGCAGGATGAGGAGATCGATTACGAGACGCTTGCCAAAGCCAAATCCGAGCTGATTCAGCTGGAGGAGGAGCACAAGCGGCTCGAGCCGATTGCGCTGGCCGCGGAGGTGACCGAGCACGACCTCGCGGTCGTCATCGAGCTCTGGACCGGTATCCCGGCGAGCAAGGTGCAGGAGAGCGATCTCCAGAAGCTCGGCCAGCTCGAATCGGAACTGAAAGCCAAAGTGATCGGTCAGGATGAGGCCTGCGAACTGGTTGCGGCGGCGGTTCGTCGCTCCAGAGTGCAGATCTCCGCCCGCAGAAGGCCCGCCTCCTTTATCTTCGTCGGCCCGACCGGCGTCGGCAAGACGGAGCTCGTCAAGGTATTGGCAAACTGCCTCTTCCAAGGCACCGATCCGCTGATCCGGCTCGACATGTCGGAATTCATGGAGAAATTCGCGGTCTCGCGCATCGTCGGCTCGCCGCCGGGATACGTCGGCTACGACGAGGCCGGCCAGCTCACCGAAAAAGTGCGCCGCAAGCCGTATTCCGTCATCCTGTTCGACGAGATCGAAAAGGCGCATCCGGACGTCATGAATATCCTGCTTCAGATCCTCGACGAGGGCAAGATCGCCGATGCCCACGGCCGGGTGGTCTCCTTTGCCAATACGGTCATCATCATGACCTCCAACGCTGGCAGCGACCGGCACGACAACGCCCTCGGCTTCAACCAGACCGAGTATTCCGCGGAGAAAGAAAAGGTGCGCAAGGCGCTCAGCGAATTCCTCCGTCCGGAGTTTCTCGGCCGAGTGGATGAGATCGTCGTCTTCCACGCGCTCACGAAAGAAAATTACGAGCGCATCGCCGCCCTCCGTCTGGAGGAGCTGCGCGGGCCGCTTCAGGAGAAGAGCATCGTTCTTACCTACGACGATGCCGCGCTCAAGGCGGTCGCCGAAAAATCCTTCGGCGGCAAGAGCGGCGCGCGCGATCTGGTGCGCGTCATCCGCAAGGAGGTGGAGGACCGCATCTGCACGATGCTCGTCGAGCACGCGGATCAGAAGCTCGAATCCGTCCTCGTCTCTGCACAGGACGGCGTGCTCAATGTGACCGGAACGGAGGTTCCGCGGGAACTTCCCAAGGCCACTCCTAAGACCGCTCCGCAGGAAAAGCCGCAGAAAGCTGCTCCGGAGGCCGTTTTGCCGGCCCCGCAGGAACCCGTACCGGAAAAGACGGATGAGAAGAATCCCGGAGCCCCGGAAAAACCGGACGATCCGGAAAAGAGCAATCAGACGACGGAATGACCGCCCAAAAACGGCCTTTTCCATCGGCGGCCGGGTATCCAAGTTTATAAACGCATAAAAAGACGGCTCCGTGCGCAAAGGCAGGAGCCGTCTTTTTGATGAGATCATTTGAGCACGGGACTATTCGGAAAAGGGCCTTCCGGCAGATCGGATTTCGTCAGAGCCGCCGTAACGACGCAGACTTCCGAAGCGCCCGCCTTTTTAAGCGCCTCCGCACAAAACCAGGCGGTGTTCCCGGAGGTCAGGATGTCGTCCGCCAGCAGAATCCGCAGGCCGGAGAGATCCCTTTTTGCCCGGAACGCGCCGATCAGGTTTGTGCCGCGTTTTTCCGCAGAGAGCGTGTGCTGCTTTGCGGTCGGGCGCGTCTTGATGAGCAGGCCCGGCGCAAAAGGCAGGCCCGCGTACCGCGCAAAAGTCTCCGCCAGCACCGCGTTATGCGGAAACGGGCCGTGTTTCTCTCCGGGGCAGGCGTCGGGGGGCGCCGCGACAAGGTCGAAACGCTGCCCGCCGTATTGCACAAGATACGCTTTATAAAGCCACTTTGCAATCGTCGCGGCATGGCGCTTCCGGAAATGAAATTTGTAGCGGGAGACGGCATCACGGGCCGGGCCGCTGTAATAGTATGCGGCGGCCGCGCGCGTAAACATGCCGTCCGGCAGATCCGCCGCGAGGCAGTGCGGCACCGGTTCCAGCTTTGCCGCGCAGTCCGCGCAGAGGTCGCACCCCGCCGGAAGAATCTTTCCGCAGGCCGGGCAGCGGCTTGGGTAGAGAGATTCCCGCAGCGTATTCATCAGAGAGAAAAGGCCCCGTTTTTCCATATCCGTCCCTCAGGTATTCAGAGAAAGAGCTTCGCGGCCTCCGCAAAGCTCTCCGCGGTGTAATCCGGCTCATATTCCGGGGAAGGCGCGGTCTGATAGAGCCCAAAACCCTGTCGGATCCAGACCGTGCCCATGCCGAGCTTTTTGGCCGGGGCAATATCGTTGTCGAGCCGGTCGCCGATCATAAAACAGGATTCCGGCGCGGCGTGGGCCTCTCCGAGCGCGATTTCAAAGATGCGGGGGTCCGGCTTCGAGACGCCGAGCTCCGCGGAGGAGCAGACGATTTCAAAATACTCCCGGAGGCCCCAGTTTTTAAGCCGCTCCTCTGTGCCGGCAGCCTGATTGGCGACGACGCCGAGCCGGTAATGTTTTGCGAGCGTGGCCAGCAGACCCGCGGCGCCGGGATAAGGGGTGCCGTCCGCCGGGTCGCAGAAGAGTTCGTCTCCGGCGCCGTAAAAACGGTTTACGTCCTCCACCAGTTTCCGGAACTCCGCGGCATAACGCGCCGTCAGAGCGTGGATCTCCTCGGCGGAGACGTCCCTGCCCTGCGTGTTCAGCCGTGCCGAGAGCCTTTGGCAGCGATCCGCCCAGACCGCGTCCTCGTCGATGAGCGTATGTCCCATGTCGAAAAAGAGCCATTTGGTTCCGGTCATCGAAATTCCTCCGCAAAAGGAAGCGGCGCACCGGGCATCTTCCGCAGATGTTCTGCCGGTAGAAAAAACACCGTTTCCCCTAAAATTATCCTCATCCTATCATATCCGTTTTGAGAAATCAAGGAGGCCCGCCGCGGCGCGCACGTCCCGACGGCCGGGCGAACGCCAGCGGCCGCCTTCCCTTTCGGGGGGGGGTGACAGGAGGTCTTTCGAGCAAAGTGGAGAAAACCGACGGAGCAAAGCCCTATAAAAAGAACACGTTTAAGCATGCTTAAACGTGTTCTTTGGTTGGGCTGGCGCGATTCGGACGCGCGAGATGACGGAGTCAAAGTCCGTTGCCTTACCGCTTGGCTACAGCCCAATATCCTGTTTTGAAAAATCGCCCACGGAATCCTGCCGCGGGCGACTTCTTTTCGTATGGGGTGGGAGGTGGGATTCGAACCCACGGTCTTCAGAGCCACAATCTGACGCGTTAACCAAACTACGCTACGCCCACCATGTATGCGGATCGACTCCCGCAAAAAGTCTTTCCGCATGGTTCCCCTTTAAAGGGGACGGGATTCTTCCCGTTTGTGGAAAAGGGGCTCCGCCTCAAAGGCGGAAGATCAGGCCGCGGCCCGGCAATCCTGCGGGGGCCCGCCTTTAAAAGCGCGCCAACAGAAGTGGCAGACATCCGCGGCAGCGCCAAATTCCTGGTGCGCCAACGGGGATTCGAACCCAGGACCTACTGCTTAGAAGGCAGTTGCTCTATCCAACTGAGCTATTGGCGCAAATAACATGGAGCGGGCAATGGGAGTCGAACCCACCTATCCAGCTTGGAAGGCTGGCATACTAGCCGATGTATTATGCCCGCGCAACAGCATTGCATATTATAGCAAACGCGCCCCGATTTGTCAACGAAATCCGTTCTCCCAGCTCCAAAAAAGTTCACAGAATCCGGAAAGACCGCGCTTGTAATGCTCTGTGCTTTGGAATATAATGAAACGGACGCGAAAAAAGGATAATAAAATTTTAAGAGGGATCCCATTTGAAAATCATCTGTGCCGAAACCTACGGAGAAATGAGCCGGAAAGCCGCCGCACTGATCGCGGCGAGGATGAGAGCCGTGCCGGATGGCGTGTTCGGATTTGCGACCGGTTCCACACCGGTCGGCATTTATCAGGAACTTGTCCGGATGTACGAGGCCGGAGAGATCGACTTTTCCCGCTGCCGCAGCGTCAACCTGGATGAATACCTCGGTCTCGGGATCGAGAGCGGCCGGAGCTATCTCTCTTTTATGATGGAGAATCTGTTTTCCAAAGTGAATATGAAGCCGGAGAACATCCACATCCCAAACGGCCATGCCGGGGATGCCGCCGCGGAGTGCAGGCGCTACGACGCCTTGCTGGATTCCCTCGGCGGCGCGGAGATTCAGCTGCTCGGCATCGGCCGCAACGGCCATATCGCGTTTAACGAGCCGGCAGACTGTTTTATTCCGGAGACCCATGTGGCCGATCTGGCGGAGGATACAGTCCGGGCCAACGCGCGGTTTTTTACCTCCGACGGCGATGTGCCGCGCCATGCGCTGACCATGGGCATCCGGGGGATTCTGTCCGCAAAGACGCTTCTGCTGGCCGCAAACGGGGCGGATAAGGCCGAGGCGCTCCGCAGCGCCTGTTTTGGGCCTGTGGATCCGCATGTTCCGGCGTCCGTTCTACGCCTTCACGGGGATACCGTCGTCGTCGCGGAAAAAAAGGCGCTCTCCCTGATTCTGGAGGAACATCCGGAGGCGGTGGAGGAATCATCCGGCATATAGCCATACGGGGGGATCGGTCTTGTCAAACTTCATATTGACCGGGAATATCGTCCTGCCGCTATTTTTGCTGATCGCGGTGGGATTCGCCCTGCGAAAGACCGGCCTCGTCGGGGAATCTCTCTCCGACGGGCTCAACCTTCTGGTATTCGAGCTGTTTTTGCCGGCGATGATTTTTGAAAACATCTATGAGACAAAAATCGAGGGCGTTTTCAACGCAAAGCTCGTCGGGTTCGCCGTTCTGTTTACGCTCGCGGTCGTCGGGCTTGCGATGTGGATCGTTCCGCATCTCGAAAAAGACAACAAGAAGCGCGGCGCTTTGGTGCAGGGCATCTTTCGCAGCAACTTCGTGATCTTCGGGCTGCCGCTGGCGAGCGCCATTCTTGGGGAAGGCAGTTCCGGCCCGACGGCGCTGCTGATCGCCTTCATGATTCCGCTTTTCAATATTCTCTCCGTGCTGGTGTTCGAGTATTTTCGCGGCGGCCGGGCGGATCTGCGGTCGTTTCTGGTCAACTGTTTTAAAAACCCGCTGATTATCAGCTGCGCGCTGGGCGTATTCTTTTTGGTGACCGGGTGGAAGCTGCCGGGTCTGCTCGCGCAGGGCGTGAAGTCCGTGGCCTCGTCGTCGTCGGTCGTCTCGCTGATCGCTCTCGGCACCGCCATTCAATTCCGCAAAGTGCCGGGCAACGCGAAGCAGCTCGCCATCGGGCTTCTGGGCAGACTGGTGATCGTTCCGGCCCTCGGCATCACGGCGGCCGCACTCTGCGGATTCCGCGGGGATTCGATGGTTCCGCTGCTGGCGATGCTCTGCACGCCCACCTCGATCAGCTCCTTTACCATGGCGAAGAACATGGGCGCGGATGGCGAACTTGCCGGCGAGCTGGTCATCATGTCGATGGTCTTTTCCCTCTTTTCCATCTTTTTTGCGGTTTACTTATCCATCAGCCTGGGGCTGATTTAACAAGGAGGTCCGGTATGGACAAAAGAAGAAAATTGCGGTTTCCCGCTCTCTGTGTGGCGCTGGTGCTTCTGCTCGGCGGCTGCGGTTCCAAAGACGAGAGCGACGGGATCGAAGTGAAAATTGACAACACGGCCGCCAGCTATGACGAGCTTGATTTGCAGGCGATTGCCGACGAGATCTATGATTCGCTGGATATCAGCGAAGTGACATTGGATAGCGTGGAGCGCATCACCGACGAGGAAGTGCTCGAGGACCAGTTCTATCTGGATCCGGACGACGTGGTCTCCTGCGAAGTCCGCGCGGCAAACGGCGATTTCGGCGTCGCGGATGTCTGTCTGGTTGTTGCCAAGGAGGGCGCCGCGGACCGCGTGGCCGAGTCCCTCGAGCAGCGCAAGGACGACCGCATCGCCGAGTTCTCCGCCTACGACGTCTATGATTCGGCGCAGATCGCCCTCAACGCGGATGTCGCCCAGATGGGCAGGCTCGTCGTTCTGCTGATGCTCGACGAGGACGGACAGACCTCCGCAAAGGAGATCATCGAATCCTACCTGCCGGAGAGCTGACAGAATTCTAAAAAATACCGGCCGGGAACTTGGTTTCCCGGCCGGTATTTTTTAGAAGAAAAGGAATATGGCGTTTATCCAAACAACGGAACGGCAAATGAAAAGTTATCGTTCTTTTTTCAGATAAACCATATCGACCAGTTGTTTTCCATCCTCAAACATCGGATGGTCGTAGTTATCCGTAAAAAAATTCTTTATTCTGTGTGATTCCTTAAAGCCGCAGCTATGATAAAAAGAAAGGATCGAAGGACAGTCGCCGGTTCCCACCAACAGAACGCGGCAGTCGGCATAATGGGCGGACAAAAATTCTATCAGGGTTTTCCCATAGCCTCTTCGCTGACAATCAGGCGAAACAGCGATGTTTTTAAGCTCGTAAATGCCATCGCCTTCTTTGGTTATCACACATTCGGCCTTGACGCCGCCGTCATCCAAAACAAACATTTCACCGTTCTCAAGGTATTGATCAATCATGTTTTCCTGTTCGTCAGCCAACAACAGCAAATCGAGATAGTCTTTTTTGTTGCCCGTCACTTTTTTGATATCCATAATCGGTCTCCTTTGCGAATTCCTGTTTATCGGAGTCCTCTTTTATGTCTCCGCCGTCTTCGGAAGAGCGACGGTGCCGGTCCGGGCGACTTCCTTGATCGAATAGGGCCGGAGCAGTTCCTCCGCCTGATCGATCTTTTCCGAGGAATCGCAGATTTCGGCAGTGATGGTGCTTTTTGCGAGGTCGACGATCCTTGCGCCGATGACGGAGAGGATATTCATGATCTCGGCGCGTTTGCTCTGCGTGGCGGCGACCTTGATCAGCGCGAGCTCCCGGCTGATGATCTCTTCCGAGTCATAGGAGCGAACCTTGATGACGTCGATCTGCTTGTTGAGCTGCTTCTCGATCTGCTCGACGATGTGGTCGTCGCCGTCGACGATGATCGTCATGCGGGAGACGGCCTTATCCTCCGTCACGCCGACCGCGAGGCTCTCGATGTTGAAGCCGCGCCGGCCAAAAAGCCCGGAGATATGCGAAAGAACGCCCGCGTGGTTTTCCACGAGAACAGAGATGCAGTGCTTCATCTGCGCTCCCTCCCTTCGCCGCCAAAACAGAGCGTGGGCTCGTCGTGCGGCACCGCGCACTCGACGAGCACGGGATGCTCCGCTTTGAGCACGGCGTCCACCACCGCGTCGGTCTCTTCGTTTCTGCAAATGCTCATGTATTCAATGTCGTAGGCTTCGGCGAGCTTTTCGAGGTTCGGCAGATCCCCGAGCTCGACGGCGAAGCGGTTTCCGGCATATTTCTGATCCTGAATTTCGCGGATCATGCCGAGGCACCGGTTTTTCATCACAATGATTTTGACGGGCGCCTTTTCCTGCATCATGGTCGCGAGCTCCGGCAGCGCCATCTGGAAGGAACCGTCGCCGCAGACCACCGCGACCTCCCGTTCCGGCGCGGAGAGTTTGGCGCCGATGCCGGCGGGAATGGCGTATCCCATTGCGCCCAAGCCGCCGCTTGTGAGGAAGCGCCCGGTCTTTGCGCAGAAGCCCTCCGACGCCCAGATCTGGTTTTGGCCGACATCCGCGACGAGCACCCCGTGCGGCGGCATTTTTTTTGTCAGCGTATGGAGGAAGCGCACCGGGTCGAATTCCCCGTCCTCCGGCAGGGCGGCAAAGAGACTTCTAAGCTCCTCCGTGCGGGCGAGCCATGCGGAGCGGTCGGCCGGGACGGCGGCCTCGGCAATCTGGCCGAGCACAAGGCTGAGATCCCCGACAATCGGGATGTTGGTGCCCATGTTCTTGCCGATCTCCGCAGGATCGATGTCGATGTGAATGATCGTTTTGGTTTTGGAGACCATCCCCGGTGAGGACATGGCCCGCTCGCCGATCCGCGCGCCGGCGACGATCAGCAGGTCGCTCTCCGAGAGAGCGCGGTTCGCGAGCGCCGTGCCGAAGGTGCCGAGCATGCCGAGGCAAAGCGGATGCTCTGGCGGCAGGGCGGAGAGGCCCATCATCGTGCAGATCACCGGGATCTTCTGCGTCTCGGCAAAATTCCGGAGAGGTTCTCTGGCGCCCGCGCCGAAGATGCCGCCTCCCGCGACGATCAGCGGCTTTTCACAGGCCGCGAGCGCATCCGCGGCTCTTTTAACCTGAACGGCGTGGCCTTTGATATTCGGGTTGTAGCCGCGCAGATGCACTTCCTCCGGGTAGCAAAAATCGAGCTTCGCGAGCTGGACGTCGATCGGGACGTCGATCAGCACCGGCCCCTTGCGCCCGGTGGAGGCGATGTAAAACGCCTCGCGGAAGATGCGCGGCAGATCGCGGGCATCCTTGACGAGATAGCGGTGTTTTGTGACGCTTAACGTCGCGCCGGTGATGTCCGCCTCCTGAAAAGCGTCCCGTCCGAGCAGTTCGCTCGAGACCTGCCCCGTGATGGCGACAATCGGGATCGAATCCATATAGGCGGCGGCGATCGCGGTGATCAGGTTGGTCGCGCCGGGGCCGGAAGTCGCGGCGCAGACGCCGACTTTTCCGGAAATCCTCGCGTAGCCCGAGGCCGCGTGGCCCGCGTTCTGCTCGTTGCGAACCAGCACATGCCGGATGGAGGATTCCGCGAGACAGTCGTAAAACGGGCAAATATTTGCGCCGGGATAGCCGAATACGATGCCGACGCCCTCCGCTTCAAGTGCTTTTACCATGGCCATTGCACCGATCATCATTCTTCGGTCGCCTCCCTGAAAGTGCTTGTAAAACGGATGATTACCTGATATTATAATACATATCCCTGTTTTTTGAAAGGATCGCCATGAAAAATTTCTTTTTGAAGCTCCGGGCGCTCCCCGTCCGGAAAAAGGGCCTTCTGCTGCTCACCGCCGGCATGTTCTGCCTCGCCGTGAGCCTCGTTTTGTTGATTGCTACGGAATCGGTAATGTCCACCGTTCTGTTATATATCTCCCTGATTCTGAATATTATTGGCCTGTATATTCTCATGTGGGTGCGCGAGAGGAGAAACGAAAATGACGGAAAATGAAGTTCTCCGCCGCACTTGGGCAGATATCTCCCTCGATGCGGTCGAATATAATTTCCGACAGATCCGGGCTGCGGCCGGCCCGGCAAAGGTGATGGCCGTCGTAAAGGCCGACGCCTACGGCCACGGCGACCGGATGATGGCTCCGTTTCTGGAATCCATCGGCGCGGACTGGTTCGGCGTCTCCAACCTTGAGGAGGCGCTCGGCATCCGCGAGAGCGGCGTCACGAAGCCGATTCTGATCTTCGGCTCGACTCCGCCGGAATGTGCCTACGAGCTGGCTAAATGGGATATCACGCAGGCCTGCTATTCGTTGGAATACGCGAAGGAGCTCTCCGACGCCGCCGTCAAATTGGGGGCGACGCTCAACGTTCATCTGAAATTCGATACCGGCATGGGCCGGATCGGCTTTGTTGTCACCGACGACTGTTTCGACACGGCGCTCGCCGAGTCGAAGGAAGCCGTCTCCCTGCCCGGCATCCGCGTCACCGGCACTTTCACGCATTTCTCCGTGGCGGACGAGGCCTCGGAGGAGAGCATTGCCTATACGAAGATGCAGTTTGACCGCTTCACGCGGATCTGTGCGGCGATGAAGGCCGCGGGCATCGACCCCGGCATCCGGCACTGCTGTAACAGCGCGGGGCTGCTGTGCTATCCGGAGATGCGCCTCGACATGGTGCGTCCCGGCATCATTCTCTATGGCCTTTATCCCGCCGACAACGAGTTTGTGACCTCCAAAATCAAGCTCTCCCCGGTCATGGAAATGCGCACCGTCGTCACGATGGTGAAGTCCCTCGCCGCGGGTTCCACCGTCAGTTACGGTCGGCGCTACACCGCCCCGGAAGATGAGATCATCGCCTCCACCGCCGTCGGCTATGCGGACGGCTATCACCGCCTGCTCACGAACCGCGGCCGCATGATCGTGCGCGGTCAGTACGCCAAGGTCACGGGCAGCGTCTGCATGGATCAGACGATGCTCGAGGTGACCGGTATCCCCGGCGTCAAAGAGGGGGACCGGGTGACCGTTTTCGGCCGTGACGGCGACGCCTTCATCTCTGCGGACGAGGTGGCTGCTCTTGCCGGTACGATCAATTATGAGGTCGTCTGCGCCATGTCGCGGAGGGTGCCGCGCTGCTATTATTATCAAGGTGAAAATATTCACAACTTCGATTACCTGAGGTGGAAAGAGAAATGAGCGCTTACACCGTGGCACCTTTGGAGGAGCGGGATCTTGCCGAAGCGGCCGGGATTGAGAAGTTCTGTTTTTCCCATCCGTGGAGCGAAGAGACGCTCCGCAGCGAATTCGGTTCCCCCTATAACTGGTTCTTCGGCGCCCATGCGGACGAAAAGCTCATCGGCTACTGCGGGATGCAGGCGGTCGCCGGAGAGGGCAGCGTCTTCAACGTCGCCGTGCTGCCGGAATATCGCCGGCAGGGCGTCGGCGAGTCGCTGGTGATCGAGCTCCTGCGGAAATCGAAGGAGCTTGGCCTCGATCAGCTGCTGCTGGAGGTGCGCCCCTCAAATCTCAAGGCGATCTGGCTCTATGAAAAATGCGGCTTCGTCTTTTTCGGCCTGCGGAAGAATTATTATACCGATCCGCCCGAAAACGCCATCATCATGCGCCTCGCTTTTAACGGCACGCAGATGTACGAGGACGACGATGACGATGATTAACGCATATCCGGGATAAATCCCGGATATGCTGGGAATTCCACGATGTGGAATTCCGTCGATACCGAAACCGATTCCCGGACATACCGGGAATTTCACGATGTGGAATTCCGTCGATACCGAAATAAAATCCCGATTCCTCCGGGAATTCCGCTTGCCGGCCCAAGAGCGGGGCGGGCATTTTGCTTTCGCAAAACCGCAGAATTCCGTCGAGACCGAAATAAAATCCCGATTCCTCTGGGAATTCCGCTTGCCGGCCCAAGAGTGGGGCCGGCATTTTGCTTTCGCAAAACCGCAGAATTCCGTCGGAGCCGAAATTAGATCTTGGTATACAGGGGTTTTGTTCGCCAGCCAAACACAAGGCCGACGTTTGTATAGAAAATGCTCGGCAGGAGCATGAAGCCGGGCCAATAAAAAAGGCGCCTGTTCCCCTTGTGGAAACAGGCGCCTTGCTTTAGATTCCGATTATTTACGGAGCTCTTCGAGACAATGGCTGCAGACGTTCTTACCGTTAAAGGAGACGATTCCGTCAGCGCTGCCGCAAAAGATACAGGCCGGCTCATACTTCTTAAGCATGATGCAGCCTTCATCAACAAAGATCTCAAGAGAATCTTTTTCATTGATGTCGAGCGTCCGGCGAAGTTCGATCGGCAGAACGATACGGCCAAGTTCATCGACCTTGCGGACAATTCCAGTAGATTTCAATACGATTGCCTCCCAAATATTTCCTGTTGCTGTGTTAGCCACGTGTACAGTTTACCTTATTATCCATTTTTTGTCAAGGACATATTTCGTCAAGCTCGTGTATTTTTTTCGGAATATCTACCGATTGGCCGGAATAGATTATCAATGCGTTGGGGGGTGGCGGTACGGGTTATTTTCTGGCGGCAGTGACGGCGGCCTCCCTGATTTACGGAGCCTATTCCGGCAATCTTCCTGCGGTTTCCGCGGCGGCGCTGGGGGAATGTTCCCATGCGGCGACTCTTTCTCTGGAATTATTGGGCACGCTCTGTCTATGGAGCGGCATCTCCGCGGTGGCGGAGGCGTGCGGCCTGACAACATGGACCGCCAAACTGCTGGCCCCGGTGCTGAAATTGCTCTTTCCGACCGCGCGACGTGATGAACAAGTGATGAAGGCGATCTCGCTGAACATGACGGCCAACCTCCTCGGGCTGGGAAACGCCGCCACGCCGCTCGGGATCAAGGCGATGAAGGAGCTCAAACGCGCCGGTGGGAATCTTTTTATGGCGACGAAGGATATGGCCCTGTTTGTTGTGATCAATACGGCCTCGCTGCAGATCCTGCCGACGACCGTTGCGGCCCTGCGTCTGGATGAAGGTTCCCCCGCCCCGATGGATATTCTACCGGCGGTCTGGCTGACGGGAGGTTTCTCCTTGCTGGCGGGCATCCTCGCGGCGAAAATTTTCTGCCGGGAGGCGGGATCTTGACTACGTTTGGAGCCGGGGACCTGGCGGTTCCGCTCGTGATCGTTCTGGTTTTTCTCACGGCGGCCATTCGGAGGAAGGATTTGTTTTCCGTCTTTCTGACCGGGGCGAAGGAGGGCCTTTCCACCACGGCGAATGTATTGCCCGCGCTTGTGCTGCTGATGACGGTGATCGGCATGGCGCGGGCTTCGGGCCTGCTGAATCTTCTGACCGATACGGTTGCGCCGCTGGCGGAAAAGCTGGGTTTCCCCGCCGAGGTACTGCCGCTCGCGCTGCTCCGGCCGCTCTCCGGCTCCGGGGCGCTCGCATTTTTTGAGGAACTGCTGGGCGAAGTCGGAACCGAGAGCTACGAGGGACGGGTGGCAGCGGTGCTGATGGGCGGCACGGAGACCACTTTTTATACCGCGGCGGTCTATTTCGGCGCGGCGGAAGTCCGAAAAGGAAACGGCGCGATTCCGGCCGCCCTGACGGCGTATTTTGCCGGAACGGTGGCGAGCGCGCTGGCCGTGCGGCTGTTTTTCCAATAAAAAAAGAGCCGGAAGGCTCTTTTTCTTAACGGATGTCTTCCGGAATATCCGGTGAGGCATCCGCTTTTTAAAAATCTGTTTTCGTGGGAGGCATGGAACTTCTCTTCTGTGATCCGGCGCGATGCCTTCCGGGGCGATCCGGTGCGGTGCCTTCCGGCCTATGTGCAGCAGAAGAGAGGTTTCCGATTTTACGGAAAGGCCCGGTGACAAAACTCCTGATCCGGCTCCGCTTTTCAAACGGCTTGTTTCCATGGAGGCATGGAGTATCCTCCCGTGCCTCGGATAGGGGGCTTGCGTTCCCAAAACCTCCGGTTCCTGTGTTTGGGGCGGGGCCGGTCAGTCTTCCGGAATATCCGGTGAGGCATCCGCTTTTTCAAAAGGTTCGGGTTCCGGTTCCGGCTCGGAGACTTCCGCCTCCGGCTCAAACGGCGCGATTCCGGTGGCCTCTTTTTGAATCAGGTATTTCGCATAGATGGCGACGGCGGTGTTCTGGTACGGGTTCGCGTAAAGGACCGGCAGGACAAGCAGGCAGAGCACCCACCAGCCGAAGAAGGAAAGCTTAAAAAGAAAGAGCTTCGCCACGTTCCCGCTTGTGGCGGCGACCGAATTTCGGAAGGCGGCGTGCGGGCCCTTTCCCTCGGCCAGATAGTATGGAGCAAGGGCATAGCGCTGGAAAAACACGGCGAGCATCAGCCATCCGGCCAGCAGCAGAAAACATCCGAAGCAGATGCCCGCGCCGGCGAGCACCTGCGAGGTGTGGTCGGTCAGCACATCCAGGTAATAGGCGTAGTAGGCAAGCACCCCGATCAGCCCCGCTCCTGGAAGGGAGAAAAACGCGAGCCAGAACACCTTCCGGATCAGCAGGCCGATCGAATAGAAGAACGCCCGGAAATAGAGCCGGAACGAGGAGAAATAGCTGAAAAGCTGAAGCAGGTTGTCGCTTTCGCCGCTGATGGAGTGATAATACCAGCTTTTATAGCCGAGAAAGAGCGGCGGCAGGATCAGCAGATAGGCAAGCGCCGCGCAGCCGGTGATGAGCAGTGCGACCGGGGCGGTATCGACCAGCGAATAGAGTTCGGCGTAGGAGGCGAACAGTTCGCTGAAGCTTGTCTCCCCAAGCACCAGAGAGACGATGTCCGGCTCGGCAAACACCACGGTAAAGACCGCGTCCATCAGATAGATCAACAGGTAGACGGCGTAGCAGATCAGCAGCGCGACGACCGATTTTCCCCAGAAATGGCGCAGCGCTTCCTTCGCGCCGGATTTTACCGTTCTTCCAAGTTCCATACTTCCGACTCTCCTTCCGTTTCCGCTCCGCCGAAGGGAACGGCGGAGACGATCTCAAAACAGCGGTCCCGCATCCACATCGCGGCGGAGGTCATAACCGTGTAGCCGCAGCCGTTTTCAACGGCCCATTCCTTCATAGCGGCCTTCGGATAGCCGTACATCGAGAGCAGCCCCATGAGGATCGCGCCGTGCGTGACGGCCGCGGCCTCGGCGATCCGGAATCTCATCATATCATTCAGAATGAATTCAAATGCCTCGGTGATGCGGCTTCCGAGCGCCTGCGGGCCTTCTCCGCCGGGCGGCGGGCTCTTGCCCTCCAGCCACTGAAGGAACGTCTCTTCTTTATTGAGCTCCGCAAACGGACGCCCCTCAAATTCGCCGAGGTCGCATTCCCGCAGCCCCTCCACCTGCCCGATTTCCGCATCCGGAAAGAGAATCTCCGCGGTCTGCCGACAGCGCAGCATCGGGCTCGTGTAGACCTTTGCGGCGGAGGGATACCGATAGGCGGCCGTCAGCGCGCGCAGTTCCTCCGCGCCCTCCGGCGCAAGCGGCAAATCCGTCCGTGCGCCGACGCAGATCTTTTTTCGATTGCCCTCCGTCTCTCCGTGGCGGATCAGGTGCAGTTTGTAGGTAATCATAGAACCTCCGAGACAAAAATTTTTAAAAATTCCGCAAAATTCATTTACAAACGGTACGAAATAAAATATAATATACAAACAGTTAACAAAAATGGGTAGTAAAGACGAGGAAGTGCGAAACGATGTTGAACAACGATTTTCCGCGCGTATTGACGCTTTTGAGAAAGGAAAAAGGCCTGAGCCAAAAGAGTGTGGCGGCGTCGCTCGGCGTTTCGCAAGCGCTGCTCTCCCATTATGAAAAAGGAATCCGGGAGTGCGGCCTCGACTTTCTGATCCGCGCGGCGGATTTTTACGGCGTATCGGCGGATTATCTGCTGGGGCGCTCCGCAAGCCCGGACGGCATGACCGTCTCGGTGGAGGAGATCCCGGAGCCGGAGCAGGTCGGCAAGGAAAACAGCTTGTCCCGCGCGGGCGTGCTGCCGGTGCTCAACAAGAAGCTGATTGCGAATTCGCTCAACGTCCTGTTCGACCTTCTGGCGCGCTGCGGCAGCAAGGAGCTGACCGTGGAGGTCTCCTCCTATCTGATGACGGGCGTCTACCGGATGTTCCGGATCCTTTATGATATAAATCCGGCGAACCAGCCCGATATGTTCAGCATCCCGAAATGCGCGGCCCGCGGCTATGCGGACGCGGAGATGCAGCGGAGCGAGGCCAATGCCGCCGCGATCGGCGAAGGGAACACCTTCGTCTGCAAACAGGCGATCCCGGATAAGGAGACCCTGCTGATCACGACCGAGCGCCTCTCGAGGAGTTATCCCCTTTTTGCACCGTCGCTGCTCAACCTGATCCAGAACTGCGAGAACCGTATCCGTGCCTTCCGTGAGAAATGATGGCCATTTCTCCATCATTCTATCATAGTTTCGCGGATTTTAAAATGCGAAGTTTTTAAAGACATGCCCGCAGGCCCTTTACTGCGGGCATTTTTACCTTCTGTTCACACCTTGTTGATTGACAGGACAAAAAGCTTGTTATATTATTTAATAAGAAATTTTATGCTGCGAAGAGGAGGAATGCCGGAATGAAAAAGCCCTTTCGGATGCTGATGCTTCTGGCGGCGGCTGTGTTTGCCGGGCTCTCTCTCTCCGCCTGTTCTTCGTTCACGACGGATACGGAGTCCCTGATGTCTCCGCCGAAGCTCACGGAGGAGCAGTCTCTGCTCCACAGCGCGCTGCGGGAGGTTGTGGGCGAGGATTATCACCTCAAATATCCCAAGGCGGATGGGGACGCGAACTCCGCCTTTATTTTCCGCGATCTCGATAAAGACGGCGAGGATGAGGCCATGGTCTTTTATTCCGCCGATTCCGCCGAGAACGACACGCGGATGAATATTCTGAAAAAAACGGACGGCGTCTGGTACTCCGTCTATGAAGTCTCCACCTCCTCGGCGGATGTCAGCTCCGTGGATTTTGCGAAGACCGCCGAAAACAGCGAGGTCGTCCTCATCGGCTGGAAGATATCGAGCGGCGACGAGATCGGCGTCTACCGGTTCGACGGGCTCTCTATTGAGACGCTCTATACCGGAAAATGCGACGCCTACCGGGTTGTGGATCTCGATGCCGACGGCTGGAACGAGATCATGGTTTTCACCGGTTCCTCGAGCGGCCGCTATCAGGCCAGGATGCTGTATGAGGAGTCCGATACCATCGAGCTGACCAACAGCGTGCGGATCTCCTGCCCCGCCTCTTCGTTCCTGAAGGTGACGGAGGGAAAGCTGACGGAGAACCGGCGTGCGCTGTTTGTCGATTCCCAGGTCTCCGAAGGCGTCTACACCAGCGAGGCGCTGATCTATGAAGCCGATACCCTGTCGCGTCTGATTCCTTCTGTAAAAGAGGAAGGGGGAAAGGGCATCACCGTCGTGGACGAGATCGTTCTGGAGAGGACGCTGCGGTATTCCGCGGTGCTCTGCGGCGATATCGACGGCGACGGCCTGATTGAGATACCCTGTGCCTATTCCGCACAGGTGGTGACCACGTCCACGGAGGAGACCTCCGGGGAAACGACGGAGGAGATTCCGGAGGAGACTTCGGAAGCGACCTCGGAGGATCAGGAGGAGGTTCGTCCGGAAGCCGGCGAGGCGAATCCGATCTGCTACATGAAATACGAGGGCGAAGGATTTGCCGTCTGCTGGGTTGGAGTTGCCAACGCGAGGAACGGATGGGCATTCACGTTCCCGGATGACTGGGTCGGCGCCGTCACGGTGGAGCCATACAGCGCCTACAACGAGTGGCGGTTCCTTGCGCCCGAGGATGCGGGCGGCTATGAGATTCTGCGGATCCGCGCCTCCGACGCCGGGGAATATCAGGATCGTTTTGAAGAGAGCTATACTCTGGTCGCCGAGAGCGGCGGGGTCAATTATTATATGAGCGTCACCGCCGACAGCGGTGCGGAATATTATCTCCCGCTGGATGCATGTATCCGGCAGTTTCGCCTGATCGACTGGTAAGGGCCAAACGGTGCCCGACGGAAAGAAGGAGCAGGATATGAAAAAAATACTGGTTTGCGAGGATGAGGAGGGAATCCGCGAGTTTGAGGTCATCACACTCAAGCGCGCAGGATATGATGTCGTGGACGTCGGCACGGGCGAGGATGCGCTCAAGGTATTCCTGGCAGCCCCGGATGATTTCATGGTTGCCTTGCTGGACATCATGCTTCCGGGCATCGACGGGTTCACCGTCTGCAAGCGCATCCGCGAAAAGAGCAGCACCATCGGCATCATCATGCTTTCCGCGAAATCCCAGGAGATGGATAAGGTCAACGGCCTGATGCTGGGTGCAGATGACTATGTGACGAAACCGTTCTCCCCGAGCGAACTTTCCGCCCGGGTGGATGCGATCTGCCGCCGGATCTCCATGATCGCCACGGATAAAAACTCCGAGGAGATGGAGTCCGGCCCGTTCGTCCTGAATCTGCGCAGCCACAGCCTGACCAAAAACGGAGTCCCGATCGACCTCACGCAGGTGGAGTTTCAGATCATGGAGCTTCTCTTCAATAATCCGGAAAAGGCTCTCGGCCGCAACGACATTCTTCAGAACATCTGGGGCGAAAAATATTCCGGGGATGACAAGATCGTGGATGTCAACGTGCGGCGTCTGCGCATGAAGATCGAGGACAAGCCCTCGGAACCGCGCCATCTTCAGACGGTCTGGGGCCTCGGCTACAAATGGATGCCGTAACAGCGTAGCGCGCCCCGTTTAAAAATTCTGTCGGAAGGAGGTGGTGCGCTTTGGCCATCAAAAAAATCACCAGGCGCTGGCTGTTCAACAGCCTCGGCGTGATCCTCGTGATTCTGATCGCGGTCGTCGTCGCGGTCGCCGTCGCCATTCACAACAATTATTATGACGGCGTCAGCCGCCGGCTGATGAGCCAGGCCGAGACCATCACTTCCCTGCTCGCCAAGTATTATGCCGAGGGCGAGGAATCCTACGACGAAAACGTCCGCAGCATGGTCTCCACGTTTAAGGAAAAAGACGTCATGGAACTGATGGCCCTCGATAAGGACGGAAACGTCGTCATCACCTCGAGCGGTTTCCTCCCGAGCGCCGGCCTCTCCATGCCGGACTATGAGGAGGCGCTCGCTTCGTCAGACGGCTCCGGCGACTATACCGGGGTGATCGGCGGAGAAAAGGTCATGGCCATCACCCGCGTCCCGCAGAATTCCACGGATCGGTATCACGCGTTCCGTCTGGTGGTCTCTCTTGAGAAGGTCGACATGCAGGTCTACACGCTGATCGCTGTGACGAGCTTCGTCGGCATGGCCATTATCTTTTTCGTCGTCTTTTCGAGTTCCTACTTCATCAATTCCATCGTCATCCCGGTGGGGCAGGTCGGAGACGCGGCGCGGAGGATCGCCGAAGGAAATTTTGGCGAGAAGCTCCAGAAGCGCACCGACGACGAGATCGGAGACCTCTGCGATACCATCAACGATATGGCGGATGAGCTCGGCGCCACCGAGCGCATGAAGAACGAATTCATCTCCTCCGTCTCCCATGAGCTGCGCACGCCGCTGACCGCCATCAAAGGCTGGGCGGAGACCATCGAGGATTCCACCTCGGACGGCTCCGTCGATCCCGAAATGCTCCATAAGGGCATGGGCGTCATCATCAGCGAGACGGAGCGCCTCTCCGTCATGGTGGAGGAGCTGCTCGACTTCTCAAGGCTCGAAAGCGGCCGCATGGTGCTTCAGCCGATGATGCTCGACATCATCGCCGAGCTTTACGAGGCCGTGCTCACGTTTGAGCAGCGCGCAAAGCGGGAAGAAAAGGAACTGATCTTTGAAGACAGCGACGATGTCATCACGGTCTGGGGCGACCGGAACCGGCTGCGCCAGGTCTTTGTGAATATCATCGACAACGCGCTCAAATATTCCGACGCGGGCGGAAAGATAACCGTCCACGCAAGCCAGAGCAAGATAGAAGGCTTCACGGAAGTGACTGTTACGGACACGGGCTGCGGCATCCCGGCCAACCAGCTCGATAAAGTCAAGACCAAATTTTATAAAGGCAACGCCACCCGGAAGGGCTCCGGAATCGGCCTCGCGGTCGCGGATGAGATCGTGCGGATGCACGGCGGCGCGCTGCTGATCGAGAGCAAGGAGGGCGTCGGCACGAAGGTGACCGTCCGCCTGCCGGAGAACGAAGCCCGGGCTGCGGCGGCGATTGCCGCAGCTCAAAAAATGCCGGAGCGGCAGAGAATGCCCTCCGGGAAAGAGCCCATTTGAAAGGATAACGGAATGAAAGAAAAAGAAAATCAGGGCGGATGCCCGATCAAGACATCCGTCGGCGGGCAGGCCCTGATGGAAGGCATCATGATGCGCGGCCCGAAGCGCTCGGCTATGGCCGTGCGCAGGCCGGACAATACCATCGCCGTCGAGGAATGGAATACGAAACCCACCACCGGCATTCGCAAACTGCCGTTTTTCCGCGGCATTTTCAACCTGATCGACAGCCTCGCCACCGGCTACAAATGCCTGATGCGCTCGGCGGAGCTGGCCGGCGAGGAGGAGGAGCCCACCAAGTTCGAACTCTGGATCGAGAAGAAGTTCGGCAAATCGGCGGAGACGGTCTTTGAGGCCGCCGTCACGATCGTGGCGGTCGTCGTCTGCCTGCTGCTCTTTATGGTGATTCCCTCCGGCATCACGAGCCTGCTTCAGCAGCATGTGCAATCGAATTTTACGCTGACTGTGATCGAGGGGATCCTCAAGATCGGCATCTTTTTCGCCTATATCGTCGGCATCTCCAGAATGAAGGAGATTCACCGCACGTTCATGTACCACGGCGCCGAACATAAAACCATCGCCTGCTATGAGGCCGGCGAAGAGCTGACCGTGGAAAATATCCGCAAATACACCCGCCTCCATCCCCGCTGCGGAACCAGTTTCCTGATCCTTGTGCTGCTGATCAGCATTCTCGTCTTTTCAATGGTGACTTGGGAGAGCTTGGTTATCCGCATTTTGCTCAAACTGGTGCTGATTCCGGTCGTTGTCGGGATTTCCTACGAGCTGCTCAAATTTTCCGGCCGGCACGACAATTTCCTCACGAGGATTATCTGCGCGCCGGGGCTATGGCTGCAGCATCTGACGACGCAGGAGCCGGACGACTCCATGATTGAGGTTGCGATTGCCGCCGTGACGCCGGTTCTGCCGGAGAACCGCGCCGAGGATCAGTGGTGAGCGGCATGACCTACCGGGAACTGCGAAAGACCTGCATGGAAACCTTACAAAAAGCGGGAGTCGATGCTCCCGCTTTTGAAATATCCGTGCTGTTTGAAGATCTCGCCGATATCCCGAAGGAGCGGCTTCCTTTGCTTGGAGGGGAGCCCGTGCCGCCGGAGACCGCCGAAAAGCTGCTTCTTGCCGTAAAACGGCGCGCGGAGGGCTACCCCCTGCAGTATCTCGTCGGGAGCTGGTGGTTTTACGGGCGGAAATTCGCGGTCGGCGAAGGCGTGCTCATTCCGCGGGAGGAGACCGAGCTGCTCTGCGAGATGGCGCTGCGCCTGCTTGAGCACGAGACCGCGCCGAAAGTCGCGGATCTTTGCAGCGGTACCGGCTGCGTCGGCATCACGATCGCCAAGGAGCGCCCGGATGCCGGAGTCTTCGCCTACGAGCTCTCGGAGGACGCACTCTTTTACTTAAGAAAAAACATTTTTTTAAACGGCGTGCCGAATGTGCGGGCTTTTCAGGCGGACGTGCTGCTGCCTCCTGAGGCGGATGTGCCGGTTTTCGACCTGATCGCCTGCAATCCGCCCTACATCCGCAGCGGCGAGATTCCGTCCCTTCAGCCGGAGCTTCGCGCCGAGCCGTACCTCGCGCTGAGCGGCGGCGAGGACGGACTCGACTTCTACCGCGCGGTGGTCCGGAACTGGCCCGAAAAGCTCCGCAGCGGCGGCCATCTGATCTTTGAGATGGGCGAGGAGGAGGGCCCGGCGGTGACGAAACTGCTCAAGGACGCCGGGTTCACGGAGATCAGCGTCTACGAGGATCTCGCCGGATTTCCGCGCGAGATCAGCGCCAAAAAGTCGTAAGGGCAAGACCGTGGCGCCGCCGACCGATTATATTCCTGTGACGCCTGCCCCGCAATATTCTCCGGAATATGGCGGCGATCGGGATGCGCTTTACTTCAAGGATACGGAAGAAATAGATATAAAATCGTGAATTTCGCCGAGAGAAACCTGTTTTCCCAAACATGCCGGATCGTCCGGCCGAAACATCGTTCCGCTCGTCAAATGCCTGCCGGGTCAAAGCCCGCAGGCATTTTTTGTAAGATTATAGAAGCCGTTTCCCGGAAAGGAACGCCCATCGGGTGCATATTTATTTTTATGGAGGTATACACGGGGCCCGCCGGAAAACCGCCGCTCCGGAACATGTGCCTGTCGAAAAAATATGGCCACGCAAAACCTTCCGAGAAGGCTTTTTTTAAGCCGCCTGGAAAAATTCCTTCGCCTAAAAGGATAGACAAACGGAGAAAGAGATGTTATATTGAATAATCATTCATAAATAATGCCTGAGGAGGCGAATGCTTTGAAAACATATACATTCAAGTATGGAAAGACAACCGTGGATGCTCCGCTGGACGAGGCGCAGGTGCTGGCCGAACTGCACGGCCATGAGACGCCGCCGCTTGAGGATATCGGCGCGACCCTGCTGGAAGCCGTCGAGCACCCGATCGAAAGCCTCCCTCTGCGGGCATATGCAAAAACGGGCGACAAAGTCGTATTGATCGTCAGCGACATGACCCGTTTCTGGATGCGGCAGGATCTTGTGATCCCGTATCTTGTTCGTTTCCTCGAGGAGGAATGCGGCATCCCGGATGAAGATCTTACCATCGTCGTTGCAAACGGCACCCATGCGGGCGGCGATGAGAAGACGCTGAGAACACTGGTGACGGACGCCGTCTATGACCGTGTCAAAGTCGTCAACCATGACTGTCAGGCGGACGATCTCGTCTATCTCGGCACGACTACACGCGGCACGGAAGTCCGCGTCAACCGGATCGCCGCGGAGGCCGACAAAGTCATCTGTCTCGGCGCCTGCACGCACCACGTCATGGCGGGCTTCGGCGGCGGAAGAAAGAGCATCCTGCCGGGGATCAGCAGCCTGGAGACGGTCCGCCATAACCACTCGTTCTGCCTGGATCCGCTGGAGGACCGCTCCAACCCGGCGATCGGGAACGGCGTGCTGGAGGGCAATCCGCTCCACGCGGATATGTGCGAGGCGGCCGCAATGATGAAGAGCCTGTTTATGATCACGCTCGTGATGAACGCCGAAATGAAGCTGGCCCATATCTTTGC
This sequence comes from Oscillospiraceae bacterium, assembly GCA_035447605.1. Lineage (GTDB taxonomy): Bacteria > Bacillota > Clostridia > Oscillospirales > Ruminococcaceae > UMGS1668. The sequence goes on along the minus strand of DAOTHJ010000004.1, from coordinate 57,192 downwards.
CGGGCACTGGCTGTATTCATGGAAAAAAGCCTGCGCGGCGGCCGATGAAATCTACCGCATCCCGATCCGGGAGCAGGCCGATGTGGTGATTGCAAGCTGCGGCGGCTATCCGAAGGATATGTCCCTTTATCAGGGCACCAAGACCATCGACAATGTCGAATCCGCGCTGAAACCCGGCGGCACGCTGATTATTTTTATGGAAGCGATCGACGGCGGCGGTCCATCGGAATATTTCGACTGGATCCATCCGCTCGTCGCCGGCACCATCGGCAAAGACCTGCGGGCGCATTTTACCGTACCGGGCTATATCTTTTTCCTCAACTGCGAACAGGCGAAAAGATACCATATCCTGATGCTCACGAGCGTTCCGGCCGAGACGCTGGCGCCGATGGGCATCCGGGCCTTCCAAAACATGGAGGATCTGCTGGCGGCAGCCGATCTTGAGGGAAAATCCATCTACATCGTGCCGAACGGCGCGACGGTAATCCCGTACGTGGAAAAATAAAAAAATGCCGACGCAGAAGTCATGAACAGGCATCGGAGAAGGAATTTTATTACGCACGGTTTTGTAGAACGAAACCGGATGCACCAAAAGGGCTTTCGCCGGGTGTGATGTCGGAAAAGCCTGATTCCGTGTGCAAAGGAATCGGGAACATGCGGACACATGCCGGTGAAACACGAACGGGAAAAAATCGTTTGCCGGATATGATTTACTGCGCAGATACGGCGGTCTTCTTCGGGTTCCGGAGGAGAGAGCCTTTAGAAAATCTTTTCCGCCGTCCAAAAGGCGGAAAGATTTTTGATAAGAAAGGATGAGGATTATGCCGGACAGGCATCTTGCAAGGAAATTTCAGAATGTGGGAGGCGGCTCTCTCGCGCTGGATACGGCGGCGCTCTCCCGTTATGACGATATCATTGATTTAAGCATCGGCGATACGGATTTTATCACGGACCGGCGCATCATCGACGCGGCTTACCGGGATGCCTGCGCCGGCTATACCAAGTACGGCGACCCGAAGGGCGACCCGATGCTTGTCGAGGCGATCCGGAACGCCTACCGCGAGGATTTCGGCATGGAGCTTTCGCCGGCGGAGGTCTTCATCACGGCGTCGAGCTGTATGGGCATGGAACTTTGCCTGACGGCGATCATCAATCCCGGCGACGAGGTGCTGGTGTTTTCGCCGTATTTCAGTCCTTATAAAGATCAGATCGAGCTTGCGGGCGGCGCCGCGGTAGATGTTCCGACAAGCGAAGAGGACGGCTGGGCGATCCGGGAGGATCTTCTGCGTGCCAAAATCACGAGCCGAACCCGCGCCATGATTTTTAATAACCCCACAAACCCCACCGGCGCCGTCTATGACCGGCCCACGATGGAGATGCTGGCGCGCGTTGCGGAGGAATTCGATTTGATCGTCATCGCGGATGAGATCTATACGCGCTATCTCTATGAAGGAAAGTTTATTCCCTTCCGCAGCCTGCCGGGCATGGCGGAACGGACGCTGACGCTCAACAGCTTCTCCAAAAACTTTATGATGACCGGCTGGCGCGTCGGCTGCATCGTTGCGCCCTCGCAGATCCTCACGGCCGTGGCCTACATCAGCAACGGCATGATTTATACGGTTCCGTCCATCTCGCAGCGCGCGGCGCTTGCAGCGCTCGCGATCCGGGACGATATCGAAAAAACATACATCTCGCAGTTCAAGGGCCGCGTATATTATGCATACGACCGCGCCTCCCGGATCCCCTGGATGACCGCGACCCGGCCGAGAGGGACGTTTTACCTCTTCCCCGGCATCAAAAAGACCGGCCTCAGCTCCCCGGAATTCTGCCGGGAATTGTTTGAAAAAGCCCATATTCTTGCGGCGCCGGGAAATGTATTCGGCGAGGCGGGAGAGGGATACTTCCGGATTGTCTGCGCCGTGGGCATTCCGGTACTTGAGGAGGCCTTCGACCGCATGGAGAAGCTGAGCTTCCCCCAGAACAATTTGGAAATATAGATTTTTTTGAAAATTTATACTTGACATTTCCGAAAACATATGTATAATTATGCTTATTCCGGCAAAACAAACTGAAAATATGCATAATGTATACATTTCTGGAGGTAAAACGAATGAAAAAATTATTTGCTATGATTTTAGCGGTTCTGATGGTCGTTTCCCTTGCCGCGTGCGGCACGACGGAGGAAGAATCCTCTGCACCGGAGGCTGAAACTTCCGAAGAGGCCGTGACCTCGGAGGGTTCCGAAGCCGAGCAGGAGAGCGAAGCGGAGTATGGCCCCGTTCTTGCCAAGATTAAAGAGGCCGGCAAGCTGGTCGTCGGCACGGAAGCCCAGTATGCGCCGTTTGAATTTAAGGATCTCGACGCCAACTATGCCGGCTGCGACATGTGGCTTGCCCAGCAGATCGCCGATTCGCTCGGCGTTGAGCTGGAGATCGTCGATATGGCCTTTGACGGTATCATCCCTGCGGTCCAGGCCGGCCAGGTCGATATGGGCATCGCGGCCTTTACCAAAACCGACGAGCGCGCCGAAGTCATCGATTTCACGAATCTTTATCAGCAGGATGAGCAGCTTCTGATCGTCAAAGCGGGCAACGAGGATGTCTACACCACCGTTGAATCCCTTGCGGGTCTGCAGGTTGGCGCACAGAAGGGCACCGTCCAGTCTCAGCTGATCCAGTCTGCGCTGCCGGACAGCATCCTTTTTGAACTCGACAAGTATCCGTCCCTTGCGCTTGAAGTTGCGAACGGCAACATCGCCGGTCTCGTGGTCGACGGCGCCGTCGGTGAAGCGCTGGTTGCCTCCAACGATCAGCTTGCCGTGGCAAACTTCGCATTTGATCCGGCCGTGGCACAGTTCGGCAAGGCCATCGTCATTCAGAAGGGCAATGAAGACCTCGTCGCGGCGACGAACGAAGTCATCGACAAAGTGATTGCCGACGGCAGTTTCGCAACCGCCTATGAGGAAGCAAAGACCCTTGCCCAGGAACTTGGCCTGTGAGTTTCATCTGAATCTCTTTGCAGCCGTCCGGTGCGCATTGCCCGGACGGCATCTTGTTATGAAACGGAGACCCGAAGAAAGGATTTTTGATCCATGGAATTTTTCAAGGATATCTTCACGCTCCTCACCCGGTACAACAGCTTTTTTGTCCAAGGAATCGGGAATACCCTGATCATTGCGTTTTTCTCGGTCATCCTCGGCATCGTTTCCGGCACACTGATGGCGACGATGCGGCTCAGCAGCGTCAAACCCCTGCGGTATCTGGCCACGGCCTACATAGAGTTTGTCCGCGGCACCCCGCTGATGGTCCAGCTCATGTTCATCTTCTACGGGCTGCCGATGACCGGAATCACTTTTCCGGATGTGCCGTTCATCCCGAATTTCGCCCGTTTTGCCGCGGGCATCGTTGCGATGAGCATGAACAGCTGCGCCTATGTCGCGGAGATTATCCGCTCCGGCATTCAGGCGGTCGATCCCGGGCAGACGGAAGCGGCCAGAAGCCTCGGCTTCCGCAAGTCGCAGGCGATGACGATGGTCGTGCTGCCGCAGGCCATCAAGAATATCCTGCCGGCGCTCGGCAATGAATTCGTCACCGTCATCAAGGAATCCTCGATCGTCTCCGTCATCGGCATCGCGGATCTGATGTTCCGCACCAACGACGTGATTGCCGTCACCTATCGCAGCCTCCAGTGCCTTGCGATCGCGGCGGTCATCTATTTTATCATGACCTTTATCGGCGGCCGATTCATTGCCCTGCTGGAGAGGAGGCTTTCCGTTGGAAGCAAGTAATCCGAATCCCGGACTCCTTGAGGTGCGTAACCTGACGAAGGATTTCGGCAAGATCCAGGTTCTCAAGGGCATCACGGCCTCCTTTGCCAAAAATGAGGTGGTCTCGATCATCGGGCCCTCCGGAGGCGGAAAGAGCACATTCCTGCGCTGCCTCAATCTGCTGGAAATGCCGACCTCCGGGGAGATCATCTTCGACGGCGTCAACATCTGTGATAAAAAGACGGACATCAATCTCCACCGCCAGAAGATCGGCATGGTTTTTCAGCAGTTTAACCTGTTTAATAACATGAACGTCATGAAAAACCTGATTGCCGCGCCGGTCAAAATCAAGGGCATGGAAAAGGAAGAGGCGAAGGAGCGGGCCATGAAGCTGCTTGGAAAAGTCGGGCTTGCGGACCGTGCCGATGCCTATCCGCACCAGCTTTCCGGCGGGCAGGAGCAAAGAGTCGCCATCGTGCGGGCGCTGATGATGGAGCCGGAGGTCATGCTTTTTGACGAGCCGACTTCCGCCCTCGACCCGGAGATGATCGGCGAGGTGCTGGACGTCATGAAATCGCTCGCGGAGGACGGCATGACGATGATCGTCGTCACGCACGAAATGCGCTTCGCGCGCGAAGTCAGCGGACGCACGATCTTTCTCTGCGACGGCGTCATCGAAGAGGATAAGCCCTCCCACGCCCTCTTCGACCATCCGGAAAGCCCGAAACTGGTGAGTTTTCTCTCCAAAGTGCTGTGATTCTTACCCCGGCCTTCAATACGGGGCGGAAAAGGCAATTCGTTTTCTCTTTGGGATGCCGTAAATTTTTCTGGTCTGTGAGGCAAAAATCCGTGGAATCCCGTTTTCAATAAAATATTAAGAATTCGCATTGACAAAAAGGTTTAATCTGTTAGACTTGATGAAGTTTAACGGATTAAACCTTTTTCTTTGGAGGCGGAATATGGAAACCCCGAAAGTATACGAGAGCGAATACCGGTTTTGTCTGATTGTCTGGGAGAATGAGCCCATCGGCAGCAGCGAGCTTGCGAAGCTCTGCGCGGAAAGGCTCGGATGGAAAAAATCGACCGTCTACACGGTACTGCGGCGGCTTGCGGAGCGCGGCGTGCTCAAAAACGAGGGGGCCGTCGTCACCTCGCTGGTCTCAAAGGATGAAGTTCAGGTCTCCGAGAGCCGGGAATTCATGGAGAAAAATTTTGACGGCTCCCTGCCGGCCTTTATTGCGGCCTTCACGAAGCAAAAGGCCCTCTCGCCGGAAGAAGCGGAGGCCATCAAAAAGATCATAGACGCCTATGGGGAGGAATGAGCATGGAACAAATTTTTATGACGGTGCTCAACATGAGTCTCACGGCCGGCTGGATGATCCTTGCGGTGGCGCTGCTGCGTCTGCTGCTTAAAAGAGCGCCCAAGACGGTTCGGATCGCCCTGTGGGGGCTGGTTGCGCTTCGGCTCGCCTTTCCGTTTCGCATCGAGAGCGTGCTGAGCCTCATCCCGAGCGCGGAGCCGGTTCCGCAGGAGATCGCCGCTTCGGCATCGCCCGCCATTGCGAGCGGCATCCCGGCGGTCGATCAGTCGGTAAATCCCGCGCTGGCCGCGGCTTTCACGCCGAATCCGGCGGCGAGCGTCAATCCGCTGCAGATCGTCACGGCGGTCGCCGCGCGCATCTGGCTTGCCGGAGCCGTTCTCCTGCTCGTTTACTGTTTGGTCTCCTATCTCAGGCTCTATGACCGGGTGCGCACGGCCGTCCCGCTGCGGGGCCGCATTTTTGAATGTGACGCGGTCTCCTCGCCGTTTGTGCTGGGCATTTTCCGCCCGCGGATCTATCTCCCCTTCGGTATGGCGGAGAAGGACCGGGAGCTGGTCATTGCCCACGAGGAGACGCATATCCGGCGGAAGGATCACTGGATCAAGCCCTTCGGCTTTTTGCTGCTGGCCGTCCACTGGTTTAACCCGGCGGTGTGGCTCGCCTATATCCTGCTCTGCCGGGATATCGAGCTCGCCTGCGACGAGCGCGTGATCCAAACGCTCGGCGAGACGGAAAAGCGGAATTATTCCAACGCGCTGCTCTCCTGCAGTGTCCCGCACGCCCGGATTGCCGCCTGCCCGGTGGCCTTCGGCGAGGGAAACGTCAAAGGCAGGATCAAAAGCGTGCTCAATTATAAAAGGCCGGCTTTCTGGGTGCTCATTGCCGCCGGAATCGCCTGTACGGTGCTCGCGGTCTGCTTTTTGACAAACCCGAAGGAAGAAAGCGGCGCCGTCCTCATCAAAGAAAATGATTTTTCCTCCGGAGGAAGCGCCGAGGCCGCGGTCTCCGCGTATCTTGACGCGGAGGCGGTGATCTTTGACCACCAGTTCACGGAGCCTACGGATGGACTGGATCCCACAAAAACCTTCTGTTTTGCCGGCTATTCCACAGAGAGCACCTATGGCCTCGCCGTGTTCCAGAGGAACGGCGAGGGCTCGTTTGAGCTTCTGAAAACGGAGGACCATACGGAGATGGCCGTGCAAAACGAGAATTCCGCGGTCGGCTATTATAACGATTACTGGATTTTCGTCTGCATGGATGACGCGGTGAAGGAGATCCGTTTTTCCGGAGACCTGAGCGATACGCTCCCGGTCGATCACTGCCCGTCGATCGCCGTCCTCTCGTTTTTCAGCCGGATTCCGGAGGGTGGCGGGGCGGAATTCGCCTTCTATGACGCGGAAGGGAACCCGGTCGGCACCGGCGGAAGCTACGGTACGTTGGAGGAGGAGATCCTCCCCTGCCGGGCCGTCGCCGATTACCCTGCCGTCTACGATATGCTCGTCGATGAGACGGTCCTCGGTACGGAAACCGAGGCCGAACAGTTCCGGGGCTTCCTCTCGAACCTCAACGGCGACAAAGTCTCCCTGATGGCCTGCTCCTCCGGGCCATGGGATCTGACGGAAAACCACCGCGAGATCAGCGCCGCGGACAGCGTCCTGCTGCTCCGGTATCTGCGGAGCCTCACCGATTTTACGGTTTACGATCAATGGGAGAATCCGGCGACCGGAGGCGGATGGTTCGTCTATCTGGAAACTGCGGACGCCACATGGGGGATTGGCTATAACGGCGAGTGGCTGACGGCCACGGTTTCCGGCCCGGAAGGAAACAAGACCTATGTTTTTGACGCTTCCGGCGCCACGGAAGCCTGCAACAACATCGGTGGAATTATCGGTGCTTACCTCGGCGCGCCCGAGGAACTCTCCGATGAGGAACTGGCACAGGTTCAGGCCGCAGTCAACGACATCCTTGCGCAGTACCGCGCGGGCACGGTGGACACCTCCGTCCCCGAGAATTCGGAGTACCGCTTTGAGCCGCTGCCGGAGGACTGTCTGCTGCCGGAGTATGTCACCGTCGGCATGCTGGGTATCAACATCAATGAGGTTTTGGGCGGCTATGAAATACAAGTTTCCGCACAAAACGACCTGTACCTGATAAACTTATGGGTGAACGCCCTTTCCGATCCGGTCACCGGGGAGACGGGCTATGCCGTATCGGCGGCCGGCTTCCGGAGGCGTGAAACAGTTCCACAGTCCTATCTCGAATACCGGGAGGACGACGGGACGGAGAGCGTCTATTTCGCTAATTTCAAGCTGGTCCCGGAATTTTCGGTCTCCAACGAGGGCTCCGCTAACTGGAACCCGGATATGGAGACGCTTTCCTGCGTGCTCACCGTCTCAACGCTCGGCAACGTCGGCACGGTGAGCGGCCCGCAGATCGCCTTTGAGGTTGATTTCGACAGCGGCGCCGGCAGTGAAGACCTGATTTCCCGCTCCTATACGCCGGCGGAACCGGTTGGGGAGGAATATGTCGCCCGGCAGTACAACGGCTTGTTTGAGACGGCCTCCGACGACCGAGTCGTCGAGATGGCGCGCCTCCTTCGGTATTTGATTAAAAACAGGGGCGTCATCCCCGCTGCCCTGACGGATTCGGCCTCCGTGCAGAATGCCGCCGAGGTTGTGCGCCAGCACCTTCTGGCCGGGGATTTCCTCAGCATGGAGGTCGAGAGCTGTGAAGCGGATGTTGCGGAGACACTGCGGGTCGTCGCCATGGATAAAGGCAGCGACCTCGCGGAGAGCCGCGGCTGGAGCGACGAGATGCTGGAGAACCGCTTCATCGTGATACGCGCCGTCTATGACGCCGCATATGACCATACCGAAACCTTTCTGAACGACGGGCGTCAGGAGGCATATTTCTACCTCGCCGATCTTGAGAATACCGGCGTCTACACCATCGTGGACAGCACGACGCCGAATATGCTCTCCGAGTAAAACCGGAAAGACCGCGCCCTTGTGCCTTGCCGCAGATTCGGGAATTTATAAACGCGAAACAAATTTGCGGCGGTAATTTCACGATAAAAAGTTCAATAAACAAAACGCGCTTTGAAACGGCTTTTGGCGGCCGGATCAAGGCGTATTTTTATGTTTGATTCTCCAACCGGGGTGTTTTGCGGCGGCTCGTTTTGTCATTCCGGCGCCTTGTTTCCTGAGCCGGGCGTGTTTCGCATTTGTTCCGGCGGCCATCCGCTTTTTCTAAAGGGTTTTATCTACCTCGAGGTGTCAGGAGCCCTCTGAACGGCATCCATGCGGTGGATATGCGGGCAGGTTTTCTTTTTCAATAAACCGCCAAGGTCTCCATCCCACAAAAAAAACGCCGGTTTCCGGCGCGAAAAATATTTTTGAAAAATGGTTGACATTGACGCAGCGGAAAGGTTTATACTCTTTCTTGAGGTGATTGCCATGGAATACACCGTCAATAAACTGGCGAGAATGTCCGGGGTCAGCACGCGCACCCTGCGGTATTACGATCAGATCGGGCTGCTTTCGCCCGGGAGGGTTGCCTCCAACGGATACCGCATCTACGGGCCTGCGCAGGTGGATTTGCTGCAGCAGATCCTGTTTTTCCGCGAACTCGGATTTGAGCTGGATACCATCAAAAGGATCGTCGGCGCGCCCAACTTTGACTGCGACGCGGCGCTCGAAAGCCATCTTGCGGCTCTCCTGAAGCGCCGGGAGCAGATCGAAACCCTGATTGCGGGCGTCCAAAAGACAATCCTGGTCAGAAAAGGAGAAACCGTTATGAGCGACGAAGAAAAATTTAAAGGATTTAAACAGAAGCTGATCGACGAAAACGAGAGGAACTACGGGGCGGAGGTCCGTGAAAAATATGGAGAAGCCGCTGCCGACGCCGCAAACGCGAAACTGAAGGGCATGACGAAGGAACAATATGACGCGATGGAAAAGCTTTCCGAAGAAGTGAACGAGACGCTCCGGGCCGCATTTGCAGAGGGCGATCCTGCGGGCGAGCTCGCGCAGAAGGCCTGCGACCTCCATCGGCAGTGGCTGTGTCTGCATTGGCCCGAGGGCATGTATTCCAAGCAGGCGCACCTGAATATGGCCGAGATGTACTGCGCCGATGAGCGTTTTAAAGCCTACTACGACGCCATCGCCCCCGGCTGCACGGAATTCCTGCGCGACGCCCTGGCGATCTACTGCAAATGACCGTTTTCATCAACCGGTTCCGGAAGCGGCGCATGAGGGTGGACTCTTTTTAACAGAGCCATTCCGTGAAGCTCATTTTTTCGCCCGGGACCGATTCCGGGCGCGAATCTATAAAAAGACGGCTCCCTGTCATGCGGGGAACCGTCTTTTTGTATGCAGATACAGACACAGCCATCGGATATATGGGAACCGGCATTCTGCGTGCCAAAAACCATTTTTTCTTTTTATCCCGGCAGGGATTCGTCCAGACCGGCCGACAGCCGGGAAAATACAAATGCGCCGGAGGCCGAGAAATCGCCCTCGCTCCATTCGCTGAGTTTGTCGCTGGTCGGGCGGAGTGCGGCGGAAGTTTCATCCTTGTTGCTCAGAGACCAGTTGACCCAGCTGATTTTCCAAGCATCCAGATAGTCCAGAAAACGCCCCGCGCGCTCAAAATCCGCGGAGTCTGCGGAGTCGCCGTTGGGGATGCCCCATTCCGAAACAAAGATGGGCAGCCCGGCCTCCCTTGCCCGGCCAAGCACTTCAAAGTTGCTGTCGTCCATGCTGCTTGTATACTGATGATAGGTATACATGATGTTTTCATATGGCAGGGGGCTGCGGATCGGCCCGGAGAGATCGGTGCAGAACGCCGGCGCCCCGACCAGAATGACGGCATCCGGCGATTTTTCCCGGATCAGCGGGATGATGCGCTGCGCATAGAGCACCACATCCTCCCAATCGGCGTCCCCGTTCGGCTCGTTGCAGATCTCGTAGAGAATGGCGGGCCTGTCCGCATACCGCCCGGCGATCTGCGTGAAAAATTCCTCCGCCGAATCCGCAGACAGGTTCGGGTCTCCGTCATCCAGCACATGCCAGTCCACGATGACATACAGATCCGTCGCCAACGCATTTTCGAGCGCCATATACAGGGCGTCGGAGGCGCCGGCATCGTCGTAGTGGTCGGCATATACCGCAAGGCGCACGACGTTGCCGCCGTACTCCGCAATCGTCTTCATAGCGTTCGCATTGGTGTACTGCGGATACCAGGTCAGGCCGTGCGTGCTCATGCCGCGAAGCTGCACGGGCTCTCCGTGCTCATCGGTTAGCTGCGTGCCTTCGACGTGCAGGGCTCCGTGGCCTGCGACGCCGTTGCCGGGATCCTCCAAAACTTTGATGGTCTCATAGCAGGTGTCCAGTTCCGCGTTCAGCTGCTCGATATTCTGCTTCAGTTCCGCCGATTCATGTCTTGCCAGCACCGTAAAGATCAGAGATATCAATAAAAGCGCGGAAAGCAGAGCTACCGGCCATCTCATAGGCGACACGTCCTTTCTTTTAGCCCGCCTGCCGGACAGGAACCGGGAGAGGCGCGCCCATCCACTGCGCGAGCTGTGCGTGCAGGCGGGGATCCTCGGCGGTCTCTTTCCAGTTGTCGATCTTATAAAGGCGGTTGTCCGCATCCTGCAGCGAGCAGGGGATCTCCAGGCCGTTTTCCAGTTTCAGCACCAGTTTGTCTGCCGGCGCTTCCGGGGAATCGATCCGGATAAATTCATAGTTAAAGTTGGAAAGCTGCACGCGTTTTCCGTCCGCCGTATCCACATCCCGCGCCAGAACCACGCGCGGCAGTCTGCGGTTGGAAGCCCGCCTCGACGCCTTGCTGGAGCGCAGGTTCACGCGGAGATCCTCTGCCCAGCCAGAAAGGATGACGATCGGAAGCGTATGCTGACGGTCAAAGACGATCTGAAGATAACTTTGCTTATCGGCATCGTCGATCTCATCGTTGATCTGCATGCTGTATTTCCAAAGGCTGCCCGACTGCGTGACATGTTTGACCGTTGCCGGCACGGTGGCGGAATATTGATCGGTCTTGAGCTCAATTTCCACATCGGTATCGTAGGGGATATATTCGGGAAAATCGAGAACGACGCCCATGCCGCTCTCGGAGATATCGCAGGTCTCTCCGCGGATCTCCTCCCGGCCTTCGATGCGGATTTGAACCGGAACCTTTGCGGCCAGACGTTCCTCATGCCGGAAGTTGATTCTTCCGCGCATGAACAGCAGCGCCATGACCAGAAAATAGAGGTTGACCACGAGCCAGAAGATCAGGACAATATTCTGGAACGAGTCCAGCGCGATAATATCCCGGACGCAGAAAATAAGTCCCACGATGCTGGCCGCGGTGAGCAGGATATGCGGAGTCGCGTAGACAAAATCGGAGGAGGCATCCACGTTGCGGTTCTTGTTTGTCACAACGAACTTTCTCTTCCGGATGCCGATGCTCTCGAGGAAGATCGGCACGATCATGTACGGGAAGATGATGGTATCGACAATATTGCTCCAGCGCTGGGTGCGGATCTTCCCCGACATCACCTTCAGAGAGTGGTTGTACAGCAGATAGTACGGAAGCCAGAAGATGGCAAGCTCCCAGAGGTTGCAGTTGACGATTTGCACGCCAAAGACCGTAAAGAGAATCGGTGACGCAATATAGACGAAGCGGCGCATGAACGTCCACCAGTAGAGGAACGAGGAGACATAGCTCATCTTGGTTCCAAGAGGCATCTTGGAGAAGAGCAGCGAAGACGACCGCATGGTCTGAACGCATCCGCGGCCCCAGCGTTCCCTCTGTTTCAGAAGTCCGGGGACGTCGACAGGCGCAAGGCCGTGTGCGAGCGGCTTGTCAACCGCATAGCACCGGTAGCCCTTTTTCTGGATTTCGATGCCGGTCGCAAAGTCTTCGGTGATGTTTCCCTGCACAATGTAGCCGGCATCCTCGAGCGCCTCACGCGAGATGACCGTGTTCGATCCGGCATAAATGGGGGAATTGGTGCGGTTGCGGCCGATGTTGATGTCGCGGAAGAAGAAATCCTGCTCGTTCGGGATGCTCCTTTCCGAGTAGAGGTTATATTGAAAAAGGTCCGGATTATAGAAGCTCTGCGGCGTCTGAATAAAGCCGATCTTCTCCCCGGTATCCTTGCTGCGTCTTACCCAGGCGCCGGTTTTGTCCTTCTCATACTGCGGGAGGAAGAAATACGGCACCGTCTCCAGCAGAAACCGGCTCGTCGGGATCATATCCGCGTCGAAGGTCGCAACGAGCGGCGAGTGAGTTTGCCGGAGGGCATTATTCAGGTTGCCGGCCTTGGCGAATTTGTTGTCCGAGAGGCCGAAATACGAGACGCCGAGTTTCTGCGCGAGCGCGGCGATTTCGGGACGGTTGTTGTCGTCGCACACATAGATGTGCACCTTGGATTTATCCGGGTACAGCATATGGGTGCAACCGTTGATCGTCTTGTAGAGCAGCTTCTCGTCCTCGTTGTGAGTCGCGATCAGCACGTCGACATCCGGAAGCAGCTCGCCGGGAATCTGGGGCATCTCCGGCGTCTTTCCGGCGGTCATGTTCAGGTAATGCTCGATCGCCTCGATCACGCCGATGCTCTCGGCGATGACCAAAGCCAGGCCTGCGATCAGAGATACGATTCCCTCATGAAGCGGAAGCGTAAAAAAGATACGCCATGTAATATAGACCAGCGACGCGATCAACGTAAAGAACATCAATAGCTTATGGCTTTTCTTTTTTTCCATGTTCCTGTCGTCTCCTTCCAGTTTTCGTCAGAATTCCCGTTGCAGCAAAAGGGCCGATATCACCACCGCCGCGATAAAGACCACCGCGAGAAAGTCGCTGTAGGCATCCGCCTTTCGCTGATTGACTTCTTCGGGGTCTTCCACGACAATTTCGGGGTCGCTGAATCCATAGAGGCTGTCCAGCCTTTCGTCGAGCCAGCTTCCGTGCTGGTCGAAAACCAGCCGCGCTTTTTCCACCTCATCCTCAAAGGAGAGGGGAACCGACAGAGACGGCCTTTCGCCGATCGTCTCGTCGTACTGCCAGCGGTTCCAGTCGCGCTGTGCCGCCGTGCCCAGATAGGCGCAGGTACTTTCGATGAGGGCGTCGACCCGTTCCTGAGAAAAAGCGCCCGCCCGCAGTTCGGCGTACCGGTCGATCAGTTCCTTTACGAACACGGGATCCCTGAGCATTCGGTTGAACCAAGGCGCGTTATGAAAGGCGGTCGCGTCCATTTTACTGGTGTAGGTCAGGTCGTTCGCAAGGGCCTGGTCAAAATCCCAGACGGGCCCCATACACAGCCGGCCGGTGTAGTCGCAATAAATATAGGTTGAATTGAAACCGGCATCATAGTTGAGAAAGAGTTCGTTGATCAGAAAATAATCGAGAAACGTGTCGATATCGATATAATCCCTGTATTTCAGAAAAGTTTCGTCGTCGTCCGAATACAGTACCCGTTCAAATTCGTTGATCTTGTCCTCGATGCGCAGAATATCGTCGGGCGTGATATCCTCCTGGGAAGGATACAACACCTCGAGGTATTCGTCCTCAAAGCCCTGTTCCAGCGCATAGGTGGAAAGGATCGTGCTTTCCTCATCGTACCTATCCCGCCGAAGCAAAAAGGAGAGCGACTGGTTGCTGGTGTATTTCGGGATATTCACCCGGGATTCCGAGCGTTTTACGCTCTCCATGAGGAGGTAAACGCCCTGATATTCATACATATCTCCGTGCCGGTACACCACCTCGCAATAGCGGACGTCGGGAGAGAGAATGTTGCTGTCCTTCGTGAGCGTATAGGCGATATAGTTTCGCAGCAGGCTCGGGTCATACCAGGAGATATTGAGGACCCATTCATTGTCGGCGCCCATGCCCATCAGATCTTGGGAGCGGTTCTCTCCGTCTTCATCCATGAGCTTGATCAGGTACTGCTTTTTGGGGTAGCTGATGGAGGAGTTGCCCCGCAGGCGGATGCGCATCTCCGACGTGACGGCAGGCGTATCCGAGATATGGTTTAAGCCCGCGGAATTGTCGATGATGCGGATGGTGCCGTAGGTGTAAGAAAAATCCTCCGCCGGAATCGCGTAGCCCTTTTCATTATCCCAAACGTGGTTGGCAGTGGGGATATCGTCGCCGGTATCCAGAATGACGAGCGGCAGATGCGTCTCAAAATCATCCGAAACATAGACCTCGCCTTTTTCAAGCTGAAGGGAAGACATCTCCTGCGGACTATCCGGAACGGCTGTCTCCGTTTCCGCGCGGTTCGGAAGCAGGAAAGCAAAACGCGCCAGAAAGATCAACAACAGCAGGAGAATCACAGAGAGGAGGGCCGTTCCGCGCCTGGTTCTGAAAAGGCGGGTCACCGGTTTACCTCATCGTTCTGGCAGACCAGGTTGACCGCGTACACACCCTCGGTCTCGCTCAGCTTGTTGGTGATGGATTCGTTCTGCTCGCTCCGCGCTAAGATGCCGGACGAAAGCTCATAGATCATTTCGATCACGCCGCCGCTCAGATTCTTGGCCCGAATGATGGCTTTGCCTTTAAAAAAGAGCAGGATGAGATCGGAGACTTCCTCTTCTTTTTTCTGATCCGCGCGGACAATCAGCAGATAGCGGTCGTTGCGCTGCACTCTGCCGAAAACGACGAGGAACAGAAAGATAATCGCGCTGCCGACAGCCGCAATAAAGTATTCCGATACGCCGCAGCAGATGCCGACGGCGATGCACCAGAAAATATAGACCGTATCGCGGGGATCTTTGATCGCCGTGCGGAAGCGCACGATGGAGAGCGCGCCGACCATGCCGAGCGAAAGCGCCACGTTGTTTCCGATCACGGCCATGACCAGCGTCGTGACGATGGTCAGCATCACCAGCGAGACATTGAAGCGCGCGCTGTATACGGGGCCGGAATGCGAAAAGCGGTAGGAGACGTAGATGATCAGCCCCATCAGGGTGGATATGAGAAAATTGAGCAGGATCACCTGAAACGTGATTTCGGATGTTTCGGCCGAAAAATAGTCAAACAAAAGCTCTTTCATGTTAGGAAATCCTCCTGAATGTTAAGTGTTGGTGAATGTACGAAAGCGGAGGTGCCGATCCGCGGAGTTGCGGGGTGTTTTTACAGCGTCAGATCCCGGGCGAGGCAGTATTTGCTCGCGGAGGTCTGGGCGGCGCTGCATTTGCTGAGCATGTCTTTTATGTAACTGAGCATGAAGTTGTCGTATTTGACCTCCATAATGCAGCGTCCCGGCATCTGGACGAGGGAGGCGCACGGTTCCTCCGAGAAAAATCCGTATGCGGAAAGGCTGGCCCGGATCTGGCTGTCAAACGTGATGCGGATGTTGTTGCTTGGATAGATATAGGCAAACCTTCGGTATTCCACGATGCATTTGGGGCGGTAAACCTCCAGAAGCATCATGTTGCGCAGCTGCATGGCGAGCGGAGTATCCATGGCTTCGAGCGGAGAGAGATCGCCGCCGATCAGCCGTTCCGCCGCTTCCCTTTCCAGAATCAGAGACTTCTTTTGCTGATAGATGCCGCATTTCTGCTTGAGCTCCAGCTTGACCTTCCGGTCGGACGGCCCGTAGATGCGCAGCCGCAGCTTGTGCCGTTCCTCAAGGCCGTCCATCTTTTGCTGGTAGTCGTCGTCAAAGAGTGTGTCGAAATACAGGCTTCGTACCAAATACCCGTCGATTCCGTTGTGCGGATCCTGATGCAGAACCTTTGAAAAATAGCTTTGAAGCAGGTATCGCTCCTTTTCGCTGATCAGGTATTTGTTTTCAATCCGGCTTACGGAGAGAATTTCAGTCAATTTTCCGTTGCCCCCTTTCGATCAGATTCTTTTGAATCAACAAATCCACTTCGCCCTGCGCGGTGTAGTAGACTTCACATCCGAGCTGCTGCATCATCCGGGTTGTAGCGACGCCGGCCTGCGGAGCCGTTACAATGCAGATGTCGGGATCCAGCGTTTTCAGAAAAGCCGCGGACAGTTCCTCGTCCTCCCCGTGATGCGGCAGCTTCAGAACGTCGCATTCGATCGGATCGTCGAAGATCATTTCCGCCATGCGGGCGTTTTCCATATCGGCAGCCAAAAACACCCGCCTGTTTCCGCAGGTGATCAGGAGCGCGATGGAGGAGTTGTTGATCTGTTCGTAGTCGTCCTTCTCTCCGGCATATATCCGGACGCTGCAGTCGCCGAGCGAAAAGACGGGGTCGGTCTCCTCCGGGTATTCGACGGGGATTTGCTCTTTATCAATCTGTGTAAGCAGATCCTCCTCCAGTTGGCTGCCTTTTTTTGCCGAAGACATCAGAATTTTAGCGACGGAATAGGTTTCAAGCACCGTTTTGGCTCCGCCGATATGGTCTTTGTCCGGATGGGTGAGCACCAGCAGGTCGATCCTGTCGATCCCAAGCGCGTCGAGGCTTGAGAGCAGAAGCTGTTCATCCTCGGGCGTGCCCGTATCCACCAGCATCACCTGCCCGCCGCTCTGCACGACGATCGCATCCGCTTCCTCCAGCCCGACAAAATGGATGCTGGCGGATTGCTTCCCGGCTGCCCAAAAACTCATCTGCAAATAAATCGCAGGGATCGCCATCAGGCCAAGAAACAACATCCAACGAAGCGGGGCGCCATGTTTTTTACCGCGTGCCATCAACCGGAACACTTCCTCAAAAGAAAGGCGTTTTCTATGAAATTCCTTTAATATTATGGTGCCATATTTTAACATAAAAAGCTATTTCCGTCAAGAAACGACAGGAATCGAACAATGATAAAAGCAGCCGATCTTTTTTGCATTTCACGGGATTCATGGAGCGAAGAGATGCCGGAATCCATGGGGGCAAGGTTCCCAAAAAGGCCCTCCAACCGAAAAAGCGGCGTGCCCGGCAGAACAGAATCTTGCGGATTCGCTTTTCTCTAAAAAAGGTCGGATCTTCACAAATTTTTGCATGAGCATGGGAAAAATTCCGGGGTCCTTCACGGAATCGCCCGAAAAACGGTAAAAAAATATTCCGGCCCCATCTTTCAGGGGTCGGAATATTTGGTGCGGGCAACAGGGATCGAACCTGCACATCGGAGGATACCAGATCCTAAGTCTGGCGCGTCTGCCAATTCCGCCATGCCCGCACATATAAGCGGCAGGAACGGTGCCTGTCCGCTTTTTTTTAGTTTCAAATAAAATTTCACCGCCGAGGGTCAGTCTTTGGGCCTCAAAAGCCCGAATGGACCGGTTTTTCCGTCACTTCGCTTTCCAGACGCCCGCATCCTTCATGGACTGCGCGGCCAGCAGCACGCCGGCTTTCGCGGTGGAGTAGGTTAAGCCTCCCTGCATCCAGACGGCGTAGGGTTCCCGGAGCGGCGCATCCGCGGAGAGGTCAACCGAGGCGCCGAGGTGGAACGCACCCGCCGCCATGATGACCGGGTCGTCGTAGCCCGGCATATCCCACGGCTCCGGCGTGACAAAGGCGTCGATCGGCGAGCCGCTCTGAATGCCGCGGCAGAAGGCACAGAGGGCTTCTTTGCCGCCAAGCTCGATGGTCTCAATGATATCCGTCCGCGGCTCGTCGTAGGCCGGCGTCGCGCGGTATCCGAGCAGCTCAAAAAAGCGGGCCGCGAAAACGGAGGTTTTGATGGCGGCGGCTGTGACCGTCGGCGCAAAGAAAAGGCCAAGGTACATCGGGCGCAGCTCGTTTAACGTGCAGCCGATCTCCCTGCCGACGCCCGGCGCCGAGAGACGGTTGGCGCAGAGCTCCACATACTCGTGTTTTCCGGCGATATAGCCGCCGGTATCCGCGATGCCGCCGCCGGGGTTTTTGATCAGCGAGCCGATAATCAGATCCGCGCCGCACTGGGTCGGTTCCTCTTTGCAGACGAATTCGCCGTAGCAGTTGTCGGCAACGCAGACCGCCTGCGGGTTAGCCTCTTTGACGATGGAGAAGATCTTCCGCATCACGTCGACCGAGAGGGACGGCCGGAGCGAATAGCCGCGGGAGCGCTGAATATAGGCCATTTTTGCGCCCCGCACCGCCTCCGGAATCCCTTCGTAATTGACGCTTCCGTCCGGGAGCAGCGGCAGCTCCTTATAAGTGATGCCGAATTCCTCAAGGGAGCCGACGCCCCGGCCGCGGATGACGTCGTGAAGGGTATCGTAGGGCGTGCCGGTCAGACAGACCATCGTGTCGCCGGGACGCAGCACGCCGAAGAGGGCGGTCGAGATGGCGTGGGTGCCGCTCATAAAGTTGTGGCGAACCAAGGCATCCTCCGTGTCGAAGATCTGGGCCCAGACGCGGTCGAGCGTCTCGCGGCCGCGGTCGTCGTAGCCGTAGCCGGTGCTGCCGCCGAAGAGCGACTCGCTGACGCGGTTGTCGATAAAGGCGCGGAGCACCTTTTGGGCGTTGTGTTCCTCGGTCTCCGCGATTCGCCGAAAAGCGCCGGCGCAGTCGGTTTCCGCCTGATCCGCGGCGGCGAGCAGGGAGTTGTCGATGGGAAAAAATGCGTTCATTTCAGTTCCTCGTTATTTATTTTACAGGAATATTGGGAATAAATCCGTCGAAATCCGAGCGCCTCGTAGAGACGGGCGGAGTTTTCCCCGGAGGGCACAAGCCAGGCCGTTCTTCCGGAGTCGAGCAGCTCTTTTGCGCAGAGATAGGTGAGATAGGAGGCCATGCCCAGGCCGCGGTACTCCTCCCGTGTGGCAACACTCGTGATGACGCCGCAGGCGGCGCATCTGCCGCGGATGGAGGCGGTGGCCGCCGGCATTTCGCCGTCATAGATCATCTGGACCGTGGTCTGCCCTTTCCGGGCACCGCGCGAGATCCGCAGGAGCCATGCCTCCCTGTCCCCTTTGGCAAAGCCCTCGTCCACGCCGGCGAGCAGTTCCCAGACGTCGGAAAAATGCCGCGGCGGCTCCGCATGAAAGGCCGAAGCGGGCGGAACAAAAAGGCTTGAGCACGCCATGGCGGTCTCTTCGTGCTCGAGTATCGGAAATTCCTTTTTGAGCACGGGCAGCGCTTTTTTGCCGCAGAGAATGCCGATAAAATTCCCGCCGGGCAGCATCTTATTAAGGAAATCCAGCATTTCGCCGGAAAGACCGCTCATCTCGCAGAGCAGCAAAACGGCCCGCGAGGTAAAATCGGCGGCGGCAACAAGGCCTCCGGTTTCATCGTATTCGCCGAAGCAGCGCAGCCGCTCCGGGTCCTCCGAAAACGCCGCGGCGGAGGAGGCCGCCATCGCCGCCAGAACAGGTTCCTTTTCCGCGAGCCTGTCCAGGTCGGAGGGATTTTCCAGCAGCCGGATCATAGCTTCGGCAGCTCCCCGCGCAGGACGGCAAGCAGGCGGAGAGTGTTCTCAAAGTCCTCGATCCGCAGGGTCGTGACCGGCGAATGGATATATCTTGCCGGCAGGGAGACCGCGGCCGGGCGGACGCCTGCGCGGCTTTTATGAATAGGCCTGGAATCGTTGGCGCCGGCGATGCCCTCTTTGGGCTGGAACGGGATGCCGTTTTCTTGGGCAAGCGCCGTGACGGTTTCATAGAGCGCCGGGTCGTAGACCGTGCCTTTGTCAATGAAGGAGACGACCGGCCCTTTTCCCTGCGCGCAGACATAGTCCGCTTCCGCCGTATTGGCCCCGTCTCCGGCGGAGGTTGCCTCCACCACGACGGAGATATCCGGTTCCGCGGAGAATCCGGCGGCAGGCGCACCGTTGCCGTCGACTTCCTCCCGAGTGGTGAACGCCACAGCAAAGTCATAGGGGGCGTCGCCCTTCAGCAGTTCCACAAGCAGCGCGCACCCGGCCCGGTCGTCGAGGGCGCGGGAGCAGACGGCGTTCCCTCCGCCGATCAGGCAAAAGTCCGTATCCCAGACGGCGCGGTCGCCCGGCCGGACAAGCGCTTCGGCGGCCTCTTTGCCGTCGGCGCCGATGTCGATAAAGAGATCCTTGATCTCGGCGGGTTCCCCGCGCTGCTCCTTGGTGAGAAGATGCAGCGCCTTGGCGCCGATAAGCCCCGGAATCAGCTCTTTGCCCACCAGCACGCGCTTGCCGATGACGACGCGGCTGTCGATCCCGCCGACGCAGCCGAAATGCAGAAAGCCCTGCTCGTCGATGCGCGTGACGATGAAGCCGACCTCGTCCATATGGGCGCAAAAGAGCACCTTTGATTTCGGCGGCTCCTTTCCGGCTTTTTCGGCGATCAGGTTGCCGGCATTGTCGGTGCGGACCGTGCAGCCGGGCAGATCTTTGATCTCCTGATAAATGGCCTCCCGGACCGCGGCCTCGTCGCCGGAGGTGCCGGGGATTTTGCAGAAGGTCTCAAGATTTTCGAGGAGGGTTCCCATCAGTCCGCGCCCCCTTCCAGCACATAGGCCGCGATCAGCCGGCCGATGGCCTCAATGTCTTCGGCGGCCACTTTTTCGATGACGGTGTGCATATATTGCTGTGGAATGGAGAGCATACCGCAGCGGATGCCGGCGCCGACCCTTGCGATCTCGTCGGCGTTGGTGCCCGTTTCGCCCTCCATAATTTCATATTGATACGGGATGCTATTGCTTTGGGCAAGTTTTGCCAGCCGCTCGCAGACGCCGCGGTCGAGCATCGGAGAAAAGCCGATCATCGGGCCTTTTTTCATCTCTCCAGTCTCTCCCGGCTTCGTGTCGGGCGTTGCGCCGAAGGAGACGTCCATCTCGAGGGCTTCCGTCGGGCGCAGGGCAAACGCGGCCGTCCGGGAGCCTCCTCCCCCGACCTCCTCCCGCGTGGAGAAGACGGCGGAGAGGCCGCAGGGCAGTTCCTTTCCCTCAAGCGCCTCGAGCGCCTTGAGAATGCAGGCGCAGCCCGCGCGGTCGTCGAGCGCCGGCGAGGTGACATATCCGTCTCCGATTTCGGAGAAGCGGCCGCAGAGAATCACGCGGTCGCCGGGCCGGACCAATTCCTTCGCCTCTTCGGCGGAGAGCGCAAGGTCGACGGCGAGTTCCTCCGGTTTCGGATTTTCTTTCTTTTCGTCCTTCTGCAAGTGCGGCGGAACGGCGCCGATCACGCCCGGCAGCGGGCCGGATTTTGTCATGACCCGGACGGAGGAGCCGGAGATGCTCCTGCGGTCGATGCCGCCGCATGGCCGGACAGAGGCGAATCCGCGTTCGTCGATGCGCACGACGATCAGGCCGATCTGGTCGAGATGGGCGTCAAGCAGCACATGGCGGCCGTTTTTCTCCGGCGCGACTTCGCAGATCACGGAGCCGAGCGGGCTTATATACGTTTTTCCGTAGCGGGAGAGCAGGCCGGCCGCGGTTTTTGCGGCGGCGTCCTCCGCGCCGGAGGTTCCCTCCGGCTCACAGAGCTTTTTCAGTAATTTGATGGTGTCCATGAAATTCCTCGTTTGTTTCTTTGTTTGGTCTCCGGGCTTTAAAACCGTTTTGCGCGGGACCGGGTTCTTGGAATGCCTTCCGCGGAATTCGGAAGAATCCCGGAGCGCTCGTTTTGCAGGCACTCGCCTGCCTTCGTCAGACGGATTTCCGAACATCGCCCTTGGAGGTATTCTGTGTGAGACCGTGGTTGCTCGCTTCCGGGCAGGGCGGTCGGGATCTTGGAATACCTTCCGCGGAATCCCTAAGAATTCCCGAACGCTCGTTTTATCTGCGTTTCCGAACCGTCTTCCGGATTTTCAATCTGTTTTTGGGTGGAATTCCGCCCCGGATCGGTTTAGTCGCCGAGGCCGCTCACCAAATCTTTAAAGTGCCTGCCGCGGAGCTCAAAATTGCGGTAGCGGTCGAAGCTGGCCGAAGCCGGCGAGAGCGTCACAACGTCGCCTTCCACGGCGCGTTCCGCGGCGAGCTTCACGGCCTCCTCCATGCCGTCCACAAAGACGATTTCCGGGGAGCCTTGGTAATCCGGATGGTTTTGCACGGCGGCGGCGATCTTTTTCGCGGTCGGACCGGAGAGGATCAGCAGCTTCGCGTGCGCGATCAGATGCGGCGCAAGCGGCTCATAGGGGATTTTTTTGTCGTAGCCGCCGCCGATTAAGATTACTTTCTGTTGAAAACAGGAGAGCCCGGCGATGGTCCGGGTCGGGCTGGTGGCGATGGAGTCGTTGTACCACCGCACGCCGCGCCGCTCCCGCACGAATTCGATGCGGTGCTCGACGCCGGGGAATTCCTGCGCGATCTTTCGCATGGTCTCCGGGTCAACCTCGCCCCAAAGCGCCGCAATGGCGGCAAGATAATTTTCCACGTTGTGCATGCCGGGAATGCGGATTTCATCCTTATGGAAGAGCTTTGTCACGCTGCCGTGTTCATTGTAGCAGAGAAAGCCGTCCGCATCCAGATAGGCGCCGTTCCGCACCGGATTCTGGCGGGAGAACCAGCGCAGGTCGCCGCGCACAAGCTCCGCCATGCTCGCGGTGATGACGTTGTCCGCGTTGAGCACGGTGCGCGAGAAGGCATTCTGATGCCTCAGGATGTTGCGCTTGGCCTCGATGTATTCCTCCATGTCCTTATGGACGTCGAGATGGTTCGGCGCCACATTGGTGACGACGGCCACCTCGGGCGAGGTGCGCATGGAGATCAGCTGAAAGCTCGATAGCTCGGCCACTACGGCGTCGCTTTCCTGAATCCGCTCGATTTCCGGCAGCAGGGCATTGCCGATGTTGCCGCCCTTCCAGATCTGTTTGCCGGAGGCCGCGAGCATCTCCGCAAGAATCGTGGTGGTGGTGGTCTTGCCGTCGCTGCCGGTCACGGCGTAGCGGCGGCAGGGACAGAGATCGAAGAAGACCTCCATCTCGCTTGTGACGACCGCGCCGTTTGCCCTTAGCTCGCAGAGCGCCGGGCTCCACCAGTTGAGGCCCGGGGTACGGAAGACGACGTCCGCGTCGATGCCGTCGAGATAGTTTTCGCCCAGAATCAGTCTGGCACCGGCCTTCTCGAGGATCTCCGCCTTTTCGCCGAGGGCGTCCCGGCCGTTTTTATCGCGGGCCTCTGTTTCAATGCCCTTTTCGGCAAACATACGAATGACGTCGGTGTTGCTGACGCCGATGCCGATGAAGGCAACTTTTTTCTTTTTCATATCGTCAAAAAACCTGGCGATGCGGTCCATGCAATCCCTCCCGGAATCCTGCGCCGCTCAAAAAAATGATGCGGCACGGAAAAACATAGATAACTTATCTATTATAAACGAAAACCCCGGTTTTGTAACTATCCGGGAC
Source organism: Oscillospiraceae bacterium (assembly GCA_035447605.1). Lineage (GTDB taxonomy): Bacteria > Bacillota > Clostridia > Oscillospirales > Ruminococcaceae > UMGS1668. The sequence continues at coordinate 33,893 of DAOTHJ010000004.1, read as the reverse complement.
GGATAAAATTCGTTTTTTTTCGCACAGACAGTTCATGCATGAAAAAAATCATTGAATTTTTCTATACCGGGTGTTAACATAAGTTTAATTTTTATACCGAAACGGGGAAAATACTATGGAGCAGAATGCCAAAAGGGAATCATTCAAAGATCTCGGCGTCATCGAAACCGAGACCGCCATCAAATTCATCAAGGACAGCTTCCAGACGGAACTGGCCCGGGCGCTCGGCCTGACGAGGGTCTCCGCACCGCTGTTCGTCTTTCCCGAGTCCGGCCTGAATGACAACCTTTCCGGCGTGGAAAAGCCCGTTCGCTTCAAAGTGAAGAGCGTCGGAAAGGATGCGGAAGTCGTACAGTCCCTGGCAAAATGGAAACGCCTTGCCCTGAAGCGCTACGGCTTCGGCGTGGGCGAGGGCCTTTATACGGATATGAACGCCATTCGCCCGGACGAGGACCTCGACGATCTTCACTCCATTTATGTCGACCAGTGGGACTGGGAAATGGTCATTACGCAGGAGCAGCGCAGCCTCTGCTTCCTGAAGGATATTGTCCGGAAGATCTACGGGGCCCTGCGCAGAACGCAGCAGAGCCTGGTCGGGCGCTTCCCCGGGTTTGAGCCGTGGCTTCCGGAGGAGATCACCTTTATCTCCACGCAGGAGCTGGAGGATCTGATGCCGGATCTGACGCCGAGAGAGCGCGAAGACAAGATCGCGGAGCAGTATGGCGCCGTCTTCCTGATGCAGATCGGCGGACCGCTGCGCAGCGGAGCGCCGCACGACAGCCGCGCGCCGGATTACGACGACTGGTCGCTCAACGGCGATATCCTGATCTGGTATCCGGTGCTGGGGCGCGCGGTGGAGCTTTCCTCCATGGGCATCCGCGTCGATCCGCAGTCCCTTGACGCTCAGCTCGAGGTCTCCGGCTGCGAAGAACGCAAGCAGTTCCCCTTCCACAAGGCGCTGCTGGCCGGCGAGCTTCCGCTCACGATGGGCGGCGGCATCGGGCAGTCCCGGATCTGCATGGTGCTGCTTGGCAAACGCCATATCGGCGAGGTGCAGGCCTCCGTCTGGTCGGATGAGATGCTTGATACTCTCTCCTCCGACGGAATCTGCCTTCTCTGAGAGAAAAAAATATCGGGTGACGGATCGCTCCGCCGCCCGTTTTTTATGCCCAAAAAAGGAGGCCGCCTGTTTGGAAAACAGGGCCCTCCCCTGCCGGCTGCCGGCTGCCGGAAAAAAATTTCTCAGGAGGCCGCACCGCATACGAGGGCTTTATAAAACCAATTTTTAAAGGGATCATACCGGCATCACAACCGGATCGCCGGCTTCGCGGCGGAATGGAATACCGAATCAGGCAAAACGAATTTTTTCAGGAGGCCGCGCCTCATAAGAATCACAGCCCCAATTTTTTGAAGAGAGCCGGCCAGCCCGCCAGCATCACGACCGGAAGAATAGAGTACCGGATCAGGGCAAACAGGTTTCCCTCCGGGAAGACGGCCTTCAGCCCGGCCTCGAACACAAGGACGATGCCCATGCCGATCAGATACCGAAGCGCGAGCTTTCCGAAGCGGCCGCCGGTCTCAAAGCGGACGTATTTCTGCTCGAGGTAGTTCCCAACAGCGATGCCCAGCGAAAAGCCGAAGCTCTTCCAGAGGTCGGTGACGTCGCCCTTCAAGAACAGGAACGGAATAAAAATCAGCGTCAGGCCCAAAAAGAAGAGCGGGCGTTTGCTCGGCAGAATCCTGCGGTAGAGCCTCCAGAGCAGCAACGGCAGCAGAATGCCGATGGCAAGCCCGGCCAAAACGTCCGTCGGCCAGTGTACGCCGCAGTAGAGGCGCGAGAGGGCGATCAGCACCGGCACAACGGCGGCAAGAATATAGAAGCGCCGGCGTCCGGTTGCCCGCGCCAGAGCCGTGCAGAAGTTGGCTCCGGCCTGTGTATGGCCGCTGGGGAACGAGGTACCGGTGGCGGTGGAGGCCCGGAGCACGCGGATGCCCTCGACGCCGATCGGCCGCGCGACCGCAAAGACGGTTTTCAACGCGTTGACGGTGAGGTTGCCCGCCGCGGCGCACCCGCAGAGCCAGTAGCCGAGCTCCTTGCTGACGCACCAGAAAATAAGCGCCGCGACCGGGACCAGAAAGATCTGCTCGCCAAGGATGGTGATGGCCTGCATGACCAGATCGAGAAAGGGCGTGGAAATGCTCTGGATGGCCCGGATGATATCGGCCTGAAATTCCATGGGTGCGCGCCTCCTTTACCGAATAAAATACGATATGAGTGTAGCATAGTTCACGCCCCGCCGCAAGTTCCGGAGGGGGCGGGTTTTTCCAATATTTTCGTGGATTTTTTAAGGCCGGTATGTTAAGATGAAACCGGAAACCAATTCCGGAGAGAAGGGGGATGCTTTTTTCGTGAATCTCCACTGGACAAGACGGGATACCAAGCGCGCGGTTTGGATCGTTTTGGTCGCGTTTGCCGTGCTCCTGCTGTTTTTTGCCATGAAAAACTGGGCGAAAACGGTTGCCCTTGCCAAAACGGTGGCGGAGCTCTTCCGGCCGTTCACCATCGGCTTCGTCATGGCCTATCTGCTCAACGCGCCGATGATGTTTTTTGAAAAGCATGTATTCGGATTTGTGGAAAGGAAAAAGCCCCGCCCCGGGCTGCGGCGCTCGCTGGCCATTTTTCTGACGTGGATTTTGACGGCCGCGGTCCTGACGTTTTTCTCCTGGATCGTCATTCCGCAGGTCGTGGTGAGCGTCGAGATGTTCATCAGCCGGGTGCCCGGCTACTACAACAGCCTGCTTACCGCCGCCCAGTCCCTGCTCGACAAATATCATCTTGATTTTGAAGTTGTGGAAGAGTTCCTTCAGACCACCATCACGACCGAAGGACTCGTGAAAAAGTTGACGGAGTATGCTTCCAGTCTGCTGCCGCAGCTTGCGAATCTCTCCGTGCAGGTCGGCGGCGGCATCCTGGATGTCGCGGTCGGCATCATCATCTCCGTCTATCTGATGTTCAGCAAAGAGACGCTGATCAGCCAGCTCAAAAAGGCGATCTATGCGTTTATCCGGCGCGGCGCTGCCGACAAGCTCGTCTCCGTTGCAAGAGAGAGCCACCGCGTTTTCAGCGGCTTCATCAACGGCAAGATCATCGATTCCGCCATCATCGGGCTTCTCTGTTATATTCTGATGAGCCTGTTTCATATGGATTATGCCCTGCTCATCAGCTTTATTGTCGGCGTCACCAACATCATCCCGTTTTTTGGCCCGTTCTTCGGCGCCATTCCCTCCGCGCTGATCCTTTTGATGGCCGATCCGATCGAATCGTTCTGGTTCATTATATTGATTCTCGTCTTGCAACAGTTTGACGGCAATATTCTCGGCCCGAAGATTCTCGGCGATTCCACCGGTCTGCCGGCGCTCTGGGTGCTGTTTGCCATTCTGATCGGCGGCGGCCTCTTCGGCATTCTCGGCATGGTCATCGGCGTACCGGCCTTTGCGGTCTTCTACTCGCTGCTCCGGGAGTGCTTCAACGTCCGCCTGACGAAAAAGGGCCTCCCCACCTCGACGAATAGCTACCTTGTGATAAAAGGGAAAAAAGATCAGGCGGATATTGAGACGAATCCCTCCGGGCCGGATCCGCGGGACTGACGGGCGGGAAGCCATATCAGAAAAGCACCTCACCGTCCGCCCGGCGAAAAAGGAAATCCCCTGCCGATAAAATGAACGAAAATCGAAGGCCGGAGAGAAAGAGCCGATCTCAAAATGGGTTCTTTGCAGGCCTGATCCGCGGGACTGATAGGCGGAAAGTTATATTCAAAAAACACCCTATTGTCCGCCTGACGAAAAAGGGCCTTACTTGTCTATAAAAGGTATAGAGATTAGAAATCGGAGGGAAAACGCCGATTCTGAGACGGCTCCCGATGGGTTGGATCTGCGGGAGTTTAAAAGGAGGAACAGCAGTGTCTGTGAGACGGGTATTCTGGATCGTTCTCGACAGCTTCGGCATCGGCGCGCTGCCGGATGCGGCACAGTTCGGCGACGAGGGCAGCAATACGCTCGCAGCCTGCGCGGCGACCGGGGAACTCTCCGTGCCGAATCTGATTTCTCTCGGTCTTGGCAATATCGCCGGCGTGGATTCCATCCCGAAGGCGGAGCATCCCCTCGGCGCCTTCTGCCGCCTGACGGAACAGAGCCGCGGAAAGGATACGACGATCGGCCACTGGGAACTTGCGGGCTGCGTCTCGAAACGTCCCCTGCCCACCTATCCAAACGGCTTCCCACCGGAACTCATCGCGGCGCTGGAGGCGGCGATCGGCCGGAAGGTGCTCTGCAACCGTCCCTATTCCGGCACGCAGGTCATTTACGATTATGGCCGGGAACACATGGCGACCGGAAAGCCGATCGTCTACACCTCGGCGGACAGCGTCTGCCAGATCGCGGCGCACGAATCGGTGATCCCGGTGCCGGAGCTTTATTCGATCTGCGAGACGGCGCGGCGGGTTTTCTGCGGGGAACATGCGGTCGGCCGCATCATCGCGAGGCCCTTTACCGGGGAATGGCCGGATTTTGCCCGAACCGCCAACCGGCATGACATCTCCCTGCCGCCGCCGGAGGAGACGGCGCTCGACCTGCTCAAAAACGCGGGCTTCGACGTGATCGGCGTCGGCAAGATCAACGATATCTTCGCGGGCCGCGGCCTCACCGAGTTTCTGCGCACCGGCCCGAATGAGATCGGCATGCGGGTGACCTCTGAATATCAGGGCCGGGATTTTCGTGGCCTGTGTTTCGTGAACCTCGTCGATTTCGATATGGTTTACGGCCACCGCAACGATGCGCCCGGCTATGCGGGAGCGCTCTCCCGCTTCGATCTCTGGCTCGGCGGCTTTCTCAAAAAGATGCGCTCCGAGGATGTCCTGATGATTACGGCCGACCACGGCTGCGACCCCTCGACGCCCTCCACGGATCACTCGCGGGAATACATTCCGCTGCTGGTCTGCGGAAACCATGTTCGCCCGGATACCGACCTCGGCACCCGAAGCACATTTGCCGACGAGGCCGCGACGATCATGGAGCTGTTCGGGATTTCACAGGAAAATCTTTCCGGAACGAGTTTTTGGGAAGAGATTTCCATTTAGTCTAATTCGGAATATTATAATATGGAATATAAAAGCGAGGCGCTTTCCAAAGGGAAACGCCTCGCTTTTGCCTTCATGATGAGATTTATGCGGATGTTATATACGCATGATATAATTCGCTTTCCGGGGAGCCGGCTCCGGCAGGTCACAGGCCGGATAGCCAAGAATGCAGTTGCCGATGCCGACTAAATTCTCCGGAAGCCCCCATTTTTTCAGCAGAGCTTTTCCTTCAGGAGAGGCGAACACCTCGCGGGCGCGGTGGATCCAGCAGGAGCCGAGGCCGACGGCATAGGCGGCGTTCAGCATATTGCCAAGAACGAGCGCGCCGTCTTCCAGATAGGTGTTTGCGGACGGATCAGCCAGCACGACGACAACCGCCGGCGCGCCATAGAAAGGATCGTCCGCCGAATCCATAACGGCGGCGTTGAGCTTCGAGAGCAGGTCGCGGGTTTCTTTATCCGTGACGGCCACGAGAACCGGCGACTGACGGTTCATGCCGGTCGGCGCATAGGTGCCGGCCCGAAGCACCGCCTGCAGGTCTGTCTCGGAAACCTGCTCCGGCTGATAGTTTCGGATGCTGCGGCGGCTTTCCAGGGATTTCAAAACGTCATTTTTCACATCATTTCACCCTTTCTGTTGATTTATATAAAGCCGGCGAGGCAAACCTCACCGGCTTCTCTTGTTTTCGGGAATCCGCGGATCGGCTGAAGAATTCCCCATGAATCTTTTGACAAAGGATTTTCCGGGAAAAGCGGGTTCCGTCAGGCGCGGAGCTGAGCGCCGATCTCCTGCAGGGCGCGGAGAATCTTGCTGACGGTGCGGTCGCCCTCCTCGACGGTGAGCGTGCGGTCGGCGGCACGGAGCGTGACCGTATAGGCGACGCTCTTTTTGCCCTCGCCGACCTGTGCGCCGGTGTAGACGTCGAAGAGCTCGAGCTTTTCGAGCAGATTGCCGGCCGCCCCACGGATGGCTTTCTCGAGAGAGGCCGCCGGCGTCTCTTTTTTGCAGACGATGGCAAGGTCGCGCGTGGAGGCCGGGAATTTCGGCAGGGGTTTAAACTTCTGGCCGGTGACGCGGGCTTCAAAGATCTTTGTGATGTCGAACTGGGCGATATAGGCGGCGGTGCCGACGCCGTAGTTGTCAAGCACCTTCGGCGACGCCTCGCCGATCCAGCCGATCTCCGCGCCGTTTAAGAGAATTCTTGCACAGCGGCCGGGATGGAAGGTCGGGTTGTCGCGGACGGCTTCATATTCGATGCCGGAGACCCATAATTTTTTAAAGGCCTCGTCGAGCATGCCTTTGATGGCGAAGAAATCCTCTTTTTCGCCGTAGGTGCCGATTACGGCGACGGCGCGCTCATCCGGCAGCTCATTCGGGGAGTCGTTCGGCATATAGACGGTGCCGATCTCGAAGAAGCGGCCGTCGATGTTGCGGTTGCAGTAGTTGCGGGCGATCACGTCCATCATCGAGGGCAGGCAGGTGGTGCGCATAATCGAAGTGTCCTCGCCGAGCGGGTTTGCGATGACAAGGCTCCTGCGTAGCGCGGAGTCCACCGGCATGCAGATCTTATCGTAGAATTTCGGGCTGATGAACGAGTAGGTGGCGACCTCGTAGCAGCCGTTTGCGAGGAAGAGGCGGCGCAGTTCCTTTTCAAAAAGCTGGCGCTCGCTGTAACCGCCCTCGTTGACGCTGCCGGAGACATCGTCCGGGATCTTGTCGTAGCCGTAGAAGCGGGCAATCTCCTCGGCGACGTCGGCCTTGTGGCGGACGTCGGCACGGTAGCTCGGCACGATCATGGTGTCGCCGTCGAAGCGGAAATCGAGCTTTTGGAGAACTTCTTTCATATAGTCCGGCGTGACGTCGATGCCGAGGAAACGGTTGATCCAGTCGGCATGGAGCGGCAGGCGGTAGTCTTCATAGTTGGCGTTATCGACGTCGATGAAGCCGCCGACGACCTCGCCCGCGCCGAGCAGTTCGACAAGTTCGCAGGCTCTCTGAACGGCCGGCAGGCACATCCGGGAATCAAGCTCTTTTTCAAAGCGGCCGGAGCTCTCGGTACGCATGCCGAGCTTCTGCGCGGTTTTGCGCACGGAGGAGCCGAGGAAGTTCGCGGATTCAAAGACGACGGTTTCGGTGTCGTCCTGAATGCCGCTGTATTCGCCGCCCATCACGCCGGCGACGCAGGAGGGCTTCTCTTCATCGCAGATCACGAGCATTTCGGGCGAAAGCTTGCGCTCCACGCCGTCGAGCGTCTCGATCGATTCGCCCTCCCCGGCATTGCGCACGACGATCTTGTGCCCCTTGAGGTATTTGTAATCAAAGGCGTGCATCGGCTGGCCGTACTCGAGCATGACGAAGTTGGTGATGTCGACAAGGTTGTTGATCGGCCGCACGCCCGAGGCGCGGAGCCGTTCCCGCATCCACCGCGGCGACGGGGCGATCTTGATATTTTTGATCATGCGGGCGACGTAGCGGCGGCAGAGCTTCGGATTCCGAACCTCCACGGAGAGCAGGTCGCGGATGTCGCCGGTCTCATGCTGAATGGCCGGGGTATGAAGATGAAGCGGCTTGTCGAAGGTCGCGGAGGCTTCCCGCGCGAGTCCGATGACGGAGAGGCAGTCCGGGCGGTTCGAGGTGATCTCGAATTCGACGGTGGTATCGTTGAGGCCGAGCGCCGTGCGGATGTCGTCGCCGGGTTTGCAATCCTCTTGGATAATCAGAATACCGTCCTCGATCGCATAGGGGAAGTCGTGGACGGTGACGCCGAGCTCCGAAACGGAGCACATCATGCCCTCGGAGAGCATGCCGCGGAGCTTGCCTTTTTTGATTTTCTTATCGTTTGCGAGCGTGGAATTGTCGAGCGCGACCGGAACGAGGGCACCCTCGAAGACGTTTGTCGCCGCCGTGACGATCTGATACGGGCGCTCCCGGCCGATGTCGATCTGGCAGACGACCAGTTTATCCGCGTCGGGATGTTTTTCAATTTTGAGAATCCGGCCGACGACCACGTTGGAAATATAATCGGCTTCCTCAGCAAAGCCTTCGACCTTGGAGCCGGACATGGTAATTCTGTCGCAGAATTCCTTCGGCGCAACGCCGGTTTCGACATAATCTGCGAGCCATCTGAGCGATAAATTCATGGCGATCCCTCTTTCCGTTTATTCGCGCGGTTCCGCTTCGGCAAAGTCCGCGCAGGCGGCATCTTCGCCGAGCATCGCGACGATTTCCTCGATGTCGGTCTTGATGCTCGCGTAGACCTCGTCGGTAACCAGGCGGTTTTCGTGTGTGACGTCGAGCAGGTAGGAGGCCTTTCTCGCGTTTTCCAGAGCGTCGGAGTAACTTTCGGCCTCGGCGCATTTCCGCAGATCCACGGAGCAGCGGCGGAATTCCGGCGCGACGACGTGATCCTGCATCCCGAAGAAGAGCTTGGAATAGAGATTCTGCGCGCGGGTCTCAAATTTTGTGGATTTCTCCACGATCAGAAGCTGATTCATTTCGTATGGCTCCTCCCCTTAAAACTGATCCAGAAAACGCAGATCGTTTTCGTAGAAATTGCGGATATCGGTGACGGCGTAGCGCATCATCACGATCCGCTCAAGCCCCATGCCGAAAGCCCAGCCGCTGTATTCCTCCGGGTCGATGCCGCAGTTGGAGAGCACCTTCGGGTGCACCATGCCGCAGCCGAGGATCTCGATCCAGCCCTCGCCCTTGCAGACCGGGCAGCCCTTGCCGTGGCAGGCGAAGCACTGGACGTCCATCTCGGCGGAAGGCTCGGTGAACGGGAAGTGGTGCGGACGGAAGCGGACGACCGTATCCGGGCCGTAAAGCTGCCGGACGAAGGAACTGAGCGTGCCCTTCAGATCGGACATCGTGATGCCCTTGTCGACGACCATTCCCTCGATCTGATGGAACAGCGGGGAGTGGGTGGCGTCGAGGGCGTCGGAGCGATAGACGCGGCCGGGGGAGATGATGCGGATCGGCGGGCGCATTTTTTCCATCGTGCGGACCTGCATGCCCGAGGTCTGGGTACGGAGCAGGATATTCTGGTTGAAATAAAAGGTATCCTGCGTGTCGCGCGCGGGGTGGTCCTTCGGGATATTCAGGGCCTCAAAATTATAATAATCGGTTTCAACCTCCGGGCCCGTGACGACGCTGAATCCCATGCCGATGAAGATGCGCTCGAATTCCTCGAGCACCTTGTTGAGCGGATGCAGCTTGCCGGTCGGGCAGGGCGTGCCGGGGAGCGTCACGTCGACGGTTTCGGCGGCGAGCTTCTCCTCCAGCATTTTCTCTTTTACATGGGCGTCGGCCGACTTGATCTCGTTTTCGATCTCGGTACGGATCTGATTTGCGAGCTGCCCGATGACCGGGCGTTCCTCGTCGGAGAGGCCTCCCATCTGTTTCAGGATGGCCGTGAGCTCGCCCTTTTTGCCTAAGAAACGCACTCTCAGATCCTCCAGCGTTTTGGCGTCGCCGGCGGCTTCGAGGGCCTCCCTCGCTTTCAGGCGGATCTGCTCCAATGCCTCTTTCATATATGTTCCCTCCTGTTTTCGATCATGGTGTTCAGATCGTTCTTCAAGAATTACAAAAGCCAATAAAAAAACCGCCCGTCCCTCACAAAATCAGGACGAAGACGGCAGTCTCCGCGGTACCACCCGCATTCCCGGCAAAATCCCGGGCACTCGTGGACAGATAACGGTGTCCGGCCGGCCGCGCTTACTGAACGTTCCCTGTTCGGCGCGGACGCTCGCGGGTGAACTTCGGTTCCCCGTTCCGTAAAAAGGCTCTCAGCCGGCGGCCTTTTCTCTCTTTTCGGAACTTTGGGAGCCTACTCTCCCGGTCCCAGCGTCTGACAATATCGGATATTAGCAATACTACCATAGCAAAGCCTTTTTTTCAAGCTTTTTTTCTCCTTAAAAATATGATATGATAATTTAAGGAAAATATCGAAAAGGGGCGAAGGCATGAGCGACATTTTTGTGGAAAAAATGGTGGCGAAAAGGCCCGATGCCGCGGACTGGGCAAAACTGGCCGGCGTCTATTTGGCAGCCTTCGCGGTCGTGGCGACGGTGTTTTATATCGAGTTTTTCGTCACGATGGGGCTGGAGCTGATCCTCCTGCCCGTGCTTGCCGGAGCGGTCTTCGGCAGCTATACGCTCGCAAAGTTTCTCAGTGCGGAGTATGAGGCCATCTATACAAACGGCGATCTGGATGTCGACGTGATCCGCGGCAGGGCCAGAAGAAAGCGCCTGTTCGCCTGCGACGTCCGGGAGGCCGAGGATTTCGGAAAGTATCTTCCCGGCCTCGATTTTCCGGGCTGCGGGGTGCTGTTTGCCTGCGACGGCAAAAAATCGGACGATCTCTGGTTCTTGACGGCGCAGAACCGTTCCAGCAAAGGCGCGAAAACCGCGGTGATCCTCAACATGGGGGAAAAGGAACTTGCCGCCGTGCGCCCATATTTGAAGCCGGGCCTCGCGAGGCAGATTCCCGCCGCACCCCAACCGCCCGAACTATAATTATTTCCTCGGGGAGCTTTTGCCCCAGCTTTCTCCGAACAAGCGAGATTCTGTCGGGAAATTTCTTTTTGCGGGACCGGGATTTCGGTTTTGCCCGAGACTTTTTCCAATCCCCAAAAATTCCTTTTGCCCGGTCCTCCGGGCAAAGATTGTTTTTAAACTGTGAAAGAAGGCGCACGCCATGAAAATTCTGACCGTACCCCAGATGAAAGAGGCCGAGCGCAGAAGCGGCGAAATGGAGGTCAGCAGCACGCGGCTGATGGAGAATGCCGGGAGCGCCGCCGCCAATTTCATCAAAAAGACGTTTGACAATATCGCCGGGCGCAACTTCATGATCTTCTGCGGCGGCGGCAACAACGGCGGGGACGGCTTCGTGGTCGGCAGAAAGCTCGCCGCCGAGGGCGCCAACGTCATCGTTGTGCTCTGCGCGGGCATTCCGAAGAGCGAAGAAGCCACTTTTATGTATGCCTCCGCGGTGAAGGCCGGTTTGGCGATCTTCGACTGGAACGAGGACCGCGAGAAGGCGAAGGAGTATCTCTCCACCGCCGACGTCGTTGTGGACGCCCTGTTCGGCACCGGGTTTCACGGAGCCTTGAGCGACGAGTACCGGGAGATCACCACGCTGATGAATAACGCGATCGCCGCGGTGGTCTCGCTGGATATTCCGAGCGGCGTCAACGCGGAGAACGGCGAGGCCGACCCGGATTCCATCCGCGCGGATTTCACGGTCGCCTTCGACTGCCGGAAACCGGGCCATCTGCTGTTGCCGGGCCGCGCGTTTTCCAAAAAGACTGTCGAGGTCGACATCGGCATCCCGCAGGAGGTCGCCTCCTCGATGATGCAGGACTGCTTCTGCGCGGACGACGCGATGGTGTTTTCCTCCATCCGCAAACGCCCGCTTTTCTGCAATAAGGGCGCCTACGGCAGGCTGCTCGCTGTCTGCGGGTCGGAGAATTACCCCGGCGCGGCGGCGGTCAGCACCTATGCGGCCATGCGCGCCGGCGCCGGCATCACGACGCTCGCCTCCACGGAATCCGTGATCGCAAAGGTTCTGCCGCGCATTCCGGAGGCGACGTTCCAGCCGCTTCCGGCGGATGAGGAGGGACGCATCGCCGCCTCCGCCTCCGAAAAGCTCGTCTCCGCGCTGAAAAAGAGCACCGCCTGCCTGATCGGCTGCGGGCTCGGCGGCGGGGAAGAGATCCGGGATCTCGTGCTCACCGTGCTCAAAAAATCTGAGGGCCCGGTCGTGCTGGATGCCGACGGCCTCAACGCGCTCGCCGGCCATCCGGAGCTTCTGCTGCATGCAAAATCGCCGGTGATCCTGACGCCGCATATGGGAGAAATGGCAAGACTCTGCGGCCTTTCCATTCAGGAGGTTCAAAATGACCGCGTGGAGATCGCCCGCGCCTTCGCTCAAAAATACAAAGCCGTGCTCGTGCTCAAGGATGCCTCCACCGTCACGGCTTCGCCGAACGGCGACGTCTATTTTAACCTCACCGGCGGCCCGGCGCTCGCAAAGGGCGGATCCGGGGATTGCCTCGCCGGTATCATCGCGGCCTTTGCCGCGCAGAAGATGAATCCCACGGCCTGCGCGGTCTGCGGTGTCTGGCTGCACGGTCTCGCGGGGGAGCGCGCGGCGGAAAAATATTCGAGCTGGGGCGTGCTTGCCACCGATCTGCCGGCGGAATTCTGCTCAATTCTTGCGGAACACGGGGTCTGACCGCGCCGGCAGTGTGTTTTCCACACGAAGGAGCGGCCTGATAAATCAAAAGAAGTCTTTGCTTACCGGGAAGGTGTTTCGCGCTCTTGCGGAGTACGGGGTCTGACGGTTCCGGCGGCGGTTTCGCCGCATGAAGAGTCTTCCTGCCAAATAAAAAATTCACCGCCGCTTTTCGGGGCACGGAAATCCCTGTGAGAGGTAAAATCCGGCGGGATCCTTCCCGGGGCCGCCGCTTTAGCCGTTTCGGCTTTCTCCCGTGCGGAGATGCGGCCGCTTTTACGACGACAAAAAAGCCCGCGGCGGGACGCTTCACAGGCAAAAAACAGCATATCTGCCTCCTCCGGGCCGTATATTTGTCACAGCGGTTTTCGGGGGAGGCGTTTTTTATGAAACGGGCTGCGGTTTTGCTTTTGGTTCTCTTTCTTGGCGGATGTTCCGCGGGGATGCCTGCGGTGAAGGATGTGCAGGCGTACTATGCGCAGCCTTTTTCCGCAGAGATCACATTTGCCTTGGAGGAGAGCACCGCCGCCTGCGCCTTTTCGCGGGACGGGGAGATCTTTCTCCTGACCGCGGAGTCGCCGGATTCCGTCGCGGGGCTGGAGACGGAGCTCTGCGGAGAGACGGCTGTGCTGCGGTATGCGGGCATGGAACGGACGTTTCCGGTCTCCGCCCTGCCGGAGGCAAATCCGGCCGTTTTGCTGCGGGGCATGATCCTCGCGCTTGCCGCCGGGAACTTTACGCTCACCGGAACCGAAGAGGGAACCGCCGCCGAGGGCGAGGGATTCCTCCTTTATTTCGATGCGGACTCGCTGGCACCGGAGAAGGCCGTCTTTTCGGATGTGGGGCTGACGGTACATTTCGGCCCCTTTGATGCCGGCTGATTTTGAAGATGAAATAGCGGCGGGAGGAAGCGATTTGCCCTGTATTTTCGACGCGGCATCTTTTGAAAGGAGAGAAAATAATATTTCCTGAAAAAAAGGCGGCGGAGACCTCCCGTTCTTTGAGGCAGGCTGATTTTTTGCAGAAAAATAAAATTCCCTCTTGCTTTTTGAGACAGGCTGTAATATAATCATAAACGCACTGGAAATTTGGACGATTAGCTCAGCTGGTAGAGCTTCCGCTTGACGTGCGGAAGGTCGGGGATTCGAGTTCCTCATCGTCCACCATAAAACACCCGCTCCGGCGGGTGTTTTTTTATGCTCCGGCGCCGCGTCCGGGATCTTTGGATTTGGAATTGTAAAGGCCCGGGCGCTGTGTTATAATAAATTATAAATAGGCTGTCGAACGGGGGGAGATGAGGGCTTGCGGATTCTCGGCATAGACCCGGGCTACGCCATCGTGGGCGTCGGCGTGCTGGATTACGAAAAGAACAAATTCCGCCCGGTGCGCTACGGCGCCGTCGAAACGCCCGCGGGCATGCCGTTCAATGAGCGCCTCAAGGTGATCTACGACGATCTGACCACGGTGATCGCCGAGCTCCGGCCCGACGCCATGAGCATCGAAAAACTCTACTTCAACAGCAACCAGAAGACCGCCATTGCGGTGGCCGAGGCGAGGGGCGTCGTGCTGCTCGCGGCGGTGCAGGCGGGCATTCCGATTTATGAATATACGCCGCTCCAGATCAAGCAGTCCCTCGTCGGCTACGGCCGCGCGGAGAAAAAGCAGGTCATGGAGATGGTCAAAACCATTCTGAAGCTCGAGTCCGTCCCGAAACCGGACGATACGGCGGACGCATTGGCCGCCGCGATCTGCCACGGCTACTCGTCCGGCTCTTTGCTCTACGACATCAAAAATAAGGAGGCGGCCCAATGATTTACAGCCTCAGCGGGAGGATCCGCCATATTGAGGACGGCTTTTTCGTCATTGAATGCGGCGGCGTGGGGTATCTCTGCCGAGCCTCGGTGACGACGCTTTCCCAGTTGCCGCCGACAGGCTCGGAGGCCTTCGTCTACACGTATCTCAACGTCGTACAGGACGGCGTCGACCTTTACGGTTTCTTCGACCGGGCCGAAAAGGATTGCTTCCTGATGCTCAACGGCGTCTCCGGCATCGGCCCGAAGGCGGCGCTTTCGATTCTCTCCGAATTCACGCCGGACGGGCTCGCGCTGGCCATCGCCTCCGGTGATACAAAGGTCATTACAAGAGCGAAAGGCGTCGGCCCGAAGGCGGCTCAGCGCATTGTGCTGGAACTCAAGGATAAGATGGCCGGCGGCCTCACGAGCGGCGCCTACGGATTTGGCGCGGCGTCCGGGCCGTCCATCCAGATTAAGGGTAACGCGGCGGAGGCGGTCGCGGCGATGAGCGCGCTGGGATACAGCCAGTCCGAAGCCGCAGCCGCCGTCGGCAAGCTGCCGCAGGAGATGTCGGTGGAAGAGATGATCAAAGCCGCCCTGCGCGCGCTCGCGATGAGATAAGGAGGAAACACCTTGCTCCACAACGAAATGGATTTTGAAAACCGCATCGTCACGCCGGAGGAGGAGCCTCTCGACCGCGACGCGGAATTCGACCTGCGGCCGAAGACGCTGGATGAATATATCGGCCAGACCAAGGCAAAAGAAAATATGGCGATCTATATCCGGGCGGCCAAACAGCGCGGCGATCCGCTCGATCATGTGCTGCTCTACGGCCCTCCGGGACTCGGCAAGACGACGCTCGCGGGCATCATCGCCAACGAGATGGGCGTCAGCATCCGCATCACGAGCGGACCGGCCATCGAGCGCCCGGGCGACCTTGCCGCCCTGCTGACCAACCTCAACGAAAATGATATTCTCTTCATCGACGAGATTCACCGCATCAACCGTTCCGTCGAGGAAGTGCTGTATCCGGCGATGGAGGATTATTCGCTGGATATCATCATCGGCAAAGGCCCTTCCGCCCGTTCCATCCGGATCGACCTGCCGAAATTCACGCTGATCGGCGCGACGACGAGGGCCGGTCAGCTTTCCGCGCCGCTCAGGGATCGCTTCGGCGTGATCGCAAGGCTGGAGCTTTACGATCCGGAGGATCTGTGCACGATCGCTCTGCGCAGCGCGGAGATTCTCGGCATAAAATGTGACCGGGCGGGTGCTTACGAACTCGCCAGAAGAAGCCGGGGCACGCCGCGCATCGTCAACCGCTTTCTGAAGCGGGTCCGCGATTTCGCGCAGGTCATGGGCGACGGCGTCATCACAAAGGAGATCGCGTCGTCGGCGCTTTCCCGATTGGAAGTCGACGAGCTCGGCCTCGATTCCATCGACCGCCGCATGCTCGAAATCATGATTAAAAATTACGCCGGAGGCCCGGTGGGCCTGGAGACGCTGGCCGCCGCCATCGGCGAAGAGACCGTGACCATCGAGGATGTCTATGAGCCGTATCTCATGCAGATCGGCTTTCTTAACCGGACCCCGAGAGGCCGCTGCGCAACGGCGCTGGCTTGCGAACATCTCGGTCTCACCCCTGCGGCGCCGCCCGCGGAAGAAGCGGGATGCGCGGATGAATTTGCTCAGATAAGTTTGGAGGACTGATAGATGGGAACTCTGTTTGGCACGGACGGCGTGCGCGGTATCGCAAACGAAAAACTGACGCCGGAACTCGCGATGTCGCTTGCCGGCGCCGCCGCGAGGGAAGCGTTTAAAATCAAGGGCAAAGCGCCGGCCTTTCTGGTCGGGCGCGACACAAGGATCTCCGGCGGCATGCTGGAATCCGCAGTCTGCGCGGGGCTTGCCTCTGCGGGCGCGGATGTCGTCCGCATCGGTGTCGTGGCCACGCCCGCAGTGGCATATCTCGTAAAAAAACTGGGTGCGGATGCCGGCGTGATGATTACGGCCTCGCACAATCCTTTCATGTATAACGGCATCAAGCTCTTCAATTCCAAGGGAATGAAATTTACGGATCCGCAGCAGGATGCCATCGAAGAGGCAGTCCTCTCCGACGAGGAGCCGTATTCTCGGGCTGCCGGCGAGCATATCGGCCGGCTCAGCGACGATCCGCTGGCGGCAAGGATGTACGGGGATTATATCGCCTCGGCGGCCGGGCGGCTCGACGGCCTCAGGCTGGCCGTCGACTGCGCAAACGGCGCGGCCTCGCGGACGGCGGAGATGATCTTCGATAAAAAGGGTGCGGAGGTCGTCTATCTCAGCCGCGAGCCGGACGGCGTCAACGTCAATGAGAACTGCGGCTCCCTGCACATCGAGGGTTTGAGCGCCTTCGTGAAAGAAAACGGTTTCGATCTCGGCGTGGCCTTTGACGGCGACGCGGACCGCTGCCTTGCCATCGATGAAAACGGCGATCTGATGAGCGGCGACCACATCCTTGCGATTCTGGCCGACCGTTTCGACCGGGAGGGCAGGCTCGCAAACCGGGCCATCGTCCCGACCATCATGAGCAACATGGGACTCTTTGAATTTGCGGAAAAGCGCGGCCTCGGCTGCGACCCGACGAAGGTCGGCGACCGGTATGTGCTCGAGTCCATGCTGGAACACGGGTACAGCCTCGGAGGCGAACAGTCCGGCCATGTCATCCTTCTGGATTATATGCCCACGGGCGACGGCCAGCTGACCGGCCTTCTGCTGGCGGAGACGCTCGTCAAATCCGGCAAAAAGGCCTCCGAGCTGAAATCTCTGATTACGATCTACCCGCAGTATATCGTCAACATCCACGCAACGCCGGAGATGAAAGAGCGGCTTTCCGATCCGGAAGTAAAATCCTACGTCGATATCCAGCAGGAGCGCCTGCGGAGCGAGGGTCGGATCCTGGTCCGCGCCTCCGGCACCGAGCCGCTGATTCGGATCATGGCGGAGGGAAAAAACGAGGAGCGCATCTCGCTTCTCGTCGAGGAATGCGCGCGGACGCTGACGGATCTGCTGAAATGAGGTACTATGCGCTTTAGTAAAGACTGGAAAGATTACGAGCTCCTGGACTGCTCCGGCGGCGAACGCCTGGAGCGGTGGGGCGATTATGTGCTGATCCGGCCGGATCCGCAGGTCATCTGGGATACACCGAAGACAAACTCCCTCTGGGAGCGCGCGGATGCCCGCTATCTGCGGAGCAGCGAGGGCGGCGGACACTGGGAGTTCCGCCGGAAGCTGCCGGAGGAATGGGAGATCGGCTACAAAAACCTGCGTTTCCGCATCAGCCCGACCGGCTTCAAGCATACGGGCCTTTTCCCGGAGCAGGCGGTCAACTGGGATTACGCGCAGCAAATGATTAAAAGCGCCGGGCGGAATATCCGGGTGCTGAATCTCTTCGCCTACACCGGCGCGGCGACCCTTGCGGCGGCCGAGGCGGGCGCTTCGGTCTGCCATGTGGACGCGGCAAAGGGCATGGTGCGCTGGGCGCGGGAAAACGCCGCGCTTTCAAAGCTCGAGGAAAAGCCGGTGCGCTGGATTGTCGACGACTGCGCGAAATTTGTCGAGCGGGAGATCCGGCGCGACAGCTTCTATGACGCCGTCATTCTGGATCCCCCCTCCTATGGAAGAGGCCCGGCCGGCGAGGTCTGGAAGCTCGAGGATCAGATCTACGATCTCATCGCGCTCTGTAAAGGCGTATTGACCGAAAAGCCGCTCTTTGTGATGCTGAATTCCTACACAACCGGTCTCTCGGCCTCCGCCATGGAGTACGTCCTCGGCGCAAACCTGCGGACCTTCGGCGGAAGCCTCGAATCCGGCGAGATCGGCCTCCCGGTCAAAGAGACCGGCATGGTGCTGCCCTGCGGCTCCACCGCAATCTGGAAGACGGAGCGCTGAGACGCCGGAGAAAAACGGAAGAAGCATTGTGATAAAAAGAACACGGAACCGGCGTCTATGCCGGAGGCGGACGAGGGGATCGGCTCTGCTGCCCTGCGGCTCCGCCGCAATCTGAAAAACGGAGCGCTGATATGCTGGAAAAGGAAGAAATCGAAGCGCATTTTTATCAGGATAAATACTTGTACGCGGATATGATCGCCGCCCTGCGCGACAGCCGAAACAGGGTCGCCTACGCGGAGGAAGACGGCGTTCTGCTGCGGATGAGGGCCGGCAATATGCACTGGCTCACCGCGGAGACGCCCGAGGCCGCCGGGCGGATTCTGGATTTCGTAAAGCGCCCGGATATGTTTCTGATCCATCAAGATTTCTGTAAGGAGATCATCATCAGAAAATTCGGTCTCTGCGGCGAAATGCGCTGCTGGCAGGGCGCCTACTTTGGAACGGAACCGCTGCCGGTCGTTCTGCCGGAAGGAATGGAGCTCCGGGATCTTCACATGAGCGACCTCGACATGGTGATGGAGCGATACACGCATGCCGACGGCGACCGGGCATACATAGCGAGCCGTCTCAAATACGGCATGATCGGCGCCTATTTTGGCGAAACCTGCGCCGGATTTGTCGGGGTGCATGGGGAGGGCTCGATGGGCCTTCTCGAGGTTTTCCCGGAATATCGGCGGATGGGCGTCGCCTCGGCGCTGGAGAGCGCAATGACGAACCGGATGCTCGCTAAGGGCCTGATCCCGTACGGCCACGTCGTCGTCGGGAACGAGGCCTCCCGCGCGCTCCAGAAAAAACTCGGTTTTACCTTTGCGGAGCAGACCGTAAGCTGGCTGTTCCGAAGTGAGGAATAAATTTTCAAAAGGACAGAAGATGCCAAAAAAGAGGTTTATTGAAGCGGAAAACATCAGCTACGCCTATCCGAGCTACGACGGGATGATCCCGCCGCTGGTTCTGGACGGCGTCAGCATGTCGATCTGCGAGGGAGAGATCGTCGCTGTACTCGGCCATAACGGCTCCGGCAAATCGACGCTCGCCAAGCATTTCAACTCCATTCTGATCCCGACTTCCGGAAAAGTCACGGTCGACGGCATGGATACGGCCTCGGAGGAGAAGCTCTATGAGATCCGGCAGGAGGTCGGCATGGTCTTCCAGAACCCGGATAACCAGATCGTCGCCACCGTGGTCGAGGAGGATGTGGCCTTCGCGCTCGAGAATCTGGGCGTGCCGCCCAAGGAGATCCGGGAGCGCGTGAACGACGCCCTGAAAAAGGTCGGCATGTACGAGTACCGCGAGCACGCGCCCTATCAACTCTCGGGCGGGCAGAAGCAGCGCGTCGCCATCGCGGGGATCATCGCGATGCGGCCGAAGTGCGTCGTGCTCGACGAGCCGACGGCCATGCTCGACCCAAAAGGAAGAAAAGAGGTCATGAGCACCATCCGGCAGCTGAATGAGGAATTCGGCATCACCGTCGTGCTCATCACCCACTATATGGACGAAGCCGCCGAGTGCGGCCGGGTCGTTGTGATCGACGACGGAAAGATTCTGCTCGACAATACGCCGAAAGAGGTATTTTCGCAGGTCGATCTGCTGCGCCGGCACGGGCTGGATGTTCCGCAGGCGGCCGAGCTCTGCCATGAGCTGCGGCTTTCCGGCCTCGATGTGCCGGAGGGCGTGCTGACCGAGCGGGAATGCGTCGAGGCCATCGCGGCCCTCTTCGGAAAGGGGGCCTCCGCATGAGCGAGATCATCCGTACGGAACACCTCTCCTACGTCTATTCCGCGGGGACGCCGTTTGAAAACGCCGCACTCGACGACATCAATATCTCCGTCGAAGAGGGCACGTTTCTCGGGCTGATCGGCCACACCGGCTCCGGGAAATCGACGCTGATCCAGCATTTAAACGGCCTTCTGAAGCCGGATTCCGGCAAAGTTTATATCGGCGGCGAGGATATCTGGGCGGACCCCAAAAAGATCCGCCGCTTCCGCTTCAAGGTCGGGCTCGTCTTCCAGTATCCGGAGTACCAGCTCTTTGAGGAGACGGTCAGGAAGGATATCTCCTTCGGGCCGCGGAATATGGGGCTCTCCGAGGAGGAGATCGCCGGGCGCGTGCTCGAGGCGGCCGAACTCGTCGGCCTGCCGGAAAATTATCTCGACAAATCGCCGTTTGAGCTCTCCGGCGGCGAAAAGCGCAGGGCGGCCATCGCGGGCGTTCTTGCCATGCGGCCGGAGGTTCTGATTCTGGACGAGCCCACCGCGGGCCTCGATCCGAGAGGCCGGGAGCACATCCTCGGCGAGATTGCCGAATATCACGACCGCTACGGCGCCACGATCATTCTTGTCTCTCATTCGATGGAGGATGTCGCGCGCTTTGCGGACCATGTGCTGATTATGGATCACGGCCATGCCGCCATGTACGGCACCACAAGAGAGATCTTCCGCCGTGTCGGGGAACTTACGGAGATGGGCCTCGAGGTGCCGCAGATCAGCCGCATCTTCGCCGGCCTTGCCGCAAGGGGCATCCCGGTGCCGGAGAGCGTGCTGACCGTCGGGGAAGCGAAAGAGGCCGTTCTGCGCCTTCTCAGGGAAGGGGGCGGCGTCTGATGCTGAAAGATATCACGTTCGGGCAGTATTATCCCGGCACGTCGGTCGTTCACCGCCTCGATCCGCGCATCAAGCTGATCCTGACGCTCGCCTATATCACGATGCTGTTCGTGGCGGACGGCATGATCCCGCTTGCGGTCGGCGTGGGCTTTGTGGTACTGTTTTACGCGCTTGCGAGACTGCCGGCGAAGCTGATCTTCAAATCCATGAAGCCGGTCGTGCCGATCATTGTCTTCACCGCGGTGCTGAACGTCCTCTTTATCGAGGGCGAGCCGCTCTGGACATTTTATTTTATCAAAATAACTAAGGAAGGCCTGCTGACGGCGGCGCTGATGTGCGTGCGCATTCTCTGCCTGATTGCGGGCAGCTCCCTTCTGACCTACACCACCTCGCCGATTGTGCTGACCGATGGCCTCGAGCGCCTGATGCGGCCGCTCTCCGCGATCAAGGTGCCGGTGCACGAGCTTGCCATGATGATGACGATCGCGCTTCGCTTCATCCCGACGCTGGTCGAGGAGACCGGAAAGATCATGTCGGCCCAGAAGGCGCGCGGCGCGGATATGGAATCCGGTACGGTCATCCAGCGGGCAAAGGCGCTCGTGCCGATTCTGATTCCGCTGTTCGTGTCGGCCTTCCGCCGGGCGGACGAGCTGGCCCTCGCAATGGAGTGCCGCTGCTATCACGGCGGGGAGGGCCGCACCCGGATGAAGCAGCTCTCGCTCGGCCCGCAGGACTGGATTGCGGTGCTGGTCGTCGCGGCCGGATTCGCGGGCATCGTTCTGTTGAATCTCTATGGGCCGCCGGTTCTGAAACTCTGAAAACAAAGGAATTTTATGCGCATGAGAAACCTGCTTCTGACGATTTCCTATAAAGGCACCAACTATCACGGTTTTCAGGTGCAGAAAAACGCCGTCACGGTCTGCGAAGTGCTGCAAGACGCGATGGAGACGCTGCTGGGCGAGCGGCCGGACGTCAAGGGCTGCTCCCGCACCGACGCCGGAGTTCACGCCAACAAATATTGCGTGAGCTTCCGCACGGAAAACCCGATGCCCTGCGCGCGGATCGCAAGGAGCCTCGACGCCCTGCTGCCGGAGGACATCGCGGTCTGCGCCTGCAAAGAGGTGCCGGAGGAATTCCACGCCCGCTATTCCTGTAAGGGGAAGCGGTATGTCTATAAAATCTGGGATGCGCCGTACATGAGCCCCTTCTGGATCGGGCTGGCGCTTCACCATCCGAAGCCGGTGGACGAGTACCTTCTGGATGCCGTCTGCACGGATTTTCTCGGAAAGCACGATTTTTCGGCCTTCGCGGGCGCAAAAAACGAGCAGGAGGATTCCACAAGGGAGATCTATGACTGCTCGGTCACGCGCGAGGGGAATCTGGTCACCTTTTCCGTCACCGGCGACGGGTTTTTATACAACATGGTCCGGATCATGGCGGGCACCCTGCTCGCGATCAGCGACGGGAAGATTGAGCCGGACGCTTTGCCGGAGATTCTCGCGTCGGGGGACCGGAAGCGCGCCGGCAAGACCGCAAGGGCGGAGGGGCTGTATCTCGACGACGTGTTCTACGAGGAGGACGGGGATGAAGGATGAGTTTCTGACGGCGGAGCCGCCGGAGGGCGAAACCGCCGTGGCGCTGGGCATCTTTGACGGAGTCCACCGCGCGCACCGCAAAATTCTGGAGGCGGCTTCCCGTACCGGGCTGGAGCCGTGGGGGTTCACGTTCGCCTCCGGGCAGCTTCCGGAGCGGAAGGCGGGCGCCCCGCTGCTGCTCTCGCCGGAGATGAAATACCGGCTGATGGCGGGCTGCGGAATCCGGCACGTCTATGCGCCGGAGTTTACGTCCATTCATGGGATGAGCGGCGAAGAATTTGTGCAGGAAGTGCTCAAAAACCGCCTGCATGCAAAAAAAGTCTTTATCGGATACGATTTCCGCTTCGGAAAGAACGCCTCCTGCGGCGCCGAGGAACTTGCGGCGCTCTGCGGAGAGAACGGCATGGAGCTCACCGTTATCGAGGAGATGGACGATATGGGCCTGCCGATCTCCGCGACGAGAATCCGCGAGGCCGTTCAAAGCGGAGATACCCGCACGGCTTTCCGGCTGGCGGGCTATCCCTTTGTCATCGACCAGCCGGTCGTATACGGGGAGCGGCTCGGCACCGTGCACGACCTGCCCACGATCAATCAGCCGATCCCGGAGGGCTACTGCGTGCCGAAATTCGGCGTCTATGCGGCTGCGGCGCTGGCCGGCGGAAAACTCTATGCGGCGGCGGCGGATGTCGGCGTAAAGCCGACCGTCTCGGAAAAGGGCACCGTCATGGCGGAGACGCATCTGATCGGCTGGAACGGCGACCTCTACGGCGAGCGCGTGCCGGTCTTCTTCCTCACCTATCTGCGGGAGGAACGGGAATTCGGCTCGGAGACCGAACTTTTTGCCCATATTGCCGACGACGCCTCAAAAGCGGAGGCCGAGGCGAAGAGCTGGCTCGATACATATGGGGAGGCTCTGCTTGCGATGTTGGGCGAAAAATAGGCGATAGAAGGGAAATTTTCGGCAGAAATAAAGTATTTTTGCTTTACAAAGTTGGAAGACTATGATATAATCAAACAGCTGGTCTCCAGACCCGCAAAAACCCACTCCCGGCTCCGGGATCCTGCCGTTAGGTCAGTCCTTTGGGACGCGCACGGCGTTCACCGGCCCGCTGCTGAGACAGGGAAATTAATTTATGAGGTGAAACACACATGCTTCGCAAAGAGGAAAAATCCGCCATCATCGAGGAAAACCGTCTTGCCGATAACGACACCGGTTCCCCGGAAGTTCAGATCGCCATCCTGACAAGGAGAATCAACGACCTGAACGAACACCTGAAGCTCCACAAAAAGGACAACCATTCCCGCCGCGGCCTGCTCAAAATGGTCGGCCGCCGCAGAAATATGCTCAACTACTTACAGAAAAAAGATATTGAGCGTTACCGTGCGATCATCGCGAAACTCGGCATTCGTAAATAACTTTGTCTCTGCGAAGTCAGGCGAGTGTCAAAACCCCGCCTGACTTCATTGAGTATATAGGCCCAAAAATTAAAAAAAACAGCAGCGTAAAACGGCAGACATCGGAAATAAGCAGTGAATCGAGGACCCGGAACTCCGGATTTTGGATTAATTGCTCATTCCCGCCTCCGCTTTGTTTTTGCTGCGTACAGAAACGAAACGGAGGTATTTCTTTTATGTTTGAAAATTACCGCGTATTTGAGACAGAATTCGCCGGAAGAAAAATGACATTTGAAACCGGCAAACTCTGCGCTCTCTCCAACGCATCCGTGCTGGTCCGCTACGGCGAGACCGCCGTCCTTTGCAACGCCACCGCTTCCCAGACTCCGCGCGAGGGCATCGATTACTTCCCGCTCTCCGTCGATTTTGACGAGAAGCTCTATTCCATCGGCCGCATCCCCGGCTCCTTCCCGAGAAGAGAAGGCCGCCCGACCGACCGCGCGATTCTCGATTCCCGCGTCGTCGACCGTCCGATGCGCCCGCTTTTCCCCAAGGATATGCGCAACGACTGCTCCATCGTGATGAGCGCCCTCTCCGTCGACCCGGATAACCCCTATGCCATCTGCGGCATGAACGGCGCTTCCATGGCGGTTGCGATTTCCGACATCCCGTGGAACGGCCCGATCGCCGGCTGCCAGGTCGGCCTTGTCGGCGGCGAGATCGTTCTCAACCCGACCGCCGAACAGGAGGCCGCCTCCGATCTGCACCTGATCGTCGCCTCCACCGCCGAAAAGGTCGTCATGATCGAAGCCGGCGCCAACGAGGTTGACAACGAGACGATGCTCAAGGCCATCATGGCTGCCCACAGAGAAAATCAGAAGCTGGTCGCCTTTATCAACGGCGTCGTCGCCGAAATCGGCAAGCCGAAGTTCTCGTTCCAGTCGATCGAAGTTCCGGCCGAGATGTTTGAGGCCGTCAAGGAGTTTGCCGCGGACGATGTCCGCAAGGCCCTCAGCACCACGGATAAAAAGGAACGCGACGCAAACCTTGCGCCGATCGTCGCCGCCGTCCACGAAAAATTCGACGAGATTTGCTCGGATAATACCGCGAAGCTCGACGAGGCCATGTATAAGCTTCAGAAATACGTCGTTCGCAGATGGCTGATCGACGACGGCAAGCGCGCCGACGGCAGAGGGCTCGACGAGATCCGCCCGCTGGCTGCCGAAGTCGGCCTGCTCCCGAGAGTGCACGGCTCCGGCCTGTTCACCAGAGGGCAGACTCAGGTGCTGACCATCGCCACGCTTGGCCTGATCAGCGACGCGCAGGAGCTCGACGGCATCGACGGCGTCACCGAGAAGCGCTATATGCACCAGTACAACATGCCTTCCTATACGGTCGGCGAGACCAGGCCCTCCAGAGGACCCGGCCGGCGTGAAATCGGCCACGGCGCCCTCGCCGAGAGAGCCCTCGAGCCGGTCATTCCTTCCGTCGACGAGTTCCCCTACACCATCCGCATGGTCTCCGAAGTGCTTTCTTCCAACGGCTCCACGAGCCAGGGCGCGGTCTGCGGATCCACGCTTGCTCTGATGGATGCCGGCGTCCCGATCAGGAAGCCGGTCGCGGGCATCTCCTGCGGCCTCGTCACCGAAGGCGGACGCTGGATGACCATGGTCGACATTCAGGGACTTGAGGATTTCTTCGGCGACATGGACTTCAAGGTTGCCGGCACCAAGGACGGCATCACCGCGATTCAGATGGACCTCAAATGCGACGGCCTGACCGAGGATATCATCCGCGAGGCCCTCGAAAAGACCTATAAAGCCCGCCTCCACATTCTGGATGATGTGATGCTCAAGGCCATTCCGGCGCCGAGGGAGGAACTCTCCAAGTACGCGCCCAAGATGCTCACCATCGTCATCGATCCGGAGAAGATCCGCGACGTCATCGGTTCCGGCGGCAAGGTCATTCAGAAGATCTGCGCCGAGTGCGACGTCAAGATCGACGTCGAAGAGGACGGCCACGTCTATGTTTCCGGTATCGATATCGAAAACGCCCGCCGTGCCATTCAGGTCATCGAAACCATCACCAAGGATCCCGAGATCGGCTCTATTTACAAAGGCAAGGTTACCCGCCTGATGCAGTTCGGCGCCTTCGTGGAGATCGCCCCCGGAAAAGAGGGCCTCTGCCACATCTCGAAGCTCGACACCAAGCGCGTCGAGAAGGTCGAGGATGTCGTCAAGCCCGGTGATGAGATCGTGGTCAAGGTCGTCGAGATCGACAGCCAGGGCCGCATCAACCTCTCGAGAAAAGACGCCCTCGCCGATCTGGAAGCAAAACAGAAACGGACCAACGAGTAAAATCGCTTAAAAAAGACAAAAAGGACGGGAAACCGTCCTTTTTTTGTTTCCCATGCGTGACAGAGGATACAGTTTTGTTACATTGCCCGGAGGGGCCTTGCAGGGGAAGATGGTTTTATTGTATAATACAAAAGATAATGGGAGTTTGTGCGAAAAGGAAGCGGAAACCATGCGGGAGATCTATCTCGACAACAGCGCGACGACGCGGGTCTATCCCGAGGCCGCCGACGCCGCATACCGGGTGATGACCGAGATCTACGGCAACCCCTCCTCGCTCCATAAAAAGGGCATCGAGGCGGAGCAGGTCATGACGGAGGCCCGCGGAAAGATCGCCGCGGCGCTCGGTGCGGATGCGGAGGGCCTCGTTTTTACTTCCGGCGGCACGGAGGCCAACAACCTCGCCGTGATCGGCACCGCTTTGGCAAAGAGGCGCCGCGGCAGCGAGATCGTCGCCTCCGCCTACGAGCACGACTCCGTCATGGAATCTCTAAAATATCTTGAGGGAGAGGGCTTCTCCGTCACCTATCTGAAGCCGGATGCTTCCGGCATCGTCACGCCGGAGATGGTGGCCGGGGCGGTCGGCGAAAAGACGATTCTCGTCACGGTCATGCTGATGAACAACGAGATCGGCGCGGTCAATCCGATCCGGGAGATCGCCGCCGCCGCGAAGGAGAAAAATCCGGAAGTCACGGTGCACACCGACGCGGTGCAGGCGTTTTGCAAGCTGCCGTTCCGCGCCGACAAACTGGGAGCCGACCTTGTGACGATCACCGCGCACAAGATCGGCGGGCCGAAAGGCTGCGGCGCGCTCTGGATGCGAAAGGGCTGCCGGGTTGCCGCGCGGAGTCTAGGGGGCGAGCAGGAAAAGCGAATCCGCGCCGGTACGGAGGCGGTGCCTCTGATTGCGGCGTTCGGCGCTGCGGCGGAGAAGGCCAAGGCGGATATGCCGCGGCTCCGGGCATCCGCGGAGGAGTTTGAGCGCCGCCTGTTTGAAGATCTTCAGGGAATCCCAGGGGTTTTCCGCAACTCCCCGGAGGATGCGTTCCCCGGCATCATCAATCTCTCCGTTCCGGGCATCCGCAGCGAGATCATGCTCCATTTCCTTGAGGAAAAGGGCATCTATCTCTCCAGCGGTTCGGCCTGCGCCAAAGGGGCGAAGAGCCATGTGCTTCGGGCCATGAATCTGCCGCCGGAGCGGGTGGACAGCGCCCTGCGCGTCAGTTACGGCAGGGAAAATACCCCGGAGGATGCGGATGCGCTCGCGGAAGCCATCCGGGAGGCCGTGCAGAAACTCTGCCGGTGATGGGTCTGCCGCCGGACGTAACGGATGCGATCCGGGTGGACAGCGCCCTGCGCGTCAGTTGCAGCAGGGAAAATACCCCGGAGGATGCGGGTGCGCTCGCAGAAGCCATCCGGAGGCCGTGCAGAGGCTCTGCCGGTAATCGTTTGACTGGAAAGTGGAAAGTGAAAGATCGGTATGAATGAGATTATTTTACTCAAATGCGGAGAGATCGCGCTCAAGGGTCTCAACAAATCGGGGTTTGAGGACAGCCTGCTCAGCAACTGCCGGCGCCGCATCGCCGATCTGGGCGAGTTTTCCTACAAGAAAAGCCAGTCCACGCTCTATATCGAGCCGCAGAGCGAGGACATCGACCTCGACGAGACGGTCAGCCGCCTGCAAAAGATCTTCGGGATTGTGGCGCTGACACGTGCCGCCGCGGCGGAAAAAAATTTTCCGGATCTTGCAGAAACTGCAAAAATTTATCTTGCAGATATTCTGACGAAATGCCGCACTTTTAAAGTGGAGGCAAAGCGCTCGGATAAGAGCTTTCCGATGACCTCTCCGGAGATCAGCCGGGAGCTCGGGGGCGTTTTGCTGGAGCGGTTCCCTCACCTTAAAGTGGACGTCAACCATCCGGATATCGTCGTGATGGTCGAGATCCGGGAGCGCGCCGCCTACATCCACGGCAATCAGCTTCCCGGCGCGGGAGGCATGCCGGTCGGCACCTCGGGCAAGGCGCTGCTGCTGCTTTCGGGCGGCATCGACAGCCCGGTCGCCGGCTACATGATGGCGAAACGCGGCCTCGAGGTGGAGGCGCTGCATTTTCAGTCCCCGCCCTATACTGGCGAGCGCGCGTGGCTCAAGGTCAAAACGCTGGCCCAGCAGCTCTGCGATTACTGCGGCAAGATCGATCTCTTCTCCGCGGCCTTTACGGAGATTCAGGAGGAGATCAAGCGCAACTGCCCGGAGGAACTGTTTACGGTCATCATGCGGCGCTTCATGATGCGGGTGGCGCTCCGTCTCGCGGAGAAGGAGGGCTGCGGAGCCCTCATCACGGGCGAAAGCCTCGCGCAGGTGGCGAGCCAGACGCTTCCGGCCATCGCCTGCACCGACGCGGTCTGCGACATTCCGGTTTTCCGGCCGCTGATCGGCATGGATAAACAAGAGATCGTGGAGATCGCCCAGAGGATCGGCACCTTTGAGACGTCGATCCTGCCCTATGAGGACTGCTGCACGGTCTTTACGCCGCGGCATCCGCGCACGAGGCCGACCATCGAGATGATCGAGGAGGCCGAAAAAGCGCTCGATATCCCGGCGTTGCTGGAGCGCTGCACGGTCACGCACACAAGGCTCAAATATGGCGTATAATTTCTCCGCAAGGAGAATTTCCGATATTATTTCAAACAGAAAGGGGAGATGGTTTCATGCGTGCCGGCATTATTGGGATCGGCCGTGGGGAAGATGCTAAAAAGCAGCTTTCGCGGTCGATCGAGCTGATCCAAAAGGAACTTTCCGCATTGGGCATGGAAGCTGCACAGGAAAGTATCGTCCCTGCGGACAAGCTCACGGTCCATAAAATCGTCGCGGAGGCCCTGTCCGCAGTGAATGTGTTGATTTTGACCGGCGGAATGGGGGATGCTGCGGAGAATCTGGCGGTCACCGCCGTCTCCGCCGCCATCGGGTTCCGCACGGTTATGAAGCATGGTGAGCTGTTCCCGGAGGGCGCATCGATTCTCAGCAGTCCGGTCGGCGGCATCTCCGGCTGTGCAATTTCTGCGGGCACTCAGTGCATCATTTTGCTCCCGTCGGATCCGGCGGCGCTTCCGTCGCTGCTGGTACATAAGGTTTCAAGATATCTTGCCGAATTCGCCGGATGGCAGTACTCCCTGCGGAGCGTGCGTACGCTCGGCATGAGCGAAAAAGAGGTCTCCGACGCGGTGCTCCGGTATTTTGACCAGCAGAATCCGATCATTGCGGTCTTTGGCGACGGTCCCGAAACCGCCATCCAGATCTTTGCGACCGGGGCGACAAGGGAGCTCGCCGCGGAATCCGCCTTTGCCGGCCTCAAGCTGATCAGCGGCAAGCTCGGCAAAGCGGTCTACGGCATCGACGTGGAAAACGTCGGCCAGGCGCTGGAACAGGAACTCTCCCGCAAGGGGCTCTCCGCGGCGATCGCCGTCAACGGAGTTTCCCTTGCCGGGCTGCGGCGTCTCGGCGCTGCGGGGCGCTATGGCTCGCCGTTTATCGCGGCGGCGCCGGATGCGGCCAGCCTTGGCTCCCCGGAGAAGCTGATTCGTAAATACGGCGCCTCAAGCCCCTGGACCGCGGCCCTGCTTGCGGGTGAGGTTTGTAAAAAATTCGGCGCCGGAATCGGGCTTTCCATCGCGGCATCCGAAAACGCCCCGGAGAAGGGCGCGGAGGTCGCCGTGGCCATCGGAAACAACGTCTGGACCGAACATATCGATCTGCCGAAGGAGGGCACGGGGGCGCTCGTGTCCGCCGCGGAGTTTACCCTGATGCATCTGGCCCGGGCCGCGGCTTCCGCCTATCCGAAGACGCTGGCGGACGCGGTTCCGCTCAAGGACGCCATCTCCGGAAAAGCGCGCTTCCGTTCCAAACAGCCGAGGCGCAAATGGTACGCGAGATTCATCCCGATGAAAGGGGATTCCAAGGCCGAACTTCTGCGGAAAGGCGTATTCTATCTCTGCGTGCTGGTGTTTGCCGGCTCGATGGGGTATCTGGGCTCCCAGCTGCTGGATTCCTCGGCGCAGAAGAAGCTCGCCTCCAGCCTGCGTTCCCTGGTCGGAATCACGGGCGACGCGGTTGAGCTGCCGAACGGCTACGAATGTCTGCCCCAGTATGCCGCCCTTTATGAGCTCAACAACGATCTGATCGGCTATCTCTCCATTGACGGAACCAACGTGGATTACCCGATCATGCAGACAACGGAGCCGGGCTACGACGGCAAAAAGGGCCAGTATTACCTCCGCAGGGATTTTTACAGCGAATACACCCTCTACGGCACGCCGTTCCTGGATTACCGCTGCGGTGCCCTGCCGGACGATATGAGCGACAACCTGATCATCTACGGCCACAACATTTATGACGACGGCCAGATGTTCAGCGAGCTCCTGAGCTACGAGAAACTGAAATATTATAAACAGCACCCGCTGATCCACTTCGATACGATCTACGAGGAGCATGACTGGCTGGTCGTGGGCATCATCATCACGAACGCTTACGAAAAAGACGGCCCGATCTGGGATTACACCAACTTCATCAACGCGAAGAGCGAAACCGCCAAGGAGGAGTTCGTCTCCGAAATCGGCAAGCGCACCCTGATCGTGACGGGCGTCGATTACGACGCGAGCGACACTTATCTGACGCTCTCGACCTGTTCCTACGATTTCAAGGATGCCCGTTTCGTGATCCTTGCCAGAATGGTCCGGGACGGCGAAGATACCAGCGCGATCGATACCTCTGTGGCCTACTACAATCCGAATCCGCTGATGCCGGAAGCCTGGTATACGGCCATCTCCCAGAATCAGGCCGCCGATTCGGATGCGGTCTATGAGGTTGAAACCAGCTCGGAGGCGGAGGAGAGCGAGGAAGAGGAGAGCGAAGAGGAAAAATCCTCTTCTTCCAAAGCGGAATCTTCCTCCAAGACGGAATCGTCTTCCAAAGCAGAATCCTCCTCCAAGGCGGAGTCGTCGTCGGCGCCGGAGTCCTCGTCGATACCGGAATCCTCGTCGGTGCCGGAGTCCTCGTCGATACCGGAATCCTCGTCGGTGCCAGAGTCCTCGTCGATCCCGGAATCTTCATCGATCCCCGCATCCTCATCGACACCGGAGTCGTCCACCGCACCGATTTCGGCCGTACCGGAGGTCTCCACCGGATCGCTGCACAGCAGCGGACTCTCTCTTTCCTCCGAGATGATGACTTCATCGGACGGAGAAGAGTAAAGAAATATCCCCGCGCGTCTTCCTGCCGCGGGGATTTCCCTTATATATAGTTCCGTTCCCGGATCGGCGAGAAGCCTTCTTCGGACGGAAGCCCCGTGATCAGAAAGGAGGGGTCGGCTTGTTAAAAAGCAAATGGAAACATAAACTGATTGTGCCCCTGCTGGTGATGCTGGGGCTGCTGCTCGCCGCAGGAGCGGGCTTTGCCGTCTATTTTACCTCGGACTCCGGGAGGGAGTGGTTTGATTCCTTCCTGAACGGCGGACGCTTCTCCGGCGCGGCATCTTTTTCCACGGAGGAATCCTCCTCGGAAGAGGAACCTTCGTCCGAAGCGGCGTCTTCGTCGGCGCCGGAATCTTCGTCCGAAGCGGCGTCCTCATCGGCGCCGGAATCTTCGTCTGAAGCGGCGTCTTCGTCGGTACCGGAATCTTCCTCCGAGGCGGCGTCCTCATCGGCACCGGAATCTTCCTCCGAGGCGGCATCCTCATCGGCGCCGGAGCCTGCATCCGAGAAGACGTCTTCGTCGGTATCCATCCAGGTTCCGAGAAAGGAATCTTCTTCGGCGGCGGAGGAGGAAGAGGAAGACAGCGAGGCGGAGAGCGAGCTCCCCGATCTCGAGGACGAAAGCCCTTATTATGAGAGCTCGCTGGAAAACACGGCCACGGTAAACGGCAAAAAGATGTCCGAATTCGACGCCGTCTGCCAGATCGTCATGGCGGAGATCGGCGGAGGCGGGCCTGAAGAGGCCATCAAGGCGCACGCGGTCGCCACATTCACCTACATAAAAAGGTGCGGCAACAATCTGACCGCCTATGTCAAGACGCCGGTCACCTCCGACGTCAAAGCCGCGGTCCGGGCCGTCATCGGCTGCGTGATCCTGGATGACCAGTCCGACGGCTACATCTACGCGGTATACAGCGCCGAATCCTGCGGCGTCACAGCGGCCGCGGAATGGGTCTGGGGCTACGAAAACCGCAACCTGCTCCCGGTGGAGAGCGAGTACGACACCTCAACCTATACCCTCAAGATTGACGCGGACGAGTTTGCGGAAAAGGTCTCCGACAGCTTCGACATCGATCTGGAGGGCGATCCCGGTGACTGGATCGAGATCCTCAGCTACTGGGAGGACAGCGATTATATCAATAAGATTCAGCTCGGCGATACGACCATCACGGCCCGCAAGCTCCGGGAAAACTGCCTCGGCTCCACCGTGCTCAAATCGACCGCCTTTACCGTCAGCTATAAGAGCTCGACCGACCAGCTCGTCTTTGAATGCGAGGGCTACGGCCACGGCGTCGGCCTCTCGCAGTACGGCGCGATCGACTACGCAAACAACGACGGCTGGAGCTTCAAAAAGATTCTGCTCCACTATTATTCCAACTGCTACCTCTCGATGGAAGAATAAAACTTTAAAAGAAAAAAACCGGGGTTTGTGCCCCGGCTTTTTTGTTGGGATGCAAGGAACCCGGGTGTGCCGTGTCGCCGCCGGGAACGGATCGCAGGCCTGCCGGAGGGCTCTCCACCCGTGCAGGGCATTTCCACAGTGGGGAAGGAAATTTCTCTTACCGGTTTATAGTCTCCTGTACAGGGCATTTCCGCCGCAGGGGAGGGCTCTTTTCCTGCCGGTTTGCGATCTTCCCGTATCGGGTGTTTCCGCCGGGACGGGGCTTCCCATTATCTGCTATGGTGCCTTATAGAAAAAGACTTATGCCAAGACTCCCTGCCCGTTGTGGCGCCTCTTCTATTCGGAACATGGCCCTCATAAAAACAAAAAAGACGGGACCGAAGTCCCGCCTTTTTTGAATCCCGAAAGGGAATCAGGCAATGTTGTGATAACCGGCGTACTCTTTGAGGAAGCCGTACTTGAGGAGCAGAACGTTGCCTTCGGCATCGGCGGCAGTCTTGATCGCGAAGGTATCCAGAATATCCTTGACGGTCATCTGGTTGTCGATCATGTACTGGAGCTGAGTCTGGTTGTCTTCGTTCTTGAAGAGCTTCTCTTCGGTGGCGCCGAGGGTCAGCGTAGCGTTGCTGTTGCGGAGGGTGCGCATACCGTTTTCATCGCGGCCCTGGAGGACATAATAGGTGTCTCCGGCGGCATTGGCGGTGGCAAGATCGGTATAGCCGAGGGTATCTCTCTCGTAGATCGCGACTTCGGCAACAAGGCCGCCGCCGTCGGTGATCTTGCGGGAAGCACGGTTGAAGCAGATGACGAACTTCAGGGAGCTATACTCGGTGCAGAAGTTGAAGTCACCGGTGGAATCCATAAAGCCGGCGATCGGGCCGTAGCCGTAGGTCGGATAGATGGCGTTGTTGATGGCGGTCACTTTCCCGATGCCCTGCGTCTGGGCTCCGGTGGCGACTTCGCCCTTGACCCAGGCGCCGTCCTGGTTCAGCCAGGCGTAGCCGGTCTCGTAATCATAGGAATTGACGTATTTGCCGTCGACCAGAGTGTTGGTCATGGCAAGCACGCCGGTAACGGAGTCATGCAGACCCCAGACGTCGATGGCGGCGCGGATCGGATCGGTCGCAGAAGCGGAGCAGACCCAGACATCAATGCCGTTGGAATCAAGAGTCTTCCACAGTTCGACAATGTTCTGAGAGACCTGAG
>DAOTHJ010000003.1:0-132679 GCA_035447605.1 Oscillospiraceae bacterium | reverse complement strand
GGTCCGCTCTTTTTTTAGCGGAAAACGTGTCGAATATCATATTTATTTGTCGGAGTGTCCTGGGGATGCCATCCGCTTCAGCCGGGACTGCCCGGTTCTTGAAGGAGAGAAGGCCTGCTTTGTGGCCTGCGGCGGTGACGGCACTTTCTTTGAGGTCGTCAACGGCGGCTTCGAGCGTCCCGGCGTCAGCTTCGCCTGCTATCCCTGCGGCTCCGGCAACGATTTCATTAAATCCACTGGTGGAAAAACCTCCGACTACCGCGACCTGCAGAAGCTCCTGGACGGCAGCACCCGGATGATCGACGTATTGGACTGCAGCGGCCGCATCTGCACAAATATGTGCAACATCGGCCTCGACTCCATCATCTGCGACCGGATGAACCGCTTCAAGAAAATTCCGTTTGTATCCGGGCCGATGGCCTACAACCTCTCCACCGGGGTCTCCGTGCTGGGCAAGCTCGGCATTCCGATGAAGCTCACGTTTGACGACGGCGAAGTCTATGAGGGATCACTCACTCTTTCGGCTTTCGGCAACGGCATCTGCTACGGCGGCGGCTACTACCCCACGCCCGAGGCGAAACTCGACGACGGCCTGATTGATTTCTGCGGCATCAAAAAGGTCGCTCTGTCTCAGGTCAGCCATCTGATCGGCATTTATAAATCGGGAAAGCACCTTTATAATGAAGAGATCAAACCGCTGCTGCTTTATAAGAAAATCAAAAGTGTGAAGATCGAAAGCGACGAGGAGCTTTCCATCTGCATGGACGGCGAAGTCTACCGCGGCACTGAACTGGATATCTCCGTCCGCCCGGCTGCCCTGCCGTTCCGGGTACCGAAATTCGACTGAAAACCCAGCCTATGGCGGGCGATCCGGGGCCACTTTTTCCAAAAGGAAAAGGCCTCGGCATGCGGACCGGAAAGAGCCGTCTCATCGGATTTTGAACGAAAATCATATAAAAAAGAGCCCCTTGCGGGGGCTCTTTTTTTGCTTTTACATCCGATTATTTTTTGAAAGCGGTTGCCGCGCCGGCAATCAGGGAGATCAAGGCCAGCGCAGAGACAAGGGCCGCCACGTCGGAAACACCGGTATTCGGGTTCAATTCCTTGACGGTTTCTCCGGAATTGGCGGAGGTTGTCGCTTTTCCTTCCACAACCATAAACGGAGAGGCGCTGTCTACGGTAATCTTCGCGTCGCCGTACTTGTTCGCGGTGACGACAAAGGTCTCAACATCGCCATTCTTTTTCAGGTGATAGATGGTGACGGTCTCGCCGGCATACTCTTTGCCAAGCTCAAACGTGAGCTTCCAGGGACCTTTTCCGTCAAGATCAATATCCCAGGAGGCGATGATGTCCCCGGTTTTGAATCCGGTGGAAACGGCAAAGCTCTTCAGCGTCTGATATTCTTCCGTAGCCTTGTTAAGGCGCTCAGATTCGGCATTGGAACCCGAGACGATCGGTCCCTCATCTTCATCGTCATCGTCGTCATCGTTCTGGGCGCTGGTGGGCATGACTTTAAAAGAGTAAGTTCCGTACGTGGGCCGTACCCAGTATTCTCCGTTTTCGGGGAGAAACTCCTCCGGGTTTTCCGTGTAATAGCCACCGGTCACCGTGATGGATGGTTCGTTCACTTCGTTGGTGCTGGTATCGTACACCGCCAGCGCGCCGATAAATCTGCCGTCGGAGATGTCGAAAGAGGCGGTACCGCCGCCGACATTTCCGGTTGCCGTCTGGTCGACCGCAACGATGCAGTCGCCGTCTTGGTTTTCAAAGACGCCGTCGTAGATGTTGACAATGGCCGCGCTGCCGTAAGAACCCGTTTGGGAGGTGCTCGGCTTGCAGGCAATAATCACGCCTGTAAATGCGCCGGAGCCGTTGCCTCCGGCCACTGCGGAGTCGTTACCGGTGGTGTCGATATCCAGTTCGAATGTGCCGCCATAGATATCCAACGTACCGGCTTTAATCTCGATGATGGCATTTGGCTCAAATTGCTGTTCCCCATTCAGGTCAAACGTGCCGTCGTTGATCGTGATGGTCTCGTTCGCGGAGGCAAGATAGAACATTTTATGGAAGGTGCCTCCGTTGATGGTCAGGGTCTGACCGCTCTTTGTTCCGTTGGTGTAGAAGGTGCCGTTGAACGTGCCGCCGTTAATGGTGGTGGCGCTGTTGGCCGACATGGCAACCGCATACTGTCCACCGTAATATTCATCGCAGCCCCAATAATACTCCACGGATTCGGAAGTGAATGTTCCTGCGTTGATGACAAGCGTTCCCGAATTCAGAATCAGATAGCTGTAATCGCGCGTCTCGCGGAGCTCGCCGCCACCTGCCGTATCGTTGATGGTCAGGTCGGCGCCGAGCGAGACCTTCATAAAAGGATCCGCCGTCGTGGTGATCGTTTTGCCGTTTAGATTCAGGATGATGGTTTTGTCTGCGGGAATGGTATACGTCGTATCCCCCGTATTGAAGCTGTCGGTCAGCGTGATCATACCTCCATCGGCGATATTGGTGATCGCGTCTCCCAACTCCGTGCTGTTGCTGACCGAGATGGCGCTTGATGGCTCTGCGAGCGCCGTGACCGGCAACAGTCCAAGCAGGAGCAGCGCCGCCAATAAAATTCCGAGCAGTTTTTTCATGTTTTCTCTTCCTCCATTTCTTTTGTTCGCAATTATCTTCCGGCATACGCCAAAAAGAGATCGGTCTTTTCGAACGCATCGCCGGAGGCTCTATGCTTTATCATAATCATAAAAGCAAAAATAGCAAGCAAATTTCTCCATTTTTTTGTCCATTTTCATATTATTCGAGCTTGTTGTTGCTTTTTCGGTATGACAAACGGAGTTATTTAGAAAAAATGGTCTTGTAAAATTTATTTCAAAGAAAATAAGAGAGAGACCGCGTTTTATCCTTTTTCAGAGAGCATCTTCGGCGCAAAAAAAGCGGTAAAACCGCTACGCCATCCGCCGGGTATTCCGGAGACGCCGCATTTTTACCGCAAAAAAGGAGGAAAGCACTCCGCTGAGAATGTCGTTGGGGAGGAAAATCAGCGACCCTACGACAAGAAGTTTCGTGAAGGAAATCGGGTTTCCCAGATAAAAATTGGAGAGGCAATAAAAGTAGGAAACACCGCACAGGTGTATGAGAAAGATATTGAGCATGCTCAGCAGGATGCAGCCGGAAGCCGTATGGGCCAGCCTGTTTTTCAGATATCCCGAAACCGCGGCCGCCAGCAGAAACCCGATCAGATACCCAAAAGTCGGGTTGAGGAGATACGAGATTCCGCCGCCGCCCGCAAAGACGGGCAGACCGCCGAGGCCGAGCAGCAGATAAGCCAGTACGGAAAGTATTCCGTAAGGCCGCTCCTGAAAAAGGATCGCGAGGTTGACAAAGAAAAACTGCAGCGTCATGGGAACAAACAGAAGCGGCACCTTGATGAAGGCGCCCATGCAGATCAAGGCCGCAAACAGCCCCGCAAGAATCACATTTTCCGTTTTTGTCTTCATAGGCAATCCTCCCGGTCAGTCCGCGAGAAACGAGACCGCCACGACCCGCAGCCCCAGATGGATTCCCAGAACCGGGCCCATCTTCTGCAGTTTGATGGGAAGATCGGGGTACTTCTGCTGAATCACATGGTAGAGGTCGCTGGCCGTGCGGCTGTTTTCGATATAATTCACCACGGCGCCTTTTGCCTCCGGAGGGACTTTTTCCGCGAGCTTCCGCAAAATCTCCGCATGCCCGCGGGCCATGCTGTCGGAGACCACCGCCCCGTCCCTACAAAGCAAAATGGGCTTTTGGTTGAGGATGGTCCGTACGCTCATGCGGACAAAACCGATCCTTCCGCTGCGCTGAAGCGGCATCATATCGTCGACGGAAAAGGCGATCGTGATCTTTTCCCTGATCCGGGCAAGCTGCTCCACGATGCTCTCGAGCCCCTCGCCCCCATCCGCGAGCCTTCTGGCTTCGCAGACCAACAGATAAATCCCCCCCGCGGTCAGCCGGCTGTCGAACACCGCGATCTTTTCGCTTCCGGTCTGCCTCGCGGCCATATACGCCGCGCTGTACGTCCCGCTGAGCCGGGAAGAAATCGTCATGCACAGGACTTCATTGCCCTGGGATAGTTCCTCCTCAAAGACGCTTAGAAACGCCTCGACGTTCGGTTGGGAGGTCGTGAAGGTTTCGTTTGAGCGAAGCAGGCCTTCAAAGCTGCCGTTCCGGTCCGAATAGGTCTCCTGATACCCGAGATCTCCGACGGTATACGGAATTGGCACCACCTGTACGCCCAGAAGGTCGGCCTCCTGTTTTTTAAGATAAACGGTGGAAT
Organism: Oscillospiraceae bacterium; assembly: GCA_035447605.1. Classification (GTDB taxonomy): domain Bacteria; phylum Bacillota; class Clostridia; order Oscillospirales; family Ruminococcaceae; genus UMGS1668. Next base: position 128,364 of record DAOTHJ010000003.1, on the reverse strand, counting down.
CGGTGATAATCTTAATCATGGAGATCACCGATCCTTCGGAACCTCTGATAACGGTTCTCCACAAGCGCATCCCGGCAGAGGGAGGCGCGTTCGCGCAGCGCCCGGATCAGCTCGCTTTTGAGATTCTCAAAGAGGGTCTGGCCCTCCGGAATAATTTTTTCGATCACATTCATCGCAAGCAGGTCCTCCGCCGTCAGCTTCAGGCATTCACTGGCCTCCTCCACCTTGGCGCTGTCCTTCCACAGGATGCTGGCGCAGCCCTCCGGGGAGATGACCGAATAGACGGCGTTCTCGAGCATCCAGACCTCGTCGGCGACCGCGAGCGCGAGCGCCCCGCCGCTGCCGCCCTCCCCGATGACAACTGAAATGACCGGGGTTCTGAGGGCCATCATCTCCGTGAGGTTTTCCGCAATGGCCTGTCCCTGGCCCCGTTCCTCAGCACCCATGCCGCAGTAAGCCCCGGAGGTATCCACAAAGCAGATGACGGGCCGCCCGAATTTCTCGGCGAGTTTCATCTGCCGCAGCGCCTTGCGGTAGCCCTCGGGATTGGCCGAGCCGAAATTGCGCGCGGCTTTCTCCCTGACATCCTTGCCCTTTTCGATTCCGATCACGGTAACGGGGATGCCATCCAAATAGGCGATACCGGCGATGATTGCCCGGTCGTCCGCAAAGCGGCGGTCTCCGTGCATCTCAATGAAATTGGTGAAGATCCCGCGGATAAAATCCGCAGAGGTGTATCTGTTTTTGGCTCTGGCCGCCATGACTTTTTCATAGGCCGTCATGCCCTCACCTCCCCGGCGTGCAGTTTCAGAATCTGAGCGATATAGTTTTTCTGCCTGCGGCGGTGGATCACATCGTCGACAAAGCCGTGCTCGAGCAGGAACTCCGCCCGCTGAAAGCCCTCCGGGAGTTTTTTTCGGATCGTCTGCTCGATCACCCGCGGGCCCGCAAAACCGACGAGCGCCCCCGGCTCGGCAATGATGATATCCCCCTCCATGGCAAAGCTCGCGGTCACGCCGCCGGTGGTGGGATCGGTGAGCACGCACAGAAACAGGTTTCCGGCGTCGCTGTGCCTCCGGACGGCGCCGCTCGTCTTGGCCATCTGCATCAGGGAGATCATCCCCTCCTGCATCCGGGCTCCGCCCGAGACCGTGAAGCCCACGACGGGCAGATGCCTCTCCGCCGCCTGCTCAAACAGGCGGGTGATCTTCTCCCCGACGACGGCGCCCATGCTCCCCATCATGAAATAAGGCTCCATGACGAAGATGGCGGCCTTATTTTTTCCGATCTCGCAGAAGCCGCAGACGACGCCGTCTTTTTCGGCGCTCTCGAGCTGGGCGTGAACCAGTTTTTTCTCGTAATCCGGGAAATTCAGAATGTTTTTTGACGTGAGATCCGCGTCGATCTCCTCGAAGGTGCCGTTATCGCAGACGAGATTCAGGCGCTGCCTCGCGTTCATCCGGAAGTGGTATCCGCAGTAGGGGCAGAGGTGGAGGTTATCGGAGATCTCCCCGGAGGAGAGATTCTTTTTGCATTTGGGGCAGACCAGAAACAGGTCCTCCACATTTTCGCTCCTGGTGCCTTTTTCCAGTTTTGTATATCCCTCCAATGGGTTGGACGGTTTTTTGAACAGCATGGGAATCCTCCTTTACCCCAGAAATCCCGCGACGAAATCCGTCGTGTAGGTAGAGTTTTCAAACTCTTCGGCGGAGAGGATCTCCGCCTCGAAATCGGCGTTGTGCTCGATGCCCTCGATGATAAGCTCGCAGAGCGCGGCCTTCATCTTCCGGATGGCCTCATCCCGCGTCTTTGCGTAGACGATCAGCTTGCCGATCATCGAATCATAAAAGGGAGGGATGGTATATCCCTGATAGATGGCCGTATCGAAGCGCACCCAAGGCCCGCCGGGGATGAAAAGCATCTCGATCTTTCCACAGGAGGGCCTGAAATTCTGATAGGGGTTCTCCGCGGTGATGCGGCACTCGATGGCATGGCCGCGCGGCTCGACATCCTTCTGGGCAAAATCCAGCTGGATTCCCGCGGCGATGCGGATCTGCCATTTTACGAGATCGATCCATGTCACCATCTCTGTGACCGGATGCTCGACCTGAAGGCGCGTATTCATCTCCATGAAATAGAAATTCCCGGAGGCAGGATCGTACAGATATTCAATCGTGCCCGCGCCCCGGTAGCCGGTTGCGAGCCCCGCCCGGATGGAAGCTTCGATCATTTTTTTGCGGGTCTCCTCCGGCAGGATTGCAGAGGGGCTCTCCTCGATCAGCTTTTGGTTTTTCCGCTGAACCGAGCAGTCCCGCTCCCCGAGGCAGACCACGTTGCCGTCATTGTCGGCAAGGATCTGCATCTCGATATGTTTGACCGGCTTTAAGTATTTTTCCATGTAGAGCGCGCCGTCCCCGAAGGCGGACTGCGCCTCGGAGGAGGCGGACCGATAGCCGCTTTCCAGCTCCTCCATCGTATGAATCAGGCGGATTCCTCTTCCGCCGCCGCCGGCACGCGCCTTGATCAGCAGCGGAAAGCCGATCTTTTCCGCCTCCTCCTTTGCGTGCTCCAGGCTCTCCAAAAGGCCGCTGCCGGGGATCACGGGTACACCGGCCTCCCGCATGGTCTGCTTGGCCATGGCCTTATCTCCCATTTTTGAGATCACCCCGGAGGGCGGGCCGATGAAGGTGACGCCGTTTTCTTCGCAGAGCGCGGCAAACTCCGGATTTTCGGACAAAAAGCCGTAGCCGGGATGAATCGCCTCGGCTCCGGTGGCAAGCGCGACCGAGAGGACGGCGGTCATATTGAGATAGCTGTCCTTTGAGGGCGGGCCGCCGATGCAGTAGCTCTCATCCGCCAGGTGGACATGGAGCGCGTCCTTATCCGCCTCCGAGAAGACCGCCACCGTGGTGATGCCCATCTCCTTGCAGGCCCGGATGATCCGGATCGCGATCTCTCCCCGGTTGGCAACTAAGATTTTGGAAAACATCTGTCATTCTCCCCCGATCACGGCGAAAGAAAGCTCGCCGCTGACGGCCAGCTTTTCCCCGACGTATCCCGCACTTTTTATAAAGTAAAAAGGCCCCTTCGCCTTCATGATTTCGCTTTTAAATGTAATTGTATCCCCCGGCCTCACCATGCTTTTGAATTTCACGTTGTTGAGGCCGGTGAGGTAGGGCGTGTACCCTTCCCCGGTCTTCTGCCGGTCCGCCAGCAGGCAGGCCGACTGGGCCATCATCTCACAGAGGATCACGCCCGGAACCACCGGGTTTCCGGGGAAATGCCCCTGCAAAAAATATTCGTCCCCCCGCACCGTGTAGCTGCCCACGGCCGCCCCGTCTTCCAGAGCGACCTCGTCGACCAAAAGCATGGGTTCCCGGTGCGGAAGAATTTTCTTGATTTCTTCCCGGTTCATCAAAGCCCCTCCTAAAAAATTTTAAAGAGCACCTGACCGAATTCCACGATATCGCCGTTCTTTACGCAGATATCCGCGATCTCGCCGTCGTGCTCGGAGGTGATCTCGTTCATGAGCTTCATCGTCTCGATGATGCACAGCACGTCGCCCTTTTTTATCTTGCTGCCGATGCTCACAAAGGGGTCGGCATCCGGCGCGGGCGCGCTGTAATACACCCCGACGATCGGAGAGCGCACCTCGGTCAGATTGTTGAAATCGAGCGCCTTACCGCCCTGCTCGGAAGCGGAGAGCTCCGCATCGGAGACAGGCTCTTCCCCGGAGTCGTGTTTCATTTCGGAAACGGGAGCCGCGGGCGGAGCATCCTGCCGGGAACTTTCCCTCTCGAGCCGGATCTTCGTCTCCCCCTCGCAGACCTCCAGCGAGGTGAGCCTGCCCTGATTCATCAGATCCACGAGCGCTTTTATGTTCTTAATATCCATCCCGAACACCTCTATATCTTGTTGAAAAGAATGGCCGCGTTGTGGCCGCCGAAGCCCAGCGAAAGAGAGAGCGCCTTGTCGGCGTCATACGTCCTCTTCTGATTGGGCACATAATCGAGATCACAGTCCGGGTCGGGCTCCTTGTATCCGATGGTGGGAGGCACGACGCCGGTTTCGAGCGCCAACACCGCGGCGATGGCCTCCACCCCGCCCGCGGCGCCCAGCATATGCCCGGTGACGGACTTGGTGGAGCTGATCGGCACCCGGTAGGCAAGCTCGCCGAGCGCCTTCTTGATGGCGAGCGTCTCGGTTTTGTCGTTGAGCGGTGTGGAGGTGCCGTGGGGGTTGATGTAGAGCTTTTCGTCCGGCGTGAGGTCCGCCTCCTCAAAGGCGAGGGAGATCACTCGCGAAGAGCCCTCCGCCTCGGGCTGAGGTGCCGTGATGTGATAGGCGTCGCAGGTATTGCCGTAGCCGGAGAGCTCGCAGTAGATCCTCGCACCGCGGCTCTTTGCGTGCTCATATTCCTCGAGCACGAGCACTCCTGCGCCCTCGCCCATCACAAAGCCGTTCCGGCGGCGGTCGAAAGGAATCGAGGCGCTGTCCGGATCGCTCGTCGTGGAGAGGGCCATGCAGTTGGCGAATCCACCCATGGCGAGCGGATTGATGGCGGCCTCGGCGCCCCCGGCGAGGATCGCGTCGGCATAGCCGTATCTGATGGCGCGGAACGCCTCCCCGATCGCGTGGGTCGAGGTGGCGCAGGCCGTCACAACCGGCAGGTTCGGCCCCTTGGCGCCGTACCGGATCGCGGCCAGCGCAGAGGCCATATTGCCGATCAGCATCGGCACAAAATACGGGGAGATCTTCTCCGGGCCCTTTTCCAGCATCTTTTGCGTCTCGGCGATGGAGGTTGAGATTCCGCCGATGCCGGAACCGATGTAGACGCCGAAGCGCTCGGGAGTGATTTTACCGGAGATACCGCTCTCCTCCACCGCCTGCGCCGCCGCGGCCAGCGCATACTGCGCATAAAGATCCGTGTGGCGGATCTCGCTTTTTTCCATATAAAGCTCGGGGTGAAAGTCCTTGACCTCGGCGGCCATTTTAACTTTCATCGAACTTGAATCAAACCGGGTGATCGGCGCGATCCCGTGAGTCCCTCCGGTGACGCTGTTCCAAAAGGAAGCGACATCGTTCCCGACGGGCGTGATGCAGCCGAGCCCCGTGACAACCACTCTTCTCATAGATGCCTCCTACATGCACATTCCGCCGTCCACCCGGATCACCTCGCCGGTGATGTAGGAGGCCCGGTCGGATGCCAAAAATACCGCCAGATCCGCCACTTCCTGCACCTTTCCCATCCGCTTTAACGGGACGACGGCGTTGATGCTGTCCTTCACCGACTGGGGCAGGTTGGCGGTCATATCGGTCTCAATGAATCCGGGCGCGATCGCGTTGCAGGTTATGTTCCGGGGAGCAAACTCCTTCGCTGCGGTCTTGGTAAGCCCGATCAGGCCCGCCTTGGCCGACGAGTAATTGGCCTGCCCGGGGTTGCCCATGATTCCGCTGACCGAGGAGATATTGATGATCCGGCCCGCTCCGGATTTTATCAGCGCCCGTGATAGATATTTAATAAAATGAAAAGCTCCTTTGAGATTGACGCCGAGCACGGCGTCAAAATCGTCTTCGTTCATTCGAAGCAGCAGCGCATCCCTTGTGATGCCGGCATTGTTGACCAAAATATCCACTTTGCCGAATTCCGAGACGATGCGTTCGCAGATCTCTGCGGATCTTTCGGGATCCGAGACGTCGCAGGAATAGCTCCGGGCATTTACGCCGAAGCTCTGAGCCTCTTTGCAGACGCCCTCCGCAAGCGTTTCATTTCCGGAATAGATGACCGCGATATCCGCGCCCTGACGCGCCATTTCCAAGGCGATCGCCCGGCCGATTCCCCGGGAGGCGCCGGTGACGACCGCTGTTTTTCCTTTAAGCATGAGCTACCTCCGTAAGCGTCTCCTCGAGGGAGGCCATGTCCGAGACATGCAGCACCCGTACGGAGCCGCTGATCTTCCGGATCAGACCGGAAAGTGTTTTCCCCGGGCCGACTTCAATAAAGGTATCGAAGCCGTCCGAGATCATGGTTTCCACGGTTTTTTGCCAGAGGACGGGGCTTTTGGCCTGAAGAGAAAGCAGTTTCCCCGGGTCGCCGTACCTCTCGGCGGTAACGTTTGAATAGAGCGGGATGTGCGGTTCCCCAAAGGTCTTGTCCTTCAGGTACCGAGTAATTTCCCCGGCGGCCTCCTCCATAAATGGGCTGTGAAACGCGCCGCCGACCGCCAGCCGGATGCACTTTCCGCCTGCCGCCGCGACGGCCTCCTGCAAAGGTTCCACGCTCTCCAGGGCGCAGGCTACAACCGTCTGGCCTTCGCAGTTATAATTGACCGGGTACGTTTCGGGAATCCCTCCGCAGATTCTCTCCACCTCGGCGGCGGAGAGCCTCAGCACGGCCAGCATGGCGCCCGGATGCTTTTCGGCACATCTCTGCATGGCCTCTGCCCGCAGGCACACAAAATCATAGGCCTCGCGGTCGCTCATCAGGCCCGCATAAGCGAGAGCCGGAATCTCTCCGAGGGAAAACCCCGCCGCGCCGCCGGCATGGGCGCCGTTTTCTTCCAACACTCTCGCGCATGCGAGATCCATGGCAAAGAGGCACGGCTGCGTACGAACCGTACGGTTCAGTTCCTCAGCGGGGCCTTCAAAACAAAGAGTTTTTATCTGCTCCCCCGCGAGATCAAAAACCTCCCTTGCGCTGCCAAAGCGCTCATAGAGATCTTTGCCCATTCCCACGGTCTGGGCGCCCTGACCCGCAAACACAAATGCTATTTGATCCATTCCGGCGCTCCCTTCAGCAGGGATTCCGCCTCGGAGAACATCTCTTCAATGATCTCCTTTGCGGTCTGCTCGCTTTTGACAAGGCCGGCGATCTGACCGGCCATGAAGCAGCCCTTTTTCTCGTCGCCGTCCACCGCCGCGAGCTTCAGCGCTCCGGCCCCGAAGGCCTCGAGTTCCTCGTTGGAGAAGGAGGCGTCGTATTCCCGCGCATAGAATTCCCGCGAGAAGGGCGTCTTGAGCGAGCGGACGGGATGTCCCAGCCGTCTGCCGGTGGCGATCGTATCAATATCTTTGGCCTTGAGAATTTTATCCTTATAAGTCTGGTGGACGCCGCATTCCTTGGCAACAAGGAAGCGGGTGCCCACCTGCACGCCTGCGGCTCCGAGCATCAGCGCCGCTGCAACGGCCCGTCCGTCGCCGATTCCGCCGGCCGCAAGCACCGGGATCGCCACGGCGTCCACAACCTGAGGGACCAGCGTCATGGTGGTGAGCTCGCCGATGTGGCCGCCGCTCTCCTCTCCCTCCGCGACGACCGCGCAGGCCCCGCAGCGTTCCATCCGCTTTGCCAGCCCCGAAGACGGCACAACCGGAATGACTTTGACGCCCGCCTTCAGCCATGCGCCCATATATTTTGAGGGATTTCCCGCGCCGGTGGTGACGACCGCGACCTTCTCCTCAGCTACGATTTGAGCGACCTCGTCTGCAAACGGGCTCATGAGCATGATGTTGACGCCGAAGGGCCGGGCGGTGAGCTCCCTCGCGCGGACAATCTGCTCCCGCACGTATCCAGCCGGAGCGTTGCCCGCGGCGATGATGCCGAGGCCCCCGGCTTCGGAGACCGCCGCCGCAAGGGAGGCGTCGGCGATCCACGCCATCCCGCCCTGAAAGATGGGATATTCGATTCCCAAAAGATCACATAAAACAGTTGTTATCATACGGATACCTCGGCGGGGCTCACGCCTTCTGAAGAAGCGTCATCAGGTCCCCAACCGTCTTCAGCGATTCATCCATCTCAATGTTCACGCCGAATTCTTCCTCGAGATTCATGACGAGCTCCACCATATCCAGGGAATCCAGCTCCAGTTCCGCAAAGGTGGTCGATTCCGTAATCGAGCGCTCGGTTTCCATGTAATCGTTAATAACTTTCGCAATTCTTTCAAGCATATAAATTTCCTCCAAAATAAAATTTGTTTCTGTGGCCGTGATTATTCCCAGCTCATCACGCAGGTGCCCGCGGTCAGCCCCGCACCGAATGCCGACATCAGGAGCTTCGCGCCTTTTTGGATTTTTCCCTGTTCGAGAAGCTCATCCAGCAGGATCGGCACGGAGGCCGAGGAGATGTTGCCGTACCGATGGATATTCGAGGGGAATTTTTCCTCCGGCTGCCCGAGCTTTTCCCTTGCAAAGTCGAGAATCCGCTTGTTCGCCTGATGGAGAAGATAGTAATCGATGTCGTCCGCCGTAAGGGAGAGGCTCTCCAGCGCCGCTTTGGTTTGGGTTTCGATCATGCGGACCGCGAATTTGAAAACTCCCTGGCCCTGCATCTTCACGAAGCCCCGTTCCTTTTTCTCCCTAAAAGGGCTGCTCCCGCTTCCGTCCTCGCGGAAGAGGATGCCCGTATCCCCCTCGGCGGTCAGGTGCAGATATTGGAGCGCCGTCCCTGCCGTGACCACGCAGGCACCGGCGCCGTCCCCGAAGAGCACGCAGGTGGCCCGGTCGCTCCAATCCACATGCTTCGACATCATCTCGGCGGAGAGAATCAGAATCTTCTTCGCCCTGCCGCACGTAAGATACGCCGCCGCCACATCCAGCGCATAGAGAAAACCGGAACAGGCGGCATTCAGGTCGAAGGCCGGACAGGAGAGGCCCAGCCGCTCCGCCGCCGCACACGCGAGCGACGGCGTGACGAAATCCCCGCCCATCGTGGAACAGAGCACCAGATCGATCTCCGGCGGGCGGAGGCCGGATGCCAGAAGAGCCTTCTTTGCCGCGCTCTCGCAGAGATCGGTCAGGGATTCTTCCGTACACACATACCGGTTTTTTACCCCGGTATGGGAGGTGATCCATTCGTCGCTCGTATCCAGAAACGACGATAATTCATCGTTCGATACGGCCTTCTGCGGCAGCGCCCTGCCGGTGCCGATGATTTTTAAACTCATTTCTTATCCTCAACTTTTTCTTTGAAAAATAGGCTCAGTTTCTTCACTGCGGAAAGAAGAACCACTTTTTCCTCCTCGGAAAAGTCCCTGTCGATATCCATGACCATCTTCTTGTGAAAAATACTGTGGGCCCGGTTGATCCTTTTTCCCAAATCGGTCAGGCCGACCCTCATCCTTCTGCCGTCCTCCGGACAGGGCACCTTGGATACGAGTCCCTTCTTTTCGAGCTTTTTGACCGCGACGGTGATCGTCGGCGCCGCCACGCCCAGAGAGGAAGCGATCTCGCCGACCGTGTTGTGCTCGCTGTTTTTGGCGATCGCCTCGAGGATATGCGCCTCCGTGACCGTGACGCCGGAGCCGGTGATGGATTTCAGCGCGGTCTCCTCGTACTTTAAAATGGAATTAAATGTATCCACCAACAGGCCGTTCAGGTTCTCCTCAAACTCCGTCATGGACTGCGCCTCCCCAAAAATAATTAATTAGTATAACTAATGATATAGCTGCGCGATGGATTTGTCAAGCCCTCTTTTGCGAAGGAATCCTGTTCAGGGGGCCGCCGAACCGGGCACTCGGTCCGGAGGGAGATGCCTCCCCTGAAAAGGCGGCCCTGCCCGGCGGACGGCAAAACGGCTCAAAAAAACGGCGGCCCCAAAATGGAACCGCCGTTTGCCACGAATACACCCGGCCTGAGGCAGACCGCCGCCGGAGCATCCCCTTATTCCCTTGGAGCAGCATTTTGCCCATCTCGCGGGCATTTCCGGGGCAGCGCAAAAAGCCGGCCCGTATAGAGTTCCCCGAAAGCCGACCCTCCCAGAATCAGCGCCATACCGATGAACTGAAGAAAAGTGAAACGTTCGTTTAGCCAGACCGCCGAAAGGGCCAGCGCCGAAACGGGCTCCAGATATCCCCAGATTGCGACGGTCTGGGCAGGCAGCCGCGGGATGGAAGAAAAGTAGAGATAACATCCCACCCCCGTGTTGACGATGCCCAGCAGCAAAACCGGAAAGATGCTCCGGGTGGGAATGGCAATGGCCAACCCTTGCTTTATCAGAAGAAACAGGCTGACCGTGAGAAAACTCACCGACAACTGGCATACGGAATTGGCGAGCCCGGTGATCCCCGTGGCTTTTTTATTGAAGATGACCATGACCGCGTATGTCACGGCGGACAGAATGCCGCAGAGCAGCCCCCACGAAAATTTGCCCTGCAAAAGTTCCTGCCGGTTCACAAGGAACATCCCGGCGGCAACCGAAAAAAGCCCCAGCAGCTTTGCGCCCGAAATGGCCTCATGAAAAAGGAGGGGGGTAAGCGCCATCACAATCATCGGGCCGCAATAATAGGCAAACGTCGCCATGCCTACGCCGATGCGGGCATAGGCCTCATATAAGAACATCCAGCTTGCGCCCATGGCGATTCCTGAGACGATCAGGTACCCGAACTCCCGCTTGTTTTTCCCGATCCGGAAGCGCTGCCCCGAAAAGCCAAAAACAAGAATCAGGAACAGGCTCCCAATCAGGGTCCGGAACCATACGATTTCATAACTGTTCATAAAAATATAGCTTGCGACGATCCCGTTGGAGCCAAAAAGCAGCAGCGCCAGGAGATACTTTATACGTGCGGTTTTCATTTCTGTTTTCTCTCACTTGAATTATGAATAGTAGTAGTGTACCATAAGTTCAGCCGATAGAAAAGCAAATTCGTTTTCCTATGAAAAAATGGCCGATCGGAGGATTTCTTTCCGCCCGCATCAGGCCGCCACAGGGTCCAGCAAAAAATCACAAAATACATTTGAACCAAATATGCGGCCGTAAGGAGGAGATGACATGCCGAAACAAGCGGAAAACGGAAAGGGACCCGAAACGAAGGGCGACAAAATGATGCCCGAGGAATACGGCCGCCTCTCCGCCGACGGAATCCGGAAGTATCTGCTGCCCCCGGCTGAAGATCTGAAGCTGGAGGTACTGGAGTCGGCGGCCTCCACCAGTTCCCTGCTGCGGGAGAGGGCCGGCACCGGGGAACGGCGGGCCGAGGCGGTGATTGCCGCATCGCAGACGGCCGGACGCGGCAAACCCGGAAGAAGTTTTTATTCACCGCCCGATACGGGCATCTATCTGAGCGTGCTATTCTACCCGGAGGTCTCCGCCGCGCGGGCGCCTCTGTTTGGAACGGAGGCCGCCGTCGCGGTATGCGAGGCGATCGAAAGCGTCTCGGGAAAAAAGCCCTGGATCAAATGGGTAAACGATATCCTGATCGACGGCCGAAAGGTCTGCGGAATTCTGACCGAGGCCTCGGTAAAGGAATCGGAGGAGAAGCCGGATTATGTGATCGTCGGCATCGGGATCAACGTCTTTCCGCCAAAGGAGGGCTTCCCCGCCGAGATCCGGGAGACCGCCGGCAGCGTCTTTGAAAGCGCGCAGCCCGACATGAAAAACCGTCTGGCTGCGGAGGTTCTGAACCGTCTGATGCGGCGCTGCGGGGCACTCGAACACGGCGAACCGGCAGAAGGTTATCTTGGCCGAAGCCTCGCCGCCGGAATGCGGATCGCCGTCCGCTCCGGAGAAGGCGAACGGCCGGCCGTTGTTCTCGATATCGACGACGCCTGTCGGTTGATTGTCCGGTACGACGACGGATGCGAGGCGGCCCTCTCCGCCGGAGAGATCCGCCTGCTGCCCTGACCTTTGGAGCTCAAAGACTCCACCGATACCGGAACCGGCGCGGAGGAGAAAAAGCGGAGCCAAAAGGAAGCGATTCCCGATTTAAAAATGCCTGCTGCACCACGGCAGTTCCTTCAGTATGTCCGTCTCCGGCCATACAAAATTAAGCCGAAGCTCATCAACAAAGAAAAAACCCGCCGCGAAAAAACGCAGCGGGCCTTTTTTTGCACTTGTATGAGGAAGCTCATTTTTCGACCGGTATGTGCCGGTCGAAAAGCCTTTCTCTTTTTTTGCAGACCATCAGAACAGTCTCAGGAAAAAGCGTGGCATCGTGCCGATTCCGGTATTGGGGTTCTCCTCCTGCTGAGTTCCGGTCGTATCGGTCGAAGTGGTGGTGTCGGTGGAGGGCTTCACCGTAATCGGAGAAGAGGAAGAGGACGTCGTCCCGCTGCTCTTCGCGGAGGTGACGTAGGTGCCGGGCTTCTTGGCCACCAGCGTGGAATCATAGGCGGCGGCATATTCCGGACCGTTAAGAATCATATAGGCGGCGCCGGTGGAAGTGGTATCAAGTTCGATGTCTCCGGTCTCGTCGCACATGGCGGCGATCACGTCGATGGTCCCATCCTTGTGCATATACAAGATGGTTACTTCGTCCTCTTCGTAGTCATCGCCGAGGCTGAACATGATATCCTTGTCCCCGGAATCCGTGTCGGTGATCTCACAGGTGAACAGGATCTCATTCAGGGTTGCGCCGAGTTCCTTCGCGAGATCTTCGAGCTCGTCATATTTCCAGCTCAGCAGGCTCAGGCGTCCGATGCTGACGTTGGTTCCGGAGGCTTCGATGCCGTTCTTCTCATAGTAGGAGTCATCGTCGTCGTCATCGTCGCTGGAAGCGAATGAGGCGACCGGCAGCATGGCGAGAACAAGCAGCAAACAAAGCGCAAAAGCCAATAATTTCTTCATAAAATACCCCTCTCTAATTGTCTGAGACAATCTGATATTTTTATCCGTCTCCATCATAGCAGGATCCGGAAATATTTACAAGTAAAAACATGGGATTTTCGGCCGGAAAGAGCCTTATTCTATGACGCGGTAGTTTCGGGCCGCGTCCTCCTTTTTCGGCGATTCTTCGATGGAAAGCACCTCGACGCGGAGGGGTTTCTGCCCAAGCTGTATTTCGACGATATCCCCTTCTTTTATCTCATAGGAAGCGCGGGCGGCCCTTCCGTTGACGAGAACGCGCCCGGCGTCGCAGGCTTCGTTGGCGACGGTGCGGCGTTTGATCAGGCGGGTAATTTTCAGATACTTGTCGAGCCGCATGGAATTCCTCCTTTAAAAAAAGCCCCCGCTCGATGGAACGGAGGCTTCGGTTTTGCTTCTTTATTCCTTCGTGACGGCGGCCTTCAGGCCCTTGCCGGCCTTGAACACCGGGAGCATGGAGGAAGCAATATCGATATCCTCTTTGGTTCTCGGATTGACGCCTTTTCTGGCGGCTCTCTCTTTGACTTCGAAGCAGCCAAATCCGACAAGCTGGACTTTTTCCCCGGCAACCAGGGCCTCGGTGATGGAATCCAGTACGGCAAGGACGGCTTTTTCGCTGTCTTTCTTGGTGAATTCTGTCTTCTCTGCTACTGCGGTGATCAGGTCGGCTTTCGTCATTTTACATTTCCCTCCGTTACAATTTTGCCGCTTTCTCGCGGCTTTTTTTGTTCCTCTTCCTTTTTTGCCGCATCCCAGAGCTTTTCGAGCTCCGCCGGCAAAAGATCCCGGAGGCTCTTCCCCTCCCCGGCAGCTTTCTCTTCCGCAAAAGAAAAACGCTGTGTGAATCGTTCGCAGGAACCGGAAAGACATTCCTCCGGCTCCACGCCCAGTGCCTCCGCCACTTCAACGGCGGCGAAAAGCACATCCCCCAATTCTTCTTGTTTCCGAGAAGAATTATCTTCGGCCGCAGCCTCCTTCAACCTTGCGACTCCCCCGTCGAGATCGCGAAGGGCATGATCGGGGTCATGGGACAGTCCCGAAGCTTTTGCGGCACGCTTTTGCAGCTTTGCGCTCCGCATCAGTGCAGGCAAAGTCTTCGGAACGGCGGCAAGCGTATCCGTGCCCGTCTTCTGACCCTTGGTTTCGGCCTTTATTTCATCCCAGCGCCGGAAAGCATATTCCGCGGAAAACGCGGCTTTGTCTCCAAACACATGGGGATGGCGGACGATAAGTTTTTTGCACAGGCCGTCGCAGATTTCAGAAAAACCGAAGCTGCCCTTTTCTTTTTCGATCTGGCAATGAAAGACGATCTGCATGAGCACATCGCCCAGCTCCTCGCAGAGCGCTTCGGTATCGGCGTTGTCGATGGCCTCGGCTACCTCGTAGGTCTCCTCGATGAAATTCTGGCGAATCGAAGCGTGCGTCTGCTGCCGATCCCAGGGGCAGCCTTCGCCGCTCCTCAGAATTTCCATAATCCGGAGCAGGTCGCCGATGTCATACGTTTCCTTGAATTTGAAATCCACAAAAGCCTCCATTATCTTACCCTAAGAGATGCCATTTTGCAAGTAGTTCTGCGATTTTTTCGCCTTTCGGCAGCATTTTTATATCATTTTTCGGTACGCCGCGGATGGCGAGCACCGTGGCGGTGTAAATTAGCACCGCCGCACAGATTGCGAGCACGGTTGCGGTACGGGATCCGAGCCCCTCCTGCGTCAGCAGCCAGACGCCCTTTGCGCTGAGCGCGCAGACAAGCCCCGCAAACAGCGGCTTCAAAAGGACGGACCAGAGATCCACATGGATACCCGCATGCCGGTTGATCAGGATGATGCTCAGGATCAGCAGCAGGCCATAGCAGCACAGGGAACCATAAGGCGCAGCTTTAATATTGATGGACGGAATGGCAATAAACGTAAAGTTAATGCCTAGCTTGACGGCGGCGCCGATCAAAAGCAGCACCAGCGGAATGCGTTCCTTTCCGATCGCCTGAAGCACGCTGTTGCAGGTGACGACAATCGAAACAAACATCACCGAGATGCCCATGACGGTCAGCATCGGGGCGGCAATCTCCACCTCCAGCGGAACCTTCGGATAGAGCAGGTCAAGGATCTGCTTTGAAAGGAAGGAGAGCCCAAGCCCTGCCGGGAACGCCATCAGCGCGGTGATGCGCAGCACGCTGTCGATGGACCGTTTGATCCGGTGGCGGTTGTGCGTCGTCCATGTCTCCGTCACGGTCGGCAGCGCGGAGATGCCGAAGGTGGTGGCAATGGCCGGAATCAAATTAAAAAGCTCCACCGGCATGCCGGTATAGACGCCATAAAGATAGTTCGGGATACCGTCGAGCGTCAGCTTCTCCGGAAGCAGGCCCTTATACATGGTAAGGATCGTATCCGAATCGAGGCGAATCGCGTACTCCAGTCGGTTCATCAGCGAAATCAGGTCGATCAGGTTGGTGAGGTTGGTCGCTAGGGAGGCAAAACAGACCGGCAGCGCGATCGCAATCAGGCACCGGAAAATGGTTTTGCTCTCCTGCGGCTCCACGGAGGCGAAAAGTTCCTCCTCGCTGATGCCGTCGCCCTTCCGGTTATAACGGATCATCAGGTAGATGGTTCCGGCGATCGTCGAGAGCATGACGCCCGCGATGGCCGCCGCAGCCGCATAGGGCGCGATCGCCGAAGCCGCGGTGGCCGCGTTCTCGGTGAGCCCGATTTTAATGCCGAAGATGGTGCCGGTCTTCTCATACTCGGCAGTGCCGATCTTCGTGACGACAAGCGTCAGCCCGAGGCCAAGGAGCAGCTTGAACACGGCCTCCACCATCTGGGAGACGGCGGTCGGATACATGTTGCGCAGGCCCTGATAATAACCGCGGTAGGCGCTCATCATGCAGATGAAAAAGACCGCCGGAGACAGGACCGCCACCGCCCAGACGGCGCCCGGATTGCCCACCACGGACGAGGTGAGGAATCCCGCGCCGAAAAGCATGACCAGGCTGCCCGCCGTTCCGGTGATGAGAAAACAGACCATCGAAACCTGAAAGATCTTTCTGACATCCCGAAAACGCCCCAGCGTCACGCATTCGGAGACCATCCGGGAGACGGCCACCGGGATGCCGGCGGTCGCGAGCGTATAAAGCGGGTTGAAGATCTGATAGGCCGTGTTGTAATAGCCCATGCCCTCGCCGCCGATGATGTTCATCAGCGGAATCTTGAAGAGCGCGCCGATGGCCTTGACAAAGATGGTCGCGAAACTCAGAATCAGGGCACCCTGGAGGAAATTCTGTTTCTTTAAGCTCAAACGCTGTCCCCCTTTAATATGCATAAAGGGCGGAATTCCGCATCCGCCCTCTGCAACGCCAAAATGGAGGCGTCAGATCTGGGAAAGGATCTTCGGCAGGCAGAGACTGATTTTGTCGCAGACCTTCGGGAAGTCGATCGTCTTGTATTTTCCGTCGCGGTAGAGGACGTCGCCATCCACCATGGTCAGGACGACGTCGGCACCCTGCGCGGAGAAGACAAGGGAATCGAGCTTATTGTAGGACGGAACCAGATGCGGCCGGTCGAGATCGACGACGGCGAGGTCCGCCTTGTATCCGATTTTGATGAGGCCGGTGTCCATACGGCCCTGGCTCCTTGCGCCGTCGACGGTCGCCATTTTAAGAATCTCCGCGGCGCTGATCTCGTCCGCATGGCCGGAACGGCCGCGGGCGATCATGGCCGCCATGTGCATCTCCTCAAACATGTTGAGGTTGTTGTTGCTCGCGGCGCCGTCGGTGCCGAGCGCCACGTTGACGCCGGCATCCAGCATTTTGCGCACCGGCGCAAAGCCGCTGCCGAGCTTCATGTTGCTCGAGGGATTATGCGTCGCGGTCACATGGTTCTCCGCAAGGATCCGGATGTCGTCGTCCTCCGCCCAGACGCAGTGCGCCACGTTGGTCGGATTCTCAAACAGGCCGCAGTCGAGGAGGAGCTTCGCCGGCGTTATGCCGCCGTTGCGCTGCTTGCATTCCTCATGCTCCTTCTGCGTCTCGGACATATGCGCATGAACCCGCAGGCCGTTTTCCTTCGCGAAGGCGGCGGTCTCGCGGATCAGCGCCTCGGTGGCGGTGTACTCGGCGTGGATGCCGAATTCCATCATGAAACGGCCCTTGCTGTGGCCCCACTGCTGGATCTCCGACCAGACGGCCGGAAAATAGGAGAGATCCTTGAGATGGGTGCCGTCGGTGCTGACCGGCGGATTGCTGAAGTTGCACTTCATGCCCACATCCTGCACGGCCTTTGCTTCCACCGAGCCGAAGAAATACATGTCGGTAAAGGAGGTGGTGCCGCAGGCGAGCATCTCGGACATGGCGAGCAGATTTGCCCAGTAGATCGCGTCCTCGTTCCAGTGCGCCTCAAAGGGAAAAATCTTCTCTTCCAGCCATCTCTGAAGCGGAAGCCCTTCGCCGTAGCCGCGCATCAGCGTCATCGCGGCGTGCGTATGGTTATTGACAAGCCCCGGGATCAGGATTTTGCCGCTGCCGTCGTAGACTTCGCCGCAGCTCCAGTTTGCGGGCCTGTTTTGGGAAATACAGTCGATCACGCCGTTTTTGACGCCGATCCAGGCGTTATCCACAACGTTGAAGTTCTCATCCACATAGGAGATGTTCTTAAACAGCATTTTTCTTCCGTCCTTTCCGGTCAGGGGTCGTTCATTTATTCTGAAAAATACGGTGCCTCCGGCGGAAACACCGCCAAAATACGGGATTTTAGCAAAAAAGCGAGCCCGGCAGATGCTTCTTTCGGCACGGGCCGGGCGTAAATTATCCGATCTCGGAGAGCGTCTGCACCGCGATGTGCAGGAATTTGCGGAAGTTGTCGGCGATGGCGGCGCCGGTCTCGTCGACTTCCTCGCCGGAGAGCGGCTTTCCCGCGACGACGCCCGCCGCCATATTGGTGACGACGGAGACGCCGAGCAGCTTGAGCCCGCAGGCGGCGGCCATGATGGCTTCCGGCGCGGTGCTCATACCGACGAGGTCCGCTCCGAGCACGCGCAGGGCACGGATCTCGGCCGGAGTCTCGAACTGCGGGCCCGGCATGAAGGCATAGACGCCCTCCGCCAGATCCTCGCCGGCGGTTTTCTGCCAGACGGTCTTAACCGCCTCGCGGAGCTTCGCGGTATATGTATCGGTCATATCAAAGAAATGCTCGCCGCCGAAATCCTCCGCTTTTTCTCCGCGCAGAGGGCTCTCGTCGAAGAACTTGATCTGGTCGCGGATCAGGACGAATTCGCCGGGATGATAGTCGGTGTTGACGCCGCCGGCCGCGTTGGTGACGATGAGCTTCTCGATTCCCATTGCCTTGAGCACGGCGACCGGATAGGCGCAGTCGGCGATGCTGTTGCCTTCATAATAATGGAGACGGCCGGACATGGCCGCGACCGGGACTCCCTCCATCGTGCCGATATAGAGCGCGCCCTCATGGCCGGGAGCGGAGGAGGCGTTCCAGCGCGGAATGGATTTATACGGGATCTTCGTCACATTCTCGAGATCCGCGGTGACCGGATGCAGGCCGGAACCGAGGATCAGGCCGATTTTCGGACGGAGGCCGGTCTGATTGAGAAGATACGTGGCGGAACCCTTGATCTGGTTGTACGTCAATTTCGTTCATCCTTTCTATAAGAAAGCCTCCGGCATCCTCCGGATAAGGCTCTCCATCCCGCCGTCCGGCGTGTTATTTTTTCTTTTTGGAAGCGGATTTTTTCTCCGCCTCAGGGATTTGTTCCGCTGCGGCCGCTTCCGGGATCGCTTCCGGAGCCTCTTCCGGGAGATTCTCTTCCGGAGAGGTCTGCGCCGCTTCTTCGGCCACTTCCGCTTTTGCGCTCTTTTCGGCGCAGGCAGTCAGCTTCGCGGCTTTTTCGCTGAGCTTCACGGCTTCCTTCTCAAGAAGGGCCTTTTCCTTCTCAACATACTGGCCGGCGGTCTCCAGCGTTTCGGTCAGCGTCTCTTTTACCCCGAGCGCGGCCTCTTTGATATCCTCGGCCGTTTTATCGACCGCGGCGGTCACAGGCTCTTCCACGGGCTTCATCTCGGCGCCGCAGTGGCTGCAATAGGCGGCGGCGGTCTCGTTCTGCGCGCCGCACGCGGGGCACTGGGCACGGTTGCGGAGCTTACGGACCCGACCGGCAATCTCGCTCAGATGGTCGTACTCGCGGTCGATCTCTTTTTCAAAAATTTCGATCACGTCGCCGTTGTCCTCGTGGGAGCGATACTCCGCATAGACCAGCTCGCCGATGCTCTCATAGTTCTTTTTGATATCGCTTCTGACCTGGATTTTTTCCATGCGGAGACGGGAAAGCTCAATCGTTTCCCTGGTTTTTTTCTCAACTTCCTCCGCAACGATCCGCAGATCGCCCAGGATGCTGTCGAAATTCGCCATAGTGCTGCCCCTTTCATACGAGATTTCTACATCTGATTATTATATACCCGCCGCTCCAGCTTTTCAACAGAAAAACCGCTTTTTTATCCGATAAATTCCCTCAAAAGGGAATCCTCGGGAACAAATTTCTCCGGAAGAGGATAAAAATAGGAGAGCTTTTTCCGCAGCTCCCCGGCTTCGGTGGCAAACGGCGAATCCGACGGAATCCGCTCCAGCATCGGGAACAGGCGCTCCCCGTAAACCGCCGGCTCATAATCCAGCGCGGAATCGAGGAAAAAATCCGCCGTCTTGGCGTAGGGCTCAATATAAATGTCGGAGCTGTTCAGGATATGCGGCCACTGGGCGAAGGTTTTTTCCGCGGACCAGCCGCGGAATTGCTCGTCGCGAAGCATCCGGCGCACGAGGCGCAGCTCCTCCGGCAGAAGCAGCGGCTTTCCATCCACGCAGAATTTGACGTTCGTGCCCGCGAAGACGCGGAAGACGCCGCCCTTGGGCAGCCCTTTCGTCAGAAGCGGATTCAGCGCATGGGTCCCTTCGATGATGACGAGACTGCCGCCCGAAGCGGAGATATGCCTCACCTCCGCACCGCGCCGCTGGGCGGAAAAATCGAAGACCGGGAAATCCGCCTCGCCTTTTTCCAGCAGATCGGCGATGCAGCGCTCCGCAAGCCCGGTGTCGACAACGTCGATATGATCCATGTCGTAGGTGCCGTCCGGGTTTTTGGGCAGGCTGCCCGCTCCAAGAAAGAAATCATCCACAGAGACGATGGCCGCCTCTTTTCCGCAGACGCCGAGCTCCGCGCGGAGTTTGACGGCCGCGGTGGTTTTTCCCGAGGCGGAGGGCCCGGAGAGCAGCACCACGCGCACCGGTTTTTTTTCGGAAAGAATCCGGTCGGCAAGATCGCTAACCTGAAGCCGAAAACGGCTTTCGGATAAATTGACAAACTGCTCCGGCTCGCGCCCGAGGTGCGTATTCACCCTTGCGGCGTCAAGTTCCCGGATGGATCGGCCATGTTTCATAAAATTCTCGGATCTGCTCCTTTCGGGAATTCAGTTGATCAAAACGGCTGATATATTCGTATGGGTATTTGTAGTTGAATATGCGCTCGATCCGTGTTCCTCCGGGCGCCCGGAGTTTCGTCACTCCGCCCGCGCCGGCGGCAAGGATGCTGTGCGTCTCATCCATAATAAAAATATTATAAAGGCATTCCCTGCCCGCAAGGCAGTAGCCGGTGTTTTCGAGGTTGTCGACGGTGCCCTTCTGGCGGTAGAGATAATACGGGAAATAGCCTTCCTCGCCGAAGCGGCGCTGGGCAAACTCCACCATGGCGTCCGCCGTGCCCGCAAGGATGCCCTCCGGGTCCGTGCCGAAGCCCGCCGCCCGCTTGACGGTCAGCGTATGCAGCGTGACGTTCTCCGGGTGAAGCTCCATAATTCCTTCGATCGTGCGGGAAAATTTCTCCATGTTGTCCTTCGGCAGGCCGGCGATCAGATCGGTGTTGATATTGTCGAAGCCGAAGCTGCGGGCCAGCCGGAAAGCCTCCAGAAACTGCGCAGCGGTATGTTTCCGGCCGATGGCCTCCATCACCTCGTCGTCGAGCGTCTGCGGATTGACGCTGATGCGGCCCACATGGTGGTTTTTCATGGCCTCGAGCTTCTCCGGCGTGATCGTATCCGGGCGGCCGGCTTCGACGGTCAATTCCCGTACGGTGCTCATGTTGAACGAGGATTCCACCGTGCCGAGCACGGCATCGAGCTGCTCCGCCGAGAGCACGCTCGGGGTGCCGCCGCCCATGTAGACCGTCTCGAGCCGGAGCCCCAGTTCCTCGATCAGCTCCGCGATGCCGGAAAGCTCTTTGCAGAGCAGCTCCACATAGGGCGGAATCAGCTTTGCGGCCTTTTCGATGCTGTGGCTGATAAAAGAGCAGTAGGAGCAACGGGTCGGGCAGAACGGGATCGAAATATAGAGGCTCACCGATTCCGGCCGGGAGCTTTGGCGGATCTCCCGCTCATGGAGCATCGTCTTGATCATCAGCGCGATCTTCTCGTCGGAGATCAGCCGGTCGGTGCTCAGAATGCGGTGGATCTCCTCCGGCGTTTTGCCCTCGTCGGCGAGCTCCATCGCGAGCTTGACCGGACGGATGCCGGTGAGCACGCCCCATTTCGGCCGGATGCCGGTAAGCGTGCTCATCACGAAATAGACGGTCCGCGCCATCGAGCGCTCGGCGTCGGCTCCGGCTTCGGCGGTCTGTTCCGCGGTTTTTCCCTTGTAATTTGCCCGGACGGAGATCTTGTCTCCAGTGAGACCCGTATAAAGAAAATCCCCCGCAGGGGCCTGCGCGGTTTCGAGGATCTTCAGTTCCTCGCCCCGCAGGAACATCCGGCAGAGGGCTTCCATTTCATAATGATAAGGGTGGTTGTCGATGATAAGATTCATAATACCTCTTTGCCCATGGCGGATTTCAGGTAGACGTTCTGGAAGCGTTCGATGGCGAGCGTGCTGCCCGGGCCATGTCCCGGCAGGACTTCATAATCGCCCTCCAGATTGCCCAGCCGCGCGAGCGAGCGCCTCATATCGGACTGGGAGCCGCCGTAGAGATCCGTTCTGCCGCACATGCCGGCAAACAGCGTATCCCCGGTGAAGAGGTTTTTGCCCAGCAGAATCGTGCAGGAACCCTTGGTGTGGCCGGGCGTCGCAATGAAGACGAAGGCAAGTTCGTCGAGTTTCAGCACTTTGCCGTCGGAGACGAGAAGATCCGGCTTGATGTGGTATCTCTCCCCGAATTTTCCCTGTACGCGGTTGACGACGAGGGAAGGATCGAGAAGGATATCCTCATCCTCCTTCATCACAACGACCTTCGCCTCCGGGAAGCGTTTCAGCACGTCCTTTACCGCGCCGGTGTGGTCAAAATGGCCGTGAGTCAGAAAAATATAGGTCACCTTGACGCCCATATTGGTGAGCCGGTCGGTCAGACGGCCGCCCTCGTCGCCGGGGTCAATGACGACGGCATTTTTCCGCTCCGTCTCCACGACGTAGCAGTTGGTGCGCATGATGCCGACGGTGATTTCCGTAATAGTCATAAAGGAATCGCCTCCTGAAACCAGATTATATCACTTGAGATCGGCCGTGTCGAGGGAAATTGTGACCGGCCCGTCGTTTTGGAGGCGGACCTGCATGTCGCCGCCAAAGACGCCGCTCCGGACCTCGCCGATCCCATAATACTGCAGTTTTTTAATAAAATATTCGTAGAGCTTGTTTGCCTGCTGCGGAAGCATGGCGTCAAAAAAAGAGGGCCTTCTTCCATGGGAGCAGTCGGCGCAGAGGGTGAAGTTCGACACCACCAGCGCCGAGCCTCCGGTTTCGAGAATGGAACGATTCATCTTTCCGTTTTCGTCCTCGAAGATGCGGAGTTCCGCGGTCTTTTTTGCCAGAAGGTCGGCCTCC
The DNA here is from genome assembly GCA_035447605.1 of Oscillospiraceae bacterium. Classification (GTDB taxonomy): domain Bacteria; phylum Bacillota; class Clostridia; order Oscillospirales; family Ruminococcaceae; genus UMGS1668. Next base: position 105,936 of record DAOTHJ010000003.1, on the reverse strand, counting down.
TGCTCCGTATCACCCTTTGCGACGCCGAGCAGGATCAAAAATCCCTCTCCGATTTGTGAGACGAGTTCACCTCCGCACTCAACGGAGGCCTCCTTGCATCTCTGCAAAAGCGCAATCACAGGGTTCTCTCCTTTCGGGTTGCGGTCATACTCTCTGAACCGTCTCCACGCCGCGGATGCGGCGCAGGGTATCCAGAATGACCTTGAGCTGATCGACGCCGCCGGTCTCGGTCGTCATGCGAACCTCCGCCATGCCGCCCGAAGTCTCCTTCGCGCTTAGCGCATGAACCGGCACATGGAGGTTGGTCAGCGCGATGCTGACATCCGCGACCAGACCGAGCCGGTTCTGGCAGACCATGACAATATCGGACTGATAGGTTTCTTTGACATCGTTCGACCAAGAGGCATGCACCCAGCGGCCCTTTTGGTCCTTGGATTCCATGCCGGTCACGGCGGTGCGGCAGCTGGCTTTATGAATTGAAACGCCGGTGCCCCGGGTGACGTACCCGACGATATCGTCGCCGGGCAGCGGATTGCAGCAGCGGGCAAATTTGACGAGGCAGCCTTCCAGTCCCTCGACGATGACGCCGCTGCTGTTCTTCGTCTTCCGCTTGGGCGGCTCTGGAAGCGGCGGTGCCACATCCGGCACCGTGCGGTAGCGGCGGATGAATTCGTCCTTCGCCCACGGCAGAAGTTTGGACAGGTTGATGCCGCCGTAACCGACGGAAGCATAAAAATCCTCCGCCGAATTGCAGTGCTGGCGCCTTGCGACATCCTCGATAAATTCGCCGTACTGCGGCTCGTCGAGAATGATGAGGTTGCGGCGGAATTCCTTCCAGACCGCTTCTTTCCCCTCGACGATGTTCTCGTCGCGCCGTTCTTTTTTAAACCAGGTGCGGATTTTGCTCCTCGCTCCGGCGGTCTTCGCCATGTTGATCCAGTCGCGGCTCGGGCCGTGGCCGGGGGCGTTCGTTGTGATGATCTCCACGATCATACCGGTCTTGACCTCGGAATCCAGCGAGACGATGCGGCCGTTGATCTTGGCACCGGTCATGCGGTTGCCGACGGCCGTGTGAATGGCGTAGGCGAAGTCGATGACCGTCGAGCCGGCCGGGAGCTGAATGACGTCGCCGCCCGGCGTGAAGACGAAGACCTCATCCGGCGCGATGTCGCTCTTGATGGATTCCACGAGCTCTGAGGCGTCGTCGGATTCCTGCTGCTGCTCCAGAAGCTGGCGCACCCACGAAAGGCGCTCCTCCATGTTATCCTTGCCGGTGATGCCGGCCTTGTATTTCCAGTGCGCCGCGATGCCGTATTCGGCGGTGTGGTGCATATCCCAGGTACGGATCTGGATCTCGAAGGGGATGCCCTCCTTGTCGATGCAGGTCGTGTGCAGGGACTGGTACATGTTCTGTTTCGGTGTGGAGATATAATCCTTGAAGCGGTCCGGGATGGGATTAAACATATCGTGGACGATGCCGAGGACATTGTAGCACTCGTAGACGGATTCCACGATGACGCGAACCGCATAAATATCGAAAATTTCCTCCATCGAGCGGCCCTGAATATAGACCTTGCGGTAGATGCCGTAGATGGATTTGATACGGCCCTCGACGTAGGCCGGCTGGTTTTCTTTTTTCAGACGCTCGCCGATTCGCTCCTTGAGGCTGTCGAGGAAGCGGATGCGGTCCTCCTTCTCAAGCTCCATGCGGTGCTCGATGTCGTTGTAGCCCACCGGATCCAGCACGCGGATACAGCGGTCCTCCAGTTCCTCCATCAGCGGACGGATGCCGAGGCGGTGTGCAAGCGGCGCATAGATCTCCATGGTTTCGTGCGCCTTGCTGCGCTGCTTCTCCGGCGGCATGAAATCGATCGTGCGCATGTTATGCAGGCGGTCCGCCAATTTGACGATGATAACGCGCACATCCTGCACCATCGCAAGCAGCATCTTGCGGACGTTCTCCGCCTGCTGCTCCTCGCGCGAGACATAGGCGATCTGGCCGAGTTTGGTCACGCCGTCGACCATCAGGGCGACTTCGGGGCCGAACTCCTTGCGGATCTTCTCAATCGGGATATCCGTATCCTCCACGACGTCGTGCAGCAGTGCCGTGACGACGGTATCCGTATCCATGCCGAGCTTCACGGTGATGATCGCGGTCTCGACGGGATGGATGATATAGGGTTCGCCGGAGGCACGCATCTGTCCGGCATGGGCGCTCTCGGCAAGGTTATATGCGCGCTCGATCTTATCCATATCGAGCGGCTTGCCGTTTTCCTGTATGGCTTCCATCAGCTTTTGCAGATACTCACTCATGCCGTCACCTCCTCCTTCTCTCCGCTCCTCAAATATTGCCCTTGCGCAGTCTCCCGAGAAGCTGGGAGTGCTCGATATCCACCTTTTCCGAAGGTGTTTTCAAAGTGACGCGGATGCGGCGGCCATCATAGGAACTGGCAACGAGGCCAAGCTCCTCCATCACGTCGATGCAGAGCCGCATCTTGCAGGAACTCATCGTGGTATCCCGGTTGGCGCCGGTGATCCTGCCGAAGAGGATATCCGGTTCTCCCTGAAAGCCGCCGTCTTCCCGGATAAACCGGTAGACCAGCGCGAAATCCGGGCGGGCGGGAATCTCCTCCTCCGGAACCGGCTCGCCGCGGCGGAAGCCGTCGTAGGCAAGGTTGCCGCCGAACAGCCGCTCCTGACAGAGGGAGGAGGGCCGCACATCCCGGATCTTCACCGAGACGCGCGCCTCTCCGTTGTAATCTCCGACGTCGCAGGAGGCGGCGATATCCACAGTCTCCCCGACCTTGTACGGAAAATCCTCCTGCGAGACGCCGAACCAGACCGCATAGAACGTGAGGCCGGCCTTTTTGAGGCGCAGGCGGATGTGTTTTCCGTTGCCGATGGCATAGATGCCGTCGATGATCACCTTGCGGAAGGCAAAGAGCGGCATCTCGTTTTTGCAGCCGAACGGCTCCAGCAGATGGAGCGCGGCGATCTTTTCCACCGTTACGTCCGCGGGATCGAGAATTTTATCGATCTTCAGCGTGAAGACCGGCATCATCGAAAAGTTTTTGGCCGCAAATTCGTTGATCTTGCGGCGGAAGGCGTCGATTTTTGAGGATTCGAGCGACATGCCCGCGGCAAAGGGATGTCCGCCGTACCGGGTCAGACAATCGGAGGCATAGGAGACCGCGTCGATCATGGAGAAGCCCTCCACGCTGCGGGCGGAACCTCTGGCCTCCTCCCCGTCGCGCGAAATGAGCACGCACGGTTTTCCGGTGCGCTCCACCACTTTTGAGCATACGATGCCGATGACGCCATGATGCCAGCCGCCGCCGTCGAGCACGATCACTCTGTCTTGGAAAAGCTCCGGCCGCTCGGTGAACATCTTCTCCACGTCGCCGGAGATCTGCTGTTCCAGCTGTTGGCGCCGGCTGTTCTGCTCGCAGAGAGTCGCCGCGAGTTCGGCGGCACGGTCCTCATCCTCGGTGGTCAGCAGCTCGATCACCTGATAGGCGCTGCCGAGCCTTGCCGCGGAGTTGAGCCTCGGCGCGATGCCGTAGGCGATATTCTCCGAAGTCATCAGTTTTCCCGATATGCCGGCGCTCTCGATCAGCGCCCGCAGACCGAGGTTGTCCGTCTCGCTGATGACGGAAAGCCCTTCCCGCACCAGCGCGCGGTTTTCGCCGGTCAGCGGCACGATATCCGCCACGGTGCCGATCGAGATCAGATCCGCATACTGGTCGATGATGCCCCAGCCGTCGTCGTTTTCCAGCGCACAGACGAGCTTAAAGGCCACACCGACGCCCGCGAGATCCCGGTATTCGCCCTCGCTGTCTTCCCTGTGCGGGTCGACGACGGCGACGGCATCCGGCAGAATTTCCCGTGGCTGATGGTGATCGGTGACGACGACATCGATGCCGAGATAGCTCGCGTAATCGATCTCGTTGATGGCGGAGATGCCGTTATCCACCGTGACAATGAGATCGGTCTCCTGAGAGGCGATGTAGTCGATGGCGCCCTTGTTGAGGCCATAGCCCTCGGATTCGCGGTCCGGGATATAATACCATGCGTTGCAGCCGATCGACTGTAAGTAATCGTAAAGCAAAACCGTGGCGGTCATGCCGTCGCAGTCGTAATCGCCGTAGATGCAGACGCGCTGGCCCTCGTCGACGGCGTCGTTGATCCGTTCCACGGCCTTTTTCATATCTTTATAGGAAAACGGGTCGGCAAAAGGGATCTCCTCGCTGAGAAATTCCTTCACTTTGGCCGGGGTATCCACGCCCCTTGCGACCAGAATCTCGCCAACCAGATCCGGAATGCCGAGTTCTTCGCAGATTCTTTTCGCCTTGCCCTCATTGGCAGGAAGGGATTTCCATTTTTTCATCCATATACCTCCGGCACCCAGTTCCATAAAAAATTAGTCAAATTAGATTATAACATCCGGTCATTTGTTTTTCAACTGGGACCACGCGGAAATGGGGAATTCATGCGTTGTTTTGTCCGAAAAGAGCACCCCCGCCCCGCCCGATTCCGCCGCACAGGCACAAAAAAGCCCCATGGCGGAGATCCATGAGGCTTTTTGCCGCGTTTTGCTCAGAAAAAAAGCGGAAGTCCGGTATCGGGGTTCTCTTCTTCCGTCTCCCCGGAGGAAGAGTTGCTCCCGGAAGGTGTCTCCGTCTTTGGGACGGACGAGGACGCCTTTTCCGCCGAGATGTAGTAGGAGCCGAGCAGATCGCCGGCCTCCAGCGGGAAGGCGAATGCGATGCCGTTGTCGGTCTCCTCGGGAGATGCGCTGCCGAGCGACGTCAGCGTCTTGCCGTTCCATGTGTAAAGATAGTACGTCCCATCGATATCCGCAGTACCGAGAGCTGCACTGTCAAGATACACATAGAGGGTGCCCTTTGAGGCGACGGCGGCCTTGCCGGAGAGGAAATTCAGCGCCTGTACGTCCTCGGTATCGAAGAGCTCCAGCGCATCCTCATCCGGATCCGTATCGAAGGAGATGTTGATCCCCTTCTGAGAGGAGCTGACCCGCTTGACAAAGAGGCACCATGTCTCCACGCTGTCGGAGAAGGAGATCATCTTGCCCGCCGCTTCGGCGAAGTTGTCCTCCGTGACGACGTCGATGCCGGGATCCAGCATCAGCACGTCCTCTTCGCCGGCGTATTCTTCAAACAGTCCCTCGACCGGCGCTTTGCGGGCGATGGTGACGGAGCAGGTGACCGGCTCCGTCTTCCAGATGGTGCTGCCTTCTGCGCGGATAAAGTTCCAACGGAAACGGACTTCATAGTCCTTCGTGCCGTAGTCGGGATTCGGCTCCACGGTGACGCGGATGCCTCTCTTTCCGGCGCCGTCGGTATAGGTCTTCTGTTCCACTTCCGCATAGGCGGATCCGAGCACAACTTCGAATCGAAGCTCGTTTGTTGTAAACGTCGTATCCGTCATGCCGGCCTCTTCGGAAAGCTCCGCGATCATCTCCGGGGTGATCAGATATTCCGCAGTTTCGTCAAAACCAATGCTGTCAAGCGCAAGGATGTCTTCGGCCTGGGCGGGCACGGATGCCGTCAGGAACAGTGCCAGCGCCATAACTGCCGCAAGAAGTTTTTTCATAGGTGTTTTTCCTCCGTTGTTCGCTTGATGTTTCGCGGCGGAAGCTCTCCGTTCCTCCCGTCGAAAATATGGTAGCATTTCCTTTTTTGGGCGGCAAGGCCTTACGATGCTGAATCGGCCTGCCCTTTCTGCCAAATAGCGGCAGGCGTTCCATGTTTCGGCAGGGCAGAAAAATGCTGCCGGAAGGATTTCCTCCTTCCGGCAGCATACCCATGTTTTGTATTTTTTCAGGCTGCGGATTCTTCCATGGATTCTTCCAGCGCAGATTCCGCTTCGCCGGAGACGGCGGATTCCTCCACTGCGGCCGACTCCGTCTGCGACTCCCCGGAGACCGACTCGGACGCGCCGCTGCCCAGGGCATTTTCCGCCGCGGAATTATAAGAGGCGGCATTGTAGTTTTCGAGAATCTCGCCATAGCGGGTCTCGTTGAGCTGCTGCTGCACCCCGGAGGTCTCGATCTCCGGCACCTCCTCCGCAGGCACTTCGCGGACCGCCGTGATGATGTAGCTGTCCCCATCCACCTTTTTTAAATCATAATACATATACTTCGACGGGACGGTCTCGTTCATATTGCCCTCCGTATCCATATTCCAGAGGGTGCTCTGCGTGACGTAGCCGACCAGAAGCGTGTAGGTATCCTCGGTCTTGGTGATCCGTACCACCTCCGGCGTATACTCCGCGGTCTGGCCCATGACCGGAACCAGATAGGTGCCGGTACTCTCGTCGTAAATATAGTAATATTCGTATCCCTCGGAGAAGGTCTGATGGGTAAGCTTGACCGCGTCGCCGTAGAGGCTCTTCGCCGCGACATTGAGGTCGGAGGCCGGCACCACCAGCATGCCGTCGTCGTTGTAAGAATACTTGGTGCGGTTTTCAAGAAGCGTCTTCCAGAGGGCGGTCTTGAGCAGGAACACGCTGTCGAGCTGGCTCGGATCGTCAAAGGCGGCCGGATCGAAGATCAGCAGCGGATAGACCTTCCAGGCGAACTTCTCTTTTTCTTTCGTGTTGTCGATGACCCGGGCGCCGAGGTTCAGGCCGCCGATAATCACGGCGATGAAGCCGATCACGGCAAGGATGATTACGACGAGCCCCACCGGAGCCGCCCAGCGGTGTTTGCGGCGGTTCCAGAGCAGGTTCTGCGTCATTTTGATGATTTCGTGTCCCTTCGGTTTCGCGGCCGGGGAAACAACCGGCGTCTCCGGTTTTTCTGCCTCTTCTTCGGGAGGTTCTTCTGCAGCCGGTTCTTCCTCGATGGGCACTTCTTCCGTCGATTCTTCAGCGGAAGGTTCCTCCGCAGCCGGTTCTTTGGCGGAAGGTTCCTCCGGCGGCTGTTCCTCGGACTTCGCGGCCTGTGCGGAAAGAGTTTCGCCCGACGGACCGGGCTCTTCTTCTATAAACGGCTCATCCGGAAGGTTCTCCGCCTCGGGCACCTCGCATGCCGGCATGGTTTCGGGAATCGGGCCCTCCGGCTCCTCCTCCGATTCGGATTCCGCCTCGGCATCCGGCTCCTGGCTCTCCGCTGTGGCGCCGCTTTGTTCTACTGCGGCCAGGCCCTCAATGACAAAACCCGGGTCGTCCTCCGAAGCGGTTTCAACCAGCAGATCCGGCTCGGAACCGGCGCGGTGTCTCTGTTTTTTTCCGGGAACCGAAGCGTGGTCCTCGGCGAAATATTCGGCAAAGGAATCTTCAAGCTCAGCCTCCGGGAATTTTTCCTCGGGGCGGCTCCATCCTTTTAAATCTTCAGCCATAAAACAAATTTCCTTTCATCAGGGTTCAGAAAATCGCTTGCATATACCGGTATTGTAGCAAAAATCACGCGCCCGCACAAGCAAAACGCAGAAGATTTACAAGAATTTCAAAAACGGATGCAAAGAAGCGGGCCGCATGATATAATCGTAACAGAAAAAAGGAGGCGATCCTATGACGAAAGGCCGCGCCGGCGGGCGCATCTGGTTTCTCGACGAATTCCGCGGTGTTGCGCTGCTGGGGATGATCGTTTACCATACGCTCTATGACCTTTTTGTGATCTTCGGCGTCGGTCCGTCGCCGTTCACACCTCCGTTTTCCTGGCTTCAGCAGTTCGTCTGCTGGTCGTTCATCCTGATCTCCGGCATCTCCTGCCGGCTTGCACACAGCAACTTCAAGCGCGGGCTCGTGGTGCTGGGCGCCGGCATGCTGATGACCTTCGGCACCATGCTCTTCATGCCGGATCAGCTGATCAAATTTGGCGTACTGCATTTTCTAGGCGCCTCCATGCTGCTTTATCCGCTGCTGCGTAAGGGCGTCGAAGCCCTGCACCCCGTGATCGGCATGGCGCTGTTCTTCGGGATTTTCCTCTGCTTGCGCGGGATCGACAGCGGAACCATCCTCTTTGGAAAAATCGCGCTCCCGGAAGTGCTTTATCGAAATGACATAACCGCCCTTCTCGGCTTCCCGCCGAAGGGCTACTTCTCGGCGGATTACTTTCCGCTGCTGCCGTGGGGATTTCTCTTCCTGACGGGCGCCGCCGCCGGAAAATATTTTAAGGAGCGGAATCTGCCGGCCTTTATGATGCAAAAGCACTCCGGCTTTCTCTGCACCGCCGGCAGCAACACGCTGCTGATTTATCTGCTGCACCAGCCGATCATCTACGGCATCCTGTACGGCATTTTTCGGTGCCTCGAGGAGGCGGGCCTGCGTTGAAAGAGGAGTGCTGCTGCTTTACCGGCCCGCGCCCGGCGAGACTGCCTGACGGCGGGGCGGAGACCTCAACGGGCATTCTTGCGCTGAAAGAGGCGGTCGGTACCGCCGTCGAACAGGCCGCCGGCGACGGCTACCGGTATTTTTATACCGGCATGGCCGAGGGCTTCGACCTCTTCGCCGCCGAGGAAGTTCTGAAACGGCGGGAAACGCTTGGCATTTTTCTGATCGCCGCGGTGCCGTATGTGGGGTTTGAATCCTCCTCCGGCTCCGCCGAAAGAAAGCAGAGGATCCTCGAACAGGCGGATATGGTCGTCTATGTATCGAAGACATACAGTGAGGCCTGTTTCCGTCGCCGCAACATTTATATGGTGGAGCATTCCCGGCGCATCATCGGCTGGTACAACGGCCTCTCCGGCGGCACGGCGCACTGCTGGCGGCGCGCGCTGGCGGAAGGGCTTGAAATGGTAAATCTGTATCCCGAACCCGAAGGAGAGACGGTATGAAGAGACGCAACCTGCGAACCCTTGTTACCATTATTATTGCGCTTTTTATTCTGATTTCAGCCGTGATCGACAACCGCATCCCGGGGCTGCATCTTTTTGACCCGGCCGCAAGGACGAAGGGCGACGTGAGCCTGTCCGCTTCCGGCGAAGGCGCGGCGGAGGTGCATTTTCTCGATACCGGCCAGTCGGACTGCATCCTGATCCTGACGGAGGAGAGCACCGTGCTGATCGATGCCGGCACCTCGGACCAAAGCGGCGTCATCACGGACTATCTGGATGCGCAGGGCGTGGAGACGATCGACCTGCTGATCGCCACCCATCCGCATGCGGATCATATCGGGGCCATGACGGATGTCCTTCAGGATTTTGAAGTAAAAGAGTTTCTGATGCCGGATATTCCGGACGAATTCCAACCCACCACCCGGCTCTGGGAGAAGCTGCTTATCGCGGTGGATGAGGAGGGCTGCACCGTTACAACCGCCGCACCCGGCCGGGAATATCCGCTCAGCGGCGGCTGCGTGCTCACCGTGCTCGGCCCTGTGGGACATTATGGCGACGACTACAATAACTGGTCCGTGGTGACGCGCCTCGTCTGCGGCGAAACCAGCTTTTTGTTTATGGGAGACGCCGAAAAGGATGCGGAAAACGATATTATGAGCACCGGCGTGGAGCTGGATTCCGACGTGCTCAAGGTGGGACACCACGGCAGCTCAACCTCCAGCGGCAAAGACTTTGTGGCGGCGGTCTCGCCGGACGACGCGGTCATCCTCTGCGGCGCCGGGAACGACTACGGCCACCCGCATCCGGAGACGACGGAACTTCTGGAAGGCATGGGCGTGCAGATCTACCGCACGGACCTCGACGGCACGGTGGTCATGAAAACGGACGGCGGGACGATTGCGGTTTCCACGGAAAAATAGTCGGAACAAAAAGAAAGGATGCGGATGATGGAGCTTTGGATTCTTGATCGGTTTGAAGAAGGCCGCGCCATTCTGGAGGGCGACGAGACCACCGTCTCCGTCCCGAAAGAGGCGCTGCCGGAGGACGCACGAGCCGGGGACTGTTTTCGTTTGGCGGACGGCGGCGGCTATGTTTTTGATGCGGAGGCGACCTCCGCGCGGCGGGAACGGATCGTCGCGCTGAAACACAAACTCTGCGGCAAATAAAAAGATCCCCGGGATGCCCTTTTGGGAACCCCGAGTATCTTTCTTTTTCCGGCTTATTTTGCGGCTTTTTTGGCCTCGCGTTCCTTGAGCCAGGTCTCCGCGGGCGTGAAGCCGAATTCGGCGGCCAGCAGAATCCAGTTCTCCGCCAGCTCCTCATCCTGCCCGAAATGGCCGCCGCGCTCGTAATCGAGCCCAAGGCGGTACATGGCCGCCGGCTTGCCCATGTGGGCGGCTTTGACAAGCTTCCTCAGCTTTTTGGGTTTTGACATCCCCGTTTTCCCCTTTCCCGGATGGTTGTTTCCGGACCTTTTGTTTTATTTTATCATTCTGCCACCCGGTTTGCAAGCCGGCGGCAGAGTTCCCCTTTTCCGGCGGAAAGAATTCCCGGAAAGAGGTGGCATAATCGGTAAAAAAAGAGCGTAAAGATTTGCGGTTTTATAGGTAAAGCGCTTGTTTTTGCCGGTGAACGGTGCTATAATGCTCGAGGATTTTGGTTTATTCTTTTTTTCTCGCGTTTTTTCGCGGAAAAAAGCCTGTATTCGGGGCCGGGAACCCCATCACAATAATTTTTACAAAGGAGTGTCTATCATGGAAGAAATTGATCGTACGTTTGCCGTCCACATGGGAAATAAAGCGAAACGTCAGCCGCAGGTCCTTCATCCCGAAATGACCGAAGAGGAGGCCCTTGCCACCGCGCAGGCCGATTCCGCCGCTGTTGACTGCTGCTATCTCAGCGTGTATCATGAGGGCGAGCCGGTTAAGGTTTTCCTGAAAGGCGAAGAACTCTGATTTTTTAGAGCTCCGTATACCGAGAATCGGCGGGCAGGGATCTCTTTGCGGATGCGGAGAATCCCACCCGCTTTTTCTATGGTCGGGCAGCCGTATATTTTTGATTCGGAGGAAGCTATGGAACAGATCGACAGTGAAAAATTCTATCTGGATTCCGTCTGCGGGAATCCGGTCTTTCAAAACCGGCGGGAGGATGCTCTCCCCCAGACGGTCGTCTTTTCCGCCATGCGCGGACATTTGGAAAAGGGCGGTAAGGTGCTCGTGCTCGGTTACGACGGCGCCCGCTGCGACATGTTTGGCTCTCTTTCGCCGGAGGGCGGGACGGCCTCCCTTCTCGATGCGGGCGGCGCGAACTGGCCGGCTCCGAATCCGCAGATCACCTATACCGGACCCGGATGGGCGGCCATGCTCACCGGCATGTGGAGCGCAGAAAACGGCGTCTCCACAAATTATGTATCCATGAAGCCGGAGGTCCGTACGCTGTTTTCCTTGGCGATTGAGCAGGGCCTCGCCCGCTCCGCCTGTTTCCTTGTGAGCTGGGTTGGGCATTTTACCGCGGAGAACGCCACCTATCTGCCCGAAAAAGCCTATTGCGAGGCCCGTGGTCTCCCGGTGGAATTTCAGAAAGTGGCAGATGACGCGGAGCTGCATGCCGGCGTTTTGCGGCGGCTTCGCTCGGCGGACTGCCCGGATCTGATCTTTGCGATCTATGAAGCCTGTGACGACACCGGCCACGCGACCGGTTATGGGCAGATGCACCCCGAATACCGCGCCGCCTTCGACCGCGTCGACCGGATGACCGGCGAGGCCTTCCGGGAAGTACAGCGTCGGGAACGGGAGCTCGGCGAGGACTGGCTCGTCCTGCTGACCAGCGACCACGGCGGCTACGGATTTGAGCACAACGGCCCCTCCGTACAGGAGCGGACGACCTTCCTCGCGGCAAGCAAAGGAATGGAGTTCTGAAAAAGAGCATTCAAAAACGGGAAGTCCATATGGGCCTCCCGTTTATTTGTTTATAAATCTCTCTTGTTCGGCCCGGGAGCCGCCGGCCCTGGAAAAGAGACGGACGGCGGCAAAGCAACAAGCAGCCCGCCGGTTTTTGATCGGCGGGCTCTCTTTGAAATAAATTATGGGGGCTTCTGCTTCCCGTTTCTCGGATACGGCCGCAAGCGTTTTACCGCTTGTAGGGCGTGACGACCCACTTGATGCAGCCATCCTTTTTGTTGCCGCAGAAGTCGTAGCCCTTCACAATATCGTTGAGCGGGGCCCGATGCGTAATCAGCGGCTTCACATCGATTCTTCCGGCCGCGATGAGGTCGATCAGGGAGGAGATGTGGTTGGCGTCCACCAGCCCCATCGTGATGCTGATATTTTTGGTCCAAAGCTCGTTCATGGCAAGCTCAAACGGTTTCTCGAACACGCCGGTGACGCAGATTCCACCCCCCGGCCGGACATTATCCAGCGCCATCTGGAAGGTGGGCGCCACGCCGACGGCCTCGATGCAGCGGTCGGCACCGCGGTCATGCGTGAGTTTTTTGACCTCTTCCGCGAGGTCGCAGGTCTTCGGATTCAAGCCGACGTCGGCATAGCCGTTTTTCAGGGCGAAATCCAGCCGTTCCTGAGTGATGTCGACGGCGATCACCCTCGAGGGCCCCCAAAGTTTCGCGCAGGCCATCGAGCAGATGCCCACGGCGCCGCAGCCCGAAACCAGCACGGTCTCCCCGGGCTGAATTCCGGCTTTTTCGGCGCCGAAATAACCGGTGGAAAGAATGTCGCCCACAAAGAGGACATCCTCGTCGGAGAGCCCTTCCGGAATGATATGGCAGGCCAGATTCGCATGCGGAACGCGGACATACTCGGCCTGACAGCCGTCGATGGTATCCCCGAGCAGCCAGCCGCCCGTTGTGCAGTGGGAATAGATGCCCTGCCGGCAGTAGAAGCACTCCCCGCACTGGGTGATGCAGGAGACCGCGCACCGGTCGCCGACTTTCACGTTGCGCACCGTGGGGCCGGCCTCCACCACTTCGCCGCAGAACTCATGGCCGAGAACCCGCGGGCCCTTGATGTCCGGCATACCGCCGTGCCAAATATGAATATCCGTGCCGCAGATCGTGGTGGTGGTCACTCGGATGATCACATCGTCGTTCTCAAGAATCTGCGGGATCGGAACCTCGTCGAGGCTGATGTTCTCCGGCCCATGATAGACCAGGGCCTTCATCTTCCCCGTCGGCCCGGCACCTTTGCCCAGCTTTTTGGCCAGATAGGTTTCGACGCACGTCTTTATCTCATGTTGGAGCTCTCTGCGCTGGCATTCATTCAGCAGTTCCCCGCTGTATTCGTCCATCTTTCGTTGCCGCCTCCCCGCTGTCTGCCCGGACTGAAGTCCTTTCCCATCCGCGGCCCGCCTCTCTTGCTATGGAATCCGCGAAGCCTCCGACAGGAATCTCTTTTTAAGATCATACCATAATTTTGAAATCGGTTGCAAGCTTTTGGGTGCTTTTATTAGTATTATTTTTCAAAAACGCTCGCGGGTCGTTATATGCTCCCCGAATTCCCGGTTTATCCCGGCGTCTTTAAGCCCTTTTCAGCCTTTTTGTCGGAAAGCGAGGCTTCGATATACTTCTGTTCAAAAATATCGGCCGGTACGGGGCGCCCGAGCAGGTACCCCTGAATCTGATCGCAGCCAAGCTCCATCAGGATATCCAGCTGCTCCTGCCGCTCCACTCCCTCCGCGATCGCCTGCATGCCGGTAGCATGCGCCATATTGATGGCCGCCTGAATCACATTCACACGTTTGTCGTCTCCTTCGGAAATTTCATCCACCAGAGATTTGTCGATCTTGATTCTGTCGAAGGAATATTTGCCGAGACAGCTGAGCGCGGAGTAGCCTGTTCCGAAGTCGTCGATGGAAACGGAAATCCGGAGCTTTTCAAACGCCGCGAAAATATCCCGGATTTTGTCCTCATCGCTCAGCATCGTGCTCTCCGTGATCTCCACATCGATCCATTCCGGGGAGGCACCGGTCTCCGAAACAAGATTTCTGAGCAGATCGATAAATCCGGGATCCTCAAGCTGTTTCGGTGAGACGTTGAATCCTATTTTCTGCGAGAGCGCATGGTCTCTGTTCCATTTTGCCGCCTGAGAGATCGCCTCCTGCATCACCCATCTTCCGATTTGATGGATGGCGTCTCCCTGTTCGGCGATCGGGATAAACACATTCGGCGGAATATAGCCGTGCTCGGGGGTGTTCCAGCGGATCAGCGCTTCCGCCCCGACCAGTTTTTTCTGGGGGATGGCATACTGCGGCTGATAGAACAGCTCAAAATCTTTTTTCACGTCGGCGTTTTTTAACAGGAACTCGATCTCCAGAGATTTTCGGAAATCCTTGCTCATGACGGGATCGAAAATCACATATCCGTTATATCCTTGGGACTGCGCCCGGTCGGCGGCAAGATCCGCGTTTTGCAGCAGGGTTCTGGCGTCGCAGTTCTCCGCCCCGGCAATTGACGCGCCTATGCTGACGGTAATGCTGAACGGCGTCTCCTCGATTACGATCGGACGGCTGCAGAACTCCGTAATTTGATGACAGAGCTCCTCCACATCCTCCTTGGTATAATGGCCGTTTATCATGGCCGCGAACTCATCCCCGCCCAATCTGGCCAGCAGCACGCCGTAACGGTTCCATTGCGTCATCCTGTAAGCAAATTCGATCAGAATTTTATCTCCGATGTCGTGGCCAAACGTGTCGTTGATCATCTTGAATCGGTCGATATCGATCAACAATAGAGCCGTAAGATCTTCCGGCCTTCTGTTTTTCAGCGTTCGTTCAGGCGGTCAATAAAATAACGGCGGTTGAAAAGTGCCGTAAGAATATCCTGGTTCGTCAGGAAAGCAAGCTCGCTGACCTGTTGGGCGACGCGCTGCTCAAGCAATGCACTGTTCCGCTTCAGCAAAATCTCTTTTCCAATTGAAAATTGGATATACTTGCAGAATGCCCAGTAAAGAGAAATGGAGACGATCCAGACGAGGTACTCGCTGTATGTGGGCTTTACAGGAATAAGTCCCGAGGCGGAAAAAAGAATGGTAAAAAGCGGATATATCAAGAGATAAAGCCATCTTCTTCGCCCACCGATATTGGTCACAACGTCGATTTCGGATATGGAACTGTTCCGGCATACTTTTTCCAGCGCGCCGAACGCAATCAGAGAAAGGGAGAAGAGATAAATGAAGTCAACGAAGTGATCGGGAGAATACTGTCCGCGAAAATCGAGGTAATAATAAACGATATCCGTATAAGTAAACAAAATGATTCCTGTCGACATGATCCACATGAAAGAAGGAATTTTTCCAGCTCGAACCGACAAAAACCACGAATAAAGATTGATCCCGATCATGACGTCGGTGAGAAGGCAAAATATGCTGGTGAAATCCATTTTTATGAAATCGGCCACCATTGAGAAATCTTTCTGGAAGAACAGCACCCAGAACGTTACGGCACTCAGAAAAATATTGACGACGACATCGACAACGGATTGCACCAGATCCCATTTCATAAATTGGTTGACAATCACGACCAGAAAAGCTACATACAGGAAGCCGTTCGTAAATGCATAAATAACCCATAAAACCGGAACGTCCGGCATTTCTCTGCCCAAAAAATGCATGACCGCCCAGATCCAGCGCATAAAAAAGCAGCGATACTCTGGTTTTGGAAGCATGCTCAGAATGCCGGTACGTGAAAAACAGAGCCTCCGCTCCCGCATAGGCGCTCAGCATACCGAAAATAACGCTCAGGTTTTCGTTTTTCAGGAACATCGAGGCAAGGTATCCACATAAAAGGAAAGCTAAAATCGCCGCCCTTTTTATGGTATAACTTTTTGAACAAGTCATAGCTCTTGCCTCCTTTCGGAAAACGATGCTTTCTATCCCGTCTGCTGTTTTTCTGCAAAAGCATGCACATTGTCTGCGATTTCAGCCGAATCCGATCGAAAAACGATAATTTTTGCCCCTTACCAAAATATATCAATATTGGTAAATTTTCAATAAGTTTCATATTTAAAAAGAAAAAATTCAGGAAAATTTGTCAAAAAACACCGTTTTTGAAATACCTCCGTACGGGGACGATCTTTCTATTTTTGACGCCCCCCCTCGTTTTTTCAGGAAACTCCGGCCGATATCGGGGAGAGCAAAATGTTCGCGTACCGCAAAAAAAGACGTACCGGAATGGGTTTCCTCATCTTCGGTGCGTCTTTTTTATGGTTTTAATATTCCGTAACGCCTTCATACACCAATCTCGTGTCTCCGGCGAGCGTCACGCCCTCATCCGTATAATTGACGATCAGGTCCCCGCCGCGGACTTTGACGGTAATATCCTCGCCCTTGCCGCAGAAGCCGTTCTCACAGGCGGCCACCACCGCCGCACAGGCGCCGGTGCCGCACGCCCAGGTCTCGCCGTTTCCGCGCTCATACACGCGCATCTTGATCGTGTTTTTGTTGACGACCCGGATGAATTCGGTATTGACCCGCTCCGGGAAGATGTCGGCATTCTCGAACAGCGGCCCCACGGTTTCGATATCGACCTCGTCCACCCGCGGCGCAAAGACCACGCAGTGCGGATTGCCCATCGAGACGCAGGTAATATTATAATACCTCCCGCCGATCTCTGCCGGATAATGGATAACCTTGTCGGTGTGAAGCGTGCAGGGGATATCCTCCGGGTTGAGGATAGCCCTGCCCATGTCGACGCTCACGAATGTCACTTTGTTGCCGGAGGTGTAAAGGGTCAGGCGCTTGACGCCGGAGGCCGTCTCCACCGTGACTTCCGTTCCGGCGACGAGGCCGTTGTCATACAGGTATTTGCC
The DNA here is from genome assembly GCA_035447605.1 of Oscillospiraceae bacterium. Taxonomy (GTDB): domain Bacteria; phylum Bacillota; class Clostridia; order Oscillospirales; family Ruminococcaceae; genus UMGS1668. The sequence goes on along the minus strand of DAOTHJ010000003.1, from coordinate 89,322 downwards.
CACGGAACGGATACAGTTGCCGGCCATCTTGCCTTCGCTGCCGTCGCGGTTAAACATGCGCATCCGGATGTCGGCTTTCACCGAGCGCTCAAGCAGCACGATCCCGAATCCGCCGATCCCCGTGTGCCGGTTGCACAGGCTGATGCACAGCGATTCCGGACAGGTGATGGAATGATCGAAGTTTTCAATGAAAATATAGTCGTCTCCGGCGGCCTCCATCTTGGAAAAACGCAGCGTCTGCCGCTTTTCGCGCAAGTGGTTGATATCCACAAGCTCCGTATTTCGCTGGTTGTAGCGGCTGGCAAGGATATCAGCGAGCGCGTTCGCCGTATCGAGGGAGGTCAGGCACGGAATGGAGAGCTGAAGCGCCCTGCGGTGGAGCGCGATATAGTCGTCGACCGTGGAATCCATGAGCGCGCCGGTGTAGACGATGTAGTTGATCTTTCCGCTCTCGAGCAGGCGGAAGGTGTTGTCGCTCTCGCGGATGCTTTTTAAAGATTCCACGTCGATGCCGAGCTTGGAGATGGAATCCGCCGTCTCCTCCGTGGCGTAGATCCGGAATCCAAGGTCGTCCAGCTTCTTGGCCAGCGTCACGATCTCGAGCTGGTCGTGCGTATCCACGCTGATCAGGATACCCACCTCGCCGCCGCGCATCGCCGGTTTGAGCATAAGGCCGGCCGAGGTCAGCCCTTTAAAGAGCGCCTCGTTCACGGTCTTTCCGATGCCGAGCACCTCGCCGGTGGATTTCATCTCCGGTCCAAGATAGGAGTTGACGTCGGTCAGCTTCTCAAAGGAGAAGACAGGCACTTTAACGGCGAAATACGGCGGCGTCCTGTAAAGCCCCGTTCCGAAACCGAGGGCGGAGAGGCTTGCCCCGGTCATGACCCGGGAGGCGAGATCCACCATCGGCACGCCGGTCACTTTGCTGATATAAGGCACCGTCCGGGAGGCCCGCGGATTTACCTCGATCACATAGAGCTCGTTCTGATAGATTAAATACTGGATGTTGACGAGCCCTTTCGTGCCGAGCGAGAGCGCCAGCCTCGCGGAGCAGTCGACCACGGTCTTCATCATCCTGTCGTTGATGCTGTACGGCGGATAGACGGCGATGGAATCCCCGCTGTGGACGCCCGCGCGCTCGATATGCTCCATGACGCCCGGAATGAGCACGTCCTTGCCGTCGGAGATCACGTCCACCTCAATCTCCGTACCCATCATGTATTTGTCGACGAGCACCGGGTTTTCGATGCCGGCAGAGAGAATGCGCTCCATATACCGGCGCACGTCGTCCGCGTTGTGGACGATTTTCATGTTCTGGCCGCCGATCACGTAGGAAGGCCGCAGCAGCACCGGATAGCCGAGCTCTTCTGCGGCCGAGAGCGCCTCCTCCATCGTGAGGATGCCCATGCCTTTCGGCCGGCGGATATGCAGTTTTCCGAGAAGCTCGTCGAAACGCTCGCGGTCTTCAGCGATGTCGATGCCCTCCGCGGAGGTGCCGAGAATCGGAATGCCGCTTTGATCCAGAAATTTGGTGAGCTTGATCGCCGTCTGCCCGCCGAACGCGACCACGACGCCGACCGGCTTCTCTACCTTGACAACGTTCATGACGTCCTCGGCGCAGAGCGGCTCGAAATACAGGCGGTCCGCGGTGTCGTAATCGGTGGAGACGGTCTCGGGATTGTTGTTGATAATGACGACGTCGTAGCCGAGTTCCTTGAGCGTCCATACGCAGTGGACGGAGGAGTAGTCGAATTCGATGCCCTGCCCGATCCGGATCGGCCCGGAGCCGAGCACGATAACGGCCGGTTTTCCAGAGCGGCGGAAGGAACGCGCCTCGCAGGATTTGTCGTACGTCGAGTAAAAATACGGCGTCTCGGCGTCGAATTCCGCGCCGCAGGTATCGACCATCTTATAGGAAGCGTCATATTCCTGAAGGGATTTTGCGCCGGAGAGCCGCGCGAGCGCCTCATTCGTGTAGCCGAATTTTTTGCCGTGGAGGAAGGCTTCTTCATCCATCCCGTCCGCAATGGAAAGCTCGTAGTCGGCGAGCTTTTTGAGCTTATGGAGGAACCAGCGGTCGATCCGCGTGATCTCAAAAATTTCATTGACGGAGACGCCGCTTTTGAGCGCCTCAAACACGGTAAAGAGCCGCCGGTCGTCCATCTCCCGGAGCCGTTCCCGGACGGGGGCATCGGACATCGGCTTTGCGTTCAGCGTATCGAGAGAGATCTCGGCGCCCCGGACGGCCTTCATCAGCGCCATCTCGAAGCTCGGCGCGATGGACATGACTTCGCCGGTGGCCTTCATCTGCGTGCCGAGCTTTCTGGATGCGCCCATGAATTTATCGAACGGCCACTTCGGCAGCTTCACCACCACATAGTCGAGCGCCGGCTCGAAACAGGCGCAGGTCTTGCCGGTGATGTCGTTTTTGATCTCCGGCAGCGTATAGCCCAGCGCGATTTTTGTCGTGACCTTCGCGATCGGATACCCGGTGGCCTTTGAGGCCAGTGCCGACGAGCGGGAAACTCTGGGGTTGACCTCGATGACCGAATACTCGAAGCTGTTCGGATTGAGGGCGAACTGGCAGTTGCAGCCGCCGACGATGCCGAGCGCGGTGATGATGTTGAGCGACGCGCTGCGAAGCATCTGAAACTCTTTGTCGGAGAGCGTCAGGGCGGGTGCGACGACGATGCTGTCGCCGGTATGCACGCCCACCGGATCGAAATTCTCCATGCTGCACACAGCGATCCCATTGCCCGCCGCGTCGCGCATGGTTTCGAACTCGATCTCCTTCCAGCCGTAGATGTAGCGCTCCACCAGAATTTGCGAGATCGGCGAGGCGTCGAGCCCCGTCTTGGCGATGGTTTTCAGTTCCTCTTCCGTGAAAGCCACGCCGCCGCCCGATCCGCCGAGCGTGAACGCCGGACGAACGATAACCGGATAGCCGATTTTCCCCGCGATCAAAAGCGCCGTATGGATGTCGTTCGCGATATCTGAAGGGATCGTCGGCTCCCCGATGGCCGTCATGGTTTCTTTAAAGAGCTTCCGGTCCTCGGCCTTATCGATGGCGTCGGCGTTTGTTCCGATCAGGCGGACGCCGTGGTTTTTCAGAAATCCGGCTTTGTTGAGCTGCATGGCGATGGTGAGGCCCGTCTGCCCGCCGAGGCCGGCAAGGAGGCTGTCGGGCTGCTCTTTTTCGATGATCCGCTCCACCGTCTCGGCGGTCAGCGGCTCCAAATAGATCTCATCCGCAAGGGCTTTATCGGTCATGATCGTGGCCGGGTTGGAATTGACCAGCACGACGTTCACGCCCGCTTCTTTCAGCACGCGGCAGGCCTGCGCGCCCGCATAGTCGAATTCGGCTGCCTGCCCGATGACGATGGGGCCGGAGCCGATCACCATGACTTTTTTGATGCTCTGATCCAAAGGCATTACCGGCCGCCTCCCATCATTTCTGAAAATTTATCGAAGAGAAAGGCGGTATCGCGCGGGCCGGAAGACGCCTCCGGATGAAACTGAACCGTAAAGGCCCGCTCATCCGGGTAGTCGATTCCCTCGCAGGTGCCGTCGTTCGCGTTGACAAAGCTGACGCGGCCGTTTTTGAGGCTTTCCGAGATGACCGCGTAGCCGTGATTCTGGCTTGTGATATAGGTGCGGGTGCCGGAGACCTCCGTCACCGGCTGATTGACGCCCCGGTGGCCATATTTGAGCTTCACGGTCTTTCCGCCGGCGGCGAGCGCCAAAAGCTGATGGCCAAGGCAGATCCCGAAGATCGGTACCCTGCCCAGCAGCTTGGAGAGCTCCGCAATCGGCCCGGCATTTTCGGCCGGGTCTCCGGGTCCGTTCGAGAGCATGACGCCGTCCGGTTTTTCCGCGAGAATTTCCTCCGCAGGGGTATTTGCCGGTACGGCGGTGACGGTGCAGCCGCGCTTGACGAGCTCCCGGATGATGTTCCGTTTCGCCCCATAGTCGATCAGCGTCACCCGGAATTTTTCATCCTTTGCCGGGAAGACAAGCGCCTTCTCCGCCGTGACGCCGGCAACCGCATTCTTAACGGCATAGGCCCGGATCTCAGAGAAATCCTCCGGCACGCTGTCGCAGAGTTTTGCGTTCATGACGCCGTGATCGCGGATGAGCTTCGTAATCTCCCGCGTGTCGACGCCGCAGAGCCCCGGAATGTCTTGTTTTTTCAAAAATGCGTCAAGGTTTTCCTCCGCCCGGAAATTCGAGGGCGCATCGCACCATTCCCGGACGACATAGCCCCTTACAAAGCAGCCGCCCTCGAAATCGTTCCCGATGATTCCGTAGTTTCCGATCAGCGGAAACGTCTGCATGACGATCTGCCCGTAATAGCTCGGATCGGTCAGCGTCTCGATATAGCCGCACATGCCGGTTGTGAATACGAGCTCGCCGGTCGATTCGATCTCCGCGCCGAAGCGTTCCCCTTCAAATACAGTGCCGTCCTCCAGCACCAAATACCCTTTTTCCATATCCACCAACCGTCTTTTTATAGCGTGGCGGCCATGACCGCCTTAATCGTATGCATCCGGTTCTCCGCCTCGTCGAAGACGAGCGAACGGGCGCTTTCAAACACCTCGTCCGTCACCTCCATGGCGTCCCGGCCGAAGCGTTCGCCCATCTCCTTCCCGACCGCCGTCTTGTGGTCGTGGAAGGAGGGCAGGCAGTGCATGAAGACCGTATCTTCTCCGGCGGCCTCCATCAGCGCCCCGTTCACCTGATAAGGAGAAAGCTCCCGGACCCTCTGTTCCCAGATTTCGACGGGCTCGCCCATCGAGACCCAGACATCCGTGTAAACGACGTCCGCGCCCTTGACCGCTTCGAGCGGATTCTCAGAAAGGCAGATCGACGCGCCGGTGGTCTTTGCGATCTCCCGGCAGGTCTCCACGAGCGCCGGATCGGGAAAATACGCCGCCGGCGCACAAGCCGTAAAATCGAGCCCCATCTTCGCGCAGCCGACCATCAGGGAATTGCCCATGTTGTAGCGGCTGTCGCCCATATAGACCAGTTTGATCCCCTGCAAACGCCCGAAATGCTCCCGGATCGTGAGAAGATCGGCCAACACCTGCGTCGGATGGAACTCGTTCGTCAGCCCGTTCCAGACCGGAACGCCCGCATAGGTTGCGAGCTCCTCCACGACCGCCTGCCCGTATCCACGGTATTCGATGCCCTCGTAGAGCCGGCCAAGCACCCTTGCCGTATCGGCGATGCTTTCCTTGCGGCCGATCTGCGAGCCGGTCGGATCAAGATCGGTGACATTCATGCCAAGATCATAGGCCGCCACCTCGAAGCTGCATCTGGTGCGGGTGCTCGTCTTTTCAAAGATCAGGGCAATATTCTTGCCCTGATCCACTTTGTGCGGGACGCCCGCCTTCTTTTTCGTCTTAAAGTCGGCCGCCAGATCCAAGAGGCCCCCGATCTCCTCCGGCGTAAAATCCAGCAGTTTCAGAAAACTTCTGCCTTTCAGATTCATACTGATCTCTCCTCTCCGTCAATCCGTGCAGGCATGTTGGAACACGCCTGTTTTCAGCGTGCTTGCCGCCGATAAAGTATTTATTCCGTATGGGCAATCGGCACCCGTAAACCCGGCGCCGAATCCGTCCCCCGGCATTTTTGCCGTCCGTCAAATCCGATCAGATACGGGCCGCGTCCGGGCACCCGCCGCACTCCGCCGAAAGCGGATATTCAAGGCGATATTACTCCGCGCAGGCTTGTTTGAGCACGCCCACCGCTTCGGCTAAAAGTTCCATCGGGATATTTAAAGGCGGCAGCAGCCGGACCTTGTTTTTTGCTTTCAAAGCCAGAACGCCGTTCTCCCGGCAGGCGGCAACCACGTCGGAGGCGTCTTTCTCCGTCTCAATGCCGATCATCAGCCCCAGTCCGCTGACGCTTTTTATTCCTTCGGCGCCCTCCAACTCGTGGAAAATATACGCCGACTTCTCGCGGACCTCTTTGAGAAGCTTGTCGTCGATCCGGGAGAGAATGTTGGCCGCCCCGGCGCAGACGACGGGATTTCCGCCGAATGTGGAACCGTGGGAGCCCGGGACGAACACGTTTTCTACCTTTTCGCCGAGCAGCGTGGCCCCGAGCGGAAGACCGCCCGCGAGGCCCTTTGCGGTGGAGACGATGTCCGGCATGATGCCGTAATTCATATAGCCGTAAAGCATGCCGCTGCGTCCGTTGCCGATCTGCACCTCGTCGGCGAGGAGGAGGATATCCTCCCGCTTCGCAATATCGGCGAGACCCCGGATGAATTCCCCGGAGAGAGGCACGACGCCCCCTTCGCCCTGCACTGCTTCAAACAGGATCGCGGCGATCTTGTTTTCTTTTATCAGCTTCTCCACGCTGCCGAGATCGTCGGGATCGGCGTAGACAAAGCCCTCAGTCAGCGGCAAAAACTCCTGATGAAAGGAATCCTGCCCCGTCGCGGCGAGCGTCGTGATCGTTCTGCCGTGGAAGCTGTTTTTGAACGTGATGATGGTATAACAGTCCGCCCCTTTTTTCTCCGCCGCATACTTTCTTGCCGCCTTGATCGCGCATTCGTTGGCCTCGGCCCCGGAGTTGGAGAAAAACACTTTTTTCATGCCGGTGCGCTCGCAGAGCATCTTCGCAAGCTCCGCGCACGGCCCGGAATAAAACAGGTTCGACGTATGCGAAACCTTGTGGAGCTGCCCGGTCACGGCGGCGATCCATTCCTCATCCGCCGCGCCGAAGGTGTTGACCGCGATGCCCGCGCCGAGATCGATATATTCTTTTCCTGTCTCGTCATAAAGGAGCGAGCCTTTCCCCGATACAATCTCCACCGGGAAGCGATTGTACGTATTCGCGACATAGGCGGCATCCATTTCTTTGATGCTCATGCTTCTCCTCCCACAATCATCGTGCCCGCGCCCTCATCGGTCAGCAGTTCCAACAGGATGGCGTGCGGCACGCGCCCATCCAAAATAATGACCTTGTCGACCCCGCGCCGGATCGCGTCGATGCAGCACTCCACCTTCGGGATCATGCCTCCGGAGATGACCCCGCTCCCGAAAAGGTTTTCCGCTTCCTTCGTGCCGATGCGGGGGATCAGCGAGGCGGGATCGTCCCGGTTTCGAAGAATCCCCGCAATATCCGTCATGTTGATGAGGCGCTCCGCTTTCAGGGCGCCCGCGATATGGGCCGCCGTCGTATCCGCGTTGATGTTGTAGACGTTTCCTTCCGTGTCGCAGCCGAGCGTGGAGACGACGGGGATATAATTTTTCTCAAGAAGATCCGTGATCGGTTTCACGTTGACGCCCGTGATTCTGCCGACGAAACCGAGCCTTTTATCCTTCTGCTCCGCCTCGATCATGTGTCCGTCGAGGCCGCAGATGCCGCAGGCCATGCCGCCGTTAATTTCGAGCAGGTTCACGAGGCTCTTATTGATCTTGCCCGCAAGCACCATCTGAACGACCTCGGCCGTCTCGGCGTCGGTGACGCGGAGGCCGTCCACAAAGGTTGATTCCTTGCCGACCTTTGCGAGCATTTCCGTGATCTCCGGGCCGCCGCCGTGCACCAGCACGACCTTGACGCCGATCAGCGACAGGAGCACCAGATCCTGCATGACCTGATGCTTGAGCTGTTCGTTAATCATGGCGTTCCCGCCGTACTTGACGACGATGATCTTGCCGTAATATTTTTTGATGTACGGAAGCGCCTGGGTCAGCACCTCCGCCCGCTGTGTGTTTGTAATCATCCCGCACATGTTCCCGTCTCCCGTCCGCATCAGGTTCTGTAATCTCCGTTGATCCTGACATACTCATAGGTCAGGTCGCAGCCCCAGGCCGTCGCCGAGGCATCCCCGTCGCCGAACCCGAGAAGGATCTCGATCTCTTTTTCGAGCAGGATCTCCTTGGCCTTTTCTTCGGAGAACGGTACGCCCGCCCCGTTTTCGCAGAGTAGAACCGTTCCTTTCGGGGAACGGAAGCTCACGTTCACCTTGCCAACATCCACGTCGGCGCCGCTGTATCCGATTGCGCAGAGCACCCTGCCCCAGTTCGCGTCCGCGCCGAACATCGCCGTCTTGACAAGGGAGGAGCAGATCACCGCTTTTGCGGCCTTTTTTGCCGAATCGATATTCTTCGCGCCTGAGACGCGGCATTCCAGCAGCTTCGAGACGCCCTCCCCGTCCCCGGCAAGCATTTTGCACAGGCAGACCGTGACGGTATTCAGGGCTTTCATAAATATGGAGAAATCCTCGCCCTCTGCGTCGATTGTCTTGTTCCCGGCCATGCCGTTGGCGAGCAGCACGACCATATCGTTTGTGGAGGTGTCGCCGTCGATGCTGACCATATTGAACGTGTTCTGCACGTCCCCGCTCAGTGCCTTTTGCAGCATAGGGGTCGTGACGGCGCAGTCGGTGGTGAGAAAGACCAGCATCGTCGCCATATTCGGGTGGATCATGCCGGAACCCTTGGCGATCCCGCCGAGCCGGCATTCCTTTCCTCCGATGAAAAAACTGACAGCCGCCTCTTTTTTTATCGTGTCGGTTGTCAGAATTCCTTCCGCCGCAAAATCTCCGTGATCCCCGAGGCCGTGGACCAGTTCCGGAATGCCTACCTTGAAAGGCTCAATGCTCATCGGAAGGCCGATGACCCCGGTGGAGGCGACGACCACCTCATCCGCCGCGATACCGAGTTCCTTGGCGAGCAGCGCAGAGGTCTCCTCCGCCAGTTCTTCGCCGCCGGCGTTGCAGGTATTGGCGTTTCCGCTGTTGCAGATGACCGCCCGCGCCGTGCCGCTTTTCGCAAGATGCCTTTTTGTCACCGCAAGCGGCGCGCCCTTGACGAGATTCGTCGTATAGACCGCCGCCGCATTGGCCGGAACCTCGCTGTATATCAGGGCAAGATCCTTTTTGCTCTTATTCTTCCGGATTCCGCAGTGCACGCCGTTCGCGGCAAATCCATTTGCGGCACAGACGCCGCCTTCGATGATCTCCATCTCCATCCACTCCTCAATTCATTGTTACAGGACCAACCCGGTTTCCCTATCCGCTCCGAGGAGCAGATTCATGCACTCCACGGCGGCTCCGGATGCGCCTTTTCCGAGGTTGTCGAACCTCGAAACAAGCAAAATCCGCTCGTCGTTCCCGAAGACGGAGACTTCGAGCAAATCCCGCCCGCAGAGCGCGCCTGCCGAGAGAAAGCCGTCCTCGTCCGGCCCTTCGGCATAGCATACGACCGGCCCGGCGTACTTCTTCCGGTACACGTCCCGGATCTCCTCCGCACCGCCGTATTTCAGATATTCCTTAAAAAGCGGCACCGTCGTCTCCATGCCGCTGAAAAAATCGGCGACGATCGGGCAGAAGATCGGCTCCTTTTCGAGCCCGGCAATCGCTTTCATCTCGGCGAGGTGCTTATGGTGCTGTGTGAGCCCGTATTGTCTCGGCGCCGCAAGCAGGGCGTCCCGGTTCTCCGCCTCATACTGTGCGATCATCTTCCTGCCGCCGCCGCTGTATCCGGTGATGGAATGACAGGTGAGCGCGACTTCCTTCCCGATCAGCCCCGCCTCGACAAGCGGATAAATCAGCGAGAGGAAGCCGGTGGCATGGCAGCCCGGTACGGTGATCCGTTTCGCGGTTCTTATGGCTTCCTCCGTCTCCGGGGAGAGCTCCGGGAAGCCGTAGACCCAGCCGGGCGCCGTGCGGTGCGCGGTGGAGGTATCGATTACGGCCGTATCCGGATTATCAATGAAGGCGACCGCCTCGGCCGCCGCGTCGTCCGGCAGGCAGAGAAAGACGATATCCGAGGCATTCATCGCCGTTTTCCGCGCCTGCGGATCCTTCCGCGCCTCTTCGGGGAGCGTCGTCACCTCGATGTCCGTTCTCGCCTCCAGCCGCTCATGAATCCGCAGACCGGTCGTCCCGGCGTTGCCGTCTATAAAAATCTTTTTCATGCTCCGATAAACTCCGTTATATATGCGATCTGTTTTTCCACAGATTCTTTGCCCGTTCCGCCGGCGGAGATGCGCTTCGCGACGCAGGTCTCCAGCGAGATCTCCTTATAAAGATCATCTCCGAAAAGCTCCGAAAACTCCCGGTACGTCTCCAGCGGCAGCGTCTCCAGAACAGCTCCCTTGAAAATGCAGGCCGCCACGATCTGCCCGACGATTTTATAGGCGCTCCGGAACGGCAGCCCCTTCCGGACCAGATAATCCGCGAGGTCGGTCGCATTGATGAAACCCTTCTGCGCCGCCGCGTACATGTTTTCTTCGAGCACCTTCATGCTTCCGATCATCGGGGCGAACACGCCAAGGCAGCTTTTCACGGTCTCGACGCCGTCGAAGACGGCCTCCTTGTCCTCCTGCATATCCTTGTTGTAGGTGAGCGGAAGGCCCTTGAGCATCGTCAAAACCGCCATGAGGTCACCGTAGACCCGGCCCGTTTTGCCGCGCACGAGCTCCGCCATGTCGGGGTTTTTCTTCTGCGGCATGATGCTCGAGCCCGTGGTATAGGCGTCGTCCAGTTCGATAAAATGGAATTCCCATGAGGACCAGAGGACGACCTCCTCCGAAAAGCGGGAGAGATGCATCATGAGGATGGCGATATCGCCGAGGATTTCGGCGCAGAAGTCCCGGTCGGAGACGCCGTCGATGCTGTTTTGCGTAATGCCGTCGAAGCCCAGCTCTTTCGCGACCATCTCCCGGTCGGTATCGTAGGTGGTTCCGGCCAGCGCGCAGGAGCCGAGCGGGCAGAGATTCATCCGTTTGGATGCATCCTGAAGCCTCGCAACGTCCCGCGTGAGCATCATGGCGTAGGCCAGCAGATGATGGGCAAAGGTGACGGGCTGGGCTCTCTGCAAATGCGTATAGCCCGGCATAATGGCGGTTTTATGCGCCTTCACCTGCTCAAGGATCGAGGCGAGCAGCTTTTTGATTAAGGAGATGATCTCCGCGACCTGATCTCTGAGGTAGAGCCGAATATCCAGCGCCACCTGATCGTTGCGGCTCCTTGCCGTATGCAGCTTTTTGCCCGCGTCCCCGATCCGGCGCGTGAGCTCCGCCTCCACAAACATGTGAATGTCCTCGGCCTCCGGATCGATCGGCAGATTTCCGCTTTCCAGATCGCCCAGAATCGCTTGCAGGCCGCCGAGAATCTGCGCCTCTTCCGCTTCCGTCAGGATGCCCTTCGCGGAGAGCATCGCGGCGTGCGCCATCGAGCCGGCGATATCCTGCCGGAACATCACGCTGTCAAACCGGATCGAGGAATTGAAATCGTCGGCCTCCTGATCCAGCGCTTTGGCGAACCTGCCGGCCCACATCTTTTCCATTTCGCCACCTCAATTTGATTTCTTGTTGTTTTTCGCGTTGACCTGCGCCTGCACCTTGATCGGCAGGCCATACAGGCTGATGAAGCCCGCGGCGTCCGCCTGATTGTAGACGTGATCCTCGCCGAATGTGGCGATTTCCTCGGAATAGAGCGAATGTTCGCTCCAGACGCCCGCTTTGATGAGATTGCCTTTGTAAAGTTTGATTTTGACGGTTCCGGTGACGTTTTCCTGCGTTTTTTCCACAAAAGCGCTGAGCGCCTCGCGGAGTGTCGTGAACCACTGCCCGTTATAGACCAGTTCCGCAAAGGTGATCGCGAGCTCCTGCTTCTTGTGCGCCGTATATTTATCCAGACAGACCGTCTCAAGATAGTTGTGTGCGAAGTAGAGAATCGCGCCGCCCGGCGTCTCGTAAACGCCGCGGCATTTGAGGCCGACGAGCCGGTTTTCCACAATATCCAAAAGGCCGATGCCGTTCTCGCCGCCGATCTTGTTGAGCGCATAAATGATTTCTTTCGCGCTCATCGTCTTGCCGTCGAGCGCGGTCGGCTTTCCCTGAACGAAATCAAGCGTGAGATAGGTGGGTTTGTCGGGCGCCTGAAGCGGAGAGACGCCCATCTCCAGAAAGCCCTCTTTTTCATACTGAGGCTCGTTGCCGGCGTCCTCCAGATCGAGTCCCTCGTGGGAAAGATGCCACAGGTTTTTATCCTTGGAGTAGTTTGTCTCCCGGCTGATCCGGAGGGGAATGTCGTGCGCCTCGGCATAGGCGATCTCTTCCTCGCGGGATTTGATGGACCACTCGCGCCACGGGGCGATGATCGCCATATCCGGCGCAAATGCCTTAATCGTGAGCTCAAACCGCACCTGATCGTTTCCTTTTCCGGTGCATCCGTGGCAGATCGCGTCCGCTCCTTCGTCCTTGGCGATCTCCACGAGTCTCTTGGCAATGATCGGGCGGGCGAAGGAGGTGCCGAGCATGTACTCCTCATACTTTGCGCCGGCCTGCACGGTGGGGATGATATAGTCGTTGACGAATTCATCCGTCAGATCTTCTATGTAGAGCTTGGATGCGCCCGATTTTCGCGCGCGTTCCTCCAGCCCCTCGAGCTCGTCCGCCTGCCCCACGTTTCCGGAGACCGCAATGACCTCGCAGTTGTTGTAATTTTCCTTCAGCCACGGAATAATTACGGACGTGTCGAGTCCCCCGGAATAAGCGAGGACCACTTTTTTGATATCTTCCTTCTTCATTGTTTCCGCCTCCAGATTCGGGTGTGTATTTTATCTCGTATTATAAATATTTATGCAGTAATTGTCAATAATTATTCATCACATTTTTTTACTTTGTCCAAATTGTCAGGAATGTGTTTCATGAATTCACATGTTTATGCATCTTGCACAGCGAGGCTGCCGTACCGGAACGGGATCCCCTTTTTCGGGCTCCGCCGATTCCTGTTTCGGCCCCAATTTTTTTTAGAAATCTATTTCCGTTTTGGCGAAAATTGTACTATAATGAAGAAAAAGGAAATTATTGACCTTGTTTGCCGCCGGCGGATCTCACCGCCTTCTCACATCGTTAAAGGAGGACTATTATGGGCAGAACAAAAAAAGTATGGATCAACGGTCTGTTTCTGGCAGTCACTCTGGCCGTCAACACCTTGGGCGCAACCGGAATCATCAACGGGCTCTCTCAAAAACAGGTCTCCGACAGATACCCGACGCTGATCACGCCAAGCCCGGCCACATTCGGCATCTGGAGCGTGATCTATTCCCTGCTGATCGCTTCCGTCATCGTCATGATCGTCAAAAAAGGCGACCCCTATTATCAAAAAGCCACGGATCGGATCACGCCTCTTTTCCGGATCTCCTGCATGTTCAACATGGCGTGGATCGTCGCTTTCTCGTATCTGCAGCTGGAGATCTCCGCACTCCTTATTCTGGGACTGGTGATCACGTTGTCTCTGATCTGCCAGAAGCTTTTAACAATTCAGGAAAGAAAACGCTGGCTGTTACCCCTGAGTTTCGGGCTCTATACCGGCTGGCTCTTCATCGCCACGGTCGTAAATATCGCTGCGGCGCTGGTCAAACTGGGATGGAACCGCTTCGGCATCGACGATGAGGCATGGGCGATGATTACGCTGGCCATGGCCGTTCTGCTGATTGTTTTTGTTCAGATGAGGAACCGGAATGTCGTATTTCCGCTGCCCGTCGCATGGGCTTATCTTGGAATTTATACGTTTTTGAAGTCCCCGGAGGGCTATCAGGGCCAGTATGGTGCTTTGCAGACCGTATCCCTCGTCGGGATCGCCATCCTGATCGCCGCCACCGCCGTTCAGTTTTATCAGAATCGCTTTGCGATGCTCCCGGAAACCAAAAAGCAGCCGGCCAGCACGAAAGCCTGACCGACAAAAAATTCAAAAAAGACACCCCCGACGGCCGGATCCGACCATTGGGGGTGTCTTTTTATTCACAATTTTTGAGGCGGTGTCCGAACCGCAAGGCCATATCAGAGAAAATAATAGGAATGGCGTAGGTACTCCTGCCGGTATTTTTCCGTCAGCCCCGACAAGAATCGCTTGATCCTCTCCACGGGGAGCCCATTCTCTTCATAGTTCTCAAGCAGGGAGAAAAAGCGCTTTTTTTCTCCTTCCGCCGCTGAATTCTTAAAATATCCCCAGACGTGCAGGGCGGCGTTGACGGCGTTCCCCGGTACGGCCTCCTGCGCATAAGCATGTTCGATCAGATGGTAGAAAGCGAGTGCCGGGTACGCCGACTTCTCCTTCAGAAGCTCCCGGATTTTTCGGTAATCGTCCGGCGCTTTTTCGAGCACCGCATATTTATATCTGCCCCACTCAAGCTCCAGCGCCCCGATACTCCCCTGCTCTGCCGTGCAGTTGATACACTTGACGGCGGAGAGATTTTTATCCTTGACTTCGAGCATGATGTCCGGCTTGTCCCCCTCGAGCGACGCGAAGAAATCCAGAAATTCATCGGCGGCGATGCTCCCGGAATGGGAACCGGCGTTCTTCCCCCGAGCCTGTTGCGAATAGTGCACCTTTTGCCGGCCGTCCTTTTCGCTCCACGACGGCGCGCACTGGGAAATCCAGAAGGCGTCGCTCTTCGACGGATCGCAGCCGTTGACCCTGTTGTGAAGGTTGTCGTAGACAACCGGAATGCCGAGATGCGCGCCCAGTTCGAGCACGTCGCCGATGTGGTATGATCGGTCGTCGTTCTCCAATACGAGGCGGCGCCGAACCGATTCATCCAGATCCCGGTAACGCTCAGAAAACCGCTGTACGGCGGTCTTTTTGTCTCCGTAAACGCCACCGACGTGCAAAATAATCTTGTTGGCGGAGCCGGCGCCCAGACTCTCCAGAAACGCCGCGTGATAGCGGAGATCCTCTTTCGCTCTCTCCGCCACCTGTATTTCCGGTGAATTCAGTACGGTGTACTGCCCCGGATGCATCGAGACGCGGATGCCGGCTTTCTCTATATTCTCCCCGATGTCGGAGAGTTCCTCCCTGAAAAGATCCGCCCACGGCAGCGGATGAACCGGGCCGGAGCCGAAAGGGATGATATCCGAGCTGATCCGGAAAAGGCGGATCCCGTTCTCGTCGTTGTAGGCGATGATTTTTTTGAGAGACGTCAGATTATGCCGGATCAGTTCCGTCAGTTTTTCTTCGCCGGCGTTTTTCAGCAGACATCCTTTTATGTCCGTATCCGGTACACCGACAGCCAAACAGGCATATCCAATACTCATGGTCTCACCTCATCAAACAAACGGCCGATCGAATCGTTCGGAGTTTCCCCTATTCATTATTATAAAGATACCCATTCCCGGCACAAAATGCGAAAGAGCCTTCTTGAAAAGCGCCGTCACGTAGGACAAAACCGATCAAAGGAGCTCTTCTGGTCACAGGCATTCGGAAAATTTTTCTCCTGCGGCCGGGCTTCAGCCCAGCGCCACATCCAGCACCATCATCACGCTGAAGCCGACGGCAAAAAACAGCGTGCCGATATTGGAATGCCTGCCCTCCGACATCTCGGGGATCAGCTCCTCCACCACCACATAGATCATCGCCCCCGCGGCGAAGCCCAGCATATACGGCAGCGCGGGAACGATCCACCCGACCGCCAAAACGGTCAGCACCGCACCGATAGGTTCCACAATGCCGGAAAGCACGCCGGCGGCGAAGGCCTTTGATTTTTTTATTCCCCCGGCCCGGAGCGGCATCGAAACGATGGCACCCTCCGGAAAATTCTGAATGGCGACGCCGAGGGAAAGCGCCAATGCGCCCATTGCCGTAATCCGCACATTCCCGGCAAGACAGCCGGCATAGACCACGCCGACGGCCATTCCTTCGGGAATATTGTGCAGCGTGACAGCCAGCACCAGCATCGTTGTCTTTTTGAGACAGCTTTTTGGGCCCTCCGCGTGCTCACTGTTTCGGTGCAGATGCGGAATAACATGGTCTAGCATCAGCAAAAACAGAATTCCGACCCAGAAGCCGAGCACGGCAGGAACGAACGACCACCGGCCTTTGTCCGCAGACTGCTCGATCGCCGGGATCAGAAGGCTCCAGACGGAAGCCGCTGACATGACCCCGGCCGCAAACCCGGTCAGCGCGCGCTGCACGGGATCGCTGATGGTCTTTTTGGTAAAGAACACACAGGCCGCGCCCAGAGCGGTTCCCAAAAAAGGAATCAGGATTCCATAAAACATCTCCATTCTTCCGCCGTCCGTCTCCTTTCCCTGTGTCATGTCCGGCCAAAACGCCCGGAACTCCGTCTCTTTTGTGTCAGCTGAGGAAGCCCTCGACGATCTTGGCCTCGGCCTCCTGCTCGGTAAGCCCCAGCGTGCGCAGTTTCAGAATCTGCTCTCCGGCAATTTTGCCGATGGCCGCCTCATGGATCAGCGCCGCTTCCACATGATGCGCGTAGAGCTTCGGCGAAGCATCCACTATGGCGGCGCCGTCGATGATCGCGTCGCATTCGGAATGGCCGCTGCACGGCGCGTTGCCGACAATCGTGGAGGTATAGGTCTGATGCGAGGAACCCCTGGCGACGGAGCGGGAAATCAGATCCGCACCCGAGCCTTCTCCGTTTAAATCCACCTGAAAGAAGGTCTCCGCCTCCTGCTCGTTTTCGGTCAGAAGGCGTTCCCGGATCAGCAGTTTCGCACCCGCAGCCACAGTTGCGGTCGTCTTGCGCACCGAGTGATCCACGCCGCCGATCTGGGCGGTATCCATCTCCAGAACCGAGTTTTCGGCAAGATAGGCCTCCGTCACCGGGTCGATGGTGCGGATACCCGTCCCTTTTCCGGTGCCGATATGCTTTTCTACATATTTTACGCGCGCGCCCGGTTCCAAAAAGAAGCGGTGAATGCCGTTGTGGCGGGCGGGCTCGCCGTTTTCGGTATGAACTCCGCACCCGGCCACGATGATGACATCGGCATTCCGTCCGACATAAAAATCGTTATATACAAGATCATCCACGTTGCCGTGGGTGACGCAGGCGGGAATATAAACGCTCTCCCCGATCGTTCCCGGCAGAATATGAATATCCAGCCCAGGCTTGTCCGTTTTGCTCTCAATTTTAATATTTTCACTGGATTTCCGGCCCGCGCAGCCGCCGTCCTCACGGATATTGTAGGCGCCCTTAAAGGTTCCGGTCCAGTCCGAAATCATCTTCAGCAACTTTTTTGTCGTCTCATTCATGGAACAATTCCTCCTCTTTGCGGCAGACGGCGATGTCTCCGGCCGCAAGGACGCGCGCCATCATTTCATCCCTTGCGCCGGATGCCTGAACCGTTCCGTCGGCCAAAAGCACAATCTCATCCGCAATCCGCAGAATCCGCTCCTGATGCGAGATGATGACAAGCGCCCCGCTCAGATCTTCATGCATGTTTTTGAATACGTCGATGAGATTCTTGAAGCTCCACAGGTCGATGCCGGCCTCCGGCTCGTCGAAAATTGAGAGCTTGGTATGCCGCGCGAGCACGGTTGCGATCTCGATGCGCTTGATCTCGCCGCCCGACAGCGTCGCGTTCACCTCGCGGTCCAGATAATCCTTCACGCAGAGGCCCACTCTGCTGAGGATGTTGCAGAGCTGTTTTTCATCCAGCGAGCCGCCGGCGGCAATCTCGATCAGCTTACGCACCGTGATTCCCTTGAAGCGGACCGGCTGCTGAAAGGCAAAGCTGATGCCTTTTTTTGCGCGCTCGGTGACATCCAGATCCGTAATATCCTCCCCATCCAGCAGGATTTGGCCGGAAGCGGGCGCTTCAATTCCCGCGATGATGCGGGCCAGCGTCGTCTTGCCGCTCCCGTTCGGCCCGGTGATGACCAGAAGCCCTCCATCCGGAACCGTCAGGTTGAGATCTTTCAGCACCGGCTTTCCGTCCGGCGCGCTCCAGGAAATATGATTTAAAGAAAGCATATGAACCACCTCTTTTAATTTTTACGTCCATTAAAGGTATTTACCATCCAAGGCGGGAATAAACCACAAAAGCAATCTATTTGGGCGGGAACAGGCGGTCGCAGGCGCCCCGCACCAAAGTCTCCAATACCTGCGGATACAGTTCCCCGATATTTTCCCGGTGGGAGACCGTCAGCATCAGCCCCCGGATTGCCGCCGCCGCCAGTTCCATGCCGCCGACGGGTTCAAGCCCCGCCCGGCTCAGCGCTTCCCGAATGTGAACCGCATCGCTGTGGTAATGCTTTTTTTTCATCTCCCGGGGGATTTTTCGCAGAATGCAAGGAACGTCCCGCTCCATAAAATCCATCATGCCGGTCTGTTCCATGGCCCGGCAGGCGGCCAGCACCGCCTCCGCAGCACGCGCGGCATCGGGCAGGTCACGGTTCTGCTCCAAGATGCGAAAGGAAATTTCATAAACCTCCGTATGCATATCCTCGAGCACTTCCAGAAACAGCATCTCCTTGGAGGCATAAAATTTATAAAAGGCCCCCTTGGAAATATCCGCCGCCCGCGCCAGCTGATCCACCGACGTCTTATGAACGCCGAGGCTGAGGGCGCACTGACGCGCCATCTCCTTGAGGCTCCGGAGAATGGTCTGTCTCTCCTGTTCCGAAAACGCCACCGCCATGAATTTCACCTCCCGTCACCGTATGACCGATTTGTTTTTACGGTCACATTATAGCAGACCGGCCTCCATAAGTCAAGCCGGTCCGGCAAAATCTGTCGAAATATGATCTCCCGTTCAGACGGCAGAGCGCATTTGTTCAAAAGAGGATCGCGAGCGTTTTTTGCCGAGTTCCGATAAAACCGGGAAGTTTGTCAAGCGAAAGCAACAAAAAAAATATTGGCCGCGAAAGACCGCGGCCAATACCCAAACTTATGAAAAATCCGTGAGGATGATGTCTTTTTCCACGCTCTCGATCTGTCCGACGGCCGCGTACCCCAGATGCCGCCGCCCTCACCGTCGGAAAGCGGATAAAAATAGACGGAACCCGGCTCAAACCGGATTTCAACTTCCAGATAAACCACGCCCGACTGCGCATCGGGAACTAGCGTTTTCCCTGCCAGTTCCTCGAGCATGGCGGTGGTCACGGGGGTTTTTCTTCCATCCTCCGTCGATACGCCGACCCCGATGGGAACGGGCTGAACCGTAACCTCTCTGCCGTCGGCCAGAACGATCACGCTTGCCTCCCGGAACGTCTCCTCCTCAAGTTCCGTGCGCTCGCATACAAACAAGAAGTTGTTCCCCGCTTCATTTGGATAAGGATAAAATTCAGATCTGTCCCCGTCGGTCTTGAGGATGCCCTTCATCAGTTCAATCTGCCCGATGTAATAGCTGTTTTCGCTGCAGACTGCGGTCGCCGTCAGATCATTATGATAAAATACATAATAGCTGCTGGAGATTGAGCCGACGGGAAAGCCCCCCACCTCGCTGTCAATCGTGATTTTCCGGTAACCTTCTTCGTCAAAGTTCCAGCCGAGGGCGTAATTTAGATCAAAGCTCTTGACGGCCGTCCCGTCAAGGTCAAGAAGCTGACCGCTGAGATCCGTAAAGCCGCTCCAGCGCTCAAAAAACGGACCGGCCACGCTCTCTTCTGAAAGGCTTTCGGATTCCCCGGAAGAAAGCGCCTCGGAGGATTCCGGAAGACTTTCGGACGAACTTGGCTGCGTCTCCGCGGTACAACCGGAAAGCAGCGAGAGAAGCAGCAGCAGGGCAATGAATTTTTTCATTCCATTTTCTCCTTTATGCCATATTGGTTTAAGCATAGCATGCTTTCTCCGGAATCACAAGCTCCGATCGGGGAATATGAAAGAAACGCCGGTTTGGAATCGGGGAATTAAAAAATTCCAAAATTATTTTTATTTTTAGGCTAAAAAAGCCTCGTGCTGAGCGGCTTTTCACCGGACAGCACAAGGCTTTTTTGATATAATAAAACCGACTTCTGCCGGGAATTCGGGAATCGCCGGTATTCCCCGGAAATGCGGCCGCCGGTTCCGCTTTTTGTGCCGGATGTGCGGCGTAAAGTCTCATACGAAACGCTTCAAAAGAGGATTGTTTACAAAATACTCCCATGAAACGCCGCATTCGCCGATGAATCTGGGCTTGAGGACGCCTTTCTTTCCATCGTCGTGGTAGTCGGAGCCGCCGGATATGACGGCCAGTCTGCCGCTGTACCGGTTTTTGATCTCCCGCTCGACCTCAAAGCGCGACCACTTTCCCTTATAGCTTGTTTTTTCATACGGATAGCACGCCTCGATACCGTCCAGACCGGCGGCAATCAGCTTTTCTATGTATTCGTACCGGGCTATCTGTTTGTTTTTATAGGAGACCTGCTCATCAATCAGGTGCGGATGGGCCAGAATCGCAATTCCGCCGGCCGCATGAATGACACGGATGGCCTCCAGCGGATCAATTTTTTCCCGTCTGACGTTAAAAACCGGATTATCCCGCACCATGATCTTTGCCTTATCCCAGGATTCCGCGTATCCTTTTTGGGCTATGGCCTCAAAAATATGTTTTCTCTGCACCTCTTCGGGTTTTCTGGGAGGTACGGTTCCGTTAAGGACGTCGTCCCAGCTGACATGGATGCCGTTTTCACAGAGAATTTCGGTGAGTTTTTTGTACCCCTGCATCTTGCTTTGTTCGGCGTCGTTTTCTGTCTTCACGATTGCGGGATCGTGAAAATTGCAACCTAAACCTACGATATGAACGTCATCTACGTTCGTATCACACGAATACTCGATGCCCGGAATGAAGATCAACCCTTTTGACCGCGCATAATCGACCGGCGAAATCAGGCTTCCGTCCTCGATTCTGATTGTTTCAGGAGGACGCGTATCGTGATCCGTCAGAGCGATCGCTTTCATTCCCGCTTCGGAGGCGTTGTCGATCAGTTCCTGTACCGTGTCGTTGCCGTCCGAGCGAACCGTATGGGTATGCAGGTCGACGGGATAATTCGGTTTGTTCAATTCGCAGCCCTCCCGGCAGAGCCGAACATGCGGATATGCTCCTCCACACACGCCTTCGTCTTTTCCATCGCATATTTATCCAGCTTCAGAGGATTGTTCTCTTCCGGATGCTCGCTCGCGTAGGCGAGCATGGCTTGGCAATACGCAATTTTGATGGCGGTGGATACGTTGATTTTGGAGGCCCCCAGATCGATCAGTCGGCTGAACACGTCGGGGCGGAGTCCCGTTCCCCCATGAACGACAAGCGGGCAGGGAATTTCTGAGGAAAGCTTTTTAAAAAGGTCAAAATCGAGCTTCGGCTCGCCTTTATAAAGCCCGTGGGCCGTTCCTATGGCGGGGGCAAAGGCGTCCACTCCGGTTTTAATGACATATTCGAGAGATTTTAGCGGGTCGGCCAGTGCGGATTCACCCACCTTGATGTCGTCCTCGACCCCAATGATGGCACCCAGTTCTCCCTCCACGGTTGCGCTTTTCTTCTCTGCGTATTCCACAATCCGCATGGTCTCGGAGAGATTTTTCTCAAACGGAGCCTGAGAAAGATCGATCATGACCGAGGACCAGCCAAGGTCCAGGCAGTGGATGACATATTCCGGATCCGTGCAGTGATCGAGATGGACGGCCACCGGAATGGGAGCCTCCTCCGCAAGCACCCGGAGAAAGGAGATCAGTTCCTTGGGCCCGATCTGCTTGACCGTGGAAACGGAGGTCTGGAGAATGATCGGGGAGGACAGTTCCGCAGCCTTTTGTACGGCAGCCTGTGCCGTCAGGTGATTGACAATGTTGAAAGCGCCGACCGCATATCCGCCCGCTCTTGCGTCCAAAAGCAAGTTTCTCATATTTACATAGCTCATATTCATGACTCCTCTTTATAAATGGTTTCTTGAATATAGCTGGCTATGACGGCATGTGCCCTCCTAGGCCATTTTCTTATGGATCAGGGCGGCCACCGCTCGATACGGCAACCGCCCTGATCCATGAATATAGTTTGAGACGAGTGGCCATCCTGTTGCGGTAGGATAACCAATCAGGTCAGACAATGGAAATACCGCCCGAGTGCGGTCTGTTGTATAGTTTGAGAAAAGAACTAATTATGTTGCGGAGGATCAGCCAAGCAGATTCAGATAGCGCTCGAAATTCGGGTTGCTCATGTACTCTTTGCCCAGAATGGCACGATCCAGACCATACTGCCAATAAAGGTCACGATCTTTGCCGTTGGCGATCTGAACCAGAGACCACACGGACCAATAAGTGCAATAGAGGAATTCGCTGACCAGGATGCGGGCCCGCTGCTCATCGGTCGGCTCGCCGCCGAAGTAGGCGCGCATGAAGATCTCGCCGGCTTCGTCGCTCAGCAGGTTTTCGGTGAAGATACCGCTGGCATCATAATAAGGATCGCCCATGCCGCCGTATTCCCAGTCAATCAGTTTCATGGTTTTGCCGTCATACATGAAGTTTTCGGCAAGCGTGTCGTTGTGGCAAGGAGCAAGAGCCGGAGGATTCTTCGCATAGGCATCGCGAACGCGGAGCACGGTTTTGTAGATGCTGTCCCAGCCCTCATAGCGGTCTTCAAATTTCTTTTGTTCCAGGATTTTTACATAATCTTCAATGCCGGCAACAGGGTCGAAAGCTCCGAGGAACTTGATCCCGCTCGAATGGAGGGTCTTCATGATCTGGGCCGCATTCTTGAGCACGTCAGGATTCTTCTGGAAATCCTCAATATGCATAGTCGGCAGTTTTACGAATTCGACAAGCTGCGAACCGGTCTCGGGGTCGAAATAGTACACTTCCGGGGCAATACCCATACCAGCGGCCATGGTGCTATTGTTCTTTTCCGCTTTGCGGCTTATGTACTCACCAGTGCCTCTGCCGGCAATTCTCATGGCAACCGTCAGACCATCCTCGAACACGACTTTAAAACTCTTATTGGTAAGGCCTCCCGCCAAGATCTTGATGTCGGCGACCTTTCTTTTAAGAATTTTTTCCGCCAGATTCAGCAGGTCCATAAAATCACTGATCTCATCGGCCCTCAGGATGCTCCAAAAATTATTAACCGATTCATTGTCCATACTGATTGTACTCCTATCTGTTGATTTTTGAGATCTCCGCTCATGCAAGCACATGATACTCCTTTGTGTTAGACAAATGTCAACTCAATTTTTTTCAGATACATTGCATAATCTTCGGGGAGCAAAATAGGCGTTTTTACTGCATGCTTTTTGGCGTGAAAAAGTATATAATGTAGAGGAAGGGCGGTGAGCTGTATGAACGACGATTATTTGTCGATTACGGAGCTGGCAAAACTCAGAAAGGTTTCCAGCGAAACCCTGCGGTACTATGACAGGATCAATCTCCTCAAGCCCGAATATATAGATCCAGAGACAAGATACCGATATTATTCGGTTCGCCAGAGTGAAAAACTCGGCGTCATCAGAGAGCTGCGGGAGCTCGGTATGTCCGTGGAAGAAGTTAAGGACTATTTTAAAGACTGCAATCTGCGGAAATCCATACGGATCTTCTCCGAATATTACTCAAAGCTTCAGGCCGATATCGAAAGAAAACTGTTTCTGTGCCATACCATCGCACGGAAGCTCTCATTTCTGGGAGAACTTACCTCGCTTAAAGAAATCGAACATCCGTGCATGCGGTATTTCCCTGAGAGGAACATCATCACCTTCGGCGAGCCTGCCGGAGGTCCGAAAGAGCATGTGTATGCGCTGACCAAGCTGGAATGGTATCTGAACGAAATCGCGCCGATCCTCGCCACGGACTGCGTCGGCGTGTACGCGGGAGAAGAACTGCTGGAAAAGAACGAAAACTACATCCACGCGATACCTATGCTGTTTGTGGACAAGGATGCCGTAAAAGTAAAATCGGAATATATGCGCAGTGTCCCCGCCGGAGATTATCTGTGTGTGGCTTACCACGGCGGGCGGCTTGAAAAATATGACCCGTGCTTTGAGAAAGCCAAGGAATATTTAAGGGATAATAACTTAAAAATAAAGGGATATATCTATCAGATATATAAGATCGACGTAACCCTGACCGGCGACCGCAGCGAGACCCTTTTGGAGGTCCAGATACCTGTTACCCCAAAGTAGGGACCGCATTTTCAAAGTGCCGTTCACTTCCATAATTCCCGCTGCGTGAATGGCCCGCCGTATAAGCAAGGCGGGTATCCCTCCCGGGCGGCGGCACGCGTTCAGGACCATCGCGGTACGACAGAAAAATGCCCTTTTATGGCCGTAAGTTCGATACAACCAAATAAGGAAAGAACGCAGGACCCTGTCAAGGACGGAGGATCGTCGTTTCACCGGGGCTTGAAGAAAGGGAAAGCCAGCGTCTTTTAGGCGCTGGCTTTTATTGTGCCTTCGTGAAACAGGCCGTATCTCCCCTTTCAGAGGAATGATCATAAGCAAGCAGGCGAGAGTCTTCGGCCGCTCCAAATGGGCGGCGGATGCTCAGTCTAAACGGGAAAAATTATTCCGAAAAGGGTATTGACATTTGTGCAGCACAAAGGGATAAAGTTTGTCTTAGGAAATCTCCAACAAGCGTCAGCAAAATCGCTTTTCTATCTGAGACGATTTATAATCGACAGAAACAGACAGTGATTTTCATCTTAGGAGATACACAAAATTTGACGGGTCTTCCGTCATACACATCCTTTTTTTCACCAATAAGAAAGATTGAGCACGCGCCCGGAGGCGGCCATATAAATTAAGAAACATGAATTATATGAGCACGTTTTTTCGGATCGGCAAATGCTCACGGCAGCTTTTCCCGGAAATTCTTTCAGGCAATTTCTCCGTGAAGGCAGCACCAGAACAGGCGCTGTCTGCAGATAAAGACAGAACCGTTTTCGAACGGCAGGATCCGACAAGCGCATTGCCGTCATGGACGGGAGCGCCGATGACAACAAGTCGGACACGAAGGCAGAAAAAAGTCCGGCCCTGGTGGAGCTTAACGACAGCCCCGCAGGTCCGGCCGGAACCATCAAGGATGCCGCAAGCGAAGCGGAACCAATTTCTTGACGGCAACGGAAAAGATTGCTGCTCAGGCAATGAACATGCAATCCAGAAACGCCTCAAATAGTTTTTTCAGGCGTTTTGCAGCCAAGTCTCCCGCAGCAGAGCCTGTCCGGCTCGCCGGGTGCTTGACTGAACTCTCCTCAACATGAGGAATCTTTTGGGAAATCGCATTTGAACAGGTACGCTGTGCCTTTCATTCTGCGGCCGCTCCCAAAAGGCGCATCGGTGGCAAAGGAAACCTTTGCACCCCTTCCCCGGCTTATATAAGGCCGGAAGTTCCGAGCTGAAACGCCGGAAGATTTATCATGTCAGTCGCCTGCCTTGCAGGTTGTCTGAATAGTGGGTGAATGGCCAGAGACAATCGCCAGCCGCGAGGGGCGGCACCGGAATTTTTTCCGCCCCTCGAAGGGCATGGCTCCATTGGCCATGCGAATTCTGTCATGGTCGGCGGTCGGTGATGCACGGAAAGCTCACGCGATCGTCCGATATGCAGCTGCGGATACCCCTCCGCAGAACCTCAGGGCTCATAAATGGACTTGCCCTGATCCAAAATGAATGACACCGGAATCCGGAAACGCTCGCTTGCAGCCTTTCCGGAATTCGGCACGGATGCTGTACCCGGCGTGTCCAACAGCATCCTCTTTGCCATTTTGCGGCCATATCCGTCAGATCTGAAACGGCGCCGCACGTTGGTATTTGTCATCTCGAGGGACCACCCTGATTCGTCAGGTAAATAGGAATATCTCCAGGCAGCCAGAGCATGTTTTTCTGTCCGAGACGATATCGGAAGAAATTCTGCTCCGGAAAAATGTCGCGAAGCGGTATCTTCGCATCTGTCTGCGAATCAGTCTGCATCAGAAGAGCAGGCTTTTTCGTGCAACAAGGAAACCCTCTTCCGGATTTTTTAGAAAAAAAATCCGGTATGCAGGCAATCCCGATCTTCGGCTTTTCCCGCAGCTTATGCGGTTCCATCAGAGGGCAGCGTGAACCTACAGCAGAAAGGTTCCGCGATTCCCGGCCATGCGCATCGGTGTTCGATGGAGCGGCCCGGGTTCCTCCTGCAGAAAAGTTTGGGCGTTCGGTTGGCTTTTTCCCTTTTGCGAGAGCGGCTCTCAAGAAGCCGTGTTCCCACATCTGGCTCGAAATTTGGCAATTCTACATTTATGATGGATCTTTCCATTCAAATGTCCAACTTAATTTTACAGTTAACCTTCTGCGTCGTTTAAACCAGTAAATTTTTATGTTGCGTATGTTCGCCCGGTTCCCATTTTTGTCCGAGCATTGCGACGTAATGATTTAATAAAACATGAGGAGGATATCGATGTTCAAAATTGTGGAGGACCACAGGGATGATTACGTGGAATTCATGAAAAAATTGGTTTCCATTAAATCATTGACCTGTCAGGAAGGGACGCTAGCTCAGTTCCTTCTTGAGGAATTCCAAAAAATGGATGTGGATGAAGCCTTTATCGATGGCGCCGGCAACATGGTTGCTATCGTCAGAGGCGAAGGAAAAGGCCCGAACATTATACTGAACGGCCATCTGGATGCGGTTCCGGAAGGCAACTTGGATAACTGGGCTCCTTACGATCCATACAAGCCCGAGGTTGTGGATGGGAAACTGATCGGAAGAGGCATCGACGATCTCAAAGGCGGTTTGGCCGCACAGATTTTTGCATTCAAGGCAATCCTTGAAAGAGTCGTTAAAAAAGGAAAGAAACTCCCCGGAGACCTGATCTTCCTCGCTGTTGTTCAGGAAGAGCCCGCAGAGATGTTCGGCATGGAATATTTCTTCGACTATACCATGAAAGAAAAGAACATCAAAGCGGATCTGGTCTACCTTGCAGAGCCTTCTTCCAACGACCTCGCCATCGGCCAGAGAGGAAAAGTTGAGCTTGTCGTAAAGACTTTCGGCAGATGCGCCCACTCTTCCCAGCCGCAGGAAGGCATCAATGCTCTGGAATATATGGTTCCGATTCTTCAGGATATCTTCAGCCATACGGGCATCGAGCTCAAGACCGATTTCCTGGGATCCCGGACTCCGATTACCGTGACGAACTGCATCGTCAAACCCGGCGGGACCTTGAGCGTGATCCCGGACGAGTGCGAAATTTCCATCGACAGAAGATATTCGACGGAGCAGTCGCTGGATGACCTCCTGAATGAGTTCAAAGCCATCTTCAAACGCCTGAGCACTTCTTATCCTGAATTCAAGGCCACGGTTGAGCCCAGAGTTTATGAAGAAACCTCCTATACCGGATATAAACACAAGGTCAAGAAGTTCCATCCGCCATGGTCTACCGACCGGAACAACGAATACGTCGTGAAGTCCTTCAAAGCCCTCAGAGCCCTCGGACAGGATCCTGCTGAGAAATACTGGAAGTTCGGAACCGACGGCGGCACGACCTGCGCGATCCATGGTATCCCCACGATCGGTTATTCCGGAGCTGAGGAGAAATGGGCACATCAGCCGAAAGAACAGGTCGACCTCGAAGAGATGTACAAGACCTACGAAGGCTATGTTGCCATGCTCGCAGAGATTTATGGCATTGACGTATCCGCTTTTAATTAAGTTGAATTAAAATAACAAAAAATAATAATAAGGAAAAGGAAGAAACTTATGGAAAAGTCTAGACCGAAAAGACCTGTATTAGCATTCATCATCATGATTGCTCTTGCTCTCGCGATCTACGCATGCAGCTACATTCAGTTCCCGAACCTTGGCATTCTTCCCGATTACACGACCTGGCTTGAGCAGGCCAAAGACGGCAACATCCTTGCAAGAATCATGTATGTGCTCAGCGACTGGGGCGATCCTACCTATCAGAAGACTGCCCTCGGCGGCCTGATGATGATCGTCGGCTGCATCATCGCTCTGTATACCGGTAAGAAATCCAAATGCACTTTCGGCGTTTGCTATGGCACGGGTCTGTTCTACAGAATCCTCGTCGCACAGCTCGCCACCAGTGCTATCAGCGTTTACCTTTATCAGGGTATCTGGGATACTCAGGAAATCGCGTTTGTTCCTACCTTCATCGCCATCGCCAGCTTTGTGCCTGCCATGATCCTGAAATACGGCGGCGAATGGAAAAAGCTCCTCACGGTTATCGTTCTGGGCGTCTTCCTTGGCTGCCCGTTCGCATACTTCATCTACATGCACTTCGTTGGCCCGTGGGGTCTGCCGGGTGCTGTTGCTTGGACTACTCCGATGATCGTCAGTGGTTTCATCTCCCTTGAACTGTGCCGCTGGCTCCCTTGGATGAACAAACAGCCCTCCGATCCTGAAGTTCCCGCACCGGAAAAGAAGGCCGTTGTTGCTCTTGGCGCCGGAAATGCCCCTGTCATGAACGGCGAATGGTTCGTCAAGAGAGTCTTTGCTGATTTCACCGAGCCTGTCTTCTATGGCAACGAACTTGCCGGCCTCCTCTTTGTGCTCGGCGGCATCATCTCCATCTTCCTGAACCCCTCGAACCCTGGTTACGGCAACGGCAACGTCTATCTGGTCATCCTTGCTTCCCAGATCCTTGCCGCCGCGATCGGCATCTTCCTTTATTGGCATCGTTGGTTTGAACTGGGCTGGTACAACACCTTTGTTCCTGTCGCTTCTCTGACTCCGGCCTTCGTTCTCTTCTATGGCACTGACCTCTATGTCGTCATCACCGGCGCGATTGTCGGCGCCGTGTTTATGCCGCCTGTCGCCGAGTGGCTCGGAAGAACCATCTGCAAAGAACATCATGGTTACATAGGCTCCGTCATCTCCATGTGGATTTGCTGCCTGATGTTCATTGCGATCTTCAACTTTGTCCCTGGCTTCGGATGCTAATTCGCAATTTTTCATGAACCGCCTTCTCTTCCCTACTGTTTTAGGGAAATATAAAATTAACAAAGGAGATTTCAAAATGGCACTTGTTAAGACAAATATCGATGAAGCCATCGCGAGAATCGCTGATTGGAAGGGCAAGAAAGTTTCTTACGCCCCGATTTCCGGCGGTATCACCAACCCGAACTTTAAAGTCAATGTCGACGGCAAAGATTTCTTCCTTAAGATCCCGGGCGCGGGCACCGATTTCATTGACAGACCGAACTGCCATGCCGCCAACGTCATCGCTGCCGAGAGCCACGCGGGCCCGCAGGTTTATTACTACTTCGAAGATACCGGCGTTGAGGTTTTTGAGTGGCTCGACGGCTACAGACAGGTCACCTTCGGCGACGTGTATACTGAAAAGATCTTCACTAAGATCTTCCAGAATATTTCCGCGTTCCATAATACTCCCGGCAAAACGCTGCCGCTGACCCAGAACGTTTTCGAACAGGCTTGGGATATGATCGACAGAGCCAAACAGGGCAACTATCTCCCGCCGTGGCACGACAAGATGGAGTACATCCTTCATACTACTGAAGATGCCTTCAACAACAACGGAATGGTCCTGAAACCTTGCCACAACGACTTCTGGACCAACAACCTGATGTACAACGAAGAAAAAGACGACCTGAAGATCATCGACTGGGAATATGCCTCCATGAACGATCCTTACTATGATCTTGGCCTGATCGCTACGACGAACTATCTCACCGAGGCTATGGATGTCGAGCTCTGCAAGGTCTATCACGGCGGAAACTTCGACGAAATGGGTTTTGCGAAGATGAAACTCTATAAGATCGTCGGCGATATCAAGTGGGCTTACTGGGCACTGCAGCAGTCCTTCAATTCCGACGTTGCTTTCGATTACATGAGCTGGTACGGCCAGAAGATCGCCCGTCTCCAGCATCTGTGGCTTGATCCTCGTATGGATATGTGGCTCAACATGCTCAACGGCAAACCGGTTTTCAGAACCAAATAACAAAACATCGGAGATCCCTCTCTAAAAATAGAGAGGGATCTCTTTTTAGGTAAAACGGCCACCTGAATCTGATTTAATGCGGCACGGCTGTTCCACATCATCCGCAGATTCTTCTCTGGAAACCATCTGATGCGGTTCCATGAGAAAGTATCATATCCTTCCCATGGCGCAGATGGCATCGGCATTGGCCGCTCAGGCAAGGCAATCTTTAAAAATCATTGACAGCGGGATATCCAAACTTAGCGGTACCTTATTTGCGCTTTATGAGGTCGGCTAAAACAGCTATCGGTAAAAATAATAAAGCCAATAAAAAAGCCCAGATGATACTCACCTCCTTTGTTCGAATGATAACGAATACTGTTTTACAAAAAGAATCTATTTTTAAAATCTTTCGAGCTTTCATTGGGGTAGCCGTTGCGTTTTTACGATCTACGTTTATTGTAGAAACGTTTTCCAACAATTTCAACAAAATATTCTATGTTGGTACACTTATGTCTCACCATTTTGTATGTTTTCCCTAATTCTTACTTTTTTCTCGGTTTAATTCGATAGATAGACAATAGGCATGCCTGTGAAGTCAGATTCCCATAAAACGAACTGTTTTCTCTGTCTTGTGATTAAAGTTTATCGTTTTGTGATAGAATCCTAATAATTATCAATCCGATATTCATTTCCGCACCGGTAGAAAAAGGTTTTTTAGGCGATAATATTTCATGGGATTTCCCGACTTTTTCTCGAAAAAAGTCAATAATTTAAGCACCTCTTTTTCAAGCGAAAAGAGGTGCTTTTTACGTGCATATTTTATCTGGATATTCCCAGTGTTCATGCCGATGTCTCTACTACGGAACGGATATAGGCTCATTCTATTCCGTCGGCGGATATCTTGGAGGGTCTGCTCACGTCGAAGGGCAAGCCTCAAGCCGTATCCGGGACTTGAATCCGGATAAATAAACCCCAAATAAACCCCAAGCGCCAAAAATGCCTAAAAAACAAGCCGCATAGCTACACCATAAACGGCTTAACCATGCGGCTTATTTGGTCGGAGTGGCGAGATTCGAACTCGCGGCCTCTTGGTCCCGAACCAAGCGCGCTACCAAACTGCGCTACACCCCGGACAGCTTTTTTATTATAACTGCCGGAGCGAATTTTGTCAACAGAAATCTGTGTCGAAAACGCGGAAAATTCCACGGTTTTTCCCGGATCTCAAGCGGTCTTTCGGGAGACGGGAAAAGAGCCGAACTGCCGTTTATAGGCGCGGGAAAAACCGCTGACCGTCTCGAATCCGTACTTCACCGCAATGTCCGAAAGCGGCCTGCCCTGCTCGATTTCCCGCACGGAGAGCACCAGCCGGAGCCGGCGGACATAGCCCATCAGACTCTCTCCGGTGCATTCCCGGAACAGGCGGCAATAATGAAAAACCGAGTACCCGGCGGCGGAAGCGATCGTATACGGCGAAAGATCTTCCAAAAGGTTCTCTTCAATGAAGCTCTTTCCTGTCAGAACGGCGGTTTTATAATCCATTTTCGAAGCCCCTTTCGTTTCACAGATTTTACGGGAGGATGGCGGCAGGACGGCTGGAGTGAAAGGACCGCCCTGCCGCACCGTTCTTTCCGGCACAGAGGAAAGGATATCGTCGAGCGTTGAGACATCCTTCCCGGAAAGAAGCGGTGAGGACCGCTTATAACAAAAAAAGATGCCTTTCTCAAGTGAGAAAAGCATCCGACTACTCAAAAAAGGACTGCTCCCTTGAACAGACCCCTCTCCGGTCAAATGACTATGTGGTGCTCTCCGAACCCGAGAAATGATTTTGCGGAAATTATCCTGGCTTATGCTTCATCCTCCGGAGGCGCCTTCCCATCAAAAAGACAGTGGCAAATGCCTCCTTCGTCGGCAATTACAGTTGAGGTCACAGCGACGGATTCTCACCGCCTTCCATCCCGTCCGTTACAACGGGATCCCTTTCGGGCAACCGCAAAACCCACAATATCCAATTTTCAAGCTGTGCCTTCCGGCAATTTTCATTGTACTCCCCTGTACGGAGAAAAGCAATTCCGTTTTTGCGATTTCCGGAAGAGAACCTTGCTCCGGCATAGCCGGATGCGGCCGATGGGAGGCCCTCTCCGCTTCTTCATTGGCCGTAAGAGGCATCCCAGCGGCGGCCGAATGGAACCGCCTTCTGAAAGAAAACAGGCTTCCTCTCCCTTTTTATTCGCCCGCCGCGGTTTTTCAAAACAAAAGGAGGCCTCGCGGCCTCCGGTTATGGATCTTATTTCAGATATCCGGGACGGGATCCGGCAACTTTTCGGAGGTGACGACCGTCACCATATCGCAGAGGGCTTTAAGCTCCTCCGGGGCGTAGCGGCCGGTCAGCACCAGCTCGCAGATCGGCGCCCGAAGGGAGAGAAGCTCCCGCACCTCGTCGGCCGAGATCAGGCCGAAGTACATCGGGATCGTGATCTCATCCAGAACGACGAGGCCGAAGCCGCCGCTCGTTAGCGCCTGCCTCGCGCGCTCAAGGCCGCGTCTTGCGCATTCGCGGTCCTTCGCATCCGGTTCCCTGCCGCAGATACAGCCGGTGCCGCAGCCGAACTGGGCGGTTACAACCCCGGGAATGGCCTTGCGCAGTGCCAGAATGTCGCCGTGTGGGTCATCCTTGATGAACTGGCCGACAAATACTTTTCTGCCTTGCCCCGCCACGCGCACCGCAAGCCCGAGCGCCATGACGGTTTTGCCCTTGCCGTCGCCGGTAAAAAGACGGACATGACCGTTTTCCATCAGGAATCCCCCTTCTTTATTTTATCCTTATTTATTATACTACATTTCCGCACGGATCACAAGCAAAACGGCTCACGCCTTTTGATAAAACGGATGCGAAAGTTTCTCCGCGGCCTGAATCAGCTTGAAATCCGCCTTCATCATCTCGAAGCGGTCGCCCTTGCGGAAAAACGGCCGGACGGCTTTTGCGATCTTTGTGAAAAAGGCCTCCTTGTCGCCGTCGAAATCGACGAGCAGCAGCAGATGCGGGGCGATCTCCTCTTTCCCCTGAGAGAGGAGCAGCCAGGCGCGGTAGACATCGTCCGACGCGCTGAAAAAGCCGCTCAGCGCCGCGAGCACGGGCTCAGGGATATAATTCGGTTTGGAGAGCTTGAGGCCGCCGGAATAGGTCTGTTTCTCGAGAGAGACCGCCGGCTCCGAGATCGTCTGTTTGCGCTGGATCAGCAGGGATTTGCCGTGCGGATTGACGACGATGCCCGAAACCGACTCCGGTGCGTTTGCCAGGATGGATTCCAGTTTGGCAAACGGCAGGACGACGACTTTTTCGTGATCGAGCGGGCTTTTCATGAACTCGGCATAGCTCGTAAAGGCGGGCAGATATTCCCCTTTTTCCGGGATTTTGAGCAGGCGGATGTCCGTCTGTGTTTTATTATACGGGATCAGAAACGCGGAATCCTTGAGGTCGCTGAAGACTTCTTTTTTTCGTTTCATATCTTCCCCGGCCAAAACGCCGGCAATCTCCCCGACGTCGAGACCGTTTTCGAATCCGGTGATATCCATACGGACGCCCCCTTTCTTCCATTATATGATAGCACGCTTTTCTTTGTTTCGCAACGAAAAAAGGCCCGTCCTCAGACAGGCCCTTTTTGTTTTTTTCCTTATTCTTTCTTCTCTTCCGAAGGCCCTACGGGGCTTTCGGGAGCGGCCTGTTTCGCCTCATATTTGGCGCGAAGCTTGGCGGCCTTCTTTGCCTCCCGGTTCTCACGGCGCTTTCTGCTGCCGCGGAGAATGCCGCTGACGGCCAGCGCAAGCACGGCAATAATCACGGCCCAGATCACGATGTAGGGCAGGCTGCTGACAAACCAGACGGAAAAATTCTCAAAGTCCTGGCCGATCTGATAGAAGTTGTCGCTCAGGCGGGTGGAGATGCGCTCCCAGACCGTACCCTCCTCGACCTGCGTTTCCCGCTGCACTTCGTCGATGGTCAGATAGACGGTACTGTAATCAACTTGGTTGTCGTACATGCGCAGCTGGCTCTCGTAGGACTCAATCTGATAGCGAACCTCGGAAAGGCGGGCTTCCAGCGTGACGATGGCGTCGACATTCTCCGCCATGGCCAGAAGCTCAATCAGACGGTCGTACTCGGTCTGAAGGGATTCCTTGTGGGCCTCGATATCGACATAGTCCAGCGTGACGTCCTGCGTCTCCTCGTTGCGGTAGGTCACGTTCGCCATGCCGCCGATCTGCTCGAGGAACGCATCCAGCTTGTCGGCCGGAATGCGGAGCGTGTAGCCCACATTCCGATCGGAAGAAGAATAGATCGAATTTCCGTTGAAGCTGGAGCTCTGCACATAACCGCCGAGATCCGTCACCATCGCGTCGACCTGTTCGGTAAAGGTGTCGAATTCCAGCGTTTGAAGCTCCATGGTCACCGTGCGGATCAGTTTGCGGCCGGTCGTCTCGGCGGCGGCGCTGTCATTGACGGCAGGTGTTTCCGCTGTATCCTTGGACGCATCCGCCGTGTAGTTCCATCCGGACTCCGAGGCCGTCATTCCGGAATATCCGCCGCCCAACATCTGGCCGTCGTAATCCTCGGAGGCCTGTGGCGCCTCTTCCTCCATGGTCGCCTCGTCCTTCGCGGAAGAGGCACAGGCTGCGAACGATAGGATGAGTAGCAGAGACACGAGAATTGCAAATACTTTCTTCATGGTCATTCCCTCCGTAAAAGTCGTTTCATCCCATAAGTGGCCGATTCTTCCTTTTTTGTTGCAGGCTGCCCCGGAAATCTCAAAGCTCCGGGTAATAGGTCTCCTCCGGACCATCCTGATCGTTGGGCACCCGCCGCCCCGAAATCTCAAAGCTCCGGGTAATAGGTCTCCTCCGGACCATCCTGATCGTTGGGCACCCACCGCCCCGAAACCTCAGAGCTCCGGGTAATAAGTTTCCTCCGGACCATCCTGATCGTTGGGCGCCCGCCGCCCCGAAATCTCAAAGCTCCGGATAATAGGTTTCCTCCGGACCATCCTGATCGTTGGGCGCCCGCTGCCCCGGAAATCTCAAAGCTCCGGGTAATAGGTCTCCTCCGGGCCGTCCTGATCATTGGGCGCCCGCCGCCCCGAAACCTCAGAGCTCCGGGTAATAAGTTTCCTCCGGACCGTCCTGATCGTTGGGCGGCGGTACATCCTCCGGAGAACGCACGATGGTCAGATCCTCCTCGGGCGGAAGCTCCGGTTCGTCGGCAGAGACGGCCCGGCTTCGCTCACCGAGAAGTTCATTCAGATAAGCGACATCCGCCCTGCTCCTGCGGTTGAGATACGCCCAGAACAGGCCGTAGGCGGCTAAGAGGATCAGCGAAGCGCCGCTGATATACGCGCCGGCCCTGAGACCCGGCGTCTCATACCGAAACTCGATGACCACGTCGCCCTTCGGCGCGGGAACCGCCATGAAGCCGTAATCCACCTGCTCAATCGCGGTCTCCACGCCGTTGACATAGGCGGTCCAGCCCTCATCGTAAGGAACAGAGAAAAAGACGAGATTCTTCCAGCGCAGATTGATGCGGCAGACAAAGCCGTCGGAGGTCCCGACAAAGCTCTCGGAAGCATGGGAGGCACGCTTTGCGGCGTATCCCTCGAAATCCTCATACGACATATAATAATCCGGCCCGTCCTTGAGGTGCGTCAGCAGCTTGTCGTAATAACCGATCTGCGTTTCGTTCAGCACCAGAGCCGAGAGCAGAACGCGATCCCGGTATTCGATGGGCACATTCTCGAATTCCGCCTCCGTAATATAATTGTCAAACGTATATCCCATCGGGACGTAGTTTGTATTTTCATAGATCGTATAGCCGTCTTCGGTGCCATAATATTCAAAGCCCTGGACCGGAGATTCCTCC
The DNA here is from genome assembly GCA_035447605.1 of Oscillospiraceae bacterium. Lineage (GTDB taxonomy): Bacteria > Bacillota > Clostridia > Oscillospirales > Ruminococcaceae > UMGS1668. The sequence continues at coordinate 53,822 of DAOTHJ010000003.1, read as the reverse complement.
GGGGCATCCTTTGCATACAGCCAGCGGACGGAAAGGAAACTGCGCAGGGCATAATAGGAATAATCCGGCTTGCTGGAGACATCGCGCGTCACGTCGACCATCGGATAAAACTCCATGATGGAGGCCGGAACGACGCTGTGGAAGCAATGAATGGACGGCAGTTCCCAATAAAGACCCATGTTGTCGAGCGCACCGTAGAAATCGCAGCGCGTGAAATTGCCGTCTGGCTCGGGAAGGCTCACCTCGCCGCGGTAAGCGGTGGCCTCATGGACGATCGTATCGTGCGAGGAGGAATAGCTGTATCCGTTGAGCAGGTAGATGACGCCGTAGGCGACGCAGGCGAGCGCCGTGAAGCCCATCGAGAGCTTACGGAAATACGGCTTCCTGCGCAGCCTCCACAGGCAGAACGTGATGCCGAGGCAGATAAACGCAAAGGCCACCGTCTGCCAGAAGATCGCGGGGTCGTTTTCGAGCCCGAAGCTCCAGACGCCTTCCTCCTCCACCGGCGTCAGGCCGATGGCGACGGTATAGATGCTCATGAGCACGGCGCTGGGGATCAGGCCCTTTTTGAAATCGATCACGCGCTCCGGCACCTCGTCCGCGCAGCGCTCAAGCGCCTTGGCGGTGGCGAGCGCGAGCATAATCTCAAACATGTAGAACCAGCGGGTATAATAAGAGTTATTCATCAGGATGAACAGCGCGTTCATCCACGGAACCGCGGCACAGACCGTGCAGACGAGAATCATGCGGCGGAGCCATGTGCCTTTTGAACTGCGCATATAGGCCAGCACGCCGACCATGCCGTAAAGCGGAAGCCAGCCCGCCATCGAGGCCCACTGCGCCCCTTGCCCGGTAAACATGTTCTGGCGGGAAGGCAGGTCGGGCGGGAAGAAAAAGCTCGCGACAATAGCCGGGATGCGCTGCTCGCTGTAATAAAGCCAGAGGTACCAGCCGCTCAGCAGATTCCCCGTTCCGGTTCGCGGGTTACTCCAGATAGCGAGCACGGAGGGCAAAAACGCCGCCATGGCGATGCCAACGCCGAGCACGGCCTCCAGCGCAACGAAACAGAACTTACGGAGCCGGTGCGGCGTGCCCTTCACCGAGATGCGGACAAAGAAGTAGAAAACGAGAAAGACCGCTTCTCCGATAAAGAACCAGTAGTGCACGATCGCGTTGACGGCAACGGTCAGGGCAAAGATGCCGTGGCGGTCGTTCTCAAGCAGCTCCTCCATGCCGATGAGCATCAGCGGGAAGAAGACGAGCATCTCGTGAAAATGGAAGAAGAAAACGTTATAAATGGAGAAACCGCAAAAGGCGTAGAGCAGCGAGGCGAGAACCGCCCAGTGCTTGTCGCCGACGAAGCGTTTGAAATAAAAAAAAGAGGTGAACGCCGCAAAGCTGAATTTCAGCACCAGCAGCGGCGCCATCAGATACGGGACCCACGAGGTTGGGAACGGAAGCGTCAGCCAGAAGAACGGGCTGAACAAAAAATAAAACGAATAGGAGCCGATGAAGTTTGCGCCGAGATCCGTATTCCAGTCCCAGCCGAAATTCCCTTCCAGCACCATATCGTGGACGTGCATCATAAACGGGATGTCCTGAACGTTGAAATCCCCGTAATAGGTGAAGATCCCTCCGTTTTTGATCGTGATGGGCGCAAAGACGATGACCGCGCAGACAAACGCGAGTCCAAACGCCATCCAATGGAGGTTTTCCCCCTGTTTCCATTTCAGCGGCATAGCTCTGTCCTTTCCTTTGGTCGGCAACTGAAAATTATTCCTTATATATTGTATAACAAAATCCATGAAATGAAAAGTCCGGTGCATGAAAAATCGCTCCTGACATGCAAAACGCCCGCGGAGGACGAAAGCTGCAAAAACTGCTGTTCATTTCCGGCATTTTGTCGTATAATAACAGGTACAGCTTTCGCCGGTGGTGGCTCCGACGGGCGTTTTTGATTTTCTGGAACCGCGCGTTCCATGGATTAAGTGCGGGTGGGAACTGAATTTCCTGCATGGGAGGATGAAATATGGCCGGGAGCAGATTTTACGCCTATCTTTCGCGGATGAAGCATATCTTCCGCTGGCCGCTGATGCGGAATTCCCAGCCGGAATCTCTCTCCGTGCATACGCTCGATACCGCCGTCGTCGCCCATGCGCTGGGCCTTTTGCGAAATCGGCGCTTCGGCGGGAACTGCGACGTGGAACATCTGGTGCTGCTCGCCCTCTATCACGACTGCGGCGAGATCCTCACCGGCGACATGCCGACGCCGATCAAATATTTTAACCCGGAGATCAACCGGGCCTATAAAACCGTGGAATCCTTCGCCACACACCGCCTTGCGGAGATGCTGCCGGAGGATCTTCAGTCGGACTATCTGCCCCTGCTCGACCATTCCGGCGAGGACCCGGAACTGCTCCGTCTCCTCAAGGCGGCCGACAAAATCTCCGCATTAATAAAATGCGTGGAGGAGGAGAACGCCGGCAACAGGGAATTCTCCCGCGCAAAAATAAGTATCGGGAAGGCCATCGCGGACATGCACCTGCCGGAAGCGGACGCTTTCGTTGCTGAATTTTTGCCCAGCTACGGCCTCACCCTGGATGAACTGGACTAACGCATAATGGCGGAAATGCCGTCGACGATGTTGCCCACTGCGCCCATGGTTCTGCGCGCACTGCGGCGGAGTCTGCGCATGTTTCTGCTGTTCCCGCTCATCGCATAAATCGCGGTGCCAATCGCCGCCGCCGCCGCAACGCCGGAAACGATCGCAGCCGTGTTTCTGTTCATAGTCATTTGTTGATCCCTCCGATTTCATTCATTTGAACTTAGTTTCCCCGCTCGGGAAGCGAAGATTCCCGGAATCCGTTTCCGGGAAAACCAATTTTATTTTGCAGATTTTTTTCTGGAACATGGAGCGTGATTTTTATGGAAAAAAGGCCGCAGCGCGTCGCCGCCATCCACGATCTCTCCGGCTTCGGGCGGTGCTCCCTCTCCGTGATCCTGCCGGTGCTCTCCGTGATGGGCGTGCAGGTCTGCCCGGTGCCGACCGCCGTCCTCTCGACTCACACGGGCGGTCTCGGCGAGGTGGTCTTCCGCGACCTGACGGATTACATCGAGCCCGCGCTTGCCCACTATAAAGAGCTGGGCATCGGCTTCGAGGCCGTTTACAGCGGCTTCCTCGGCAGCAGCGCGCAGGTCGACGCCTGTCTCTCGTTTTTCCACTCCTATCCGAACGCGCTCAAAATCGTCGATCCGGTGATGGGCGACAACGGCAAGCCTTACCGCACCTGCACGCCCGAGATGCAGTCCCGCATGGCCGAGCTCGTCGCGGTGGCAGATGTGATCACGCCGAACCTGACCGAGGCCGCCATCCTGCTCAAGAAAGGTTACTCCTACGAGCCGCTGACCCACGCCGCCGCAAGAAGCCTCCTCGCGAAGCTCTCCGAGCTCGGGCCGAACTGCGTTGTCATCACCGGCGCGGAACTTGCCACCGGTGAGATCGCGAACCTCGGCTACGACCGCGGCAGCGGATCGTTTTGGTTTGTGCCATGCGACTATGTGCCGGTCTCCTACCCCGGCTGCGGGGATATCTTCGCCTCCGTGCTGACCGGCGCCCTGCTCGGCGGCGCGAGCCTGCCGATCGCTATGAGCCGCGCCGCGGGCTTCGTTGAGCTCTGCGTCAAAACGACCTTCAGCTACGGCTCCGACACCCGCTACGGCGTGATGCTCGAGAGCGTGCTGCCCGCCCTTTCGCAGCCGAGCGCTCCCGGCAACTACCGGACTTTGTGAGGAAACCATGAGCCGCCTGATCTACAACAGCCGTGATCCATTTTGTAAAACTCCCTTCGGCGCGGTCCCTGCCGGCACGGAGATTCTTTTCCGTGTCCGGGCGGAGAACCCTGCCCCGGGAGTTTTTCCTGTTTTGCGGATCTTTCACGCCGATCTCTGGGATACGCCGGCCTATGAACGGGAAATGCGCCTGGAGGGAGACGCCTTCTGCGCGAAATTTACGCCAGAAATACCGGAACTTCTGTTCTACGAATTTTTCTACGACGGCGCCATTTACCGGAAAGGCAAAGATGCCGGCGCGGTGGCCGATCTCTGCGCGCACTACCAGCTTACGGTTTATGAGGGAGACGAGCCGGCGGCGGAGACCGGCGAAGTGGTCTATCAGGTCTTCCCGGACCGATTTTTTCAGGCCGGAGAACGTCCTCCCTGCCCCTTTCCCGACCGGAGATTTCATGCAGGCCGCGGCGAACTGCCGGAATGGCGGCCGGACGAAAACGGAGATTCCTGCAAAGACTACTTTGGCGGGAACCTTCGCGGCATCATGGAGAAGCTCGATTATCTTGCCTCTCTGTCCGTCACCGAGCTCTATCTGAACCCGATTTTTGAGGCGCATTCCAATCACAGATATAATACTTCTGATTATACAAAAATCGACATTTTGCTCGGAACGGAGCGGGATTTCGCCTTATTATGCGAAAAAGCGCACCGTCTCGGTATAAAAATCCTTTTGGACGGTGTGTTTAACCACACCGGCAGCGACAGCGTCTACTTCAATGCGAGGCGGCGCTATCCCGGCCCGCCGGCCTCTGATCCGGCAAGCCCATACCATGACTGGTACACCTTCGGGGACTATCCCTGCGGCTACCGGACGTGGTGGAACTTCCCCGATCTGCCGGCGGTTGACGGCTCCAACCTGGATTGGCAAAACTTTCTCTGCGCCCCGGGCGGCGTCATCGAGAAGTGGCTTTCGCTCGGCGCGGACGGCTTTCGGCTCGACGTCGCCGACGAGCTTGACGAGGAACTGCTCCGGAAAATTGCCGCCGCCGTACACCGCTTTCCCGGTGCTCTGCTGATCGGCGAAGTCTGGGAGGACGCCTCCAACAAGATCTCCTACGGAGAGCGCCGGCATTATCTTCTCGGCGGCGAGCTTGACGGCGTGATGAATTACCCCATACGGACGGCGCTGCTCGGCTGGCTCAGAGACGGGGCGCCGCTACGGGAGACGCTTCTGGATTTATACGAGAACTACCCGGCCCCCTCCCTTGCCCGGAGCTGGAACCTGCTTTCGACTCACGATACGGAACGGGCGCTCACCTTCCTTGGCTGTGAGCCTATGGGCGGCCATGACCGCGAGTGGCAGGCGGCGCACCATATTCCCTCTCCGGAACAGTATGAGACCGGAAAGCGCCTGCTGACCGAAGCCTTCGCCGCAATCTTCACGCTGCCGGGCACGCCCTGCGTCTATTACGGCGACGAGGCCGGCCTGTACGGTTACGGCGACCCCTTCTGCCGCTGCTGCTACCCGTGGGGAAACGAGGACGCGGAGCTCAAAGAGGTGGTTTCCCGGCTCGGGAAGCTGCGGAAGGAGCATGCCGCACTGATGGGCGGGTACTTTCGCATCTTGCAGACGGATGAGGCGGTCTTTGCCTTTGAGCGAGCGGCCGGCGGACATTCTCTGCTCACCATGCTGAACCGATCTTTGGGGCCGCAGCCTCTGCCGGAGGGATGGGAGAAGGCCGAACCGCTCTTTGGGCGGGCAAAAGACGGGGCACTGGCTCCACAAGAGGCACTTATCCTTCTAAAATGAACCCGCAACCACATTTTTCGGGCGATGCCGGACGATAAACCGCCGTCCCCGCCGCTACTGCCGCCCGCCCTCCGGTTGGGAGAAAACTAACTCTTCTTTCGGCGGAGTGCGGAATGGACCGTCGGCGGCATAGGAACCCTCGTCTTAAAATGAATTTGCAGCCATATCTACGGGAGACCCACTCTCCGGAAAGGAATCCTCGCCTGCCTTTTTGGTTGCCGGAGAAATGCCCCTATAAAATCATGTATAAGAGACCGCCCCTTCAGGCAAAATATTCCTGAAAGGGCGGTTTTTTACAATGCAGATATCCGGAAATCTGGAAGAAGAAAAGCGGCGGTTTGCCGCCATCTTTGACCCGGAACAAAATTTTGACCTTCAGGAACGGAACCTCGTCATCGGCGAGCGGGACGCGGCCCTTTATTTCGTCACCGGACTCACGAAGGACAGCGTCCTTGAACGGGTTCTGGAGACTCTGCTTCTTGCGAGACCGAAGGAAATGAAGGATGCCCAGAGCTTTTTGGAATGCTGCGTTCCGCACTGCGCGGCCACGCTTGAGCAGGAAGAAAAGGCGATTGTGACCGCCGTGCTCAGCGGGCTCACCATCATATTGGTCGAGGGCTTCGACGCCGCCGTTGTGATGGATCTGCGGGAATATCCGCAGCGCACCACTTCGGAGCCGGCACGGGATAAGGTTCTGCGCGGCTCGAGGGACGGCTTCACCGAGACCATGGTGCTCAACTGCGCGCTGATCCGGCGGCGGATCCGGGACCCGCGGCTCCACGTTGAGTATCTGACGGCCGGCGTCAGCTCAAAGACAGATGTCGCGATCTGCTGGATGGAAGGCAGGGCCGATCCGAAGCTGCTCGAAGATGTACGGAGCCGGATCAAGAGCTCCAATATGGATTCCCTAACGATGAATCAGGAGAGCATGGCCTCCCTCCTCACCGGAAAAACGCGCTGGAATCCGTTTCCGAAATATAAATTTACCGAGCGCCCGGATACCACCGCCGCCCAGATTCTTGAGGGAGACCTCGCGATTCTGGTGGATAACTCCCCTTCGGCGATCATCCTTCCGGCAACGCTGTTCGCCATCTCCGAGGACGCGAACGACTACTATTTCCCGCCGCTGACGGGCGCCTACCTCCGGCTGACGCGGCTCATCGTCATGCTGCTGACGCTCGTGATGACGCCGCTGTGGCTGCTGGCGCTGCGGTACCCCGAGTATGTGCCGCAGACGTTTCACTTCATCCTGCTCGACGAGACGCCTTACCTGCATCCGGCGATTCAGCTTCTGCTGCTCGAATTCATCATCGACGGCCTCAAGCTCTCCTCTCTGAGCACGCCGGAGACGCTGACCACCTCCTTCAGCATCATCGGAGCGATCGTCTTTGGGAACTATGCCGTCGAATCCGGCTGGTTCTGCTCCGATACGCTGCTTTATATGTCCTTTGTCGCCATGGCAAACTACAGCCAGCCAGGCTATGAGCTCGGCTATGCCATCAAATATATGCGGATCCTCGCGGTCAGCCTGACGGCGCTCTTCGGCGTCTGGGGATTCGCCGTGGCGATGGCGGTCACGCTGATGCTGATCCTCGCCACAAAAAGCCCGGGCACCAAAGGATATTTCTGGCCGGTCATCCCTTTCTCCGCAAAAGGCATTGCGAAGCTGCTCTTCCGGTTATAAGCATTCGGCCCGTGACCATTTTTTAAGCATAAGAAAACCCCGGTGCCGTCCTTCGGCTCCGGGGTTTTATTCTTTATCCAAGCTCTTTTTCCGCGCCGGGCAGGAACTTCTTCGCGAGCTCCCGTCCGAATTTGGCGTAGCGATAGGACATCAGGGAATACCCGTCGTAGAATCCGGCGTTTTTCTCCACTGCGGCTTTATAAGAAGACCAGCAGCACCACATCGCCGCGACGACCGCGATATAGCCGAAGAGCTTACATTTTTCGAGATTTCCGGCCGGGCGGCCAAGATAATAATCAAGGCACCGGAGGCAGGCATCCTCCGGGAGCTCGCCGTCGTGGCAGAAGGCCGCAAGATCTCCGTAGGGATCGCTCATGGCCGGGAATTCAAAGTCGATCAGGATCGGCTCCGGCTTCCCGCAGGGGAACAGCACGTTGTTCGGCAGACAGTCGCCGTGGCAGGGGCAGAGCTTCTGCGAAAAGCGGTCAAGCGTCGGCTCAAACTCCAGCACCTCCTGCAAAAAGCTCTCGAAGCCTTCCGGGTAGTGCTCCCTTCCGGCGGATTCCTCCGCGATGTTATGATAGCGTTCGAGGCGCATGGAAGGCGTATCGACGACCGGGAATTCGACCGGCAGGTGATGGAACCGGTAAATGAGCTCCATTGAGAGGCGGAGTTCCTCGTCGCTCGTGACATCCGTGACGTGGCTGTTTGGGTAATAGACGGACATCTTGATGCCGAGGCGCGGCTCAAAATAGACGAGCTCGTCGGTGATGGCGTACTCTTTGAGCCGCATGTAGGCGTCATATTCCCGGTCGCGGTCGCAGAAGAGCTCCGTGCCTTTTCCGGGAAGGCGGTAGAGATAGGTTTTTCCCTTGGCGGCGATCACAAAGGTATCGTTGTTGATGCCCCGGCCGGGATTGGTATAAATGTCGTCGATCTCCTGCGGGATGATTCCGAGCACCCCGCAGATGAGGCCGATATGGAACGCATCCAGTTTGTCGGACCACTTGGTCACAGCGTCGTCCATGTTTTCCTTCCTTCCGCATCCCCGGATTCGCCCTCAGAAACGCGGAAACCCCAATTATTTACAAATTTCGCAAAATTGTACGCAAAAGAATAGACCCTCCGCAGACCGGGCGGAAAGCTCTTCGGGAGTCTTCCCGCCCGGCCTGTTTTCAAAAGAGGATCTGATTGAGAGAGGGTACGTATTGCCTTGCGATCAGGCCGCGGCGTCGGTCGTCGGGCCGGATCGGGCTGGTGCCGGATTTCCGGGCACGCCTTTGCGGATTCGGCGGAAAACGGCTGCAAGAATTGCGGCGCCGGCCGCCGAGCCGGAGCAAATAGATCATCGCCTTTCGGACCAACCGCCGGTGAACCCGGCAATGACATCGGGCGGCAGCCGCCGAAGGTTTGGAATTCCGGGACAACAAAATCAGTCGTCGAGCCAGATCGGGTTGGTGAACGCCTTGCGGCCAAACTCGTCGATGCACTCGATGCGGACATATTTCTCCGCCTCGCACCACTGGCAGTCGCCCCAGAGCGGGCACACAAGCTCGGTCAGCGGCGGATCACCCGGATCGTGCCATTTTACGCGAAGCTCGCGCTGGTGGCCGTTCACAAAGATTCTCGATACCGGAGAACAGGAGAAATGGATCGTCCCGTCCTCCACATAGAAATCGTAGATCTCCGGGCCCGCGGAACCGTAGAAGCTGCCGGAGGCGATGGCCTCCATCAGGTCGTCCTGCGAAAGGCTCTTCGCCTTCACCGTGATCCAGCCGCCGAAGGAATCGTTGCCGCCGGATTCAAACGGGTAGAAGTTGTGCCCGTCGTCGACGGCGGTTCCCCAGAGCCGCATGCCGTTCCGGAGCACCGCATCCCAGTGGGAAAAAGCGGTGCCCACGTTTTCGAGCATATAGGAGCAGTAGTTGAACACTTCCATCGCAAAGAGGTGCTTGAGCGGAAGGATCTCGTCGTATTCCACCTTCGACCAGAAGGGATGGTTGATCGTGATCATGTTGCCGCGGTTATAGGCGTCGTCGATCATCTCCTGAAGATCCTCGTAGGTGTGAAACGTCTTGAGATCCAGCACATGATCGTGCTCATAGGGCGGCAGCGTCGCATGCTCCCGCATCTCTTTGGTGCCGGGGAGGCAGAGGAAATGATAATCCCGGATCGCGTGGATATCCGGCGGAGGGTTGATCTCCATGCCGGGCAGCAGAATAAAATTGTCGGAGTCGTATCCTTTGAGGTTGGTATAGCGGTTGTGCTCCGTCAGGATCAGGAAGTTGTAGCCGCGTTTGCGGTACTCCGAAATAACCACTCCCGGAGAAAGCCGCCCGTCGGAGCGGGTGGTATGGGTGTGGATATTCCCCTTGTAGAAATTCCCTTCGGAGATGAATGTCGTTTTTTTCAAAGCGCGTTTCCTTTCAGTTCGGGAAATAGTTGCTGCCGGAAAAAATGATCAGCCCGCAGCAAGCGCGGTGGCGTCGTTGAGCAGAACCTGAGCCTGCTCCGAAACGGTGGCGATGGAGGCGGCGGCATCGGTATCCGTGTAGGTCATGCAGTAGGCGATCTCGTCGGTGAGAGCGGTGTAGATGCTCTTCCATGCGGAGGTCAACGGACGTCTGTGGGCATACTGCATCTGGTTGATCGCATTCACATAGTCCGGATTCGCTTCAATAAAGGCGGCGAGGTCGGCCTGGTTGACGCAGGTCTCGGTCGTCGGGAGGTAGCCGGTCAGAACGGTATAGGCGCCCGCGACGTCGTCGGTGGCAAGGTATTCGATGAACTTCGCGGCCGCGGCGCGCTGCTCTTCAGTGGCGTCGGCAAACATTACGATGTTGCCTGCGCCGGTGGCGATGCCGTTTTCAAAACCGGGGTGCGGATAGATTTCCATCTCGTAGCCGGCGTCGGCCATCCAGCCCTTATACATGGAATAGACGCCGTTAGAGCCGAGGAACATGGCGACTTTTCCGTCAAGGAAGGCGGAACCGATGGTGGACCAGACGTTATCCTGATAGATGTAGGGGTTGAAGAAGATGCCGGCGTCCGCCTCATCCTGGAACTTCGTGAGGATGTCGGCGGCCGTGCTGTCCTGACCAAGCAGGATGGTCTTGTTGTCTTCGCTGATGATCTCGCCGCCGAAGGAATACAGGATGGACTCATAGATCCATGCGTCGGTATCCCAGCAGACGCCAAAGCCGTAGATGCCCTGTTCCGGATCGGTCAGCGCCTCGGCGGTCGTATAGACCTCATCCCAAGTATCCGGGATCTCGGTGATGCCGGCGTTGTCGAAGAGGGTCTTATTGACATAGAGGTTCGGCATGGAGCGGTTGAACGGTACTGCGCGGAGCACGCCGTCATAGTAGCAGGAGACCATCAGGCCGTCCTGATAGTTTTCGACGACGGCCGGATCGAGATACTGGGAGAGATCGACGGTCAGCGGATAGAAGCGGCCGAGGAATGTCTCCTCAATGATCGCCATGGTCGGCAGAGACTGGGAGGCGGCGGCGGCCTCAAGGCGCTCGACGATGTCGTCGTAGCCACCCTGGCCCACGATCGTCACTTTGATGTCGGGGTTGTCGGCCATGAATTTGGTTGCCGCATCGGCGAGGAAGACGCCGGTGTCGGAGTCGTCGGCAAAGACGTTCCAGAAGACGATCTCCACCTGCTCGTCGCCGGCAGGGGTTTCCGCGGCGGACGAGGAATCGCTGCTTCCGGATTCCGGAGCTTCTTCCTCCGTGCCCGAGCAGCCCGCAAGTACGAGGCACAGAACAAGAATCATCGCAAGGAATTTTTTCATGTTGTTTCCTCCTTTAAGGGTATCATGATGGACGAGTTTTATGACACCGGCCTCCGCCGGCAAAGCGCTCATTTGATTCCGCCGTAGACAAACATCTGCTTGATGCTCTTATTGGCCAGCAGGTAGAGAAGGAACATCGGGGCGAACAGCATCAGGTTGCCGGCCATGATCGTATGCCACTCGTTGGCCGCGTTGCCGACCGGCATCAGATTCTGGATGGCGAGCGGCAGCGTGCGCACGGCGTCGTCCGTCGTCAGAATGCTGGTCCAGAAATAGTCGTTCCATTTGTAGACGAAGGTGAACATGACGGTCGTGATGATCGTCGGCTTTGCCATCGGAAGGATGATGCTGCCGATGATCTGGATCTCCGAGCATTTATCGAGCTTCGCCGCGTCGAGCACGTCGTCCGGAAGCGTCTTAAAGGTCTGGATCAGGAAAAAGATCGAGAAGGCCGAATAGATAAACGGCACGATCAGGCCCTGATAGGTGTTGATCCAGTTGATTTTGCTTTCGATCAGATAGATTGAGAGAAAGATGATCTGGGAGGGAACGATCAGATCGAACAGCACGAGCGTGTGAAAGAATTTCCGGCCGACAAACTGCTTCTTCGCCAAGGCATAGGCGCAGGGTACGCAGACGAGAAGCTGGCCGACAATCGTCATCACGGAGATAAAGACGGAGTTCTTGAAGTAGTGGAAGAAGTTCATCTTCTGCCACGCCTCGGCGTAATTCTGCCACTGCAAAATCTCCGGCCAGAGCGTCGGCGGCGAGACGTTGACTTCGCGCATGGTCTTGAGCGAGGTTGAGATCATGTAAAACATCGGGAAAATATAGGCGGTCAGCAGCAGGAGAATGACGATCGCCTCAAGGATGAGAAAGATCACATGCTTCGGCGTGAGCTTCTTTTTTCTCTCTTCAATCCGTTTCATGAGCTTCCCTCCTCACTGATAATGGGCGCGCTTGTTCATCAGCGTAAAATTCGCGACGGAGACCGTGCCGATGAACAGGAGCAGGATGACGCCGCCGGCCATCGCCTTGCCGACGTTGAACTGAAGATAGCCGGTCTCGTAAATCCAGTAGACCAGCAGGTTGGAGGAGTTCCTCGGGCCGCCCTGCGTCATCAGTTTGATGAGGTCATAGGTGCTGAAGGTGCCGATGATCGTTGTGGTGACCAGAAAGACGAAGGTCGGAGAAAGCATCGGTACCGTGATCTTGAAGAAGGTGCGGAACCAGTTGGAACGGTCGAGCTTCGCGGATTCGTAAATATCCTGCGGGATATTCTGTAACCCGGAGGTGACGATGAGCACATTGTAGCCGAGCGATTTCCAGATCGAGACGATGATGATCGAAAGGAGCGAGGTCTTTTCGCTGAGCATCCAGTCGAGCGGATCGAAGCCGAGCGCCGTGAGCACGGCGTTCAGGATGCCGAACTGCGGGTCCATCAAAAACATCCACAGCGCCGCGATCGAGACCCACGAGATGATGTGCGGCGTGAAGACGACGCTTTGCGTGAAGTTGTGGATCGCCGTATTTTTATTGAGAAAGACCGCCACCAGCACCGCGAGCGGGATCGCAAAAATCACGGTGACGCCGGTGAAGATCAGCGTATTCTTAAAAACCAGAAGAAACGTCGGGTCGTGGAAAATCGTCTTGTAGTTACTCAGTCCTACAAACGTGTCGACGTGGAACACATAGTCCACCTTATAAAAGCTGTTGCGGATCGACATCAGCGTCGGGATGATGCTGAAGGTGATCGCGAGAAGCACCGCCGGCGCAATCAGCACGTACGGGCAGCGTAGAACCGGGTTGATGAATTTCATGAAAAACTGCCGGAGCCGGTAGAGAACATTCGGATGATCCTGTCTCATGCCCCGGCCTCCTCTTTGGGAAGCGCGCCGACTTCGGTCCGGCTGCCTTCCCGGTCGAAGGCGTAGAGATCCTTTCTTTCTATGTAGAGGCAGATCTCCTCGCCAAAATCGAAGAACTCCTCGTTGCGCACCGCGAATTCGCAGCCGTCGTCGGAGAGAATCGTGTAGTGGTTGATGTCGCCGAGGCGCTCCCTTGTGGAAATCTTGCCGCGGAATACGGCGCCGTCGAAGTTTTCCGGCCTATGAAATTTTGTTTTGGAGGAACGGAAGCCGAGGGCGGTGCCGTCCGGCTGGGGGGCGATGTTCATGCCGGGATCGCCGATGAATTTCGCGGTAAAGACGTTTTGCGGATTGGAGTAAATCTCATCCGGCGTGCCGTACTGCATGATCTTTCCGTCGTTCATGACCGCGATATAGTCGCCCATGGTCATCGCTTCAATCTGATCGTGCGTGATATAAATAAATGTGGATTTGAGCTTCTGGTGCATGCGGATCAGCTCGCTGCGCATATTGACGCGGAGTTTGGCGTCGAGGTTTGAGAGCGGCTCGTCCATCAAAAAGACCTTTGGCTTCTTGGAGATGGCCCGCGCGAGCGCCACCCTCTGGCGCTGGCCGCCGGAGAGGTTGCCCGGCTTGACGTTCGCGTACTCGGTGAGGCCCACCAGCTCCAGCACCTCGGCGGTGATCTTTTTGATCTCCTCTTTGCTGCAGCCGAAATTCTTGAGACCGAAAGAGATATTCTTCGCAACGGTCATATGAGGATAGAGGGCATAGTTCTGGAACACCATCGCAATGCCGCGGTCGCCCGGATCCATATCGGTGATGTTGACGTCGTCGATCCAGATCTCGCCCTTCGTGCACGACTCAAGGCCGGCGATCATCCGGAGCGTCGTCGTCTTGCCGCAGCCGGAGGGCCCGACCAGTACCGTGAACGATCCGTCTTCGATGTCGAGGCTCATGTCCTCCATGACCGTCAGGCCGTTCGGATAGGTTTTTTTGATGTGTTTCAGTGAGATCATCGGCATGCCCTTCCTGTGTAGATTATTTCATGCGCTTGGCCAGCGCCTCTGCGACCGGATCCCAGTCGATGCCGGACACCTCCCGGATCTGTGCGATCTCCCGCGTCGGCAAGGAATCGTATCCGCGAAGGCCGCCGCAGATGCCGCAGGCCATGGCCCCGATCGTATCCGTATCTCCGCCCGCGTTTGCACAGAGCCTCGCGCAGGTGAGCGCATCCCCTTTTGCATAGAAGCAAAGCCCGATCGCCGCCGGAACCGCCTCCTCGGCAGGAAGCCCGGTCCCGATCCGTGCATTCAGCACGGTAAGGGCGCTTTCTTCATCCGGCGAGCGCGAAAGAAGCTCCACGGCGCGCTCGATCTGCAAGGAGACCCGCACGTCGGAGACTTTATAGCCGTAGATCTCCGCCCGATCCGCCGCGATGGCCGCCGCGTTGACGGCAGCGTCGAGATCCCCGGTGCGCACCGCGCAGGAGACCGCCGCCGCAACCGCGGCCGCCGAGCTGATGGCCACATTCGTGTTATGCGTCGCAATCGAGGCGCGGTAGACGGCGCTGATCAGCGCCCCGCTGTTTTCCCAGTTCCAGACGATGCCGACCGGAAGAATCCGCATAGCGGCGCCGTCGGTCCGGCCGGCTTTTCCGGCCTCCTCGGGAGGCAGGCCGTTTTTGATCGCCTCGAGCGCCTTTCTTGTGCTCGGGCCGAGGACGAGGTCGTTCTTCTCCCCGCCTCTCTCCAGCCATTCATCGATGCCGGAGACAAATTTCATCGGGTCGACGTCGCCGTCCCGGATGATGAGATCGCAAATGAGCCGCGTGAACGCGCTGTCGTCGGTCGTCTCCCCGGCGAGCCTGCCGTGGGAGATCGTGTTCTCCGGATGGCCGGGCAGAAGCTCCTCCACCTTTCCGAAGACGGAACGGCTCTTTTCGCGGGACCACATCTCCATCGGCATGCCGTATGCATCGCCGAGCGAAACGCCCCAGAGCGCGCCCCTTACCGCGGATTTCAGCGAAACCGGGGTACCGTTCATGGTTCTGTTTTTCATATCGTCACGCTTTCCATTCGGCGCGCCGCAAAAACTCCTCCGCTTCCATAAGATTGGGTCCGGAGCGCGCTCCGATCTTTCCGCAAGTAATCGCGGCACAGCAGGCGGCGAACTCCATCGCCTCCCGGAGCGGCATCTTCGCAATCAGATAGGCATGGATAAAGGCTCCAAGATAGGAGTCGCCCGCGCCGGTGGTATCCACGACCTCCGCCTTGGGAATGGAAATCCTTGTCTCCCGGTCCGCTTCGTCAAAGGCGGAGGAGCCCTCTCCGCCGAGCGTGACGAGCAGAAGGCCGGAAAAATAGGGGCGCAGAAAACGGAGAGCTTCCCGCAGGTCCTCCGTGCCGGCGAGCGCGAAGAGGCCCTCCCTGCACGGCGCAAAGACATCGACATATTTGAGCACGCCGAGGATATCCTCTCTGGAGACGCCCATGCCCTCCATCAGCGGAAGGCCGATCTGGAGGTTGCAGACGACTTTCTTTCCGTGCTCAAAGGCTGCCTGCGCCGCGGCGATCGCGGCTTTTCCGGGCAGAAGATCGGTATAGAAAATATCGCCCTTGAGGCAGTACGCGAGATCCCGTTCCTCCAAATTGAGGCCCAGGAAGGCATCGCCCATATCGAGCAGAATGAATTTTTTGCCGGAGGCGTCGACGAGGATCTTCGTATGCAGCGAGGAGCCTCCCTTCAGCACCTTGAGGCCCGCGTCGCCGATTTTTTCGTCAAGCAGGCTCTGCCGGATCTGCGCGCCGACCGTATCGTCCCCGATCTGGGCGACAAATCCGCACGGATCCCCGAGCCGCGCAAGCTGGGAGATCACGTTGGTGCCGCTGCCGCCCGGCAGGTAGGTGCTTTTTTCGATCACGGCAAAACCGTCCTCCTTGGGCAGTTCCTGCGTCTGCATGATCACATCCATGGCCACGGTGGCGAGTCCGACCGTAAACATCCCAATCCCTCCAAAAAGTTATTTTACCAGATTTTTTACGGAAGTGCGAATAATCAGCTCTCTGTCGATGACGGATTCTCTGGGCGCGCCGGCGTATTTTCCGCTGATCCTGTCAAAAAGCGCATCCATGGCGTCGTTTGCAAACTCGGCGCTGTCGTTGGTGACCGTGGTCAGGC
Source organism: Oscillospiraceae bacterium (assembly GCA_035447605.1). Lineage (GTDB taxonomy): Bacteria > Bacillota > Clostridia > Oscillospirales > Ruminococcaceae > UMGS1668. Next base: position 37,692 of record DAOTHJ010000003.1, on the reverse strand, counting down.
TCGCGAAGCTCCGGGAGGAATACGGGACGTCGTCCATCCCGGTGACGGAGAAATCATTGGGGATTTTGATTCCCATTTCGCCGAAAACGCTGATCACACCGAGCGCGATCATGTCGTTGGCGCAGCAGATCGCACTCGGGCGCGGATCCAGCGCCGTAAAATAGCGCCCTGCTTTTTTGCCGGATTCCAGATTAAATCCCATTTCAAAAATCAGCTCGTCGTCAGCCTCGATTCCGGCCTCCGCAAGCGCCCGGCAGTATCCCCTTTTGCGGTTTTCCGCAACTGCGGTGCCGGAAAGCCCTCCCGCGAAGCCGATCCGGGTGTGTCCGTTTTCGATCAGATATTTTGTGGAAAGATAGGTGCCCTCCCGGACGCGGTCCCCGTGCACGGTATCGAACGGGCAGCCGTCGTAGGAATTGACGAGCACGATCTGGCAGCGGCTCTGTTTGAGTTCTTCGAGCACCAGCTCCTGCGCGGTAACTGAGGCGAAAACGATTCCATCGGCAAAGATGTCGCCCGCGAGCCGGATCGCCTGAAGCTCCTCGTGGATCTCCTCCGAGGTATTATACAGCGTCATCGTGTACCCCTTCGCACGGCAGCGCTGATTGACCACCTCCGCCATCTTGGAGTAAAACGGGTTGTTGATATCGGGTACAACCAGCATAATATTGCGGCTGTTATGCGTTTTTAAGCTCCGCGCCGTGCGGCTGGGACGGTAGCCCAGCCGGCTGATGACCTCCGCGATCCGCTCGGAGTTGGCATTTCCGATGTGCGCGTTCCCGTTGATGTAACGGGATACCGTCGCAACGGAGACGCCGGATTCCCTCGCAATGTCCTTGATCGTAGCCATAAAGCAGCCTTTCATGTAAACGATTACATTTTGGGTTAAAGGAATTTTCCGTTTTGATTATAATAAACGTCGTCAGTTCCGTCAAGTATTTTTCTACTTTTTGTTGAAATTTTGGCTATAATATGTTATCTTTTTTCTGGAAAAGGTCGGCCGTGCAGAAGTTATTTCCTCTTCTGCCCGCCGTAAAATCGTTTTCACGCTCTGTTTTATAAGGACTTATGGAAGAGACATGATGGAGGTGCCGGCATGAAAGCCTGGGAAATTGAGAAACTCTCGATCGGGAGCCAGATCCCCGTCCATTTTGAGGACGACACGAAGGAGCTCTGGGAGGAGCAGACCGGCGATACGGAGAAATACTGGGACGACGCCATCAAGATCTACTGGGGCAGCCGCGTTCCGGGTTCCCTTGCGAGGGATACGATGGCCGTCGCCGCCATTCAAGCACAGGAAAACCGCGGATATAAGGTCAAAGACGCGGAAAACCTGCTTCTCTCCGGCTTCCGCGCCGTGACGGAGGACGACAGCGCCGCTTTGCAGAGGGCGACCTATGAGCTTTTTGAAGCCTGCCGGAACGCCGAGAAGGATCCCGAGTCCGATTTCTGGAGCTATACGCAGTACGAGAGCTTTGCGCAGTACGCACAGGCGGTCTCCTTCCCCTCTCCGGTAAAAATCGACATGGGCAAGTCTTTGGAAGAAAAGATCCATGCCGGATGGCTCTCCCAGATCGTCGGCGGCGCCTACGGCACCTGCATGGAGGGCTACACGACCGACAACATCGAAAAAGCTTACAACGACGTGCGCCGGTATGTCCGGAGGCCGAACACTTATAACGACGATGTGACCTACGAGTTGGCTCTGCTCTGCGCGTATGAACGCTGCGGAAAGGCCACCACCTCTCGCGACATCGCCTACGAATGGCTCTCCCGCATCAGCTTCGGCTGGTCGGCGGAGGACATGGCCCTGCGGAACCTGCGCTGCGGACTTCTGCCGCCCGAGAGCGGCCGTTTCAACAACCCGTTCCGCGAGTGGATCGGCGCCCAGATGCGCGGCGTCATTCTCGGACAGATTTATCCGGGCAATCCTGCTAAAGCCGCCGAAGCCGCCTGGCAGGATGCGGAGATCTCCCACTACAACAGCGGAGTTCTGGGCGAGGTTTTTAACGCCCTACTGTGTTCCATGGGGTTTTATGAGAAAGATTTGCGAAAGCTCGCCGAGGCCGCCGTCGCGCTGATGCCGGAAGACAGCCAGTACGGCAGCGTCGTCCGTTTTGCGCTGGAATGCTGCAAAGCCTCCTCCGGCTGGCTGGAGGCATGGCGCCCCTGCGAAAAGAAGCTGGAGCGCTACAACTGGGTGCACGCCTTCCCGAATGCGGCCGTCGAAGTCATCGCGCTCTGGTTCGGGAACGGCGATTTCACCGATATGCTCGAAATCTGCGGGCGCTGCGGCCGGGATGTAGACTGCAACGCCGCCCAGATCATGACGGTGTGGGGCACCGCCTTCGGGATCAAAGATATCCCTCCCTATTGGACCGAGCCGATCGGCGACCGGCTGGATACCTATATGCGCGGCATGAAGCAGCTCAGCATCAAGAAGCTCTCCAAGCGCACCGCCGACGTCGCAAGGCTGCTGGCGGAGGAATAAAAACGGCTCCACCCGCTCTGCGCGTTTAACGGGATACCGACCCGACCGCGGTTTTATCTGCGGAGGCACGCCATAAATGGTTTGCTTTGTGTCTCGCCTATATTGGGCGGCTATCCCCAATACGTGATGGAAACTCGGCGAATTGCCCGGCAGCCGCACGAGTACAGGAAAACGGCGATACGGTTGCCTGCTGATTGCTCACCATCCCCGACATCCATACATACGCAGGAAAACGGCTTTTCTGATCTCACCGAAATTCTATAATAGAAGCCCCCGGATCCGCTGCTTTGCGGACCCGGGGGCTTTTTTTCTGTTTTCGATCGCGCGGAATCTCTCATTCCGCGTGATCTTTGCCGATCGTCTTTTTGACCTCCGCGGGAACGCCGGCGACCAGCGTACCGGCCGGGACGTCGTGAATGACGACCGCGCCGCTCGCGATCACCGCGTCGTCGCCGATGGTCACGCCCGGATTGATAAAGGCGCCGCCGCCGATCCAGACGCGGTTTCCAATTTTAATTGGGAAGGCAAGCTCCTCCCCCTTTTCGTTGACGCGCGCGTCCGCCTCCACCGGATGGGTGGCGGTGCAGAGCGTGGCGTTCGGGCCGATCCAGACGAAATTGCCGATTTCGACGCGGGTGGAGTCATAAATAACGCAGTTAAAATTGCAGTAAAATCCGTCCCCCACATGGATATTGCGGCCGAGGTCGCATTTGAAGCCCATCTCCACGACGGGATCCTTCCCCGCAGAGCCGAACAGTTCCCGGAGAACGGCCTCCCTGCCCTTAAAATTCCCAAAAGGGATGGCGTCGAGCTTCATGCAGAGCTCATGGGCGCGGAACATCTCCGCAAGAATCTCCGGATCTCCCGGGCAGTAGAGCAGCCCGGCATCGCATTTTTCGCGTTCGGTCATGGTGTCGTCTCCTTTTTGCCAAACCGGCGCCGCCGGCATCATCCGGGCGTCCTCCGATTTTTTTAGCTTTTTGTCGAATCCCCAGTGGTATCTGCTTCCATAGAATTAAGAAAGGCTATTTACTTTGGATTTTTTCTTTATTGCGGGCCGGGGCGGCCGGAAATGCGTTCTGAAAGACGCATACGGGATTCCCCCTGTTTTGTCGAATCTTCGGCATTACCGGCTCTCATAAAATGAAAACTCCTTTGGATTTTCTCTTTGCTGACGGCCGGGGGAGATCGGAAATGCGTTTCAAAGGCCGCTTATGCAGGCTTCTTCCGGAAACCAAAAAGCGGCCGTCCTCTTCAGGATGCCGCCTTTTCTTTGGTCATCAGCGCCGCGCACTCGACGTTTGCGGTGCGCGGAAACAGGTCGACCGGCTGTGCTTTTTGAAGCTGGTAACCTTTTCCGGCCAGAATTTTCAGATCACGGGCGAGCGTCGCCGTATCGCAGGCGACCATCACAATGCGCGAGGGGTCCATCGCCGCGACGGCATCGAGCGTCTCTTCCGAGCAGCCCTTCCGCGGCGGATCAAGAATCACCACATCCGGCCTGAGGCCGCGGCTTTGCAGCTCGGCTGCGGCCTTTCCGGCATCCGCACAGAGAAACTCGGCATTCGTCACGCCGTTTGCCGCGGCGTTTTGCCTTGCGTTCTCCACCGCCTCCGGCACGATCTCGGCTCCGATCAGGCGCTTTGCCTTTGAGGCCATCGAGAGACCGATCGTTCCGGCGCCGCAGTAGAGATCGAGCACGGTCTCGTTCCCGGTAAGGTTTGCGAATTCCGCAGCCTTCGCGTAAAGCAGCTCCGCCGCGTCGTGATTCACCTGATAAAAGGCCTCCGGCGCAAGCTCCACCTTTACGCCGGCGAGCGTATCACAGAGCGTATCCCTGCCCCAGATGCGGGCGGATTCCCTGCCGAGCACGACGTTGGTGCGCGCCTCGTTGATGCTGAGCACGATGCCGGAAACCTCGGGCACATGCGTGCTCATCAGCGAAACCAGTTCCTGCGCGTGCGGGAGCTTTTTGCCGTTTGCGACGACGGTCAGCAGGATTTCTCCGCTCACCCAGCCCTTTCGCAGATAGACGGCGCGCAGAAATCCGAGGCCCGTTTTCTCATCGTAGACGGAAATTTTAAAGCCGTTCGCCCAAAAGGCGGCGGCCTCCAATATTTTTGCGAATTCCACGGGCTGAAGCAGGCAGTCCCGGCAGACGATCAGCTCATGGCTTTTCTGCCGGTAAAAGCCGAAGACGACCTTTCCGGAGGCGTCCTTTCCCGCCGGATAAATGCCTTTGTTGCGACAGCGGAGCATCTCCGGAGAGGCAAGCGCCGCTTCCGGCCGAAGATCGAAGCCGCCGATCCGTCTGAGGTGATCCTCGACCCACTGCGTCTTCCAGCGAAGCTCGGCGGGATAGGTCATGTTCCGGAAGGAGCATCCGCCGCACGCCGGAAAATAGGGACAGTCCGGTTCGATTCTCTCCGGGGAAGGCTCCAGAATCTTTTCGAGCTTCCCGTAGAGGCAGCTCTTGCCGACCTTTTCGACGCGAATAAGCGCCCGATCCCCCGGAACTGTGCCGGGAACGAAGATCACCATGCCTTCGGGCTTTGCGACACCGCAGCCGTCGTCGGCCAGAGAGACGATCTCCGCCTCGATCAGGGCGTCTTTCTCCGGGATCCGGCCGCTCATCCGACCACCTGTATCCCGCCGCCCGTCTCTTCTCCGGTGCCTCCGATCTCCTCCGGCTCTCCGGAGTCCGTCTCCGCGGAAGTCTCGGCCGCGGAAGAGGTCGTCCCCGTGGAGGCCGGAACGGTGGAGGTCGAATAGTTGGTCAGCAGGGCCTCGATATTTTCGATATGATAGTAGGTGTTGGCGGCAAAGGCGTTGTTGATGATGATAACGTCGGTGATGCCGTTTTCATTAATCAGATCAAGGATGTTGCCCGTGTAATACCGCTCGTCGACGATGAAGGTCTCCTCATAATGAGAGAGGATATAGGTCGAAATGGAGTTGCCGTAGGACTCCTTGATGATGACCGCCTTGCGGCCGTTGTGCATGTTGCTCTGCACGCAGACCATCGGGAAATCTCCGCCGAGATAGACGGAATAGCTGTTGCTCCCGGTGGCGTAGCCGGCCATGACGGTATCGGTCTCATGCTTGGTATACGGATCGCCTTTATAAATATAATAGGCGGAATAGCTGATCGGGATTTCGCACCACTCCACATAATCCGGGTTTTCGTAGATGCTGTTGTCCTGCGTGGCGCTGTACAGCGTGCCGCGGAACGGCTCGATCGTGTGTTTTGTGTAGGTGTTGTAATTGTAGGGCATGAATCCGGCTGCCTTGGCAAAGACGCTGTAACCGTAATAGGCGCCGAGGCCGGTCCAATGGTGGTCGGTATTGAAATAAATATATTCGTCCTGATGGGCTTCGAGGGCGGAATAGGCATCGATTGTGGTGATGCCGTCATCCAGCAGCGAATAAATATAATCGATGTTGTCTTTCTCGGAGGCCGCGAGGCTCTTATATTTATTCGGCAGGGCAAACTCGCAGTGTGTCGGGACAACCATGTTATAGATGCTTACGGAATCCGGCAGCGCGGTGCGGTATTCGTTGAGCACCTCGGCATAATAGGCCGCGGCCTTGCGGTTTCCGCCGAAAAGCTCGAGCGCGATGGATTCGCCGCTGCCTTTTTTCAAAATAAAGATGGAGTTGACCTGTTCGCCGGTGGCGTTGGTGTCGTCCTCCCTGGAGGAAGCTTCGGAACTCTCCGCCGCGGAAGACTCGGGCGGAGTGACCTCGCCGTTCGGATTGACGGAGATCTCCGGTTCGGATTCCGTCTCTTCCTCCGACTCGTTGCCCTCATCCACAACCGGGGCCACGCCGTGAATCGTGACGCCGCCGACGCGGATGCCGTAGCCCTCTTTCAGCAGGGCGGAAACCTGCACGAGCTGTTCACGAAACGTGAACGTATCGGCATAGGCGTTGTCGATCCCCGAAGTATAGGCACCGCTGAAATAATCCTGCCAGGTAAAATCCGGCATTTTTGTGAGATCCCGGCGTTCATATTCCGAATAGGTCGGCTGGGGAAGCGCCCATGCCAATATGCCGAGCGTCAGGACCGCCGCAAAGCAGAACAAAATGTTCAAAAGTCCCTGCATCTGGCTGTGATCGCTGGACGTGTGAATCTTTTTTCGTTTCCGCGGATAATACTCGCGGTTGGTGAATCCTTCAAAATCTTCCATAACAGCGCCTCCTTCCGATCAAAATCTGTAATACAGGAACGGGTTGTAGCTAGAACCGACCAGAAGCGCCGTATTGGTCGCGAGCATCAAAAGGTTGGCCGGAGTCTTGAGCCAGCCGGCGACATTCGCCAGCGCCGGACGGTTTTCGATAAACGCCCGGACTCTCGGATAGATCGGCATGCAGAACGCAACCGCCGCAATCAGCCAGAAGAGATTGTTCTCGAGCGTGATTTCCAGCGTGATATCCCAGAAACCGGTGCCCGCCGCTCCGAACATCACCCGGAGGCAGTCCCACGCCTTGCCAAGATCGGTGAAGTAAAACAGCACCCATCCGAGCACGGCCGCGAGCAGCAGATAGAGATGCCCAACGACGGCCGGGAGCTTGTCCAGCACCTTGCGCAAAAAGAGGCGCTCCACCATGATCAGAAGGCCGAACCAGAGCCCCCAGAGGATGAAATTCCACGAGGCGCCGTGCCAGAGGCCGGTCAGGAACCAGACGATAAACAGGTTGAAATACTGGTGTTTCCGGTTGCCGCCCATCGGAATATAGACGTAATCCCGGAAGAACTGGCCCAGAGACATATGCCACCGGCGCCAGAAATCCGTCGCGCTCTTTGCGATATACGGATAATTGAAGTTTTCGAGAAAATGGAATCCGAAGATCCATCCAAGGCCGATGGCCATATCGGAATAACCCGAAAAGTCGTAATAAATCTGAAGGGAGAACATCAGAACGCCGAACCAGACGGCCGCCGTCGTGCTCTGAGTGAGATCGCCGCTCAGGTACTCCTCCGCAAAGGCACCGGCCGTGTTGGCGATCAGCACCTTTTTGGTCAGGCCGATCAGAAAGCGGCTGATTCCGGCGCTGACGTCATGCAGATTCTCTTCCCGGTAATTCACTTCCCGCGCCACGTCCGCATACCGGACGATCGGGCCCGCGACAAGCTGGGAATAGAGAGAGACATACATAAAAAACTTCGCGTAATTATGCTGCGGCTCGACCTGTCCCCGGTAGACGTCGATCACGTAGCTGATGGTCTGAAACGTATAAAAGCTGATGCCGATCGGCAGGGAAAAACTCGGCACCGGCAGGGAAAGCCCCGCGAGGGCATTGATATTTTCGACGATAAAGCCGCTGTATTTGAATATGCCGAGAAGCGACAGGTTCAGGATCAGAGAAGAAAGCACCGCCAGCTTTGCCCCGATGTCGTGCCGGTGGCGCTCAATAATCAATCCATGGAAATAGTCGATGGTCGCGCTGAAGATCAGCAGCGTCACCCAGACCGGTTCACCCCAAGAATAAAAGATCAGCGAGAAAAGAATCAGCACCGCATTGCGGATTTCGCGTTTCTTTGTGAGAAAATAAAGAACCAGATTTATAGGCAGAAACGCGTATAAAAAGAGCAGGCTTGAGAAAACCATTCATCCACCATCCCGAAAAGTATTTGCGAAAACCCGGATTATTATAATGGCAACATTGTACTCCGTTTATAAGAGAAAAGCAAGGTTGCCCCCGGTTTGGAACCGTCAAAATTCCTCCCTGCACGGTTGACATTTTTTCCTTAAAGGTCTATAAATGGATATCATTGTGTTTTTTGAGAAATGTGTTATAATTTATTCCTACTAATATTTGGGAAGGACTATTTATGAAGATCGTCGTCATCGGAGCAGGGAAGGTTGGCCGCGCCCTCACGGAGCAGCTTGTCAGGGAAGGCCACAACATTGTAGTAGTGGACAGCCGCACGGAAATTATTGCGGGGATCGAAAATTCTTTCGACGTCATGGGCGTCGTTGGAAACGGCGCCAGCCAGAGCATCCAGGAGGAGGCCGGCGTGCAGACCAGCGATCTGGTGATCTCGGTCACCTCCAGCGATGAAGTCAATATCCTGTGCTGTTTCGTTGCCCACCAGCTCGGCGCGCCCAAGACGATCGCCCGCGTCCGCAATCCCGAATACCGCAACCAGCTTGAGATGATGAAGGATGAACTTGGACTTTCCATGATCGTCAATCCGGAGCGTTCCGCGGCGCTCGAGGCTTCGCGCATCCTTCGTTTTCCATCCGCAAACGACATTGAATCCTTCTGCCGCGGCCATGTGGAGCTGGTGGAATATCACATCGGGGAGGACAGCCCTCTGTGCGGCCTGAAGCTCTCCCGGCTTCAGGAGACCTATAAAGTCAGGATTCTGGTCTGCGTGGTGCGCCGCGGAGATGAGATCCTCATCCCGAACGGCGACTTCGTGCTGGAGGCCAGGGATACCATCAACATCACCGCTTCTCCGGAGAACATCTCCCTCTTTTTTAAAGCCATCGGGAACCTGCGCCAGCCGGTCCGCAGCGTGATGATCGTCGGCGGCAGCATGATGGCCTATCACCTCGCGCATATCCTGCTGAGCATGGGCATCCGCGTCAAAATCATCGAGGATCGCGAGGACCGCTGCGCCGAGCTTGCCGAAGATCTGCCGAAAGCGGATATCGTCTGTGCCGACGCCACCGGCAAGGACCTGCTGGTGGAGGAGGGCATCACGGATTTTGACGCCTTTGTCGCCCTGACGGGATTTGACGAGATGAACATCATCTTCGGCATGTACGCGAAGGCCAAACAGGTTCCGAAGGTGGTCGTCAAAGTCAACCATATCTCTTTTCCGGAAGTTTTTGAAAAAAGCGGCATCCAGTCCATCATCACGCCGAAGCTGATCGCTGCGGAGCGTATCACCGCCTATGTGCGCGCCATGCAGAATTCCGCCGGCCACAGCACCGTGCAGTCCATGCGGCGCATCGTCGACAACCAAGCCGAGGCGTTGGAATTCGTCGTCCACAGCGGAGACCGATACAGCGGGGTTCCGCTCCGGGACCTTCCGTTCCGAAAAGGCATCCTGATTGCCGCCATCGTCCGCAGAGGTCAGACCATCATTCCGGGCGGCTCCGACAGCATGGAGAAGGGAGATTCCATCGTCGTGATCGCGACCAACGGCGTGATCAGCGAGCTGGACGATATTTTCAGGTGACCGTATGAACTATAAAATGATCCGATACATATTGAGCGTATTTTTACGCGCAGAGGCGGCGCTGATGCTGCTGCCGCTCTTTGTCTCCTTAGTTTACGGAGGCGGCGAGTCGGCGGTCTGGTTTCTGGCCTCCATTGCCATTACGCTTGCGGCGAGTTTGCTTCTCGGCGTCAAAAAGCCGGAGAACGACACCATCTTTGCCAAGGAGAGCTTCGTCTCCGTCGCGCTGGGATGGCTGCTGCTCTCCATTTTCGGCGCCGTTCCGTTCTTTATCAGCGGCTCCATTCCAAGCGTCATCGACTGTTTCTTTGAGACCGTCTCCGGCTTCACCACGACCGGTGCTTCCATCCTCACGGATGTGGAGGCTCTTTCCAAAGGCATGCTCTTCTGGCGTGAATTTACCCACTGGATCGGCGGCATGGGCATTCTGGTCTTTATCCTGATGCTGACCCAGCTCTCGGAGGGCCATTCCCTCTATCTGATGCGCGCGGAGGTGCCGGGGCCTTCCGTCGGCAAGCTGACGCCGAAATCCAGCTCCACCGCGGTGATTCTTTACAGCATCTATACCGGCATGACGGTTCTGGAAGCCATATTACTGATTTGCGGCGGAATGCCGGTCTTCGACAGCGTCTGCTATGCGCTCGGCACCGCGGGCACCGGCGGATTCGCCGTGACAAACGCCGGCCTCGCCACCTACGCCAACCCCTACGCCGAGTGGGTGATCGGTATCTTCATGGTGCTTTTCGGCGTAAACTTCAACCTCTATTACCTGATGCTGATAAAGAAATTCCGGCTTGCCCTTGCCAGCGAGGAGCTCCGGACTTTCCTCGGCATCGTGGCGGTGAGCTCCATCCTGATGGGAATCAACATCTACCCGATTTACGGCAACCTTCGGGAGACGGTCCGTATGGCTTTCTTCCATGTGAGCACCATCATCTCGACAACCGGATTCACAAACGCCGACTTCAATCTCTGGCCGAATTTCAGCAAGACGCTGATCATCTTTTTGATGATTCTTGGAAGCTGCGCGGGTTCCACCGCCGGCGGCCTCAAGATTTCACGGGTCATCATCATGTGGAAGATGGCCAAGCGGAATATCTTCCAGCTCCTGCATCCGCATTCTTTCGGAACGATCAAGTTTGAGGGAAAGGCGGTCGACAAGGATACCGGAAACGGCGTGGCGATCTATATTTCGATCTTCCTGTTCATTCTGACCGGATCGACGCTGATCATTGCCGCGGAGGGATTCCCGTTTGAGACCTCCTTCGTCGCCGTTCTCGCCTGCTTCAACAATGTCGGGCCAGGACTCGGCATCAACGGGCCGACGGGCAACTACGCCGGCTTCAGCGGCCTCACAAAACTGCTGCTTTCCATGCTGATGCTCACCGGGCGTTTGGAAATTTACCCGGTGCTCATGCTCTTTGTGCCGTCATTCTGGAAAAAGCACTGACCGCAACCCCCTCGCGGAAATAAAAAATATGGAGGCATACCTATGGAAAAGACAAAAGGATTTCTCGCTGAATTCAAAGAATTCGTCACCCGCGGCAACGTCCTCGATATGGCCGTCGGCGTCATCATCGCCACCGCCTTCGGCAAGATCACGGGCTCGTTGGTAAACGATGTTCTGATGCCGTTCCTCGGCTGGCTCATCGGCGACATGGATCTCACCCGGCTCAACCTCACGCTCGTGCAGGAGGTGCTGGATGCGGAGGGCAATATCGTCACTCCTGGCGTCGTAATCGGCATCGGCACGCTGCTCTCCGCCGTCATTGACTTCCTGCTGGTCGCTCTCATCGTCTTTCTGATGATCAAAGCGTTCAACAAGGCAAAGGAGAAAGCCGAAAAGAAAAAGGCTGCGGAACAGCCCGCCGCCGAGGAACCCGCTCCTCAGCCGAGCGAGGAAGTGCTGCTCCTTCGGGAAATCCGCGATTCCCTCAAAAAATAAATCGGAATTTTTAAAACGCCTGGGGATTGTACTCCGGGCGTTTTTTATTATAATATTAAGGAATAGAAAAGCCGTCTATGGGCGGAAAGGAGGCGGACCGGCTTGCGAAAACTGGATTTCTCGATCCCGGAGGATGCGGACGGAAAGCGCGCCGCCGACTGGCTGCGCCGGGAACAGGGCTTCTCCTACGGCGCCGTCGTAAAGCTCCGCCATAACCCCGACTGCCTCCTGCTGGACGGCGCGCCCATCCGCACCATCGACCCGCTGCGGAACGGATCGCTCCTCACGGTGTTCATCCCGGACCGGGAGGCCGCCGAAGTCCCCTGCCCGGAGCTCGATATTCCGATCCTTTATCAGGATGAGGACCTCATTGTCTTTGACAAACCGGCCGGCGTTCCCTGCCATCCGTCGAAGGGGCACGGCACCGGTACGCTCGCAAATTTCTATGCCGCCGTCTGCCCCGGCTCCAGATTCCGGATTCTCGGCCGGCTCGACAAGGATACCTCCGGGCTTGTGCTCGCGGCCAAAAACGCCTGCGCCGCCAAAACGCTGACCGACCATCCGCCGGAGAAGGAGTATCTGGCCGTGCTCACCGGTGTTCCGAAGGAGCGGGAAGGCACCATTGACCTTGCGATCGACGACCGGGACCCGGAGAACCGGCGCCGCTTCGTCTCGGAGGAGGGCCGTCCCTCCCGAACCGATTACCGCATCCTCGCGGAAGGCGGCGGATACAGCCTTGCGCTCGTCTCACCCAAAACGGGCCGCACCCATCAGATCCGGGTGCATTTCTCCGCAATCGGCTGCCCGCTCGCCGGCGACGCGCTCTATGGCGGAGACCGGACGCTCATCCAAAGGCATGCGCTGCATCGAAGCCGGATCGTCTTTACCCATCCGCTCACCGGCGAGCGGATGGAATTCACCTCCCCGCTGCCGGAGGATATGGCGAGCCTCTGCCGGGCGCTGTTCCAAAAGAAGAAAGGAGACCTGCCGGATGGAATTTGAGATCCGGGCAGCCCGTACTGAGGACAGCGCGGGAATCTGCCGGTTGAATCGGATTGCGATGGGATATGATTTTCCTGTGGAATCCACCTCGGAACAACTGAAAAAACTGCTGCACGATAAACAACATAAAATTTTTGTAGCCGTCTCCGCTGAAAATGTACTCGGTTATCTGCACGCCTGCAATTATGATCTGCTCTATGCGCCGCATATGAAAAACATCATGGGGTTTGCTGTTTTACCGGAATACCGGCGTCAGGGCATCGGTAAAGCTCTGGTAGATGCCGCCTGTGCATGGGCAAAGTCCGAGAGCGCATGCGGAATCCGGTTGGTTTCCGGCGCTTCCAGAAAAGATGCCCATGCGTTTTACCGCGCGTATGGCTTTGTAGATGGAAAAGAACAGCTCAATTTCAAACTCCTGTTCGGCGGCAAATAAAAAGCCCTCCCGGATCCATTCCGGGAGGGTCTTTCTATCAGATGGATTTTTACTCAAAGCTCCTTATCAAGCATCACCATGCCGTTGATTTGATGATAGCCCTGGATACGGTAAAACGGGAGATCCTCCTCGGAGGTAAACAGCAGCGCGCTGCGGATACCCATGCCGCGCAGGCGCTTTTCGAGCTCCGCCATCAGCGCGGTGCCGATCCCATGGCGGCGCAGATCGCAGCGGACGCAGAGCTCCTTGAGCTGAAAGACGACGCCGTCGAAATACTGCTCCGCAGCGCCGGCCGCCATGCCGGTCGGCACGCCGTCCTCCTCCGCAACAAGCCCGAAAGCCCCGGGCGTGTGCAGAATATCCGAAATCCGCCGGGCGGCGGTCTCCTCCGTCCATTTGTCGAACCACGGCGCCGCGTTAAACGCACCGGCATAGAGCCTGCCAAGCTCCGGAAGATCGCTCTCTCTCATTTCCCGGAAAGTCATCCCGCATCCCTCCTGACAATAAGGGAATCATAGCATGATATGCCGGAAAACGCAAGTCTCTCAGCCAAAAAGCCGGCTCCACCAGGAAGCGGAACTGCCGGATTCCATGGTCTCGGAGGTCTCGGATTCCATTGTTTCGCTCTCGGATTCCGCAGCTTCGGAGGCACCGGATTCCATTGAATCCATGTCCCCGCTCTCCTCCGCTTCGGAAGCGCGGTTTTCTTCTTCACTGGGGGCACAGGTCTCCTCCGCGCCGGAGTCTCCGGATTCTTCCACCCAGGAGATGCCGGCCTCCTCTTCACAGGAGGCGCAGACCTCCTCTGAATCTGAAGCTCCCGCGTCGGATCCAACCGACTCGGCCCGGCCGGCGATACCATACTGCCAGCCGGCCTCCAGAGAGGCAATATCGGCTGCGGCCAGCACGCCGTCGCAGACATAGAGGCAGATGCGCGTACCGCCGTCATCCGAATTCTTGACCGCGTAGGTGTAGCGGACCGCCTCCTGCCCGCTGAAAGCCGTAAGATCCATGCCCTGCCCGAGCTGAATCTCGTTATATCGCTGCAGGAGGGTGTCGTCCTCCGGCGGAACGACGATGGTCTTGACCTCGGAGGGCTCCGTCCCCGTCTCCCAGCCGAAAGAGGCCATGTAGGCCTGCCGGTCCTCCTCCGTCAGAAGCCGTACGCTGCCCTCCGTTTCCTTCGGGCCAAAGAAAAACAGGATTGCCGCAATCAGGATGGCAAGAATCACGCAGAGCGTGCCAACCACTTTTTTTCTGGTCGCATGGATCGAGGCCGACAGCATAAAGGAATCCCCCGCCTTTCATAAAAAAAAATCCCGTCATAATTCTATGACGGGATTTCTGTGATCTTGCAGGATTCCGGGAAAAACGTCCGGCCGGATGCGAAAGGATTACTCCTCTTCCGCGGCCATCCACTGTTTCGCGGCTTCGATGACGCCGGCCTCGAGCATCTTCGGCAGCTCATCGTAGCGGATAAAGTGCAGCGAGAAGGAGCCTCTGCCCTGCGTCATCGAACGAAGCGCGGTGGTAAAATCGGTCATCTCACTCATCGGCACCTCGGCAACAACCTCGGTGATATTATCCTCCATCGGATTCATGCCGAGCACTCTGCCGCGGCGCTTGTTGAGGTCGCCCATGATATCTCCGGCATAGGAGCTCGGGACCTGGACCTTGAGCTCGCCGATCGGCTCGAGCAGAACCGGGCCGGCCTGCGGGATGCCCGCTTTATAGGCGAGGCGGGCGGCCATCTGGAAGGACATATCGTTGGAATCGACCGGGTGATAGGAGCCGTCGACCAGTCTCGCCAGCAGGCCTACCATCGGGTAGCCGGCCAACATACCGGTCTTGCTGGCCTCGCGCAGGCCCTTTTCAACCGCCGGGAAGAAGTTCTTCGGAACGGAGCCGCCGAACACGGCCTCCTCAAAGACCATATCCTCGCTGTCGGTCGGCTCAAACTCGACCCAGACGTCGCCGTACTGGCCGTGGCCGCCGGACTGCTTCTTATGTTTGCCCTGTACCTTGACCTTCTTGCGGATGGTCTCGCGGTAAGCGACATGAGGAGCCTCAAGGCCGAGCTCAATGCCGAATTTATTTTTCAGCTTGCTGACCACGACATCGAGGTGCTGATCGCCGAGGCCGGAGAGGATCTGCTGCTTGGTCTCGGTATCCATCTCGTAAGTGACGGTGGCGTCCTCCTCCATAATGCGGGCGATGGAAGAAGCGACTTTGGATTCGTCGCCCTTGGATTTGGAGTAGATGGCCATGCGCATGGTCGGAGCCGGGAATTCGCTCTTTTTCAGGAAGACAACGCGCTTCGGATCACAGAGGGTATCGCCGGTGTGGGCCTCCGCGAGTTTCGTCAGGGCGCCGATATCGCCGGCGGTGATGGAATCCACGGTATCCTGTTGTTTGCCGCGGGCGATGACCATCTTGCCCAGACGCTCGGGCTGACCGGTTCTGGAATTGATCGGAGTCAGCGCGGAGCTGATCGCGCCGGAGATGACCTTGACGAAAGAAAGTTTTCCGACAAACGGGTCGGCGACGGTCTTAAAGACCAGCGCGGCCAGCGGTTCGTCGGCGCTGCATTTGATCGTGACCGGCTTGCCGTTTGCATCCTCGGCGGTTTCGGAAGAGGCCTCCTCGGCGGACGGGAAATATCTGACAATCGCGTCGAGCAGCAGGCTCACGCCGTTTAACGTGATGGCGTCGCCGCAGTAGACCGGCGCGATGGTTCCGTCATAAAGTCCTTTTTTCAGGCCGGCTTCCATCTCTTCGGTGGTGAAGGGCTCGTCGGCGAAGAATTTTTCCATCAGGTCGTCGCTGGTGTTGGCGATCGTCTCCGCGATCGACATGGAGAGTTCCTCCAGACGCGCGTCGGAAGGCATGGCGGCTTCGGCTGCCTTGCCTTTTTCAAACTTATAGGCTTTTTTCTCAATCAGGTTGACATAGACGCCGCCGACCGGGATAACGATCGGGCAGACGCTGTCACCGAAATTTTCTTTTAAGGATTCAAACGCTTTAAAGTAATCTGCATTTTCCTGGTCGATCTTGGAGATGAAGAACGCGCGGGCCTTTTTGCTGGCGCTCGCGAGCTTCCATGCCTTTTCGGTGCCGACCAGCGTGCCGGATTTGGCGGAAAGGGTGATAAGGACCGTATCTGCGGCGCGAACGCCTTCATAAAGACCGCCGGCAAAATCAAAAAGTCCGGGAGTATCGATCACGTTGACTTTGACGCCCTTGTACTCCATCGGAGCAACGGCGGAGGATACGGAAATCTGACGCTTGGTCTCCTCCGGGTCAAAGTCACAGACGGTGTTCCCGTCGGCGATGGAGCCAAGACGGTCGGTTGCGCCGGCAAGGTAGAGCATCGCTTCCGTTAAGGAGGTCTTGCCGTCACTGCCGTGTCCGGCAAGGGCTATGTTCCTGATTTTGTCCGCGGTGTACTGTTTCAAAATAAGGTCTCCCCTTTCAAGATAAATAGCGTATGTCATACCCGTTTAGTATAACAGAGAGAAACCCTTTTTTGCAATAGAAGAAGAAAAAAAAAT
Organism: Oscillospiraceae bacterium; assembly: GCA_035447605.1. Classification (GTDB taxonomy): domain Bacteria; phylum Bacillota; class Clostridia; order Oscillospirales; family Ruminococcaceae; genus UMGS1668. The sequence goes on along the minus strand of DAOTHJ010000003.1, from coordinate 21,075 downwards.
GAAAAAGGGAAAAACCGGAGATTTTCGGCAAAATCCGGCAGAAATTTTGCCTGCAACCCCCGGTTCCCAGCGTTTCCGCCGCGGCCTATAATAGAAAAAAGAGGTGGTTTTGGATGAGGACAGCACTTTCCCGGCTTCGCAAAGAACGCGGGCTGACCCAGAGGGAGCTCGCCGATCTTTTACATATTTCCCAGACTTCCGTCAGCAAGTACGAGCGTGGCGCGGCGGAACCGGATCTCGAGATGGTTCTCGCGATGGCGGATTTCTTCGGCGTTACGGCGGATGAATTTCTTAGGGGCGGGCGCAGGCGTTAAATCAGCGGGGTTGCGCCCTCCGGCAGCAGCAGGCGCGGCGGCACTTCGTCGAGCGTGTAGCATCCGGGGGCCAGCTTGAGCACGGCCCTTGCCGCGCAGCAGAGCAGGTTCCCGGTAAGCACAGGATTTTCGATGCTCATGCGGTAACTCAGGATCTGAGAGGCGCCGTCCGCCAGCGTGGTGGCACGGGTGATTCTGACCCGGTGATCCCGCCGGCGAAAGCGGCCGAGGCTTTCGTCAAACAGGATATCCACTTCGCCGTGCTCAAAGTACGGGCTTCGGAGAATGGCCGCCCGGACTTCCTCCTGCGGGTATCCTTCGTCCGGTACCACATAGAGCACCCGGCGGTGCCTTCCCTGCCCGAGCGGCAGTGTGAAGCACAGCGCATCTTTGACGCCGGCGCAGTTTCTTGCCGCGGCGGAATGGCCCATGCTGATCCCCGGCCCGAAATCCGTGACCGTCTCCCCCTCCGGGAAGGAGGCCTCCATCAGCACGCGCACCACGGAATCGAGACCGGGATCCCAGCCGGCGGCGGTCAGGGCGGCGACGGATTTTTCCTTTGCGATGCGGCCAAGCCTTTCCTTCAGCTCCGGAATCCGGTCGTGCATATCGAAGCTGTCCGCCGTCGGGATGCCAAGGGAAAGAAGCCGGGCGGCACAGTCGGGAGAAAGCTCCGACGGAAGGCAGAGGATCGCCGCATCCGGAGGCTCCGGCAGCTCCGTGACCTCCCGTACGGCAGGTATGTCGGGAAACTCCCCGGACGGCACCGCATTTCTGCGGAGGATACCGCACACCTCCATGTCCGGTGCCCTTTGGACAGCCTTCACGGCCGCCGTTCCCACATTTCCCAGTCCCACAATCAGAATTTTCTTCATAATACCCAACCTTCCTGCAAAAGAGATTAAAAAACCATATGCGGAAAGGCAAAAAAATTTCCCTGCGGGACAGACCCCACAGGGAAATTTTTCTTTTTGATTTTACCGCTCGATGATGTATTTGTGGATGCGCTCCGGCAGATTCGTCTTCTCGCAGGAGAGGGCGAACACCACGTTGGTATTGAAGTCGTCGGTCAGACGGATCAGTTTGTCGATCATCTTGGCGAAGGCCTCGTAGTCGCGGCCCGCGATCTTGAAGGTGGCGTCGATAAAGATATCGGTAATATCATAGTTGCCGGCCATCAGCCCGGCGAGGAACCCGTAGAAGGAATCATAGTTGGAAATATCATATTCATCAATGTCGATCAGGCGGACGCTGTGGTCAATGTCATAGTACATAGTTTGGCCGCGTTCCACGGCGACGACGTAGCCGGTGCTGTTTTTTACCGCCTCGGCGATACTGTCCAGCATAAATTTGGTCTTTCCGGAGCCTTTCGGTCCGAGGATGAACTTGATCATTTTTTGTCTCCCCCAGTTCTTTGTATTATCATATGCGCGAACGCAGTTTGACCGGAAATTACCGGAGCTTTTGCTCCAGAGAGGCTCGAAGGTCCTCATAGCCCGGTTTGCCGAGCAAAGCAAACATGTTCTTTTTATAGGCCTCCACACCGGGCTGGTCGAATGGGTTGACGCCCAGCAGATAGCCCGAAACGGAGACGGCGATCTCGAAGAAATAGATCAGCCAGCCGAGCTCATAAGGGCTGCGGTCCGGAACCGAAATCCCGATATTGGGAACGCCACCCTCGGTATGGGCGAGAAGCGTGCCCTGCCGCGCCTTTTCGTTGATGGCAAAAAGCCCCTGCCCCGCCAAAAAGTTAAGCCCGTCTGAATCCGCGGCATCCTTTTCGATGATAAGATCCTGCCGTGGCTTTTCAAAGCGGACAACCGTCTCAAACATCGTGCGGCTGCCCTCCTGAATGAACTGCCCGAGCGAATGCAGGTCGGTGGAGAAGATGGCCGAAGCCGGGAAAATGCCTTTCCCGTCCTTGCCCTCGCTCTCACCGAAGAGCTGCTTCCACCACTCGGCCATCTGACGGAAGGCCGGCTCATAGCTGACAAGCAGCTCGACCGATTTGCCCATCCGGCCGAGAATCCGTCTCGCCGCCGCATAGCGCAGAGCCGGATTTTCTTCAAAATCCGGGCTGCAGCAGACCCGCTTCGCTTCGGCGGCGCCGAACATCAGCGCGTCGATATCGATGCCGGCTACCGCGATCGGCAAGAGCCCCACCGGCGTCAGAACGGAAAACCTGCCGCCGATATCGTCCGGTACGACGAAAGTCTCCCACCCCTCGGCGTCGGCAAGGGCACGCAACGTACCCTTCGCCCGGTCGGTCGTGCAGAAAATGCGTTTTTTCGCGCCCTCCGCGCCGTATTTTTCGGTCAGCAGCCTCCGGAATACCCGAAAGGCCAGCGCCGGCTCGGTGGTGGTGCCGGATTTGGAGATGACGTTAACCGAGACGTCCTTCCCCTCGCAGAGCGAGACGATCTCGTTCAGCGAGTCGGGAGAGAGGCTGTTCCCGGCAAAATAGATCTCCGTGCCGTTTCTTCTGAGAAGGTTATAAAAAGGCGATGTCAGCAGCTCGATGACAGCGCTGGCTCCGAGATAGGAGCCGCCGATGCCAATGACGATCAGGACATCGCTTTGCTCGCGGATGATCTGCGCGGCTTCTTTGATGCGCAGAAATTCTTTTTTGTCATAGTTCTCCGGCAGGGCGACAAAACCGGTAAATTCCGCGCCCGCACCCTGCCCGTTCTTCAGCAGGGCAAGAGCACGCTCCGTCTCCGGCGCGACAACGCGGAACTCCGTTTCGTCTATGAAGTTTTTCAGGCCGGAAAACTCAAGCGAAACCAAATAAACCGCCCTCCCGGGATTTCTTTTTCTTTATTGTACCCGAAAGTGCTTTCCATTTCAAGGTAGGGACCGAAAAATTTATCCGTGGAATGCAGCGGCGCAATGGGCTCCCCCGCGCGGACCGTTCCGGCCCCATACCTTGTTCTCCCGCAGAGGCGTTCAGCTTTCTTCCTCCAAGCTGCCTTCCATCTCTTCGGCAGAGGCGCCGCTCTCTTCCGCAGAGGAACTGCTTTCTTCCATGGAAGCGCCGCTCTCCCCGGCGGAGGAGCTTTCGGTGCCCGGCGCAGGAGCTTCCGAAGAGGCCTCCGGCTCCGTCTCTGTTTCCGGCATCTCTTCTTCCTCGGAAACACGCTTCGTGCCGGCGCACTCAAACAAAAGCAGCCCGAACGCCCTGAAGAACGTCATCCGCTCCACGGTCTCCGCCGCCAGCACCGGGTATTCGGAGATGTACTCCCCGTTGAGTTCCACTGTCACTTTCCCCACCGTATCTCCTTCGGCGACCGGCGCCTCCAGCGAATCGACGAGCTCGATGGTCTGTGTCAGGCCCTCCGCCTCTCCCTTTGCCAGAAGCAGCGGTTCCGCCTCGCCAAAGACGATCGGAACCGCATCCGCCGTGCCGAAGCTGACCCGGACGGCTTCCGGCGCCTCCCCGGTATACGTCGGAACGGCGACCTCGTAGTTGGCAAAGCCGAAATCCAGGAGCTTCCGTGCGGCCGCGAACCGCTCGTTGTTGTTGGCGGAACCGAGTGTAACCGAGATTAGCTCCATGCCGTCGCGCTCCGCCGAGGCGGAGAGGCAGCATCCGGCAACATCCGTCGAGCCGGTCTTGAGCCCGGTGCAGCCCTTATAGAACCGGACGAGGCGGTTGGTATTGGTGAGCTCGGTCTCGCCGTCCCGGAGGGAATCCATCCGGACGGTCGTATATTTTTTGATCAGGTCGTGTTTGAGCAGCTCCGCGGACATAATCGCAATATCCCGCGCGGTGGAAAGGTGCCCCTCCGCGTCGAGGCCCGTGGCATTTTTAAACACGGTGTTCATCATGCCAAGCTCGGCCGCCCGCTCGTTCATGAGATTCACAAAGGCCTCCTCGCTGCCGGCAACGAGCTCTGCCAGCGCAACCGAGGTGTCGTTGGCGGAGGCGATCGCCGTGGCGCGCAGCAGCTCGTCGACGGTCATGACCTCACCCGGCTCGAGCCAGATCTGGCTGCCGCCCATCGAGCAGGCGTGCTCCGAGGCGGTGACTTCCGTATCCAAGGTAAATTTGCCCGCCTCCATGGCCTCCATGACCAGAAGCAGCGTCATGATTTTGGTGATCGAAGCCGGCGCGGTCTGCAAATCCGCGTCATACTCAAACAGCACGACCCCCGGTGCTGCGCTCGATCAGAATCGCAGATTTTGCGTGGATGGTGACCGTGGGCTCCACATCCGATTCCTTGACAATCGCATCGATTTCCTCCTGCGTAACCAGCCTGTCCCCGCAGGCAGGAGACGCCGCCAGCAGTGAAATCAGCAGCGCCAAAATAACAGCCAATCCTCTTTTCGCCATCGTTTTCCCCTCCAATTCCCGCAATCTCTTAAAGATATGTAAGCGGCGGAAAAAGAATTCGTCACCGGATCGGCGCTTTCGGCGTAAGATGGAACGACACGTATCCGGAGGAGATGGTTTTATATGATGCAGAAAAGATGCGGCTGGCCCTGCTTTTGCGGGATGGACCCGCAGTTGCTTATTTTTTTCGGCGCCGGGCTGCTGATCGGGCTGTTATTCCCGCTGATGCCGATTCTGTTTCTTATTGCGGTGATCGCCATTGCGGCCGGATGCGCCCTCGGAAAACATAGATAGTCCTGCGGAGGTGGTTTTCGTGAAAGTCGTGGTATTCAACAGTCCTCGTTTCCTCGCGCCGTTCCTTCGGCTGATCTTCGGGATCAGCAAGGTATCCCGGGAAGAATAGAAAAGCGCCGTGTGCCGGTTCTTCCGGTACATGGCGCTTTTTGCGAAAGAAAATGCCGGCCCGATATCTGAGTCGGCGAATGCGTTTTTTATTACGGCCCGCCCTGTTCCCGGATGCACCACTCCTTGAGCTGTTTGGCCTCCTCATACATGGCGCAGTAGTTGCGGTGGCGGGATTCGGGGATCTCCCCGGCGCGGACCGCCTCCAGAACGGCGCAGCCCTTCTCCGAGGTGTGGCTGCATCCGACGAAGCGGCATTTGTGCTGGTACGGGGCAAATTCCCGAAAACAGAATTCGAGCGCATCCTTGCGGATGATCTCGAGCCGCTCGAGATCGACGGCGGAAAATCCCGGCGTATCCGCAACGAGGCCGCCGTTTTCCAGTTTAAAGAGCTCGGTGTGCCTCGTCGTATGACGGCCGCGGCCAAGTTTTTTGCTGATCTCGGCGGTGGAAAGGCAGAGCTCCGGGCAGATCTCGTTAAGCAGCGTGGACTTCCCGGCGCCGGAGTTTCCGCAGAAGGCGCTGACCTTCCCGGCCAGCAGCTCCCGCACGGCATCCGTGCCCGAGTGTTCCGTGCAGGAAGTCTCCCTCACGGTAAAACCGGCCTTTTGATAAATCTCCGCATACGGCGCGACATCCGCAAGGTCGCATTTGGTGAAGACGAGTACGGGCTCCAGATCCTGATGCTCGGAGATGGCGATCAGCTTATCGAGCACGAGCAGATTCGGCGCAGGTTCCGCGACGGACACGACGAGGACAAGCTGATCGAGGTTTGCGACCGGAGGACGCTGGAGCGCGTTTTTCCGCGACAGAACCTCCATGACGTAACCTTTGTCGTCCGGCAGGACGGCGGCGGTCACATGGTCGCCCACAAGCGGCGTCGTCTCGCGTTTGCGGAAGACGCCCCTCGCCCGGCATTCCAGCACCCGGTCCCCAAGATCGACGTAGTAGAAGCCGCCGGTGATCTTGACGATCAGGCCCTGAGCCTCCTCATAGGCGCCGTTCCCCTGCTCTTCCGGAAATTTATCCAATGGTGACCACCCCGGAAGTATCCTCCTCGCTCCCCGTATCCGCCTCGGAGCCGATGGCGACCTCTTCGTCGGTCTCGATCGGTTTGGTAAACTGGGCGGAGTTATCGGTTACGAGACTCACCGTTCTGAGGTCGAAATCCAGCATATACTCCCGGTAGACCTCGCCGTCGTAGGTGATGACCACCTTGCACTCGCCCTCGCCGTCGAATGCGACCTTCCAATAGCGCGCTTCAAAAGGATTGAGGCTCTCCTCATGGACGAGGACGCCGTTGAGCGTGGCTTTCAGGGCAACCGTGCGGTTGTCTCCCGGCAGCGTCGTCATGATCTGGAGCGAGGCGCTCTCCTCTTCACCCATGCTGATGACGAGGTTGACGGTCTGACCCTCCTCCATCATCGTGCCGGCATCCGGGCTCTGGCTCAGCACCACGCTCCCGGACTCGTCGCTGTCGACGCGGGTGACGGTGCCGACCTTGAGCTTTGCGGAGGAGAGCAGCATCTTTGCGTCGTCGAGCTTATAGCCCGCAAGATCCGGCACTTCGGTGTATTTGACTTGGGCGCCGAGGCTGACGTAGATGATGACAACCGTACCGGAGTCGACCTCCGTATCCGCGCCCGGTTCCGTGCGGATCACATAGCCCTCCGGGATGCTGCTGTTGTATTCCTGAATCGTTGTGAATTCGATGTTGTTTTCCGAGAGGATGGCGTAGACCTGATTTTCTTCCACGTTGACGTAATCGGCCAGCGTGAAAAGCTGAACGCCGCTTGAAATCTTGACGCGAATCTTCGCGCCCTCCTTGATGGTCATGCCCGACACGACGGACTGGTCGTAAATGACGTCCTTCTCATAGGTCTCATGGAAGGCGGAGGATTCAACCTCGATATCCAGAAGACCGTTGTACTTTTGCTGCGCCTCTTTATAGTCCATTCCAACAAGGCTCGGCATGGTCATGTCGGGGACTTCCTCAAAAGGGCGGACCATGTAGAGGATGCCGACGACGAATATGATCGAGACGATGATAAACGCCACGGTGATGCCCGTCAGCACCGGTACGATCGGCATATGGCGGGACGGGTCCTCGTTCTCCTTTTTCACTTTATCGGAAGCCTTCTTATAGTTCTCCGGAATGGTCGATTCCTCCGGAGTGGTGTATTTGTATTCAAAACTGACCGTCGGATTGCGCTTGAATTCCTCGATGTCGCGCAGCATCTCGGCCGCGGACTGATACCGGCGGGCCGGATCCTTCTGCATGGCACGGATGGTGATGCTCTCGAGGCCCTCCGGGATTTCGGGGTTGATCTCGCGCGGCTTTTTCGGCTGGCTCTGGATCTGCTGCAGCGCGACGGTGACCGGGCTGTCCGCATTGAACGGGAGCTGGCCGGTGGTCATCTCATACAGCATAACGCCGACGGAATAGATGTCGCTCTTCTCGTCGGTGACGTCGCCGCGTGCCTGCTCCGGGCTGATATAATGCACGGAACCGATCGCGCGGTCGGTCAGCGTCTGCTGGCTGCTGCGGGCAAAGCGTGCGATGCCGAAATCGGCGACCTTGATCGTGCCGTCCGACAGAAGCATGATATTCTGCGGTTTGATGTCGCGGTGCACGATCCCTTTATCATGCGCGTGCTGAAGCGCGCGGAGAATCTGCACCGTAAAATGCACGGCCTCCTTCCAACGGAGAACGTGCTGCTGATCGATGTATTCCTTGAGGGTGATGCCGTCGATATACTCCATCACGATATACTGGATCTTATCGTTGAAGCTTACGTCGTAGACCTTGACGATATTCGGATGGGTGAGCACGGAAATGGCCTTCGACTCGTTGCGGAAACGGCGGACAATGTCCTCGTTCTGCATATGTTCGTCGCGAAGGATTTTGACCGCAACGGTGCGCCCGTCGATCACGTCGTAAGCTTTATAGACGTTTGCCATGCCGCCGACGCCGATGATCTCCTGGATCTCGTAGCGGCCGTCCAGTTTTTTGCCGATATATCTGTCCATCGGAAACCTCCGTCTCTTACAGAATCAATGGGAAATGCAGACCAAGGTGATATTGTCTGCCCCGCCGGCCTTTTTTGCCGCCGCAATCAGCCGCTCGACGCATTTTCCGTAACCGGCGCTCCGGATCATCTCAAAAAGCTCGCCGTTGGAAAAATAGTTGGAGAGGCCGTCGGTACAGATCACCAGCGCATCGTCGGCTTCGAGCGGGAATTCGCAGTAATCGAGGTCGATCACGGACATGACGCCCAGAGCCCTCGTGATGAAATGCTTTTTGGGGTGGAATCTCGCCTCATCCGCAGTGATCTCACCCTTGTCGACCAGAAGCTGGACGACGCTGTGATCTCTGGTCGCCTGGATGATCTCCTCCGGCGTGACGTGGTAGGCGCGGCTGTCTCCGGCATGGATGATGTGGGCGATTCCGTCGCAGACGATGGCGGCGACAATCGTGGTTCCCATGCCGCGCAGCGTCGGGTCGCGCTGAGAGCGGTCGAATACGGAGACGTTGGCCGCCGTGACCGCCGTTTGAAGGATCGCGCGGATGGAGTTATCTCCAAAGCCGCTGCCGTAGGCCGCCATGACGCTGTCGGTCACGATGTCGCAGGCGGTGCGGCTCGCAATATGGCCGCCTTTTTCGCCGCCCATGCCGTCACAGACCACGGCGAACACCGCCGTATCCCCCAGAGCGCCGCAGTTGAAGTCATCCTGGTTGATCTCCCGGACATTGCCGATATCAGTCTTCCCTGTCGCTTTCAGCACGCTGTCCGCCTCCTGTCCCACGTCTTTCCGCTCTTTTCGCCGCCCGTTCCTTCTGCTCCCGTTCCATTTTGCGGAACATGATCCTCTCATAGGCAGCATAGGAGACGACACCCGTATCCCGGAAAGCTTTTTCAAAATATTCCTGAACGTCGTGTTTATAGACCGGCGGCGGATTGTTGGCCGCCCTTCGCTTTGCCATAATATCCATCAGCCTATCCAAGCATGGCATACGGCGCCCCTCCCTTCCGGAAAAGCCTTTATTTTTACATCATAAATCTTTTAAGAGCCGCTGTCAACGGAATCCCCCGTCCGGGAAATCCCTTCCAAACCGGCGTTTGCCGCCTCAGGATCCATCACGCTGCGGCGCAGCTGCCCGCAGGCCGCGTTGATATCCGACCCAAGCTCCCGCCGGACCGTCGCATTGACGCCGCCGTCGTTCAGAAGTTTGCAGAACGCGTCAACCTTTTCGCGCTTGCTTCTGCGATAGCCGGTCTCCGCGACACGGTTTACCGGAATCAGGTTGACGTGAGAGCCGGTGCCCTTGAGCAAACGGATGAGCTCCGCGGCGTGCTCCGGGCCGTCGTTGACGCCGTCGATCAGCGCGTACTCGAACGAAATGCGCCGCCCTGTTGCGTCAAAATAATCCCGGCAGGCCCGCATCAGCTCCTCCATCGGCCATCGGCGCGCAATCGGCATCGTCCGGCGGCGGATGTCGTCGTTCGGCGCGTGGAGCGAGACCGAGAGCGTCAACTGGAGCTTCTTTTCGGCCAATTTATCAATCTGGTCGACAAGCCCGCAGGTGGAGAGAGAGATATGCCGCATCCCCATGTTGAAGCCCTGCTCATTGGTGACAAGCGTGAGAAAATCCATCACATTATCAAAGTTATCAAGCGGCTCGCCGATGCCCATGAGCACGATCGAGGCGACCTTTTCTCCGGAAGCCTCCGCATCCTTCGCCGCGAGATAGACCTCCATGAGCATCTCCGAAGCGGTAAGGTTCCGGGAGAGGCCGGTCAGCGTGCTCGCGCAAAAGGTGCAGCCCATCCGGCAACCGCACTGCGTGGAGATGCACAGGCTCCCGCCGCGCTGATACGCCATGCGGACGCCTTCGACGTGCTCGCCGTCCTCGAGCGCATAGAGATATTTCACCGTCCCGTCCTTGGCCGAGACGAGTTTTCTTTCAATCGATACCTTTGCAAGATGATAGTGCGCGGAAAGCTGCTCTCTTACTGCCTTCGGCAGTTCGGTCATCTCGGAAAAATCTTCCGCGCGCTTCTGATGCAGCCACGAAAAAATCTGCCTTGCCCGGAAAGCGGGCAGGCCGAGGGCGAGCGTCTCCGCCTCGAGTTTTTCAAAGGGCAGCCCGCGCAGGTCCGTCTGTTCCAAATTCGTCACTCCTTTTGAAAACGCGCAAAATAAAAGCCGTCGCAATCGAGCTCTCCCGGCATCAGCGTCACCGAAAAGCCATCTGCGGAATAAGGTTTTACAGCCTCCGGTAATTCTGCCGGAACGAGCCCGCATTCCTTTTGCAGGCGCTCCGTGACGGCTTCGTTCTCCGCCCGCGAGAGCGTGCAGGTGGAATAGACAAGCACGCCGCCGGGCGTGAGATACCTTGCGGCATTCGACGCGATGGAGAACTGAATCTCCGGAAGCCCGGAGAGATCCTCCGGCTTTTTGAAGCGGATCTCCGGCTTCCTGCGGATGACGCCGAGGCCGGAGCAGGGCACGTCGCAGAGAATTTTATCAAAAACGCCAAGCGCCTCGTCATAGACGGAGGCATCCCCGACGGCGGTTTTCACATTGGTAAGCCCGAGACGAGCCGCGCCCTCCCCGATGAGAGCGGTACGCTTTGGGTGCAGTTCGCCGGCAAGCAGTTCGCCGGTGCCGCCCATCCGTTCCGCGGCGGTGAAGGTCTTTCCGCCCGGGGCGGCGCAGCAGTCATAGACGCGCTCGCCGGGCTTCGGATCGAGCGCCGCGACGCAGAGCTGGCTCGAAATATCCTGTACGTGGAAAAGGCCTTTTTTATAACAGTCCGTACCATCCGGCGCGGCGCAGACGGTTTTGAGCGCATCCGGCAAGAAACCGCAGGCTTCCGCCGGGATGCCTTCCGCGGCCAAAAGCGCCGTCAATTCGGCCGCATCGGTCCGGAGGGAGTTGACCCTGATCCAGACCGGAGGCGCGCCCAGGGAGGCTCTGAGGGCATTCTCCGCGCGTTCCGGGCCGTACTCCGCCATCCACATTTCACAGAGCCAGAGCGGCGCGGCATATTCGGCCGAGAGGCGTTCCATCGGCGATAGAGCGCCGAAATCGATCTTTCCGCCGCTGCGGAGAAAGGAACGCAGCACGCCGTTAACAAAACCGGAGGCACTCGCCGCGCCGAGGGCTTTTACGAGTTCGACCGATTCGCTGACCGCCGCGGAATCCGGCACCGAATCCATATAGAGGATCTGATAAAAACCGAGCCGCAGCGATTCGAGCACCGCGGGCGTCAGTTTTTCGAGCGGGCGCGAACAGAAGCGTGCGATCTCACGGTCCAGCGTAATGCGCCGCTCCAGCGTGCCGTAAAAGAGCGCCGCGGCAAAGGCCTTATCCCGTTGGTCCAGCCGGGAATTCCGGAGCGCCGAATCGAGAATCAGATTGGAATATCCGCCGGAAGACACCCGCATCCCGGCTTTTGCCGCAAGCATACGTGCTGTTTCCGCCATCGCGGGCACCTCCCTTTTTCATCAAAAATAACATATGCCGCCTGCATGAATTTCAGGCTTTCTCTTCCCGGCAGGCGGAAAAGGCCGGTTTGACCGATGAAGCGCCGGCTTTCGCGGCATCCGGTCACGGGATCCATTCGTGGGATTCGCCGTGCTTTTGAAACATTCTCCTGCCTTTACCGGATTCCGTCCCGATAAAAGGCAACCGGCCGGTATGGGATGACCAAAATCAGGATCGGCATCCCGTGGTAGGTTTCCGTCGTTTTAAAGTGAGACCGCGCAGCCGCTTGCCGCGGAAAGATCCCGTCTCAGCGCCGTCTGCGGTTGCCACCGAAAAGAATGATAAACCGCAGAAGCTGGGCGATGGAGGTCATCATGGCAGCCACATAGGTCAGCGCCGCCGCCCGGAGCACGTGTCTCGCGCCGGTCAGTTCCTCACCGTAGAGGATATCGTTGTCTTCGAGAATTTTTAGCGCGCGGCAGGAGGCGTTGAATTCCACCGGCAGCGTGACGACCTGGAACAGGGTGATCATCGCAAAGAGCAGGATGCCCGCAGAGATCAACGGCTCAAAGGAGAGCAGCAGACCGAACAGAATCAGCGGCATGTAGAGGAACGAGCTGATCTGCGTGACCGGGACGATGACCTCGCGCACCCTGATCGGAAAGTAGCCGACGGCATGCTGAATGGCATGGCCGGCCTCATGCGCCGCGACACCGATCGCCGCGACGGAGGTGCTGCCATAGACGTTATCAGAGAGATAGAGTTCTTTGTTTTTTGGATCATAATGGTCGGTCAGATTGCCGCGCACCCGGCTGACGCCGACGTCGCTCACGTCGTACTGCCTGAGAATCAGCCCCGCGGCGTCCGCGCCGGTATAGCCCCGGCTCGACATCATGCTGCTGTATTTCTTGAAATTATGATTCACCTGATAGGATGCCCATAATCCGAGCAGCAGGGCCGGCACAATAAGAATCAGATAATACAGATCAAAGCCATAGTAATAAAAATAATTGGAACCCGGCATCCTTCATCCTCCTTATCCCAGGCGAGTGCCCTTTTCGGGACGGCGGCCGCGCATGAAATCGGTGCCGCTCATCCGTTTTCCGCCCTCCGGGCAGACCTCCAGCAGCTCCACGGCGCCATCCCCGCAGCCGACGACAAAGCGCCGGTCGTCAAGCAGGATGCCGGGGGCTCCGGAAAAGTCCTCCGCAGCGGCCATTTTATAAACCTTGAGAGATTTTCCGCCGAGCATGGTGCCGGCGACCGGCCACGGATCAAGTCCGCGCGCCAGATTGTGCAGCTCCCGCGCTGTCTTTGCAAAATCGATGACGCTCATCTCTTTGGTCAGCATCGGGGCAAAAGTCGCCTCGCCGTCGTTCTGCGGCGTGCGCGGAACGGCGCCCTGATCGAAGAGGGTGAGCGTCTGCTCAATGGCGTCGGCGCCGAGATCCGCCAGACGCTCGAACAGCTCGCCGGAGGTCTCGTCGGGGCCGACCGGCGTCTCAAGCTTCAGGATCATATCGCCGGTATCCATGCCCTCCGCCATATACATCGCGGTGACGCCGGTCTTTTCCTCGCCATTGAGGACGCTCCACTGGATCGGCGCGGCGCCGCGGTATTTCGGCAGCAGCGAGCCGTGAATGTTGACGCAGCCGAGCGGCGGCACCTGCAGGAGATCCGCCGGCAGAATTCTGCCGTAGGCGGCCACGACGACCAGATCCGGAGCGAGCTTCTTGAGCAGCGCGAGCGCGGTGCCGTCGCGGAGCTTGACCGGCTGCCAGACCGGAATTCCGTTCGCCAGCGCCAGCGCCTTGACCGGTGTGGGCAGGATCACCTGTTTTCGGCCGACCGGCTTGTCCGGCTGAGAGATAACGCCGACCACGTTCCTGCCGGTATCGATCAGACGCCGCAAAATCGCAGCGGCGAAATCCGGCGTACCCATAAATACAATGCGCAGATCTTTCAAGCGCAAATCTCCTTTCATTGCCGGATGGAAACGTGTCCTCCCTTTTCAGGGCACGGGCCGATTCTCCGGCATGAAGCATCATTCTTCTGAAGAGAGCCTCTCCCGCCCGACTGGTTTTTGATCGGGAGAGCCCGTTCTTTCTTTTATAGAGACACTGTGAGCCCGCCGAAAAATGGGCCACAGGGACTCACGCCTCTTCGTTCGGCTCCAGCATCCGCTTGGCGATATCCACGAAGCAGACCCCGTTGAGGTGGTCGATCTCATGGCAAAAGGCACGGGCCTTGAGAGCTTCGCCGGATATTTCAAACCACTCGCCGTTTCGGTTCTGCGCCCGGACGGTGACGTTCATCGGGCGCACGACGACGCCCCACTGCCCGGGGAACGAGAGGCAGCCCTCGTGGCCCTCCTGCTCTCCCTCCGCGGCGATGATCTCGGGATTGATAAGCTCGATGACGCCGTCGTCGTCGCCGACATCCACCACGACCGCGCGGCGCATGATGCCCACCTGCGGCGCAGCCAGCCCGGCACCTTCCGCGCCGTGCATCGTCTCGGCCATATCGTCCAGAAGCTGGGCGAGGCGGTCATCAAATTTTTCAACCGGGCGGCAGACCTTCCGCAAAATCGGGTCGCCGTCCAGCACAATTGTTCTGAGAGCCATAATCGTTTCTACCTTTCGTAACTTGGTTTATTTTTACCGGGATTTCAGCCGATATCGGAGGGATCGACGGATATCTCGACCTTTCCGTAGCGGGATTCCTTTGCAAATGCCTTGAGCGCCTCCGCCGCAACGCGGAAAAACGCGCCGTCCGGCCGATATTTCATAATGAGCTTCCAGCGCCATTTGCCGGCCACCTTCGGCACCCGGGAGGGCGTCGGGCCGAGCAGCCTTGCCGGAAGATCCGCCGCCTTGAGCCGCTCGCCGAACATGGCGGAAAACGCCTCGGCCGCCTCCCGGACTTCCGCCTCTTTTTCTCCGGAGAAGAGCACCGAGCCCATCGCGCAGTAGGGTGGATAAAGCATCACCCTGCGGTTGAGGATCTCATCTTCATAGAATGCGCGATAATCCTGCGCGGAGGCGCGAATCAGCACGCTGTGCTCCGGCGAATATGTCTGAATATAGGCGCGACCGGAAAGTCCCGCCCGTCCGCAGCGGCCGATCACCTGCGTCAGCAGGCCGAAGGTGCGCTCGTAGCTGCGGTAATCGCCGCCGTAAAGGCTCATATCCGCCGCGAGGACGCCGACCAGCGTCACTTCGGGAAAATCGAGCCCCTTGGCGACCATCTGGGTGCCGACCATGATATCATATTTCCCCTCGGCAAACTCCGTGAAATACCGGTCGTGCGAATATCGCGCCATCGTCGTATCGAGATCCATCCGAAGGATGCGGGCCTCCGGGAAATCCCGGTGCAGCTCATCCTCCACCTTCTGCGTGCCGCAGCCGGAATACATCACATACTCGCTGCCGCAGGCGTCGCACCGGACGGACGCCGGCTCCGAATATCCGCAGTAATGGCACATCAGCCGGCCGTTTGCCTTATGGTAAATGAGCGGGATATCGCAGCGCGGGCAGGTCTTGACGGTACTGCACTGCATGCAGCGCGCGATCGTGTTGTAGCCGCGGCGGTTCATCAAAAGAATCGACTGCTGCCCGTGCTCAAGATTCCATTTGAGCTCCCGGGCGAGTCCTTCGCTGAGCACGCCGGTGTTGCCCTCGTGATTTTCCGCGTTCATATCGACAATCACGGTATCCGGCAGCTTTGCGCCGCCGTAACGTTCCGCCATCTCAAAAAGCCGGATTTTCCCCTCCTTGGCCTTATAAAACGTCTCAATAGAGGGCGTCGCGGAGGCCAGCAGCAGCGGAATCCCGAGTTTTGCGCACCGGAAAGCCGCGGCGTCCCTCGCGTGAAAGCGCGGGGAACGGTCGGATTTATAGCTCTGCTCCTGTTCCTCATCCAGAATGATGAGTCCGAGATTCGGCGCCGGGGCAAACACCGCCGACCGGGTGCCGATGACGATCTTCGCCCTGCCGCTGCGGATGCGTTTCCATTCGTCGATCCGCTCGCCGGCGGAGAGCGCGCTGTGCATGACAGCGACCTCCCTGCCGAAGCAGGCGATAAAGCGGCCGATCATCTGCGGCGTCAGCGAGATCTCCGGCACCATCAGGATCACCTGCCGGCCGGCCTTCATCTCCGCGTCGATCAGCTTCATGAAGACCTGCGTCTTGCCGCTGCCGGTGATGCCGAAGAGCAGCGACGCGGAGGTCTCGCCGGTGCCGCAGAGGGCGTGAATCCCCTCATAGGCGGCCTGCTGCTCCTCCGAAAGCACAATCTCCGAGGCATCCATGGTCTTTTTTGCGTTTTTATACGGCGTCCGGAAAGAGGGCTGCTCGAAATACTCCGCGGCACCCTTCTGCACCAGCGTCTCCACGACGGCCGGACTCGCGGCGGTATAATAATGAATCTCCTTGACGCAGACGGGACCGTTTTCGTTCAGAAATTCCAACACTTCCCGCTGCTTCGGCGTCGCCTTAAACGGCAGTTTTTCGCCGTTTTCCAACAGGGCGGAAGTCTCCTGCGTCAGCCGCGCCATGCGGAGAGTCTCGTCGCCGACCGCCCGCCTCGCCGCCTCGGTTTTTTCAAGGATGCCGCGCACGGCAAGCTCGTTAAAAAAGGAGAGGTTGTTGAGGCCAAACGTCTGCATCAGCGTTTTTCCGTCGGCGGCGTTCTTTCTGCCGCGCAGGAATTGGACGACGCGCAGTTCCTCATCGGAAAGCGCCGCCTCGTCGAGCGAAGGCGCTGTGCGAAACCGGTAGACCGGCTTGTAGTTGAGCCCGGGCGGCAGCATCGCCTTGACCGCCTCGAAAAGCGGGCAGAAGGTGCGCTCCGCCAGATGCTCGCCGAGCGCCAACAGCTCCTCCGGGAGCACCGGCTCTCCGTCGAGCACCATGCGCACGGATTTGAGCTTTGCGTCGGGCGTCTCGGGTGTATCGGCGAGCGCAAACACCATGCCCTGCCGCCTTTTTTCGCCCGCGCCGAACGGCACCAGCACGCGCCTGCCCCGCTCCACGGCGCCCAAAAGCTCCGGCGGAATCTCATAATCAAATAGTTTATCGAAGCGGAAAGCGGCCTTTTCCACCGCGATCTTTGCTATCACGGAGCGCCGCCCCCTTTTTGAAATCAGATTTTTTACGACACATCCATATCGTCGAGATAGAGATAGCCGTTCTCGGCAATATGGTCCTTTCGGCCGGCGAGGTTATCCCCCAGCAGCAGGTCGAATTTATCGGCGGTCGCCTGTACGTCGCTCGGCATGATCTTAATCAGACGGCGTGTCTCCGGATTCATCGTGGTGAGCCACATCATATCCGGTTCGTTTTCGCCGAGTCCTTTGGAGCGCTGGACGCTAAATTTTTTGCTGCCGAGCTTCTGCACAACGCGGTCCTTCTCATCGTCGGTCCATGCAAAATAGCTCTCGTCCCCGCAATTGATTTCATAGAGCGGAGATTCGGCGATAAAGACGAGGCCTTCGTCGATCAGCGTCGGCGTCAGGCGGTAGAGCATCGTCAGGATCAGCGTGCGGATCTGGAAGCCGTCGACATCCGCATCCGTGCAGATGATGACCTTGTTCCAGCGCAGATTCTCGAGATCAAAGGTGGAAAATTCCTTGTTGGCCTTGGTTTTGACCTCGACTCCGCAGCCCAGCACCTTAATCAGATCGGTGATGACGTCGCTCTTAAAAATTTTGTCGTAATCCGCCTTTAGACAGTTGAGGATCTTGCCGCGGACCGGAATGATGGCCTGGAAATCGGCGTCTCTGCCCTGTTTGCAGGCGCCCAGAGCGGAATCGCCCTCCACGATGTAGATTTCGCGCCGGCCGACGTCCTTGGTGCGGCAGTCGACGAATTTCTCCACCCGGTTCGTCATATCGATGGTGCCGGCGAGCTTCTTCTTGAGATTGAGGCGCGTCTTTTCCGCATTTTCACGGCTGCGCTTGTTGATCAGCACCTGCTCGGCCACCCGGGCGGCGTCGTCCGGGTTCTCGATGAAATAGACCTCGAGCTGGTGCTTGAGAAAATCGGTCATGCCCTCGGCGATGAACTTGTTGTTGATGGCCTTTTTGGTCTGATTTTCATAGGATGTCTGGGAGGAAAACGACGAAGTCACCAGAATCAGGCAGTCCTCCACATCCTGAAAACTGATCCGGCTCTCGTTTTTGAGGTATTTTCCGGCATTCTTGATATAGGCGTCGATCTGGGAGACAAAGGCGCTCTTGACCGCCTTTTCCGGCGAGCCGCCGTGCTCAAGCCAGCTCGAGTTATGGTAATATTCGATGACCTTGACCCGGTTGGAGAAGCAGCACGCGGCCTGAATCTTCACTTTATAGTCCGGCTTGTCCTCACGGTCGCGGCCGCTGCGCTCGCCCTGCCAGAACTGAATCCCGGTTAAAGACGGGCCTTCTCCCGCAAGCTCTTTGACGTAATCGGCGATCCCGTTTTCGTAGCAGGTCTCCGTGCTTTCAAAGCCGCCGTTCGGCTTCTGACTTTTTAAAATAAAGAGCAGTCCCGCGTTGACAACCGCCTGGCGTTTGACCGTATCCGCATACCATTCCTCCGGCACATCCGTATCGGTGAAGACCTCGCGGTCGGGTTTCCAGCGGATGCGGGAGCCGGTTTTTTTGCGCGTGGTCGGCTCCTTTTGCAGGCCGTCGATGTTTTCACCGTGCTCAAAGCGGAGGTGATAGAGGTACCCATCCCGGCAGATCTCCGCCTCCATCCATTCGGAGGAGTACTGCGTTGCGCAGAGACCGAGACCGTTTAATCCGAGGGAATATTCGTAGTTTTCTTCCGCGTCGTATTTTCCGCCGGCATAGAGCTCGCAGAACAGCAGCTCCCAGTTGTAGCGCTGTTCCTTCAGGTTATAGTCCACCGGGCAGCCGCGGCCGAAATCCTCAACCTCCATTGAGCCGTCGTTGTAGCGGGTGATGACGACCCGGTCACCGTATCCGGCGCGCGCCTCGTCGATCGCGTTGGAGATGATCTCAAAGATCGCGTGTTCGCAGCCCTCGACGCCGTCGGAGCCAAAGACCACCGCCGGACGCTTCCGGATGCGGTCCGCCCCCTTGAGCGAATGGATGCTCTCGTTTCCGTACTCCTGTTTTTTTGCCATAGGTCCTCCGTTTCATCTTCCCGCCCTTTCCGGAGGAAAGGCCCTTTCCAAAGGAAAGGCCCCTTCCGGTGGAAGGCTCCTTTCTGCGGAAAGAAACTTCCGTTTTTTGGGCGAAAAAAGGATTCTGCAATACATATCCTATTATATTATATGACACCGCGCTTTTCTTTTCAAGGAGAAATCAAAACGGCACCACCATCGCGTTTATTTTACCCGGCGGATGCCGGCTCAACGCCGCATACGGAGAATCTCTCCCCGGCCGTTTTTGTGAAAAAAAAAGAGGCCCTTTCCACGCCGCCTGCGGGCCAAAAGATCCATTTTCAGGGAAATCAGCTTGAAAATCTATAAAAAAGGTGCTACGATGAAATTGGAAACGGATCCCAGAATTTTCGAGATCCGAAGATTTGTTTTTTTAACGACGGAGGTGGGAAAAATGTCTGCGAAACCAAACAGCATTGACATTACGGCGGGAGGCGTTCTCCCGAATTACTTTTTCGTCGACTGCAAAAACTGCGCTTTCTCGGCGGGAAACTTTCAATCGGAAACGGATGCCGACCGGGAAAAGCGCAAAATCTATGGAAAATGCCCCGAATGCGGCAGCAGTGTGGCGGTAGAGAAGCGGGAGGCGGAAATTCACTATCTCCCGAACCGGCCTAATCTGAAGGTCACTTTCTGAGGAAACTCTTCCACGGCGCCGGATCGTTTCAAACAAAAAAAAGGAGCGGAACCCCGCTCCTTTTTCTTTTGACGTGTTACTTCAGTTCCGCTACAATTTTGTAATTGCCGGAAGAAAGATCAATCGACGCCGTCATCGTGATACGCGGCACGACCGCATCCGGAATCGTCACGGATTCCTCGGAAATCTCCTCCGTATAGCCGGAAAGATCCCCGACCTGCGGCATGATGTCTCCGCTTTTCACTTCCTCGGGCGTGATCGCCTTCGCGACGACGACAGCACAGGTTTGGCCGTCACCCGCAAGATCGGAGGAAACATAGCTGCCCTCCACCCAGAAGCCGCTCAGGAGTTCCTCCTGGCCGGAGATGTCGTAGACCAGCACGGAGACGGAATCGCCCGCGGGGCTGATTTCCACCCTCCGCTTTCCGGTGTCGTAGATCTGCTCCCCTTCCTGCGGCAGGGCCGCAGGTTCCTGCCCGCCGGCAGCATAGTAGTCCGCCAGCGTCTGCTGCAAGGAAGAAACCGTTTCATTTTCCTCTTCCCCGGAGTTTGCCCCACAGGTTACCGAGGCGGTATAGCGGGTTTCTCCTCCGCCGTACTTTGCGGTGGATTCCTCCGTGCCTGCCGCGGCCTCCGCCTCCACTTCGGGAGATTCTTCGGGTGCCGCTTCCTCGGCGTATCCCTCTTCCGTACCGTCGTCGTACATATTGGGGGCTTCCATTGCCAGCATATCTCCATCTTCCGCCACTTCCTGCGTTTCCGACGCGGCGCTTCCCATACGGAGGCCATTTTTGAGCATCGGGATGAGCACAGCCAGGCAGATGCAGGCAACCGCTGCGGTTCCAAGCACCCGGAAAAGACGGACATTGTTCTTTTTCTTTCCGGCTTCCGGCAGCTTATCAAAAAGCGAACCGGTATCCGGCATCGGCGGAACTGGGATGGACTGGTCAAGGTTAAAAAGTTGTTGTTTTAGTGCTTCCGTAAACATTTCTTCCTTATTTTCAGCCATCGTCCTCACCTCCCAGCATTTCACGAAGCTTCCCGTATGTACGGTGAAGCTTTGAACTCACGGTTCCCTGAGGTTTGGCCAGCATTTCCGCAATTTCTTTTGTCGTGTAGCCATGAAGCACGTTGAGCACAAGAATCATGCGCTCTTCCGGTTGTAGCTTTGCGAGCGCTTTTGCGAGTGCGGCATTGTCCACGGCTGCATCCTCGAGGCTGACCGCGCCCCCATCGGAGGTCTCGACAAAATCGTCGAGATCGAAGGTGTTTCTGCGCAGGATCAGGCCCCCGACGGCACGTTTACAGCGGATGCTCAGAATCCGGAAGATCCAGCCCTTGAAGGCGGCCGGCTCCCGCAAATTGGATATGCCTTTGAAAGCCTCGAGAAACGTGTCCGAGACCGCATCCAGCGCATCCTCCTGATTTCCAAGCGTATACAGGGCAAATCGATACAGCTCAGGGTAACAGGCCTCATAAAGTGCGGCGAACGCATCTCTGTCGCCCTCCCGCGCTTTTAAGGCCAAACCGGGATCCAATATCATAACCACACCACCATTCATGGCTATCGTAAAGATAGTGTAATTTTATTATAAATTTGATGCGCAAAAAAGAAAGAGAAATTTCAAAAAAACAAAAAAAATGTCCCGTTCCAAAAGGAACGGGACATTGGTGTCGGCACCGACCTATCTTTCCGGGAGGCTGCCCTCCAAGTATTTTCGGCACGA
>DAOTHJ010000002.1:90471-196478 GCA_035447605.1 Oscillospiraceae bacterium | reverse complement strand
TCGTTGGGCTCATAACCCAAAGGTCGTTGGTTCAAATCCTTCCCCCGCAACCATTAGTATGTACGCCAACATTGACGCTGAAAGAGCCGTCGACGTTGGCGTATATTCTTTATATTATAAAAACAGCGGCCGTGGGAAATCCGGCCGCTGTTTCTTTTACCCAAAACGAAAGTCCTGTGATGTCCGTTCTTTCCTGCGGGAATCCGACAAACGGAATTTTGATCCATCAAAATCCGGTTGCGGTGATTGCTTATCTCCCCGCCCCTGTTGTCTTGATAAAAAATGTCGATGCGGAGCCGGAAAGGACATTCAGAAGCTCAGTCTTCCGGGCACCTCTCCGGGGTGGTGGAATTCAGCAGGACGTCGTCTTTATTAAGAAGATATCCGCTGAACTTCAGGTAGGCTATATTGTATACGATGTTTTCTTCCTGGCAGTGGTCGATGTGCTCAATTTTGATGAAACACCTGGCGCTTTTACATCTGTGCTCACATTTCACCGGATAGCACAAGGAAATCATCTTTGTAAAATACTTGAAGTCTTTTTCCTGATTCAGCTTATAGACGATATTCTTTTCCAGCCAAAGCCTCAGACGCAGTTTGGAATCGCAGATGATCGCGCAGGAATAATTGTCGATCACATCGTTCAGGCATTCCACGACGGCCGCGCTGTTTAAGCAGGCAAAGCTGCTGAACACAATTTCGGCATCGATTTTTCCGCATATGATTTCGGAAAACAGATCGACCTCGCCGACACTGTCTTCACTGATCGCACTCAAAGAGACGGCGGATACCTTGGGGGCCATATTGACATCGGCCATGAGATCCATATCGGACTGTAAGACCAGCGTCAGAAATTTCCGGACATATCCGTCTTTTTCAAACATGACCGAATAGATGCCGGCGGGCAGGTCAAGGCAGTAGCGCTCATCAAACAGATATTGCGCGGTCTCCTTACAGTTGCTGTCATATACGGTGGCCAGGACGCCGCTCAGCAGTTCCCCTGTTTTGCAGTCGAGAATATCCCCACAGACATGAATTTCTTTTGCTATGGTGACCGGAAGGACATCAATGCCCGTGTCTTGAAAGGTTACCGTTTGCTCGCAAAGGCTTTCAATAAGACCGGTATCAAAAATGAGATGGCCTTCCTCGGAGAAGAACCCCGTTACCGAAATGAGCAGCGTCTCGGAGGAATTACCTGCCAGGTTATCGATGGTCCAGACGATCTCATTCCCGACAAAGATTGCGCTTCCTGCGCTTGGCGTCAGCTGCGGACCGGACTCTATGGTGAAATTGCTGTTTATATGATCGATAACTTCCACATTTGGAATGTTCAAAACTCCGGCGTTCGTCACCGTGATCCTGAACGTCCATGTCGCTATTTTGCATTTTTCAATGGATTCCGGCCGTGAGACAATCTCTTTCTCCGCGGTCAGTTGATCCGGTTCATAGACCAGTATGCCGTGGTCGGCAAAATTCGTGGTGGGCAGGTCGGTCCCGTTCACAGCTCCCGAATCGAGGACGAAATGGCCGGGAGTTGTAAAATATCCGGTAAGCTCAATCGTCAAGGCAATGCGGGCACCCACACCGATTGTACCGATGTTCCATGTAAGCATGCGCGTTCCGGGATTGTAAACAACGCCTGAGTTTGGAATAAAGATCGGTGTTGATGTCAGCACCATGCCGGTATTTAGCGTATCGGTCAGCACCACGTTGTTTACCGGTACCGTTCCGCAGTTATAAAGAGTAATCAGTAAAAGCCATGAGTGTGTTTCATTTACGCAGATTGTCGTTGGGCCGTACATAATCCGCTTGGCCACGCATAAAACCGGTGTTTCTATGGGCGGGTTTATGATCGGGCCGCATACGAATTCTTTGTTTATTTCAGCGGCTTGGGTCGAAGTAAAATAACACAGCCGATAGGTGGAGGATACAAAATTAAAGGTACCGAACACATTGGTGGGAAGAGTAAAATCGAGGAAGAAATCCTCATCCGGAATAATTGGACTGGCGCATGGGAAATACGCTCCCGCGTCGACCACTCTCACATTATCCGTCGGCTGAGAAGGATTGTTTAAAGCGATCGGATCATTATAAATTAAAGTGGTCGAGGCATCTCTCACTTGTAAACGATAGGTGCCTCCGCTGGCGTTGACATAGATGGTAAATAGCACCGCATTGGAACTGCTTCTTATGACAACGCCCCATACAAATTCCTTCAGGGCGTATACATTGGGATTGTTGCTGAGAGGATCTCCGTTCAGCCTCATCCTGAACGCCACTTCCGTGGGCGTAGGGCTTGGCGTAGGAGATAAATAATAGTATGCCGCAGGGTTCTGCGCGTCCCCTACGATATCAACCCAGCACGGGTTTTCGTTGTTTGGTATTGCGTTCTGGTTATAGGTGATCCAGTCGCTGTCACTTGGCGGGAACATAATCAACCTCCTATAATGGTTTTTCGTTCTTTCCCATCATATTCAGTAAAGAAATTGCTTGTGTCGCCCAACCAAATCCGTCGGGAAATGAACCGCCGCCGCGATAAAAAGCTGCCTGCCGGCGTTTTTTGCGGCGCATCGGAGAAAAAGCGGGATACCGGATGGATCCATGCAGGAAAGCAAAACGCGCTGTTCCTCCGGCTTTAGGGATTGCCCTCCCGCTTTCATTAAAAAAGCAAATAATAAAACTCCCCCGGGCAAAACGTTCGGGGGAGTTCTTGTGATTCCGGTTTTTCGGGGTGGCCCTTTTCATGCCCTATCCGGCATTGACCGTAAAGCTGATGCTCCCGGTCACTTCCTGCGAATCGGAGGAGCCACCGGCGCCCTCGAAAGAGACGATCGCCGTGTAGGAGACGCTCACCTTCCCGGCCGCGGTCGGAAGGATATAGATGTGGCTGTCGTCCACGATGCCGACCTCCGCGCTGCCGGAAAGGACCTCCACATCGGTCAATTCAAAATCCGTGATTTCGATGCCGGAGATGGAGTTCTCGTCGACATAGACCTTGATGCAGAGGGAATTTTCCGGAGCGCCCTCCACTGCGGCGACCGATTTGGCCGCCAGTTTGATTGAGGTGGTGAGCTCTCTCGGTGTAACTTCCTCCGCGTCGACGACGGCCTCCGACTCCGTGCCGGAGCCCGTAATCAGCTTGGCGCAGACGACAAATTTCTGGTTCTCGCCCAAAGAGTTCCCGAGGACGCGGGTGCAGGTCTGGAGCGTGATGATCTGATCGTCGGAGGCGACGGAAATCCCGGTGCCGTAGAGGCTCCGGTTCTGTTCCTCTTCGATGATGGCAGCCACATCCGTGGTGCCGTCGTTGGTCAGATACTGAAAATCTGTAGAGAGGCCGGTGTTCACCGTGCAGTAAAATGCGGCGAAGACCTGATACGTCTGGCGCCCGCCATCCGTATAAATGTAGACATAGGGATGATTTGCTGCAAAGGAGGCGCTTTCGTATTGGGCGAGCTGCGCGAACTTGATGTCGCTACTCCGTCCGTATTGGATCGGCCGCCAGAGATTCGTCCAGTTGTGGCCGAAAATCACGGTGTTTTTGGAGGCGAGGTTGCCGCTCTGGTCAAACCGCACATTGTGGTCGAACCAGATCACGCCGGATTTGCTGTAATTCCGGTAATAATCGAGCTCCTCATACTCCGTGTTCGTCTCGCCCTTGACAATCGGATAGCTGATATTCGTGCCCGGGATCTCGATCCACGCTTTGACGTCCGCATTGATCGCCCTCCATCTCGTGAGGTCGGCCACGGGATCGGATGAGGAATAACTCACCGCATCCCCTGCCCCGCTTGACGCAGAGACAACGCCGCCCGACGTATCCGTATAGGAGGCGCTCTTGTAATCGGCATCCTCCGCGGCGGATTCCAGGCCCTCCGGCAGCGTGAGGAAATTCAGTTTGAGGCCGCTGAGACTGAGCTCGGTGCCGGAGGCTTCGTTTGCGACCGTGAGGGAATCGGCGAGCCCTTTCATCATCAAAATGGAATCGCCGGTGACGTTAAGGGCCTGCGTATACCCGTTTTCGTCCTGTTCATAGGTAAACCCACCGCCACTTACCGTTCCGGCCGCGCCGGAATTCCGGAAGGAAATGCCGCGGCCTTCTTCCGTCAGACTACCGCTCCCCATCTCAACCTGAAAGACGCAGCCGGAGTTATAAACCGCGACCCGGTTTCCGCCGGAGAGATCCAAAAGGCGCAGGGCGGCATTCGGGCCGAGCGTAAGTTCCGGCAGTACGGAGTCGTCCCCCGTCCACCGCCACTTCAGCTCGGAAGGAGTCTCCGCCGAATCCGGTGTTTTAAAGAAAACGGCATCTGCGGTGCTCAAAAGCTCAAGCTTTCCCGCGCAGACGGTGACCGTGCCGACCGGGACTTTGAGCACGAGGTGCGTGTTGCTGAGCAGCCAGACGTCCTCTATGCCGGTTTCGTACACAGCAGTTTCCGCCTCCGTACCGGAAGCGGCGGAGGAATTGTCCGTGCTCGCCTCTGGGGCGCTGTTGCTTTGGATCTCATCGGCGGCATCGACCGTATCGGAAGCGGTGCCCCATCCCATCAAAGGAATCAGTTCCTCAAGCTTCGCCTGATTTTCCGCAGCCGTGCGCACGGGCTCTTCTGCGGCGGATGCAGAGGACGTGTCGGCGGATGTGGATGTATTTGCGGCGGATATGGGTTCTGCGGTCGAAAGCGCGGATTCCTCCGCCGATCCTTCCGCCGCATCATCCCCAGCCGCCTCCACAATCACGGAGTTGAGCCCGCCGCCGGCGACAATCAGCTTTGCGGCGGAGACGTTCCTGAGATGCACCGTCCCTTCCCCGACCTCCGGGGCAATATACAGATAATCGGTAAACGTCACGTTTTCCAGCACAACGCCATCCGCTGTGACGACGCCCTTTTCATAGGTGGCCGTCTCAGAATAGGTGCCAGCCTCGGAATAGACCATGGCACCGGTATAATCCGGCTCACCTGAGTTCGGCGTTGCCTGAATCGACGGTTCCTGCCCGGAGGATGATTCTTCCGCCTTGGTGCCGCAGGCAGACAGCGAAAGCAAAAGCAGGAACGCAAGGAAAAGAGCGGTACACTTTTTCATAAAATTCCCCTTTCCGCTTATTCGTTATCCAAATTATACGTTCTTTCTCCCGTTTTGAAAAGAGAGGCTCCCGGATTCGGCATATTTTTCATAAAAAAAGCCGGCAGAAAGCCGGTTTTTAAAAACTTATATAATTAGAGTGAAAATCAATTTTCCAAAAAGCAGCGCGAGAACCACGAAGATCATGTAGCGCACCCGTTTGGAACCGCCCCGGATCGCATACCGGGCGCCAAGGTAATTCCCCGCGATGCTGCATGCCGCGGCGGGAATCACGAGTTCCAGCATGACCTGCCCGTTCATCAGCCAGACCACCGCCGAGGCGATGTTGGAGGCAAGGTTCCCGACCTTCGCACAGCCGGAAGCGGTCAGCAGATCCATGCCCATCAGGGCGGTAAACGCCATAATCATGAAAGTACCGGTTCCGGGGCCGACCATGCCGTCATAGCAGCCAATGCCGAGCCCGATGGCGGCGGAAACGAGGATATCCCGCTTCGGATTTTCTTCCCTTTTAGGCACCGCGGTCTCGCTGCCGAAATCCTTTTTGAGAAACAGAACCGCCGCCACAAGCGGCAGCGCGCACAACATCACGATTTTCAGCGCGTGATCGTCGAGCAGGAGAGCCATTCTCGTTCCTGCCGTGGATCCGATCATCGCGCCCGCCCCGGCAATAAGGGCATATTTGAGTTTCACCTTGCCGTGATGAATGAACTTTCCGGCTGCCGTCAAGGTTCCGATCCCGTTGACGACCTTATTCGTCCCGGCGGCAAGATGAGCGGGAAATCCGCAGAGCAGATAGGCAGGCAGAGAGATCAGCCCTCCGCCCCCGGCCACCGAATCCAAAAATCCCGCCAGAAAAACGAGCGGGCATAAAATCAAACAGATATGAAGCATATCCGACAATCCACGATCACCGTCTCTATGTAAATTCCGCTGAAGAAAAAAACGCAACACACCGATTATATCTCAAGAAAAAAATATGTCAAGAAAGGGAAGCATCCGCAGAAAAATTTGTTTTCTGTGGCGCCGAACCGCAAGAAAGAGTATAATCAGAGCAGAACAAAACCCGGAGGTGTCGGATATGCTTTCTCCCTGGGGCGAAACATTCGATAAGGAGCATCCCCTACCCGAATATCCGCGTCCGCAGATGCGGCGGGAAAGTTGGCTCAACCTGAACGGGCCGTGGGACTATGCGATCACCGACGGCGACGGCGACCGCGCACCGGAAACCTACGACGGGACAATCATCGTACCGTATTCTCCGGAATGCGTGCTCAGCGGCGTGCTCAAAACGCTCCGTCCGGAAGAGACGCTCTGGTACCGCCGGAAAGTTTCTCTGCCGGAGGGCTTTGCGCAGGCGCATACGCTGCTCCATTTCGGCGCCGTCGACCAGATTGCGGAGGTCTTTTGGAACGGAGAGAAAGTCTGCTCCCATTCCGGAGGATATGCCGCGTTTTCCGCCGAAGTGAAGCCGCTTGCGGTAGGCGACAACGAGCTCGTGGTCAAAGTCCGCGATTTTACGGAGGAGAACGCCTTCCCGCGCGGCAAACAGAAAACGGACCGAGGCGGCATCTGGTACACGGCGCAGAGCGGCATCTGGCAGACCGTCTGGATGGAGAGCGTGCCGCAGGTCTACATTCACGATCTGAAAATCACGCCGCTTTTCGATGAGGCGGCCGTTAAAATCAAGGTTCTCTCGCAGGAGGGATACTCCTGCACGTTGGAGCTCGCCGGAAACCGGTACGGCTTCACCACCAACCGATCCGCCAAAATCCCGCTGGCGGATTTCATCCCCTGGTCGCCGGAAAATCCGCATCTCTACGAATTCACCGTCGAGCTCGGTGACGATAAAGTGGAGAGCTACTTCGGCATGCGGAAGTTTTCCGTGGAAAAGGGGCCGCGCGGCGTCAAGCAGCTTTTCCTCAACGGGAAGCCTTATTTTCACAACGGCGTCCTCGATCAGGGCTATCACTGCGACGGGCTCTATACGCCGGCTTCCGACGAGGCCATGATCCACGATATCGAAACGATGAAGGCGCTCGGCTTCAACATGTTGCGAAAGCATATCAAAGTCGAACCCCTGCGCTGGTATTACCACTGCGACCGCCTCGGGATGCTCGTCTGGCAGGATATGCCCTGCGGAGGCGGCAAGCACGATTTTCTGGTGGCCTCCTCACCAATGTTCACCGGCATCCATTTCGACGACGGAAACTACGTCCTCTTTCACCGGGAAAACGAGGAGGGCCGCCTCGAATATTACCATGAGCTCACAGAAATGATCCGGGAGCTTTATAACTGCACCTGCATCGCCCTCTGGGTTCCTTTTAACGAAGGATGGGGACAGTTTGACGCAAAACGCGCCGCTATGCTGATCGAGAGCCTCGATCCCACCCGCACGATCGACCATGCAAGCGGCTGGCACGACCAGAAGATCGGCGAGGTGCGAAGCTTCCATGTCTATTTCTTCCCCTACCTCTTCAAAAAAGATCCGCTCGGCCGTGCGGTGGCGCTCTCCGAATTCGGTGGATACAACTGCCGCATCGACGGCCACTGTTTTAATGAGCAGGACTACGGATACCGCAAAATGGCCTCCCCCGCCGAGCTTTACCGCTCCTTCAAAAAGCTTTATGAAGATCAGGTAATCCCCGCAAAAAAGCGGGGCCTCTCCGCCGCGGTCTATACTCAGCTCTGCGATGTGGAGGACGAGCTCAACGGCCTCATGACCTACGACCGGAAGGTGCTCAAGCTTCCTGCCGGCGCCATCCGGAAGATCAATGAAAAGCTCATGGGTTGATTTTTGCGTGTAATGTTTTTTAGCTTTACATATTCTGTTTTTCGGCCTGCAATCCCTTCTCGAAAAGCGGATCCCGCGCTGTTTTCTCCTTCTCACTTATTTCCTCATATTTTCAGTGGGAACGCGGCCGCCCCTTTTTTCGTCTTCCACAGGCATAAAATGGACTTTTTCTTGAAAATTTAAAATATTTTATAAAAGCAATCCCCAAAACCGAAGAATTTTGGATTGCATCTCCGAAGAAAATTTTGTAAAATAATGCTATTATGAATGGGGGTGCAGAAAATCATGCCAGGATTATCGGACATGCAAGCGAAAAGACCGGAGACGGTGCGTCAGCTTCTGGAACGAGCAGCCATGCTTTTTGGCGAAGGGGACGCCTACCGCTATAAAGATGCGGACGGCATCTCCTGTACCGTCGGTTTCTCGGAACTTTTGGCTGAGAGCCGGGCCCTCGGCACCGCGCTGGCGGCCGCCGGCGTCTGCGGAAGCCATTTCGCGCTCTGCGGCCCAAATTCCTACGCATGGGCGCTCGCCTATCTGACCATCCTCGGCGGAGCAGGCGTTGCGGTACCTGTCTCCCCGGAGGAGACCTCGGAGGAAGTGCGCTGTCTTGCCGAAAAGGGCGGAGTCACCTGCGCTTTCGTCACGGAGAAAACCGCTCCGCTCTTCCCGGAAAATGTCCGTCTGTTCCGGCTTGATACCGAACTGCCCTCTCTCCTTGAAACGGGCCGTGAGCTGCTCGCCGCCGGGAATACCGTCTGGGCGGAGCTGCCGGAGGATCCCGGCCGGCTCTGCGAGATTCTGTTTACCTCCGGTACGACCGGCGCAAAACGCGGCGTCATGCTCACGGAGAAAAATATAATGAGCATTGCGGCGAGCGACTTCCCCTATCTGATCGGAACCGTTACGCTCTCCGTTTTGCCTTTTTCGCATGGATTTGAGGCCGTCTGCCACCTGCTGGCCGCACTGACGCCCGGCACCGCCGTCGTCATCGGCAGCTCCAACCTCCGGTTTGCAAGAGACCTTGCAGAATCCGACGCCGAGAGCGTCTATCTGGTTCCTCTGCAGGCCGGCGCCCTGCTGGCGCTTTTTGCATCGGATCTGGAAAAGGCAAGTCATCTCAAAACCATCGTCTGCGGCGGCGCTCCGATTGCTCCGGAGATCGCTGCGGCTTTCGGTGCACGCGGCATTCGGGTGATGGTCGGGTACGGCCTCTCGGAATGTGCGCCGCTTGTGACGCTCAATGTGGAGGGCCGGAGCGGCTCGGTCGGCCTGCCGGGGCCTTACTGTGAAGTGAGGATCGCTGCGGACGGCGAGATTGAAGTCCGCGGTGAAAACGTCATGCAGGGCTACTACCGCGACGAGGCCGCGACCGCGGATACCTTTACGGAAGACGGCTGGCTTCGCACCGGCGACCTCGGCTATCTCGACGAGGACGGCTACCTTTATATTTCCGGCCGGAAAAAGAACGTGATCGTCCTTTCAAACGGCGAAAACATCATTCCGGAGGAAAAAGAGGCCGTACTGATCCGGTACCTGCCCACGGGTACGGATCTGCTGGTCACGGAGAAACGGGGGCTTCTGACCGCGGTCGGCTACCGGCAGGGAGCGGACCCGGCCGAACTCGAAAAGGAACTCAAGCAGGCTGCCGAACTTGCCAACCACAGCTTCCCGGCATTCGGGAGGATCACCGCGGTGGAGGTTCGCAAAGAACCTTTTGCCAAAACGGCGCTCGGAAAAATCAGGAGGGAACTTTAACGATGTTTGAAAGAATCAGGGACACCATTCTGGAAAGGGGCTGCACACTGCCAAGAGAGGAAATCACGCCGCAGACGGATTTTTATGTCGATCTCGGCTGGACCTCCCTCGATATGGTCGGCTGCATCACGGATTTTGAGGATGAGACCGGAAAAGAAATCCCGGATGAGACGCTTTCCGGCATCAGCACCGTCGGCGATTTGAGCCGGGTGCTCGAAAGTCTGTGAGGCGCGGCATGGCGAAAGAAAAATTGACCGAGCAACAAAAGCTCGAAAAACGCAAAATTCACCGGACTCCGACCTTCCTTTTCCGCTTCATGTCCCGGCTTTCAAAGTTTCTTTATTACAAAAAATGCGGCGTCAGCTATACATACAATATTGATTTGAAGCCCTTCCGCGGGAAGCCCTACGTCGTCGTGAGCAACCACGCCTCCCGGCTCGACCACGCCTTCACCGCGCCGGCCTTCTACCCGGATACGTTCAATTTCGTGGTCGGCTACAACGAATTCTTCCGCAGCCACCTCGCCTTTTTGATGCGGGCGCTGCAGGTCATCCCGAAAAAGAATTTCGTCCCCTACCCTTATGCGGTCAAGCAGATCACGCGCGTCATCAAACAGGGCGGCCGGATCATCATCATGCCGGAGGGCATGAGCTCAATCTCCGGCGCGAACCAGCCCTGCGCCGTCGGCAGCGGCCAGCTCTTTAAATTCCTCGGTGTGCCGGTGCTTTATACCAAGATCTCCGGCGGTTACCTGACCA
Organism: Oscillospiraceae bacterium; assembly: GCA_035447605.1. Lineage (GTDB taxonomy): Bacteria > Bacillota > Clostridia > Oscillospirales > Ruminococcaceae > UMGS1668. The sequence goes on along the minus strand of DAOTHJ010000002.1, from coordinate 186,089 downwards.
GCACGAAATACTGCCTCGATGAGCGCCCCGGCCGGGTGGACGTCGTCGTGGATCAGCTCTTCACGCCCGAACAGCTCAAGACCATGACCGCCGACGAGATTCAGGCGGAACTCGACCGGAAGCTTTGGCACGACGATTACGAATGGAACAAAACCGCCCGGGCCCGCTATGACGGCCACGGCGAACTGGCAAAAAACCTTCATCAGCTCCTTTTCCGGTGCCCGAAGTGCGGAGGAATGCTCTGTATGGAGAGCGCGGGCAATACGATCCGCTGCAAAGTCTGCGGCAACGAGGCCACGCTCAACGAGTACTACGACCTGATCCCGAAGGACAAAACCTGCGTGATTCCGGATACGCCGCGCGTCTGGTTCGACGAGCAGCGGGCACAGATCCGGAATATGGTCGCGGAGGATGGCTTTCTCCTTGCCGAGCATGTAAAAATCGGCATGCTGCCGAAATACGGCTATCTCAAACATGGGGCGACCTCCGAAATCGTCGGCGAAGGGACGCTCGTCCTCGACCGGGAGGGCATCCATTACGACGGAACAAAAAACGGCGCGCCGTTTTCGTTCTCCATCGGCATTCTCCAGCTCCCGACCTACGGCATGTGTACCGACGTCAGCCGGTTCTACACGTTTTATCAGGGTGATTTCATCGAGTTTTACCCGGAGCGGGAATCCGCCGAGTTATGGATGATGGCCACGGAGGAGATGCACCGTCTCTGCGGCGGCGCATGGAAGGATTTCCCCGAAAAAGCGCTTGTTTGACCCATTTCAATAAAAACAGCCGGACGGTGTGGTTTCACCGTTCCGGCTGTTTTTTTATGGGATTCCGTGTAAAACATTTTTTTACTTTACAGAAGATAAACTTGTCTTCTTTTAGCACCCGGCCGAGCGGATTCGACCGCTTTTGCACGGCATTTTAAAGAGCCGCACAGGCTAAAATCAGACGATGCCTCCGAAAAGCGAAGCCAATCGGTATGCTGCGAATAAGCCGGCTGTCCTGCATCCGGCGGATCGGGATTCCCGCAAGATCACATTTCTCGGCGGTAAACCTGTCCACCGTTTTTCCTACGCCACAACGGAGATTTTTGCTTCTTCAGACTCCTCAGAATTTTACATCCGCGCCGCTTTCGCCGCTGTCGGTCAGCTCCCCGTCCACGATGCGCACGACGCGCTTCGCATATGAGGCGATGTTGAGGTCATGCGTGATTGAGACGACCGTGTGGCCCATCTCGTTGACTTCGGCGAACAGTTTCATGACTTCCTTGCCGGTCGCGCTGTCGAGGGCGCCGGTCGGTTCGTCGGCGAGCAGCAGCTTCGGCTCACAGACCAGAGCCCGCGCAATGGCGACACGCTGCTGCTGGCCGCCGGAAAGCTCATTCGGCTTATGATGGAGCCGCTCGCCCATGCCCAGCATCGAGAGTTTCTCCGCCGCCGCCTTTTCCGCATCCTTATAGGAGGCGCCTCGCACGAGCAGCGGCATCATGGCGTTCTGAAGAACCGTATAGGTCGAAATCAGGTGATACCGCTGAAAAATAAAGCCGATCAGCACGTTGCGAACCATCGTAAGCTGGCTGTCCTGCATCTGTTGGATCGGAATCCCCGCGAGATAATACTCCCCGGAGGTCATCGTATCCATGCAGCCGACAATATTCATCAGCGTGCTCTTTCCGGAACCGGAGGGCCCCAGAACCGCGACATACTCGCCGGGATCCACGGTAAAGCAGATGTCCTTGAGCGCCTCGACGACGTTGTCTCCCATTTTATAAATTTTGTTGACGTGCCGGATATCAATCAAATGCTCCATCCGCGCCGCCTCACCGGGAAAGGATCTCTACTGAAGAAATAGTCTCCGTCCCATCTTCATAGGTGGAAAACGTCAAACGCAGGATCATGCCCTCCGTCACATCGGTGAAATCTCCATCTCCGATCGCCATGCCGGCCGGAAGATCATAGGTCTCCGTCTCGCCGGTATATTCAATCTCTATGGAACCGCCACCTTCTCCGCCCGCAGGCATGTTTCCTCCCGTAGGAGCCTCTCCTCCCGTAGGAGCTTCTCCCCCGGTGGGAGCCTCTCCGGCAGGCATGCCCTCTCCGGAACCTTTTCCCTGTTGGTCTCCGCCGCCGAAGTCTCCGGAAGGCGGCGTTTGGGCATCCCCGGAGGTTTCTCCATCCGCCGCAGATACCTCTTCCCCGCTCTCCGTCTCAGAAGCGTCCTCTGCCGGCATGGTACGGTCTGCTCCTGCCCCGGCGCCCGTGACTTCGCCGATCAGCAGGGTGACCTCATTACCAACGATGCTGTCCACCTCGCCGACGACCGTCCTCTGCGAGACGGCCTCCTTAGCGACGGAGGATGTGCCCGTCCCTTCCGAACTGCCTGATCCGTCCTCCTGGCCGCTGCATCCGCAGAAGCCGAACAGAATCATCATCACCGCCAGAATGACCGATATCACTTTCATAAAAGAACCTCCATGTTGTTTGTTAATCAAGGGAAAGCGCCTCCACCGGCACGAGCTTCGACGCCTTGTATGCCGGATAGAAACCAAAGACCGTACCGGTTAGAATCGCAAAGACAATGGCCAACAGATAGCCGTAAACCGTCGGCTCCAGCCGGACGTCGAACATGCTGAGCAGCGGATCGGCCGCGAAGCTGACCGCAACGCCGAGGATACCCCCGATTACGCCGATCGTCACCGCCTCGAGCACGAACTCCATCAAAATAGTCATGTTTGAGCACCCGATCGCCTTGAGCACGCCGATTTCCTCCGTACGCTCCTTGACGGTGACGAACAGCACGTTCATGATGCCGATGCCGCCGACCACAAAGACGATGCTGGCAACCGCGAGCAGCATCGTGGAGAGCGTATTCGCCGAGGAGGTTGCCGCCTCCATCAGGCTGCCGGCATCGCTGACGTCAAAGTAGCTGTTGGGATGGTTTTCGGTCAGGATGGTATCGATATCGGCCATGACCGTATCGATCGTGCTGACGTCGGAGGCGACCGCCGTGATGGTCGGGTCGGCCGTGCTGCCGAAGATGTATTTTTCCGCCGTGGCATATGGAACATAGATCGCCGTATCCGGGCTGATGCCCGAGGAGACGGAGCCCATCTCCTGCAGCACCCCGATGATCTCGTAATTTTTCTCATCGATCGTCAGATAATCGCCGTAGGCAAGCTGCGGATAGGTGAAGTAATCGGTTGCAAGGGAATACCCGATCACGCAGACATAGTCCTCGTTATCGTTGTTTTCCTCGCTGATAAAGTCTCCATAGAAGAGCTCCAGATTGCTGACGCTCTGGTAATTATCCTGTACCCCGACGACCGTCGCTGTTGTTTCTTCCTCCAGATTGCCGCCGTAGACCGTGGTGTCGCCGCTGACGAGAATGGTGACCTCGTCCAGCCCGGTGACATAGGATTCGATATCCTCCACGTCGTCGGTGTCGAGCTGCTCAAGCTCATTATTGAAGGAGGAAGAACTTGATCCTCCTCCGCCCATTGTCATGCCGCCGCCGGGCCCGCCGGAACTTCCTCCGCTGAAACTCGGCATTCCGCCGCCCATATCCGGCATGTTGCCGCCCGAAAATCCAGCGGCGAAGTCCTCCATATTGAAGCCGCCGCCTTCTCCCATGCCGCCCATGCCTTCCATGGCGCTCATGTCGTACTCGCTGACGGAGACGTCGATGGCGCCGGCGTTGAGGTTTTTATATTGATCGGCTACGTCGGCCTTGCTTCCCTGCCCGATGGCGATGACCAGAACAATGGTGGCCGAACCGACGATGATGCCGAGCGAAGTCAGCGCCACCTTCGATTTGTTCTGGACTAAGTTGATAAAAACCATCCGCAGGATTTCAATCAGTCGCAAAATCAATTCGCCTCCTGTCGGATTCTCTTATCTGGATACACCGGACTGCGCGAGCACGACGTCTCCCTCTTTAAGGCCAGAAGTGATCTCGACATAGGTGCCGTCGGAGAACCCGGTGGTCACTTCCGTCGCAACCGGATTGCCGTCCTCGTCTTTCAGTAAAACCGTGGCGACACCATTCGTATTGGTGACTGCGGAAAGGTTGACATAAAGCACGTCCTCGACCTGCTTCTGAATCAGCGTGATATCCGCGCTCATGCCCTCGTACATGGCCAGCTCGTTTTCGCCTTCGTAGCGGACATTGACCGTATAGCTGACGGTCGCCGCGCCGGAACGGGAGGATTCCACCGAGATCGTATCCACCTCGGCTTCAAACGTCTGATCCGGGAAGGCGGTCATCGTGACCTCGGCAGGCTCGCCGATGTAGATGCTGAGAATATCCTCCTCGGAGATCGTAATCGGCACATAGACGCTGCTGATATCCGTCAGCGTGCAGACGGTCTCCGTCCGGATGATGCCGGTATCCTCATCATAATAGACCTCGATTTCGTCCCCGGCCTCCACGCTGACGCTCGCCACCATGCCGGTGCAGGGCGCATAGATGATGCCGTCCTCGCTCAGCGTATCCTTCAGATCCTCAAGCTCGCTGCTCAGGGAATCGTAGTCCTCCTGCGCCTGATCCACGGCCTGCTGAAGTTTGCTGACCGTCAGTTCGTACTGCGTGGAGGCGGTATCCGCATCGAGCACGGAGGTATCGTTCTCCTGCTGCGCCTTGAGCGAGTTGGAATCATAGTTGAGCTCCGCTTCGCTCAGACTCAGTTCGGCGCTGCTCAATTCGCTTTTCAGATCGTTTACCGCGGTCTTGAGCTCGGATTTGCTGTCGTATTTGTTGTAATCCTCCGTCCAGTCCGCGCTGGCATCCGCATAATCGTAAATCACCTTGAGATACCGGTATAGCCGCGTGTAGCTCGCCAGCGCCTCCGCATTCGTAAGCCCTGCAGTCTCCATCGCGCTGACATAGTTGCTCTTGTTTTGCCTCAGTACGGTATAGGAGGAGCAGTAATATGTAGCGGTATCCTCCAGAGCGGCAAGCTCGTAAGATTCGAGGGCGTTGTAGTATGACGCCTTATCTTCAAGCAGATCCTCCAGCTCTTCCTCCCGGTCGTCGTAGTCCTCGTAGAGCGTCTCGAGATCGTCGAGCTCGTCCTCCAGATCCTCTACCTTCTGCTGCGCCGTCTCCAGCGTGTTTTCCGCTTTTCCGATGGTGACGGTCTCCGTATCGTCGGCCTGCTCACCGGTGAGCACCGCCGTATCGTAGGTCTGGGAGGCCTTTAAAAGCTGTGCCTGCTGCTCCATTTTTGCCTCGTCCAGTTCCAGCGCAAGCTCCTGAAGCTCCAGCTCATATTCCGTAATGCCGGCTTGGATGTCGTCGAGATTCATGCGAACCAGCGGATCGCCCTCCTCGACAAAGGATCCGGCCTTCACATAGACTTCCTCCACCGAGGCGGAGACGTTAAAAGTCACCGTCTCCCGGTTGAGTGAGACGGACGAGCTCTCGCTGTTGCCGACGGTGATATTTCCCCGGGCGACCGTGTATTCCCGGTAGACTGTCTCTTCCTCCGACGTGTTTTTCTGCGCATTCCGCACCAGAAAAAAGATCCCTGCGGCACAGAGACAGACCGCCGCGATGACAACCGCAAAAAGGATCCGCTTTTTTCGATTCTTTTTTTTCGGCGCAAACAGCACCGCCAAAGCCGGGTCGATCTCCGGAACGGGCTGCTTTGCCGGAAGATCCTCCTCCGATTCCGGGACAGGTATGGTTTCCGGATCGAGCGTTTGAGTCATATCTTCCATCGCATATCCTCCGTAAATTGATTTCCTGTCAAGGATATGCCTGGAGGATAGCAGTTTTTTGAAAGAATTGTCATGGGTATGTGAAGAATCGTGAATTTTTGGTAAATAAAAAGCGCTTTTTTCCCAAAAAGCGCTTTTTCGTAATAAATGAACCGGAATTTCTTTTATAAAGAAGTTCCTGTTCTTGTTTTTAATATAAATAGTTCCCGCCGTGGGCCGGTCAGATTCCCGCCGCGGGCCGTCTTATCCGGAGAAGAGATTTCCTTCAGAAAAGCCGGGCGGCAAGGATCTCTGGCTCACTCCTGCCCTTCCGGAACAATCCGATCCGCAACCGTAAACAGGCCGTCGCCGTCCGTATCGACCGCATAGCAGCCGCAATTCGGCAGGAGGTACTCGTAAAATTCCTTCTGCGGCCGGGCGAAAGCCGACATGACGGCCATGATGACACCGCCGTGAACGGCAAACGCGATCTCCTCGAGGCCCTCTCCCTTCGCCTCCCCGAAGATGCGCAGAAACGCCGCCGTGCAGCGGTCGTAAAAATGCTGCCAGCTCTCCCCGTTCGGCGGGGCGCCGCGCTCATCGAGCCATTTCTGGTAGGCAGGATCGTCCTTGATTTCCTCATAGGTCTTGCGCTCAAAGTCGCCGAAATCCGTCTCCTTCATATCAGGGACAAGCCGCTTCTCCGCATCCGGAAAGAGAATCTCCGCGGTCTCGCGGCAGCGGAGCATCGGGCTGACATAGCAGATGCCGACCTTCGGCATGTTCACGGCGGCCCGCTGCGCAAGGAGGATGCCCTCCGGAGCGAGCGGCTCGTCCGTGGAGCCGATATATTGTTTTTTAAGGTTGCCCGTTGTGGCGCTGTGCCTCGAAAGATAAATCCTCATGCCGTCAAAATCCTTTTCTTTTAACCTTTTATGACCTGCGGGCAGCCGCAGTCCATCCGGACCACCATATCCGCCTGCTCGGCAAGCCGGCAGCAGATGCGGCCGACCTTTTCGCGCCACCGGCGCTCAAACGGATCGAGCGGAACGATGCCGCAGCCGACCTCGTCGCTGACGACGATGATTTCCGGATTTGCGGCGACCAGATCGGCGACCAGAATATCCGGATCGTCCCCTACCTCCATCGCTTCGCGCACACACCGGTGCAGACCGAAAAAGACCTTCGCGCTCCTTGCGCCGTCAAAATCCAGAGCGACTTCCTCCGGGCGGATACCCCCCAAGTTTGCGGCATACCCCAGTTTCCCGGAGCCGATGCCCCCGATAATCAGTTTCATAACAGCACCTCCAGTTTCTGAACCGCCACAACGGCCACGGCCGCCGAGGCCTCGCAGAGCGTCAGAAAATATCCGGCGAGATCGCCCGTGATGCCGCCGAATTCGCGGTAGGACATCCGGCGGTAATGCAGGAATATGATTCCGGCCGCAAGGAGCACCGCCGCGCCCCTCATGGGCGAGATCCGGAGCATCCCGAATGCCGAAGCGAAAATCCAGAAAAAGCAGGCGATCCGTACCGTCTTGGTATCCGCGGCGTCGGAGAAGGTGGCCAAAAGCCCGGTGCCCCGCGCGTTTTTTAATGTGACCGCGGAGAGGCCGGAGAGCGCCCTGCCGAGCACGGGGATGCACGCGAGCACGCCCGCCGTTCGCAGATCCACCTCCACCTCGCCCCAGAAGGCGGCCGCCACCAGTAAGTACAGCGCGCCGTAGATGGCGGCAAATGCGCCGATGTGGGAATCCTTTAAAATTTCGAGCTTCTTTTCGCAGCTCTGATGGGAACCAAGCGCATCCCAAGTGTCGCAGAATCCATCAAAGTGGATGGCGCCGGAGACCAGCACCGAAATGAGCACGCAGCCCGTCCCCTGAAGAAAGGAACTGATGCCGAGACGATGGGCCAGCAGCAGCCATCCGAACAGCAGCCCGCCGGAGACCATGCCGACCATCGGGAAAAAGCAGAAGGTCAGCGCCGGAGTGCCGTATTTCCAGACCCAGTCCGGCATCGGGATTTTGGAATACATGGCGAAGGCCATGCCCATTCCGCTGAGAATCTTTTTCACAGCACCGCCCCCTTCTTGTGGACCGGAATCCCGCAGATCATCTGATAGACGCTGTCGGCCCTTGCGGTGATATAACAGGTGACCTCCGCGAGGCACCGGATATACAGCTCCGTCAGATCCTCGTAGGCGACGCCGTCGGAAAAGACGTCGTTCGCGACGATAACGACGTTCTCGGCCTTTTCGCAAAGCGCCGCAAGCCCCGTCTTGACCCGTTTCATGGCTTCTCCCGGATCTCCGCCGCCCTCGTGAATAAAGAGTTCGTTGGCCATCAGGTTGCCCAGACACTCCAGCAGAACCGTGGAGCCGGCCGGTACCTCCCGCGCAACAACCCCTGCGAGATCCCGCGGCGCCTCCACGGTGGAAAAGCCTTTCTGCGCACGCATGGCGCGGTGGCGGTCCACCCGGCGGACGCATTCCTCATCCGTGATCTGCATGGTCGCTATGTATACCCTTTTCCCCTCAGAAAGCCCCAGTACGGTCTTCTCCGCAAAGGCGGATTTTCCGCAGGCCGAACCTCCGTAGACGACAACTACCATTCTTTTACCTCTGAACGTCAATTTTGCGGGACATAGGCCTCGATGTTGGTCGCCTCAAAGGTCGTCATGTTGTGATAGACCGCGAGGGCCATGTCGAGAATCGGGAAAAACGCGACCGCGCCGGTGCCTTCGCCGAGGCACATTCCGGCATCAATCACCGTATCGACGCCAAGCTCCCCGATCAACAGCCGGCCGGCAGGCTCCCGGGAGATATGGCTGCCAAGCATGTAATCTTTGGTCTCCGGGCGGATGCGCTGCGCAATCAGAGCCGCCGCCCCGCTGATGAAACCGTCGATGACGATCGGCACATGATGAACCGCGCCGCCGAGAAAGATGCCGACCAAGCCCGCGATATCAAGACCGCCGATCTTCCAGAGCACGTCGAAGGCGTCGTCCGGATCGGGGCGGTTTACTTCAATGGCCCTTTTGATTGCGTTGATCTTTTTCTGATACCCTTCGGTGGAGAGTCCGGCGCCCCGTCCGGTCATCATCTCGACCGGCTGATCCAGCAGCACGGAGACGACCGCGCTGCTCGTGGTGGTGTTGCCGATGCCCATTTCGCCGGTTGCGAAGATGCCGTAGCCCCGCTCTTTCAGCTCGCCGATGAGATCGATGCCGGTTTCGATGGCCTGCTTCGCCTCTTCAGGCGTCATGGCCGGGCCTTTGGTGATGTTGGCCGTGCCGCGGCGGACGCATTTCTGAAGAATCTTTTCGCCGACCACCGGCCGATAGACGCCGATATCCACCGGGAACATATCGGCCCCGGCGATCTTTGCCATCTGGCAGACGGAGCTCATGTCTTTGGCCATATTTTCCGCCACGATAGCGGTGACCTCCTGCCCGGTCTGGGTGACGCCCTCCTCGACGACGCCGTTGTCGGCGCACATCGCAATGACGGCCTTCTTGCCAAGGTGCACATAGTCGTCGCCTTTGATGCCGGCGATCTTCGTGACACTTGTCTCCAGCACGCCCAAGCTGCCCAGCGGCTTCGCAATACTGGCCCAGCGCGCCTCGGAACGCCGGATGGCCTCCGAATCTGCAGGGACGATCTCTTCAAGCGCTTCTTCATATTTCATAGGAGTTCCTCCATAATTTTATTTTTTTCTTTTATTTTACTGCATTTTCCCTTTTCGTTTCTTTCCTTTTTTGCTAAACTGTATAGGGAAACGCTTTTTTCCGCAAGGCTGTTTATAATTATAGCATACTTTCCCCGGAGGTGCTACTGTGAAACATCTTGTCAATGTGGTCAGTGAAAAGAACTGGCTGGACGCATATCAAAACCGTGAGGATATGATGCAGTTTGTCCGCGATTGCTGCTGTGACGGCGTCGAGGTCATCCGCGGCGGCCCGGACGATACCGGCATCTATACGCCGGATTACGTCGTCGGCTGCCACCTGCTCTTTTATCCAAACTGGATCGATTTCTGGAACGGCAACACGGCCTATCTTGAAAAACATTTCGGCAGCCGCGAGCTGTGGGAGGGCTACTATCAGTCCCAAAACCGGGAGGAGTTTAAAAAGCTCTTTCAGGCGGATATGGACTACGCCGAGGCGATGGGCGCCGAATACGCCGTCTTTCATATTTCGGACGTCTCCAACGAGGAAATCTTCAGCTACCAGTGGGAGCACAGCAACCGGGATATCTTCGACGCCTCCATCGAGCTTCTGAACGAGCTGACGGACGGGAAGAACTATCATTTCAAGCTGCTGCTCGAGAACCTGTTCACCCCCGGGCATCACTTTATCGACCCCCACGAGACCGAATACCTGCTCGACCGCGTGCATTATGAAAACAAAGGTCTCCTGCTCGATACCGGCCACCTGATGAACGCAAATCAGCATATCACCGACGACGAACAGGGCCTGCGCTGGGTGATGGACTGTGTTATGCGCCACGGAGAACTTGCCAAATCTATAAAAGGCCTCCACCTGCACCAGTCCCTGAGCGGAGACGTACTCTCCGACATGCTCTCGCGGCATATCGTACCGGAAAAGGATTTTTACGACTGCTTTGCCCAGTCCTATGCATGGATTTTAAAAATCGACCAGCACGACCCGATCACGAATCCGCTGGTCAACGATTTACTTGCGATGGTCGACCCGGAGTACGTCGTTCACGAGATCTCCGCGCCGGACCGGGCCTCCAAGGTCGAGCGCGTCCGGCTCCAGATGCATACGCTGGGCCGCTGCTGAACGCGCCGCGGGAGGTGGCATAAAACAAGGCCGCATAAGAAAAAATCGGTTGCACCGGAAATAAATCCCGGATTCATAGGGGAAAAACCCTACGCGCAGACTAAATAGAGGCCATGGTAGAATAATTTCGGATGCAGGAACGACAACCACTGCACACAAAAGGAATTGGAGCCGCGACGAGAAATCTCGGACAGGGCAGACCGCAAAATTCGGTTGCACCGGAAATAAATCCACCTGCTGTGGAACCGGGAGCCTGCCGGAGACAATCGCGCAAAATATCGGTATGGCTGCAAATCAGAAAATCATGGCCGGCAGACGCCTTCATGAGATCTGCGAAGCCCTTTTGGGGACATAAAAAACGGTATGGGAATTCTCTCCCATACCGTTTTTGTTTTTTCTCAAAAAATCAGGGATCGTGCCGAACCTTGATCGGGCCGTTCTTCCAGACGTTGTTGATGAGCGCGCCGATGATGATGACGTTGCTGGTGATATACAGCCAGATCATAAGGATGATGAACGATGCCAGAGAACCGTAGATCAGCGAGTAGCGCACCGACAATCCGATGAACCAGGAAAATATGGAGCTGACTACGACGACCGCCACGGAGGCCGCCGCCGCGCCGGGAACGAACGCCGCGTTGTGGTCGCTGCGCCAAGCCGCGGCTTTATAGAGAAAATAAAGGAAGATAAACAGAAACAGCAGCAGCGGAACAAACCGGAATATCGACCAGAGCGCCGCGTATTTTGCGAGACCGAAGTACGGATCCAGCACCCGAAGCAGCCAGTTGCCCCCTATGATCAGCAGCGCGCCGAGATAGATCACGGCCAGCAGAAGGATCGAGCTCAGGATGCTGACGATATAGTGAAAAACCGTATGGTTCCGGTGGCCGCCGTAAATATCCCGCACCATGTCGAGCAGCTGGCGAAAAGCCGCCGAGCCGGTCGTTATGTTGGCAAGCAGCCCCGCAGTCAGCAGTGCCGGAGATTCGGCTTTGGAAACGTAGCTCAGATATTCCTCGATCTGCTGCAGAGCGCTGACCGGAACGAGGTCGGAAAATTCCTCCAGCACCGCGATCAGATCCTGCCCGAGCATGCCGAGGATCCAGTGCGCGCAGATCAGCGCCGGAAAGATGGAGAGCGAAAGATAATACGAGAGCGACGACGCGCAGCGGGTGACGCGCTTGTCGAAAAACATCATCACCGCATCCGCCGCCGAATGCATGACAAAGGTTCTTTTCAAACCGCACCTCCTCCCCCTTTCTTTCTTTCCATATTATACTACAACCTGCGGAAAAGAAAAAAGTACTTTCCTGCACATTCGGGATTTTTGAGACCAAAATGCGGGAATTTCCTCTTGCAAACTGCGCCCGGAATTGTTATGATAACAACAGAATATAAGGATGGGAGTTGAAAGGATGCGCAATTTTTCCTGCTGAACCATATGGCATGACGAAACTTGACCGCGGCATCGTCCGCTTTGTTTGTCGTGCCTGTGCAGGAAAGTGCGGATTCCGGAAACTCGGCGATATGGCTTTGTTCCGCCTGTTTTAGGCGGGCATAGACGTGTTTTGGAGCTGCGGGGATTTTCTTTCCTGCCGCTCTATTTTTTATAGGAGGACACGGCCATGTCACTGATCGACATTTCCAATCTCACGTTTGCCTATGAGGGCAGTTACGACAATATTTTTGAAAACGTCAGCTTTCAGATCGACACCGATTGGAAGCTCGGCTTTACGGGCAGAAACGGCAGAGGCAAGACGACGTTTCTGAACCTGCTGCTCGGCAAATACCCCTACCATGGTACCATTTCGGCCTCCGTCGCCTTTGAATACTTCCCTTTCGAGGTCACGGATAAGAGCAAAGACGCCCTCGGCGCCGTGGAGGATATCGACGGCAGTCTGCCCCGCTGGGAGCTTATGCGGGAACTTTCCCTGCTGGAGCTCGGCGAGGAGGTACTGTACCGCCCGTTCGGTACGCTCTCGAACGGCGAGCAGACGAAGGTGCTGCTTGCGGCGCTCTTTTTAAAGGAAAACCGCTTTCTGCTGATCGACGAGCCGACGAACCATCTCGACATGCACGGGCGGGAGATTGTCAGCCGTTATCTGAACGGCAAGGAGGGTTTCATTGTGGTCTCTCACGACCGGGCCTTCCTCGACGGCTGCATCGACCACATCCTCTCCATCAACAAAACCAATATCGAGATTCAGCGCGGCAACTTCTCCTCATGGCTTGCCAACAAGGAACGGCAGGATCATTTTGAGCTCTCGGAAAATGAGAAGCTCAAAAAGGACATCCGCCGGCTCGAAAAGACCGCGAGGGAGAAGGCCGCGTGGTCCGATTCGGCGGAGCAGCGCAAAATCGGCTTCGACCCGGCACGCACGGAGAAATCCCTCGGAAGGCGCCCCCTTCAGGGCGCGAAGGCCAAGAAGATGATGAAGCGGGCCAAGGCAATCGAAACCCGGCAGCAGACGGCGGTTGAGGAAAAATCGAAGCTGCTCAAAAACCTTGAGAGCGCCGAGGAGCTTAAAGTCACGCAGCTCGCCTACCATACAACCCGTCTTCTCTCGCTGGAGGGCGTCTCAATCTTTTATGGAGAAAAGGAGGCCTGCCGGGACGTCGGCTTCACGGTCGAACGCGGCGACCGGGTCGCTCTCTGCGGCAAAAACGGATCGGGCAAATCCAGCATTCTCAAGCTGATCTGCGGGAAGAATCTGGCCTATACCGGCAAACTCCTGATCGGCAGCGGCCTTAAAATCTCGTATGTGCCGCAGGACCCGTCGTTCCTCGACGGAAACCTTTCCGATTACGCCGCCGAGGAGCAGATCGACGAGAGCCTGTTTAAAACGATTCTGCGCAAACTCGATTTTTCGAGGGCGCAGTTTGAGAAAGACTTGCGTGATTTCAGCTTCGGTCAGAAGAAAAAGGTGCTGATCGCCAAAAGCCTCTGCGAAAAGGCGCACCTGCTTATCTGGGACGAACCGCTCAACTATATCGACGTCCTCTCCCGCATCCAGATCGAGGACCTGCTGCTTACCTGCAAACCCACGATTCTGTTTGTGGAACATGACCGCGAATTTTGTCAAAACGTGGCGACAAAGACCGTGCAATTGTAAATTCGTTTACTCGATTTCGTGAAAGCTTTTCCCCGGAAGCAAATTTCCGTGGAAAAGCTTTTTCAGAATATCATATTTTTGTTTATAAAAAAGGCTGTCCGCTAATCTCCTTTCACATAAATTTTTTACGGAGAAGTGTGAAGGCGTTTCGTTGACTTTCCGCTTTTTCCGGGATAAAATAAGACAAGTGTGTGAAATTTTTCTGTGGCGGTGAAACAATGGCGGAAGATAAAAAAAATCTTGAGGAAACAGATGAGTCTATTCTCGAAAACGACGATTTGATGAAAAACGGCATCCCGGAGGAGGCGTTTCACCGGATTCTCGACATCGATAAAAAGATAGAGGGGCGAAAAATCATTCTGGTCGGACGCTCCCGCTGCGGGAAGACGACGCTGATCCGCCGCCTGCACCATCAGGACATGTCCTACCACAAGACGCAGACCATCGAAGCATATGCCGACGTCATCGACACCCCCGGCGAATACACCGATACGCCGTTTTTCAGCCGCGGCGCCGCGATCTGCCCGGCCTACGACGCCGACATCGTCTGCTTCTGCCATGACGTCGGAAACGACGTCTGCCGCCTGCCGCAGATGTTTTCCATGTCCTTTGCCCGGCCGGTCATCGGCATCGTCACCAAGGCTGACACCGAGGATTGCGACCCCTCTCAGGCGATCACGTTTCTCGAAAACGCCGGCGCAAGGCACATCGTCGTCACGAGCTCCGTCACCGGGCGCGGCCTCGGGGAGCTGATCGACCTCATCAACACCATCGACCTCGACGATTATTGAACGATATGACAAACGACAATCATTTTGAAGAAAAAAGATGGCAAGAGCTCGCCGAGCGGGCTTTTTCCCGGGAAATTCCCCAGCACAGCGAATTCCTGACGCTGGCGGAACAGGAGGAGCTTGCCCGGCTCTCCCGTTCCCTGCCCTCCGGATTCTTTCTGGACGGTGGCTACGAAGGCGCGGAACGGAAGGTCGCCTGCTTCGGCGAGCCGGAATGGTTTGCCGGAGAAGAGCGGCCGGTCGTCTGTCTGGAGATTTTCCCCGTCTCCGAGCGCTTCGCGGAGCCACTCGCGCACCGGGACTGCCTCGGCGCGCTGATGTCCCTCGGCATCCGGCGCGGCCTGACCGGAGACATCCTGACCGCCGGAAACCGCGCCTATGTGTTCTGCCTGCGTTCCGCGGCGGATTACCTCATGGAAAACCTCCGGGAGATCCGGCATACCTCCGTCCGCTGCCGGCTCACGGAAGAAATTCCGGAGGAGGCGTTTCCCCAGCCGGAGGAGGCAGAGATTGTCGTCTCCTCGCCACGGCTCGACTCGCTGATCTCGGCGGTCTTTAAGCTCTCCCGCAGCGAAAGCGCCGTGCTCATTGAGCGGGAGCTCGTGCTCATCAACGGAGCGGCCGTGCTCAAAACGGATTTTCATCCGCAGGAGGGCGCGATCATCTCCGTCCGCGGAAAAGGGCGCTTTCTCTTTGACGGAATTCGGAGCGAGACAAAAAAAGGCCGCCTGCGCGCCCTTATTAAATTGTATAAATAAAATGCCGGCCAAACCGGCATCTTTTATGCCCCGGCATGGATTTCCGTCGGCCTGCCGCTTAACATGCGGAAAACCGCCTGCGAAACTCCAACCGATCGGCGGCGGCCCGCAGCCTTACCCGCCATGTTACAACAGGTTCTCTGCAAAAAGAGTCCTTTTTTCGGAGCATCTTTTATTCGAGCAAAAACATCCGCCGGCATTCAGACGGAAAAGCTCATTTGTGTCTGAACCCTTTCCCGGCTGCGGCCAAGGAAACCTCCACTCGGCCGGCGCGTCCCGAAACATTTCGACATATAAAAAAGCCTCTCCATAACGGAGAGGCTTTTTTGCGGTTATGATCCGATCAGTCTTTGAGATCCAGGCCGGAAGCCTTTTTCTGGTACATCTTCTGGCAGAGCTCGGCGATAAACGCGCCGGCTTCAACCGGAGGAGTTCCGGCTTTATGGATGTTGGAGACGACGGTACGGTTGGCCTCCGGGATACCCGGATAGCCGCCGTAGACACAGTAAGCGGAGAGGGATTCGGCAGAAGCAAGTCCGGGTCTCTCGCCGAGAAGAACGACGGTGACCTTCGCATTCAAAATCTTGGCGATGGAATCCTCTGCGCCGACACGGCCGTATTTGACGAAGAACGGGGTCCCGATCTTCAGGCCGCTGCTCTTCAGGCCGTTTAAAATGGCCGGAAGTACTTCGTCGATATTGGCTTCCACCGCGGTGGAAGAAAGGCCGTCCGAAACAAAAATCTGGACATCCGGATCACTCGTGCATTCCTTTTTGATCTCGGCGGCCATATCGTCGTCGAAAATACGGCCAAGATCCGGGCGGGTCAGATATTCATCCTTGCTCTTGCAGGAAGTCTGATACGTTTTAAGATGGTTTCTCTCGAGAACTTCCTCGTGAACGTCGTCAAAAACGGCATCCATCGCGCAGGCATGGTCGGCACGGAAGCGGAGAAGGGTCTGGGTCATCGGACGGGGGCCGGATCTCCAGACACCAAGACGGGCAGCCGTGCGGGCTTTCATGCGGAGATATTCCGCGGCCTGCTCGGGCGTAAGATTCGGGATAAGAAGAAGTTTCTGGAGGTCAACCGCAGACAGATCCGGAACTTCTCCGCCAGGGACACATTTGCCGGGTACCGCTTCATTTGCGCCGCATACCTGGGCAACGGCCTTTTTCACGATTTCCATAAGCTCAGTTTCAGTCATTTTTTAGCAGCCTCCTTTCCTTATTTAAAGAAGATGGCAGCGTTGCCGGCAATATCGGTCAGACAGCCGTCAGCGTCCATAATTCCAAGATTCATCGCCCATTTGTGGAATTCAGGAGCGGGTTTTCTGTGGCTCAGCTCACGCATCGTGGCGTCGTCGTGGAAGGACACGTCCTGATAGGAGAGCATGACGTCGTCGCCCATCGGAACGCCCATGTAGTAGTTGCAGTTCGCTTCGTTGAGCAGCAGGCAGGCGATCTCCTGATCGTTCTGGTCGATGCCGGTGTGGTTGGTATAGCAAGGGGCCATGCCCATCGGAAGACCGATGATCTTGGCCATGAAATGATCTTCGAGGTTGGCACGGATCATCTCTCTGCCGTCGTAAATGGTCTCCGGGCCGATAAAGCCGGAAACGTTGTTCGTCATGAACGGGCGGAAGAAGCGGGCAAATCCGTATGTACGGCCTTCCAGCGTCATCTCATCCGCGCCTTCGTCGGCGCCGATGGAAACCTCGGAACCTTGTCCGGTTTCAAAATAAAGGCGGTTCGGGCCGGTGCCGTAGCATTCGTGGGCGGCAAGGTCGTAGGCCTCAAGAAGCAGATCGCGGGAAACGCCGAAATCGTCGCAGGCAGCCTGAGTGCCGGCGATGGACTGGAAGAACATGCACAGCGGAGCGCCCTCGCGGACGGACTGCATCTGCGTGGTGACATGGGAAAGAACCGTCAGCTGGGTCGGGATTTTCCAATCCTGCATGAAAGCCCACAGACCGTCGGCAATGCGGCGCGTGGTCTCGACGGTATCTTCCACCGGGTTAATGCCGATGCAGGCGTCGCCGGAACCATAGCTGATACCTTCCATGACGCCGAGAAGAATGGATTCGACGTCGTCGGTGGTGGAGTTGGTCTGGCAGCGGTAGCTCAGAGTGCCCGGAAGCCCGATCTGCGTGATGCAGCGGGTCGGATTGGAAGCCTTGCTGGAACCATAAATCAGATCGCTGGTGGAACAGATCTTTGCGACGGCGGCGACGGTCTCGCCGTTGAAAGCAAAGCTGGCGCGATAGAGATCATCCGCGGTGGTATGGCTGTTCATGATCCACTCGCGAAGCTCGCCGATGGTCATGTTTTTAAAACGGTCATAGATGCGGTGGTTCAGCGCGTCAAGTTCCACTCTGGTGACCTCGTCCTTTTCGTACGGGACCACAGGATTCTCAGTGATATCGCCGACGGTCAGATTGGAGAGGACGACTTTGGCAGCGATTCTCTCCGTGACAGTCTCAGCGGCGATTCCCTGAAATCTGTCGGCAGACTTCGGTTCGTTTGCTTTGGCTAAAACATCCTTGACATCACGGAATTCAAATGTTTTTCCGTTAAGCCTGGTTTTCAGTTTCAAAACCAAACACTCCTTTCACTTTCTTAAAAATCGGGGGGCTGGCCCCATCTTGCCCCTTTTCCCTTGGCACAACCAGATCCCCCGCGATCCTCCCTCTCCGCCGGAAATACGGTCAGGCCGAAAACGAAGCAGAGGAAATTCTCTTCCTTAAACGGCAGAAAAAATTCTTCCGCCCGGGACGGAATTATCCTCTCTAAAAGTACTACATAATTCCCACAAAGTCAACCTGCTTTTAGGTAAAATTACTTTAAATAGAAAGACCGAGGTTTCTTTCATTCCCCATAATTCGACTTTATTCTAAAAAAGCTTTGCATTTTTTCTTCCCCGCGTGTAGAATGAATAGCATTGAATGTGGGGTTGGAAGATGAAAAGAGAAAAAACAATCGGAACGGTCATGCTGCTGACGGCGGCCATGATCTGGGGCATGTCCTTTGTCGCGCAGACCGTCGGCATGGACTATGTGGGGCCGTTTCTTTTTAACGGCCTGCGCAGTTTTTTGGCGGCGGCGGCGCTGACGGGATACTGCTTCGTGATGGATGGGGTCCGGAAGAAGCGCGGTGAATTTATACCGGACTCTCCGGCGCAGAAAAAAAGATTCCGGAAGGCCGGCATTCTCTGCGGCCTGATGCTGACGGTGGCCTCCAGCCTCCAGCAATATGGCCTGAGCATGACCACGGTCGGCAAGGCAAGCTTCATCACGGTGCTTTACATGATCGTCGTACCGTTTGCAAGCCTGCTGCTCGGGAAAAAGCTGCCGAAACATATCTGGTTTTCCGTAGTCCTCGCGCTGGCGGGGCTCTATCTGCTCTGCGTGACGGAATCTCTTGCTCTTGGAAAGGGCGACTTCTTCGTGCTGCTCGGCGCCTTCGCCTATGCCGGCCACATCCTGATGGTGGACCATTTCGCGCCGGAATTTGATGGAGCCAAGCTCTCCTGCATCCAGTTCTGGATCTGCGGCGTGCTGGCAACCGGAATTGCCTTCTTCTCCGAGCCGTTCTCTTTTTCGGGCCTTGCCAGTGCCGCCCTACCACTGTGTTATTCCGGTTTTCTCTCCGGCGGCCTTGGGTTCACCCTGCAAATTTACGGCCAGAAGCGCACCGATCCGAGCATCGCCTCCTTGCTGATGAGCTTCGAGTCGGTCTTTGCGCTGCTCGGCGGCATGCTGATCCTTCATCAGATCCCGACTCTCCGCGAGGCGGCCGGCTGCGTGCTGATGTTCGCGGCCATTCTGCTGATTCAGGTTGCGCAGAAAAAAGAATCCGTCGAGGAACTACCCGTTCTCTGACTCCCGTTTCGCATTCTCCTGCCGCACCACAGGCTCAAACGAAGAAGCCATATCGAAGTGTGCTGCTTCGGAACGTGGTTTTCCGGCAGATAGGCTTTCTATGATTCGCCATCACCTCGCCTGGTGCGGAGAAATGGAGATTCGGCCGGCTCTTCCGGAACTTGCCCTTCTCGTGTCTCTGCTTTTTGGCGGTGGATGAGCACACTCCCGGGCCGACAACTTGTATTGAGGGGGATCAAAAATGAAGTCGTGGAACATGCTCCCCTCCGGAGAGATCTTCGCCGCCTCGTTCAGCGGCGGCAAGGACAGCGCCTTGGCCATCTATAAAGCCGAGCAGGCCGGCCATGTGCTCGGCCTCGTTTCCATGTTTAATGAGGACGGCCGCAGCGGGGCCCACGGCCTCTCCGAGAGTTTTATCCGGAAACAGGCGGAGGCGATGGGGCTGCCCATCCGCTTCGGCCACGCCTCATGGGAGGGCTACGGGGAAGTCTTTACCGGCCTGCTGCGGGAATATAAGGCCCTCGGCGCGGAGGCTTTGCTCACGGGTGATCTCGATGTGCCGGAAGAAAACTGCTGGCACGAGCGCGTCTCGGGCAACGCTGAGCTGGATTTTTACGCGCCGCTCTGGCAGATGGACCATGTGGAGGAGGCCCGCGAATTCGTACGGCAGGGCTTCTCCGCCGTCGTCGTCTGCGTCAACACAAAGATGGGCATGACAAAAGCGGATCTCGGCCGTTTTTTCGACGGCGCCTATGTCGAAGAGCTTCTGACCCGCGGCGTCGATCCCTCCGCCGAGGCCGGAGAATTCCATACCGCGGTGGTGGACGGGCCTTCGTTTCACGTACCCGTCTCCTATCAGACTGGAGAAATCCGGGCTTTAAAAGAATATTTTCAGCTTGAGCTGTTGTAAGGTTTCCGCAAAATGAAAAAAAAGCGGAACGGAGTTAGATTCCCGTCCCGCTTTTTATTTTCTTTGTTTATCGTCTTGAATCGCGGCCTTTTTCTATCTCAGCAGTTTCTCCCGCCGCTTCCAATCCGGCAGCACAGAGGCGACAAACCGGTGAAATCCCTCGCCGTGATCCTTGTGCCGGATATGGGCGAGCTCGTGCACGACGACATAATCGATTGCTTCCGGAGATTCCAGCATCAGCCGCCACGAATAGCAGATCCCGTTCTTCGGCGAACAGCTCCCCCAGCGGCTCTTTGCGGAAGTGATTTTGACGCCCGCCGGACGGACCTCCATGATGGTCGCGAAGTACTCCGTCCGGGCCGAAAGATACGCCATAGCCTCTTCTCGGAGAGCCTTTTCTTCCTCCGGGAGGATCGTTTTCTCCGTCTTCTGCCTCTCCGCGCGGGCTGCCATATGGGCTTCAATCCAGTCTCTGCGCCGTTCCATGAAGTCCTCAATCTGCCCAAGTGGCATTTTTCTGGGCGCGCGAACCACCAGCTCCGGGCCGTTCCGCACGGAAACCTCCAGTGTCTTCCGGTCCGACCGGACCAGCGTGTAGCCGTTCATCTGTGCCGTCTCCGCAGGGCGTTTTTTCTTGCCGAAAAGCATTCTTGCGTCTTCCTCCTCCCTGCCGCCGAATAGTTTCTTGTGTAAAGCCAATCATCTTTACGCACTGTGCAAGCTGTGCTATTTGAAAATCCTTTCGTTTTTTGTTCGGAAGTCTTCGCCTTTTCCGCGGGAAAAAAGCGATTCTTGCCTGTCTCAGGCCGCGCCGAATCAAAAAAATCGTATTTTTTTTCGCAGTAATGGAAAAAAATTTATTTTTTTTGAAATTAGCCTTACATTTCCGGGTGAAAATGTGCTAAAATAAGAATAGACAGTTCCAACCAGGCCCAGCCCGGCTACAAGGACTGTTTTTTCGCGCTTTTAAAAAAATCATAGAAAGGTTTTTTTTTGGGCTTATCAAAATCGGAGGGTATCAAATGAATGTCTTGAACAAAAAAATTACACATCGTCAATTCGGAGCCGGAACCGTCGTTGCTCAGGACGAAGAGACGGTCACCATTTTATTTGGTGAGGAATACGGAGAAAAGAAGTTTCTCTACCCCGCCGCATTCGAGTCCTTCCTCCGGCTTTGTGACCCCGACGCCTGCGAGCAGATGGACTGTGAGCTCCGGCGTATTCGTGCGAAGACCGAAACCCTGCGCCGCCTGCACGAAGCGGGGTATCAAAAAATCTGGGTGGAGAAAAAACGCAAGCTCATGGATCAGAAAAAAGCGCAGGCTCAGAAACGCTCTACGCAGATCCTGCGGCAGAAACCGCATCCGGCCCCAGAGCCAAAAGCCGGCGAATCGGAGAACTCCGCCTCGGAAAACGTCTGATAAAATTAAAAGAATTGCGGCCCCGGAATGATCCGGGGCTTTTTCCTTTTCTATCGCATGGTTCCGGTGGTCCGTCTCTCGCCGCAGCCGGAACCATCCTGATTTTTCATTTACTGAGGCCAAGTCCGCGCTGCCGGTTTTTGCCCGAATGTACGAGCCGGTTTTACTGAGAGAGCTTTTTAGCCCGCGCGGCTCGGAGGCGTTCCAACGCCTACTCCAGCACCCACCTCGGGCATGCGATATTCCAGCGCTCGAACCCCGTTCCGCCCTCGCCGAACAGATAACCCTCGTCAAGGAAAATTTGTGCGTCGAATTTCAGAAAACGGTCAAGCTCCTCCGTGTTCATCCCCCATGCGCGGAAATCCAGCCACATGAGGTAGGTACCCTGTAACTCAAACACGGTGACCTCCGGGAAATATTCCGCAAAGAATTGTTCCACCAGCTTTTTGTTGCCTTCCAGATGCAGCAGCAGCGCCTCCAGCCAGCCGCCGCACCGGCGGTAGGCAAGCTCGCAGGCCCGATAGCCGAATACGTTCAGGGAAAAATAGCCTCTTGCGGAGGTCACTTTTTCCCGGCGCTCCTTGTCAGCGATAAAGATGTTGGAAGTCTGAAGCCCCGCAAGATTGAACGTCTTGCTCGGCGCCGTACAGATGGCACAGTTCTCCACATATTTGCGGTCGAGCGTGCCGACGGAGACATGCTTGTATCCGGGCAGGATCAGGTCGAAATGGATCTCATCCGCAAGCATAAAGACGCCGTTTTGCAGGCAGATTTCGGAGAGGCGGATCAGTTCCTCTCTCGTAAATACGCGGCCGACCGGATTGTGCGGGCTGCAAAGAATAAACAGCTTCACTTCCGGTCGCGCGGCTTTTTCCGCGAAGTCGTCGAAGTCGATCTCGTAAGTATTCCCGCAGATTTTCAGTTCCGAGCACACCGCCGTGCAGCCGCCCGCCTCGATTGCCATGTAAAAAGGATAGTAGGCCGGCGTGCAGAGCAAAACGCCGTCGCCGGGCTGCGTATATGCCCGCACCATCTGATAAATGGCCGGAACGATGCCCGCGGTCTCGACAAACCATTCCTTCTCCGGGCGAAAACCGTGGCGGCTCTCCATCCAGTCCTGAACGGCCTCATAGTAACCGTCCGCTGCCTGCGTATAGCCGAGAATCGTATGGTCAAGAAATTCTTTTAGGCCCTCCGTGAGCTCCGGCGGGTTCAGAAGCTCCATATCCGCGATGGAAAACGGCACAATCTCCTTCCCCACCTCCGGATTCTGCTGAAGCATCAAATCCCATTTATCCGAGCCCGTGCCGATTCTCTTCCGCAGGGTCTCAAAATCGTAAGCCATTTCTGTCCCCTCCGTTTTCTATGCAAATGCCCGGGCGCTTTTCCCGGGCATCGTGATGATCCTTTGCCGCTCCCGGATCGTTTATCCGGGAGAAAACGCCGCCTGCCGCAGACAATACGGACATGCGCGCACGAGAGAAAAAAACAAAATGTAAAGTGGCTCGGAGGCATTCATCCTTCGCCGAAAAAACGTTTTCCGCTCCCCTGGCCCTTGTCGGATGCCCGCAAAGCCGCGGAAACCCCATCCGCCATACGAACATGGTATCAGATAGCATGAGCATGCTCCCTGATGCGGTCTTTCTCCGGAAAAGCATACGGGGTTTCAGCCGGTTTTCAGATATTTTCGGCTCTGGCCAGTGTCAAACAGCCGCAACGGAGTGACTCTACATCCGTTCTTGAGTATCTTGGGTTCCGGCAGCGACCCTCGAAGACCCATATCCGCCTCGGGTTATGCTTCGTATTCCTTCATAGCCTCGTTGACCGGATCTTCACAGGAACGCATGGCCTCGAGCGTCTTTTCGAGCAGCGTATCCAAATCCCAGCCAAGTAGTTCGGCCCCCTGCTCGATCACATCCCGCGAACAGCCGGCCGCGAACTTCTTATCCTTGAATTTCTTTTTCAGGCTGGAGAGCTCCATATCCTGCGTGCTGCGCGACGGGCGCATCTTCGCCGCGGCCCAGATGAGGCCGGTCAATTCGTCCGAAGCGAAGAGAATTTTCTCCATCTGGTGCTCCGGCTCCACGTCGCTGCAAAGGCCATAGCCGTGGCTGCAAACCGCATGGATGAAGCGGTCTTCAAAGCCCGCTTTTTTGAGCAGCTCCGGGGCGCGCTTGCAGTGCTCGTCCGGATACCGCTCAAAATCGACGTCGTGCAGCAGGCCGACCATCGCCCAGAAATCCGCTTCGTCCCCAAAGCCCTGATCCTCGGCGAACCAGCGCATCACGCCTTCGACCGTGAGGGCATGACGCAGATGGAACGGCTCCTGATTATATTCTTTCAGCGTTTTCAGCGCTTGTTCCCTGTCCATATGACTTCCTTTCTGCGGCAAAAACCCCTGCCGGACGTCGGGAGATTCAAAAATCCAATAGAAATCTTCGCTTGCGCTAAGATTTCGCCGGAATCCGAATCCCGTAAAACCCAGTCGTTCCCCGAAATGCCGGGCCTCTTCGGAATCCCGAAACGCTTAGGCCTTTTCCGGATTCTTATGGTGCGGATCGGCCGCATCGAACATGGCGATAAGGCCGTCCGTCATGTCGGAAAGCCATTTGCCTTCACAGTTATAAACCTCTCCGTCGTCGCATTTCTTTGCGATTTCCGGATCGATCGGGATCTGCGCGGTCAGCGGGATATCATATTCCTTCGCGGCCTCGGCGAGGCGGCTTTCGCCAAAGATGTTATGGCGGCTGCCGCAGTCCGGGCACTCATAGTAGGCCATATTTTCCACGATACCGAGTACCGGCACCTGCATCATCGAAGCCATCTTGACCGCCTTGCCGACGATCATCGTGACCAGCTCCTGCGGCGAGGTGACGACCAGAATGCCGTCCACCGGCAGGGATTGGAACACCGTCAGTGGGACGTCGCCGGTGCCTGGAGGCATATCGACAAACATATAATCCACGTCGTTCCAGAGCACGTCCGTCCAGAACTGCTTGACGGTGCCGGCGATGATCGGGCCGCGCCAGACCACCGGGTCGGACTCGTTCTCGAGCAGCAGGTTGATGGACATGACCTCGATGCCGTTTTTGGTCATCACGGGGATGATGCCAAGCTCGGTGCCGTCGGCCTTTTCCTTCAGACCGAAAATTTTCGGAATGGACGGACCGGTGACGTCGGCGTCGAGGATCGCGGTTTTATATCCTCTTTTTTTCACTTCGGTGGCCGCAAGTGCGGTGACGAGGGATTTGCCGACGCCGCCTTTTCCGCTGACAACCGCAATCACCTTCCGCACGGTGGAATAGGCGTTCTGCGGCGCGAGAAAGCTCTCGGGGATGCCGGTGTCGGGTCTCTCCTTCCTGCTGTCGCAGTTGAGCGAGCAGGTGGAACAGTCATGAGTACATTCTTCGGGCATGGGTTTGCCTCCTTATATATAGAAAATTTACTAACGCAGCAATGGGCAGAGGCCGGGGGTGTCCCGTTGGATCGGCATACCCGGCAGAAAAAGTGCCGCCTCTCCCCTTGTTATTTCATCAGGCTGCAGACCAGATCGGAGTATGCCGCCGGGTCGTCAAGCGGCAGCTCGGCGATAATCAGCGCCTGGTCATAAAGCAGCTCTGCGTATTTCTTTGCGAGTTCGGGATCCGCGGCGACCGCGTTCTTCAGAGCCTCAAAAGCCGGGCTATCGGCGTTGATCTCCAGCACGCGCTCGGTCTTGAAATTGGTCATTTCGCCGCCCTGCTTGCGCAGGTATTTTTCCATCTCAATGGAGATCGGCCCGTCGGCGGTCAGGCAGACGGCATGGGATTTGAGAATCCGGGAGATGCGGGCCTCCTTGATTTTATCGCCCAGCGTCTCTTTGAGGAAGTCGAGCACCTCTTTGCCGGATTCGGCCTTCTCCTCCGCGGCCTTCTTCTCTTCCTCGGTCTCCGGGAGGGCGTCGTCGTCGGCAACGGATTTAAGTTTTTTGCCGTCGTAGTCGCCGAAGACCTGGACGACAAACTCGTCCACATCCTGCGTCAGCCAGAGCACCTCATACCCCTTGTCCAAAATGCGCTCGGCCTGCGGGGAACGGGAAAGCCGGTCCTCGGATTCGCCGGTGGCATAATAAACATACTGCTGATCCTCGGGCATGCGCTTCCTGTATTCTTCAAGCGAGGTCAGTTTGCCATTTGAGCACGGGAACAGGATCAGGTCTCTGAGCAGCTCCTTCTTGGAGCCGTAATCCGACGCGGCGGAGTATTTGATCTGCAAGCCGAAGGCTTTCCAGAACTTCTCATATTTTTCCCGGTCTTCCTCGAGCAGTTTGAGCAGCTTTGCCTTGACCTTTTTTTCGATGTTGCCCTCAATAAGCTTGAGCTGGCGGTCATGCTGAAGCATCTCGCGGGAGATGTTGAGCGAGACATCCGGCGTATCGACGACGCCCTGAATGAAGCGGAATGGCTCCGGCGTCAGGTCGGCGCATTTCTCCATAATGAGCACGCCGGAGGAATAGAGCTGAAGGCCTTTTTGGAAATCGCGGCTGTAATAGTCGTAGGGCGCCTCCGGAGGGATAAAAATCAGGGCTTTATAGGAAACAACGCCCTCCGCATCAATTAGGATGGTATCCAGCGGGTCCTCATATTCCCCGAATTTTTGTTTATAAAAATCGTTATAATCCTGCTCGGTCACTTCGTTCTTTTTGCGCTGCCAGACCGGCACCATGGAATTGAGCGTCTTCCATTCGCGGATCGTCTCATATTCCGTCTTCTGATCGTCGGGCGCGTCGGGAGCCTTGGGTTTCGGCTTCGTCTGCTCCACTTCCATGCGGATGGGGTAGCGGATGTAATCGGAATATCTCTTTATGAGGGACTGCAGGTTGTACTGGTTGAGGTACTGGCCGTAATCGTCCTCCTCCGTATCCGGTTTGATGTGCATGATGACGTCGGTGCCGACGCCGTCCCGTTCGCATTCGGCGATCGTGTAGCCGTCCGAGCCGGTGGATTCCCATCGATGGGCCGTATCGGAGCCGTAGGCTTTGGAGATGACGGTGATCCGGTCGCTGACCATGAAAGCCGAATAGAAGCCGACGCCGAACTGCCCGATGACGTCGAGATCGGCGCCCTCTTTGCCATCCGAGGCGGCCTCTTTTTTAAATTGAAAGGAACCGCTCCGGGCGATGGTGCCGAGGTTCTGCTCCAGATCCTCCTGCGTCATGCCGATGCCGTTGTCGGATACCGTGAGAAGACGGTTCCCCTCATCGGCGGTGACGACGATCTGGAAATCGGAACGGCTCATCCCCACCTTGTCGTCCGTAAGCGCCAGATACGCCAGTTTGTCGATTGCGTCGCTGGCATTGGAGATGATCTCACGGAGAAAAATCTCTTTGTGGGTATAGATCGAGTTGATCATCAGCTCCAGCAGACGCTTGGATTCCGCTTTGAACTGTTTTTTTGCCATTTTCCTGCCTCCAGAGAAAAAAAATGTAAGTTTGCGGAAAAATCCGCACATAAATATATTTAACTTCATTCGTATGCAAACTTCAAGTATTTTTTGTGAACTCCGTCCCTCCCTTCGCCTCCTTTTCCGTTGCGGAGAATTCGGAAATATGGTATAATTTATAAAAAGAAAATAATGGGAGGCGTCGGAATGCTTGGAGCGATGATCGGCGATATCGCCGGCAGCAGATATGAATTTCACAATATCAAAACGACGGATTTCCCCTTGATGGACGACAGCTGTTTCTTTACGGATGATACGGTGATGACCATCGCCGTTGCGGAGGGCCTGATGAACGGGAAACGCAATTCGGAAAAGACGGAGGCCGCCATCGTAAAAGCCATGCAGAAGTATGGACGTCTGTTCCCGGATGCTGGTTACAGCGCTCGTTTCGGCGAATGGCTGCAAAGCGAGAACCCGGAACCTTACGGCAGTTACGGCAGCGGCTCCGCCACGCGCGTCTCTCCGGCGGCTGAGTATTTTCACACGCTCGCCGAGGCGGAGCAATTCGCCGAGATCAGCGCGCGGGTCACGCACAGCCATCCCGAAGGCATCAAGGGCGCGCAGGCCGTGGCGGCAGCCATCTTTCTGGCCGGGAGCGGCCGGGACCGGCTCTACATCAAGCGCTATATCGAACTTAAATACCATTACGACCTCAGCCGGTCTCTCGACACCATCCGGCCGACTTACACCTTCAACAAGACCTGCCAGAATACCGTCCCGGAGGCGATCACCGCATTCCTGCTGAGCGAGAGCTTTGAGGACGCCATCCGCAAGGCCGTCTCCCTCGGCGGAGACAGTGATGCCCTCGCCGCCATCACCGGCAGCATCGCGGAGGCGTTTTACGGCATCCCGGAAGAACTGGCAAACCGCGCCCGCTCCATGCTCGACAAGCGGCTGTTGGCCGTGCTCGAGCGCTGGGACGGCGATCTCAGCGTCCGCCGCACCGGCAGCAGGGAGCACAACATCCTGAAGTACCTCCCCTATTTTGAAAAGAATCCGAAGACGGAGTACGACGTGATCAAACCCGAGGGCGCCGAAGAAGAGATCCGGATTCCGCATTATGACGACGTGATGCAGAATTTCATCCGGGACTTCTATCTTTCCGACTGCGTCGACAAGGCGTTCAGTCTGACGCTCAGCAAGCACGGCATCCGCACCTACGAAGATATGGTGATCGAGCTGCCCTCCGCGGACCGCGAGACGCTCTGCGCCATGCTGACGCTTGTCTTCCGCGGCGAGCTGGTCTCAAGGGGAAACATTGCCCGCGCGGCCGAAAGCGGCATCATCGGCGATATTCTCGGCCGCCTTGCGGGACTCGCCCGCAGCGCGCAGCCCTCCGAAGAAAAATAAGCAAGCCCAGATATCGGCCGGTTCCCTTCCTCCGCGGATGGGAACCGGTTTTTTTCATTTCATCCGCCGCAGGAAGGTGACCCCTTCTCCGTACCGCCGGATTCCGAGAGACTCCGGGCCGATAGAAAAAGCGTTCTTCCATCAATATCACCATTCCGGGCAGTCCACCATATTCAAATTCTGTGCATTTGTGCAATTTGCAAGAAAAAGCAAACCATCGTATCTTCTAATAACTAAAAATCCGGCGGTCCTTCCAGCGGATTTTGGAACGTGCTTAGTTTTATTTCACAATATCCTCAATTTTTAATTTTATTTATTTGTGAGTTTTGTTTTTCTCATGATAAAAAACAGTGTGATTTGTTCGCATTAACAAATATCGCTTAATTTTTGTCGATTTAAATTATCTTAATTGTAGAAAATGACAATAACCGCTTGTTTTTTTCCACCGAAACGTGTAAACTCCAAGTATCAGCCAAAGCTGTTGAATGAAACGGAGCGTGAACGAATGAAACTTCTGGAAGAACGGATTCTTAGGGACGGCGCGGTCCGGCCCGGCAACGTTCTGAAAGTGGACAGCTTTTTAAATCATCAGATGGACGTCTCGCTTTTTAAGGCGATGGGCGACGAATGGGCTCGCCTGTTTGCCAACGACGGCATCACCCGAATCGTCACCATCGAAGCCTCCGGAA
This sequence comes from Oscillospiraceae bacterium, assembly GCA_035447605.1. Lineage (GTDB taxonomy): Bacteria > Bacillota > Clostridia > Oscillospirales > Ruminococcaceae > UMGS1668. Next base: position 157,201 of record DAOTHJ010000002.1, on the reverse strand, counting down.
TCGGCATTGCCGCCGTTGCCGCGCTGAGTTTTCATAACGTACCCGTCGTTTACGCAAAAAAGACCGAGAGCCTTAATGTGGACGGCGAAGTCTACCGCACCAAGATTCAGTCCTTTACCAAAAAACGCATCTACGACGTGTTTGTCGGCAAAAAGTATATTCAGCCGACGGACCGCGTCTTAATTATCGACGACTTTCTCGCCAACGGCAAGGCGCTGGAGGGTCTGATCTCCATCATCGAGGATCAGGCCGGCGCAACCGTGGCGGGCATCGGCATCGCAATCGAAAAGGGCTTTCAGCTCGGCGGCAAGCAGATCCGCAGCAAAGGCTACCATCTGGAATCCCTCGCGATCGTGGATTCGATGGATCCCGAAACCGGTACGATCACCTTCCGCCGCTCCGACGAAACCGGAGCCTTATAACTATGGTAAAAGAGCATGCGAAAGTATGCTTTTTTATATTTCAGGTGCATGGGAATCCAAAAGTAAAGGAAAATGATTAGGAGGATAATCATGAAGAAAATTATTGCCCTGATTCTGGCAGCCATTATGATGCTCACTTTTGCTGCCTGCGGCGGCCAAGAGCCCGCTGAATCCAGCCAGCCCGAAGAATCCGCTCCGGCTGAGACCAGCGAAGAGTCCAGCGAAGTCGTTCTGAGCGAAGTTGCCCAGCGCGTCCTTGATACCGAAGGCGAAAAGATTGATACCACCAAAGTCAAAGAAGCTTTCGATGCCGGCACCCTGAAGATCGGCGTCATCCTTCTCCATGACGAAAACACCGGCTATGACGCCGCTCACCTCGACGGCATCAAGGCCGCCATCGCGAACGTCGGCATCACGGAAGATCAGGTGATCTGGAAATACAATATTCCGGAAGACGAAACCTGCTATGATACCGCCGTCGACCTCGCCGAGGCCGGCTGCCAGGTCGTCATTTCCGACTCCTACGGCCATCAGTCCTATATGCTCCAGGCCGCTCAGGAATATCCGGACGTCATCTTCATGCCGGCCACCGGCGACAACGCCGCTGCTTCCGGTTACAGCAATGTCGTCAACTTCTTCCCGCATACTTATGAATCCCGTTATGTCTCCGGCGTCGTCGCCGGCATGAAACTCGCTGAGCTGGTTGCCGACGGCAAAGTCACCGACACCAACATGGACGGCGAAAATATCAAGATCGGTTATATCGGCGCCTATCCGTATGCGGAAGTCGTCTCCGGCTACACCGCTTTCTACCTCGGCGTCAAATCCATCGTTCCGAACGTTGTGATGGATGTCACCTATACCAGCTCCTGGTATGACCCCACTGCTGAATCCGCTGCCGCCAACGCCCTTGTCTCCCGCGGCTGCATCATCATCAGCCAGCACGCCGACTCCACCGGCGCTCCGTCCGCCTGCCAGGCTCTGCTTGACGCCGGCACCACCGTTTACTGCATCGGCTACAACGTCGATATGCTTCAGGTTGCTCCGACCGCTGCCCTGACTTCTGCTCAGAACGGCTGGTCCGTCCTCTATACCGAAATGTTCCAGGATCTGATCTCCGGCGAAGGCATCACCAGAGACAACACGGCCGGCGCTGATATCGACGGCGTTATGATCTCCCCGCTTGGCCCGTCCTGCGCGGCCGGCACTCAGGAGAAGGTTGACGAAGTCTGGGCTGCCATCAAGAGCGGCGAGCTTCACATCTTCGATACCAATTCCTTCACCGTGGGCGGCGAAACCCTCACCACCTACACCTCCGCCTATCATGCCGATGATTTCTCCGGCATCGAGTTCATCTGGGATGGTTACTTCCATGAGTCCGAGATCGTCTCTGCTCCGATGTTCAACATCCGCATCGACGGCATCACCGAGCTTGCCAGCTGATTGGACAAGCACTGAAAATGAGGATAAAGGGAAGCTGTATTCTGCGGCTTCCCTTGCCTTTTTTTACTGAACCGGCAAAATGAGGCCGTTTTATTCTAAAAATTGGAAGAGGTGGCGTGATTGGATACGGAATATGCCGTCAGCATGAAGATCATCACCAAAACGTTTGGTTCCGTCATCGCAAACGAAAAGGTCTCCCTGGATATCCGAAAAGGCGAGATCCTCTCCCTTCTGGGTGAAAACGGAAGCGGAAAAACGACGCTGATGAACATGCTCTCCGGCATCTATTATCCGGACAGCGGCGAAATTTTCGTCAACGGCGAAGAGGTCGTGATCCGCTCGCCGAAAGACGCCCTGAAGTATGGTATCGGCATGGTGCACCAGCACTTCAAGCTCATCAGCGTCTTTACCGCGGCGGAAAATATCGTGCTCGGCCTGCATAGCAAAGGTGATCTCAACCGGAACGCCGTTGCAGAGGATATCCGAAAAATCTGCGACAAATACGGCTTTGAGATCGACCCGAACAAGAAAATCTACGACATGTCCGTCTCTGAGAAGCAGACCGTCGAGATCGTCAAGGTGCTCTACCGCGGCGCGGACATCCTGATTCTGGACGAGCCGACCGCCGTTTTGACCCCGCAAGAGACGGAACGGCTTTTCAGCGTCATGCGCAACATGAAAGCGGACGGAAAAGCCGTCATCATTATCACGCACAAGCTGATGGAAGTATTGGCGGTTTCGGACCGTGTCGCCGTTCTGCGCAGAGGGAAAAATGTCGGCATCCTCAACACCGCCGAGACTGGTATTCAGGAACTGACCGATCTGATGGTCGGCCATAAAGTGGATCTGAATATCAACCGTTCCCCTCGCGGAGAACTCACGAAACGCCTCAGCATCCACGACCTCTGCTGCACCGACATCAATGGGATTCCAAAGCTCTGCGACGTATCCATGGATGTCTTCGGCGGCGAAATTCTCGGCATTGCCGGCATCTCCGGCTGCGGCCAGAAGGAACTGCTTGAGGGCATCGCCGGCCTCCAGAGAGTATCCGGCAGCATCATGTATACCGCTCCGGACGCCGAAGAGCCGGTTGAGATCGTCGGGAAATCCCCGCTCGAGATCATGCGCTCCGGCATCGCGCTCTCCTTTGTGCCGGAAGACCGCCTCGGCATGGGCCTTGTCGGAAATATGGATCTCACCGACAACATGATGATCCGCAGCTACCTCAACGGCAGCTCCCCCCTGCTCGACCGCAAATCGCCGAAGGACCTCGCCAAGCGCGTCGTCAACGAGCTTGAGGTCGTCACGCCCGGCCTTTCCACGCCGGTGCGTCAGCTTTCCGGCGGCAATGTGCAGAAGGTGCTCGTCGGAAGAGAAATTTCCTCCAGCCCGGCGGTTCTGATGTCTGCCTATGCCGTCCGAGGACTGGATATCAACACCTCCTACACCATTTACAATTTAATGAACGAGCAGAAGGAACGAGGCGTCGCCGTGATCTACGTCGGCGAGGACCTCGACGTGCTGCTTGAGCTCTGCGACCGGATTGCCGTTCTCTGCTCCGGTCATCTGAATAAGATCTTTGAAGCTGCGGAGACCTCAAAGGACGAGGTCGGCTTCTATATGACCTGCCTCGATCCCGAGGCTGCGGGAAAGGAGGACAAGACCATATGAACAGACCCGAAAAGGCAAATAAAGATCCTCTGATCCGCATTGCAAAAAGAGACGCCATCTCCAAACCCCGCGCCTGGGGCATCCGTCTGATCGGTGTCGTCCTCGCGCTGATTGTCTGCGCTTTCGTCATCTACGCGATCGTCCATTTGAATCCTCTCAAAGTCTACGGTTCCATGTTTAACGGCGCGTTCGGCACCGAAAAGCGCACATGGGTTACGGTCCGCGACGCGATGATGCTGCTCTGCATCGGCGTCGGCCTCGCCCCCGCCTTTAAGATGCGCTTCTGGAACATCGGCGCGGAGGGCCAAGTCCTCGTCGGCGGCGTTGCGACGGCCGCCTGCATGATCTACTGCAAGAGCTTCCCCGCTCCGCTGCTTTTTCTCCTGATGATCGTCGCGAGCATCGTAGCCGGTGCGCTCTGGGCCTTGCTCCCCGCCGTCTTTAAGTCGAAATGGAACACGAACGAGACGCTCTTCACCCTGATGATGAACTATGTGGCGATCCAAGTCACTTCGTTCTTCGTCTCCAAATGGGAAAACCCCTACGGCTCCAATACCGTCGGCGTCATCAATCCCAATTCCAACGAGGGCTGGTTCCCGGCCGTCTTCGGCGAGCAGTACTTTCTTAACGTGCTCATCGTCATGACGATCACCGTCGCCATGTATTATTACCTCAAATACAGCAAGCACGGCTATGAGATCGCCGTCGTCGGGGAATCCCTCGATACTGCCCGCTACGCCGGCATCAACACCAAGGCCGTCTTTATCCGCACGATGCTTCTTTCCGGCGCGGTCTGCGGGCTGGCCGGCTTTATCGCCGTCTCCGGCGCGAGCCACACAATCTCCACAAGCACCGCCGGCGGGCGCGGCTTTACGGCGATCATCGTCGCGTGGATGGCAAAATTCAATACCTATGTGATGATCCTGATCGCGTTCCTGCTGGTCTTCCTCGAAAAGGGAGCCATCGAGATCGCCTCTCTCTATAACCTCAACAATTTTGTCTCTGAAATGATCGAAGGCATCATCCTGTTCTTCATCCTCGGAAGTGAATTCTTCATCAATTACCGGCTGATTTTCCGGAGCAAAAAGGAGGCGGACGCGGAATGAACCAACTGATTGCCCTTTTTCAGGATGCGATCGTTTTTGGAACCGTCATCCTGTTCGGCGCGCTCGGCGAGATCCTGACGCAGAAATCCGGGAACCTGAACCTCGGCGTGCCGGGCATCATGTACCTCGGCGGCATCGCCGGACTGATGGGCGCTTTCTATTATGAAAACGCCGTTGAAACGCCAAACAAGCTCCTCTGCATCCTGATCGGGCTTGTCTGCTCGTTTGCCCTCGCCGCGGTGGGCGGGCTCGTATACAGTTTTCTGACCATCACCCTCCGCGCCAATCAGAACGTCACCGGCCTCACGCTGACGATCTTCGGCTCGGGATTCGCCAACTTCTTCGGCGGAAGCCTCAACAAGCTCGCCGGCGGCGTCGGCCAGATCCATGTCGAGGCCACCAGCGCCGCGTTCCGTGCGTCGGTGCCGGTTCTCTCCGAGATAGGCGTCGTCGGAAAGATTCTCTTTTCGTACGGTTTCATGGCCTATGCGGCCATCCTGATCGCCATCCTGATGAACCGCTTCTTCAGCAAATCCGCCATGGGCCTCAGCCTCCGCGCGGTCGGTGAAAACCCGGGCACTGCGGATGCGGCCGGCATCGACGTCATCCGCTACAAGTACCTCGCCACCTGCATCGGCGCCGGCATCTCCGGCTTCGGCGGCCTCTATTACACGATGGATTACATCAAAGGAACATGGGCCTCCGACGGCACGATCGAGAAGCTCGGCTGGCTCGCCGTGGCGCTCGTCATCTTCGCCACCTGGAAGCCGCTCAACGCCATCTGGGGCGCCTATCTCTTCGGTGTTCTTTACTGGGCGTACTTCTACATCGAAGGCCTGACGAGAAGCTCGCAGGAGATCTTCAAGATGGTCCCCTATGTGGTCACAATCCTCGTGTTGATTTTTGTCAGTTTCCGCAAGAAGAAGGAAAACCTTGGTCCGGCAAGTCTGGGGCTCTCCTATTTCCGGGAAGAACGGTAGAAACGGATATGAAAACGGCGCTTTCTCTTTTTGGGGAGGGCGCCGTTTTTTCGTAATAATTTCATCACACATTTTAAATAAGCGCCCCTCCGTCCTGAGAAAACAGACGGGGAAAACGCTTCCAATTCCGAACAAACTGTGAATTCCCTTGATTTAAACGGGGTTTTCTATTATAATGTGTAAGTTATCGGAAAGGAGGTGACCCGACCTTTGGATGAAAAACTGCCTGCCGCAAAGCCCGGCGAACCGGATCAGGCAGATGCCCTGATTGCGGATCCGCTGGACGGACTGCCGGATGCGTTCCGGGAATCCACGCTTTCTGTCATCTACGCGGCAGTGTATAATTTCTGCTATCTGGTCGGAGTCTCCTTCGTCCGCCAGACAAGGAGCTTCTACTTTGACTTTCTTGGATTTTTCCGCAGGCTTTCCGCCGACCTGATTTCCTATTTCAAGCGGCTTTCCTACCGAATCCTGCGCCCGTTTGACGAGTGGCTCGTCTCTCAACGCGAAGAGATCCGCTTCCTGCGGCGAACGATCGGCAAGTGCCTTTCCGTGCTGCATGAGGCAAAATACCATACGACCGAGGAGATTCTCTCCGCCGTATGGAGTCTGACCGCCGCGTTTCTGCGCCTGGTGCGCAAGTTCCTTTCCCGCTTCTTCAACTATGCGGGACCCGTGATCGCCTGCGCTCTGCTTTACTTTACTTACGACTATTTTTCCGGCCTGCAATACGGGCTCCGGCTTCAGTATAACGGCAAAGACATCGCATATATTTCGGACGAAAACGTCTTCTTCTCCGCGGAACAGACCATGCGCAACCGCACACTCTCTTCCGATTATAAGATCGAGGACATTGTGCCGGAATATACCGTCGTCGTGGCGGACAGCGACATGTTCACCTCCTCTGAAGATCTGGCCAACCTGTTGTTTAAAGCCTCCACGGCCAACGTCATCGAAGCGTACGGCCTCTACGTGGACGGCACTTTCGTCGGCTGCACCGACGAGCCGGACCACCTGCTCCTGCTGCTCGACGAATACCGAGAGCAGTACCGGGAACCGGGCGACAGCGACTCCATCCTCCGCTTCGTTCAGCCGATCCGCCTGACGGAGGGAATCTACCCGGTCTCTTCGCTGATGGCGATGTCCTCGTTCCGGGATCTGTTTTACAGCCAGACGGAGGGCGAACAGTACTACACGGTTGAAGACGGGGACGCGCCGCTCTCCATCTCCGCCGAATTCGGCCTCTCCTATGCGGAATATGCGGCGATGAACCCGGATCTTCAGGACGTCGTACATGTCGGCGATCGCGTGCTTGTCTCCCGCTCGGTTCAGTTCCTGAGCGTTACGACAACCAGAAAAGAGACGTACACAGAGGCCGTTTCGTTCGATACGGAATATACTTACAACGACAATTACTACACAACTTACTCCAAGGTGACCAGAGACGGCGTTGACGGTGAACAGGAAGTCACGGCCTTTATTACTTACGAAAACGGCGTCGCTATCAACACGCAGGTTTTGAGCACGACCATGCTCACGGAGCCGGTGAGCCGCCAGATCACCGTCGGTACCAAGAATGTTATCACATCCGTCCAAAGCCCAACCTCCTCCGGCAGCACCAAATACGGCTTTATCTGGCCAACGATCGGCGGATATGTCAGCTGCGGCTACTGGGGATACTGGGGCCACACCGGAATGGACATCGCCGGCTGCGGCTGGGGTTCCAACATCTATGCCGCCGCCTCCGGAACGGTCGTCACGGCCGGATGGAGCCGCGGAGGCTACGGTTACTACATCATCATCAATCACGGCGGCGGCATCCAGACGCTCTACGGGCACTGCAGCAGCCTCTATGTGAAGGCCGGGCAGTATGTCAACCAGGGCGACATCATTGCCGCCATGGGCGCTACAGGCAACGCCACCGGAACCCATCTGCACTTCGAGGTCCGTGTCAACGGCCAGTACACCAACCCGGCAAAATATTTCTGATGGTCCGAAAAAGCGGACGGCCGATTCAGCCGCCCGCTTTTTCTTTGAAAAGGGCATGATTCTCCGGAAATACCTTTTCTTTTTATCTTTCATATGATATAATAATTGTAATTGTGAATCGCGAAGGGGAACAGAAACATTGGATAAATATGTTATCAACGGCGGCAAACCGCTTTACGGCGAAGTCACCGTAAGCGGGGCCAAAAATGCCGCTGTCGCCATTATCCCGGCAACCATTCTTGCGCAGGGCCCCTGTCTCCTCGAAAATATTCCCGAGATCAGCGATGTCGGCCATCTCTTTGAGATTCTGACCAAAATGGGCGCAACGGTCCGTCCGGTCAGCGGCACCTCTGTCTTTATCGATACCAGCGACCTTTCCTCCCACAAAGTGCCGGAAGATCTCGCCCGTCAGCTTCGGGCCTCCTACTATTTTCTTGGTGCGCTGATGGGGCGGTTCGGCGAGGCGGATGTGCCTCTGCCCGGCGGATGCGATCTTGGCGTCCGACCGATCGATCAGCACATCAAGGGATTCGAGGCTCTGGGCGCAACCGTCAACATCGGGCACGGCTTTGTCAGCATCAAGGCCGATAACCCGGTGGGTAACCACATCTATTTTGACGTCGTCTCCGTCGGCGCGACGATCAACGTCATGCTCGCCGCCGTAAGGGCAAAGGGCCTGACGATCCTCGAAAACGTGGCAAAGGAGCCGCATATTGTCGACCTTGCAAACTTTCTCAACTCCCTCGGCGCGGATATCCGCGGCGCCGGCACCGACGTCATCAAAATCCACGGCGCGGAGCAGCTGCACGGCACAAATTATTCCATCATCCCGGATCAGATCGAGGCCGGCACCTATATGGTCGCCGCCGCCGCCACCAAGGGCAACGTCCTGATCCGGAACGTCATTCCGAAGCATATGGAGGCCATCACGGAGAAACTGGTCAAAACGGGCGTCTCCGTCGTGGAGTACGACGATGCGATCCGTGTCTCCGGCGAGGCGGACTCTTTCCAGCACGTCAACGTCAAGACGATGCCCTACCCCGGATTCCCGACCGATATGCAGCCCCAGATGACGACGTTCCTTTCCCTTGCGGAGGGCACCAGCATCGTCACCGAGGGCGTCTGGGATAACCGTTTCAAATATATCTCCGAGCTCTGCCGGATGGGCGCTTCGATCTCCGTCGACGGAAAAGTCGCGGTGGTGCAGGGCGTGCCGGCTCTGTCCGGCGCTTCGGTGCGGGCGGCCGATCTGCGCGCCGGCGCCGCTCTGGTGATCGCCGGGCTTTCCGCAAACGGCCGGACGGAGATCGAGGAGATCCATCATATCGAGCGGGGCTATACCAATCTGGTGGAAAAACTCCGCAGCCTCGGCGCCGACATCGAACGGGTCTCCATGCCGGACTGCTCATGCTGACAAAATACACGGAGCGTTTTTCTTCCAAAAGCAGCTCCGTTTCTTCTTATTCGGAGGTCAAATGGCAAAATTTTTCACGGTTGCGAGCTCCAGTTCGGGAAACTGCTATTATCTTGGCTCCGGCAACACCGGCGTCCTGATCGACTGCGGCATCAGCTGCCGCTCCATTCTCTCCGCTTTGATGGAGAAAGGCGTCGATCCCGGCTCCCTCTCCGGTATGCTGATCACGCACGAGCATATCGACCATATCCGCGGGCTCGAGAATTTCCTGAAAAAATATCATCTTCCGGTCTATGCCTCGGAGAAGGTGCTGGACTTTCTCGCCGAAAGGGACTATGTTCCCCCGGGGACGGACCTGCGCCCGGCCGATGAAAACGGTTTTCTCGCCGCCGGGATGATGGTCACGCCTTTCCGCACCTCCCACGACAGCGTCGGCAGCCTCGGCTTCAGCATCGCCACAGCGGAGGAACGGAAGATCACGATCTGCACCGACACCGGATACCTCACGGAAGGGGCGCTGGAACATCTGCCGAAGAGCGACCTCGTCCTCATGGAATCCAACTATGACCTGATGATGCTGCTCAACGGCCGCTACCCCTATCCGCTTAAAAGGCGCATCGAAGGGCCGCAGGGGCATCTTTCCAACACGGACTGTGCCTCCGCGCTTCCCGATCTTGTGAGAAGCGGCACGACGCGGATCGTGCTCGCCCACCTGAGCAAAGAAAACAACTACCCGGATCTCGCCCTTCAGACCTCCGTCTCCGAGCTTTCGATGGCGGGCATCATGCAGGAGAAGGATTACACGATCTTTGCGGCGCCAAGAAGCTGCGCCTCGGAGACGGTGCTGCTGTAACCCCCGCCGGGGCCGGACATCAAAAGGCTGTCGGGATGGCGGCGATGCCAGCAATCCGCTGACCGGCGCCGCCGAAAAATTCAAGTATACCAACAAGGGAAGAAAGCGATGAGAACCATTACGATCCTCTGCGTCGGCAACCTTAAGGAAAAATACCTGCGGGAGGCCTGCGCGGAATATGAAAAAAGGCTCTCCGCCTTCTGCAACCTCAAGATCGTCGAGGTACCGGAGGAGCGCCTGCCAGACGACCCCTCCCCCGCCGAAATTTCACACGTGATCGAGGCGGAAGGCGTACGTCTCTCCGCAAAACTTGCCAAGAACGCCGTCGTCGCCGCGATGTGCATCGAGGGGGATACCTTCTCCTCGGAGGCGTTCTCCGACAAACTTTCCGCCGTGATGGCGGATGAGGCCGGGAGCGAGCTCTGTTTCGTCATCGGAGGCTCCTACGGCCTCTCGGAGGCGGTCAAGAGCCGAGCGGCGCTTAGGCTTTCGCTCTCCCGCATGACGTTTACCCACCAGATTTCGAGAATTCTGCTGCTGGAACAGATCTACCGGGCCTTTCAGATCCGGGCCGGCGGCAAATATCATAAATAAGCAAAACATCGAGGAGAAACATGGCTGCCAGAAAGAAGAAAGAACCGGAAATCCCAAAAAACTCAATAAAGGCCGCGCCCTTTGAGAACGCCGGCGTTGTGCGGGATCAGCCGATCGTCGACGCGCTGGAAGTCAACTATATGCCCTACGCGATGAGCGTCATCGTCAGCCGCGCCATTCCGGAGATCGACGGCTTCAAGCCCAGCCACCGCAAGCTGCTCTATACGATGTATAAGATGGGGCTGCTCGGCGGCGAACGGACAAAATCCGCCAACATCGTCGGCCAGACCATGAAGCTCAATCCGCACGGCGACGCGGCGATCTACGACACAATGGTCCGCATGTCCAGAGGCTACGGCGCGCTGCTCCATCCGTGGGTGGATTCCAAGGGCAACTTCGGCAAGGCCTATTCCAGAAACATGGTCTGCGCCGCCTCCCGCTATACGGAGGCGAGGCTGGACAAGATCTCCACCGAGCTCTTCCGGGATATCGACAAGGATACGGTCGATTTCGTCGACAACTACGACAATACGCTCAAAGAGCCTTCCCTGCTGCCGGTCACATTCCCGTCGGTGCTCGTCAATTTCAACGTCGGCATCGCGGTCGGCATGGCCTCTCAGATCTGCCCCTTTCGCCTCTCTGAGGTCTGCGAAACCGCCATCCACCTGATTAAGAACCCAAAGCACGACCTCTTTTCCACCCTGCCGGCGCCGGATTTCGCGGGCGGCGGCATCATCCTCTTCGACCATGACGAGCTGGAAAAGATCTATGAGACCGGGCGCGGTTCCATCCGGGTCCGCTCCAAATATCGTTATGACGAGAAAAGTCATACAATAGAAGTGATCGAGATCCCGGCCACCACGACCGTCGAGGCGATCATGGATAAGATCGTCGATCTGGTAAAATCCCGGAAGATTACCGAGATTTCCGACATCCGGGACGAGACCGATCTCTCCGGCCTGAAGCTCGCCATCGACATTAAACGCGGCGCCGACCCGGATGCGCTGATGCAGAAGCTCTTTCGCATGACGCCGCTGGAGGATCCCTTCGCGGCCAACTTCAACGTACTGATCGCCGGCTTCCCGAAGGTACTCGGCGTGCGCGACTTGCTGCTCGAATGGGTGGCTTTCCGGGAGGAATGCGTCAAGCGCAGGGTCTATTTCGACCTTGGCGTAAAAAAGGATAAACTGCACCTGCTCCGCGGCCTTGAAAAGATTCTGCTCGACATCGACAAAGCCATTCGGATCGTCCGTGAGACGGAGAGTGAGATCGAGGTCGTGCCGAACCTGATGATCGGCTTCGGCATCGACCAAATTCAGGCGGACTATGTGGCGGAGATCAAGCTGCGCCATCTGAACCGGGAATACATCCTCAAGCGCACCGCCGACATCGCCGATCTCGTAAAAGAGATCACCGAGCTTGAAGGAATTCTCGCCGACCCGAAAAAAATCGACCAGATCATCGTCGATGAACTGAAAGAGGTCAGCAAAAAATACGGCCAGCCGCGCCGCAGTGAAATTTCTTATGTAACGGAAGAGCCTGAAGCCCCGGAAGAGGAATCGGTTTCAGATTATCCGGTCACACTATTCTTTACAAGAGAAGGTTATTTCAAAAAGATCACGCCGCAGTCGCTGCGCATGTCCGGCGAGCAGAAGCTCAAGGAGGGCGACGAGGTTCTTTCCATCACCGAATCCCGCAACTCCGTGAATCTGTTGTTTTTCAGCGACAAAGCACAGGTCTACAAGGCCTGCGCCGCCGATTTCGACGACACAAAGGCCAGCGTAATGGGTGATTATATCCCGGCAAAGCTCGGCTTCGACGAAGGAGAAAACGCGGTCAGCATGACGGTACTTGACGAACAGGCCGCTTATATGGTATTTTTCTATGAGAACGGAAAAGCGGCAAAGGTTCCGATCTCCTCCTACGAGACGAAAACAAAGCGGAAGCGTCTGGTTGGCGCCTACTGCGACAAATCCCCGCTGACCGCCTGTTTCTGCATCGGAGAGGACCGGGAATTCCTGCTCCGTTCCAGCGCCGGAAGGCTCTTGCTTATTCACTCCGGCGCCATCCCCGCAAAGGCCTCGAGAGATACGCAGGGCGTGGCCGCCATGACGCTCAAAAAGAACGTCATTTTGGAAAACGTCCGCCTTTTCAGCGAAACCATGCTGGAAAACGCGCACCGCTTCCGCACGCGGAATCTCCCCGCCGCCGGTGCAATTCCCAAAGAAGGCGATACCTTTCAGCAAATCAGTCTGATAAACGATACTATTTCCGATCAATGAAAGGAGCTGTTTCCATGCGTACTTTTTTCCGACTCTGGTTTGACCGCGCTTCCGACATCGCCGCCGATTTTGACCCGATGGATTTTCTTTTTCTGAAGATTGCCTGCCTCGCTTTTGGATTTCTGCTCGGCATCTCCAGCAAAAAGATTGCGAAATTCATCTGGCCGTTTGTGCTCGGCGTCGCTCTTTTCTCCACCTTCAAGGTCATCTATCCCCGCAGAGGCATGATCCGGGATATGCTGACCGGCGACTATGAGGACAGCTTCCGCGAATTCGACATCGAGGACGTCCCGGATTTCGTATAAAAAAACGGATGCACAAGAGCACCCGTTTTTATCGGCCGCTGTGAAACTGTTCCAAAGGCAAACGCAGTTTTTCGTTCTTTGGCCGACATCCACATTTTGCGCAGGAACGGAACGGCTATACAAGGGAGATTTCGCCATTTTTCTTCCATGATCGAAGAAGAATCCCCTTGCAAACCACGGACGACTGTGCTATTATAGTAAAGCTATCTTGCTGTTTGGAGGTCAAATAATGACTACGTTTGAAATAATCGGAAGTATTCTTCTTATTCTTACCTGTATTCTCATCACCATCGCGATCCTGCTTCAGGGGAGCAAAAAGAGCGGCATCTCCGCATTGGGCGGCCAGGATACTTATTTCAGCAAAGACGGCAACCGCTCCACGGAGGCCAAGTTGGTGCGCTACACGAAGGTTCTCGCCGGAGTTTTCTTCGTCCTGACCATCGCCACCTACGCCGTTTCCATTTATCTGTAACAGCATCGAATTTCCTGCCCGGGCTCAAAGAGTCCGGGCTTTTTTCTTTGTAAGAACATCCCGCTCTGTGAAAAGCGTACGGAGCGAGGCGTCATCCTGTACAGCCCGGCATAAAAAAGACGCCTGCGAGGTTTCTCGCGGCGTCCCGAATCCCCGGTTCCGCACAAAATGCGGAGCCGGGGGATTTTTTATTACTTCTTCGGTTTTTCGGGCCTGCGGTCGGGCTTATCCGGCCTGTAAGCCGGTTTCGCGGAGCGGCGTTCCTTCGCTCCGGATGCCCCGGTCTGCCCTTCCGGTCTGTGGGCCGGCGCTCCGGTTTTGCCGGCCGGCCTCTCCGAACCGTGCGTCGGTTTTTCCGGTCGATACTCAGGCTTTCCGTTCTGACGGGCAGGTTTTTCCTCCGTATGGAACGGCTTTCCGGCGGTACGGGCAGGTGTTTGATCCCCGTGAGCCGTCTTTTCCGGTCGATGCTCAAACTTTCCGGGACGGGACTCTTTTTTATCCGTCCAACGTCCGTCTTTTTCCGGCTGACGGGAAGAGAACCCTCCCTTGCCGGTCGGAGATTCCGCCGCGGCCTTTCCTGATGGGCGGGTCGCTTTTCCGGAAAGATGCTTTTGCCTGGCGGCGCTCTCCATCTCCTTCTGGTGGGTGGCGGCCTCCCCTTTCTTGGCGATCGCGCGAAGGCCGGTCAGTTCCTCTTTCGTGAGCTCCCTCCACTTTCCGATCGGAAGCATGCCGAGCTTCACCGCGCCGATTGCGGTGCGTTTGAGGCGGATAACCTCAAGCCCGACCGCCTCGCACATCTTGCGGATCTCCCGGTTTTTTCCCTCGCTGATGACAAACTGAAGTACCGAGCGCTCCGGCATCTTTTCCAGCACCGTAACCTGCGCCGGAAGGGTCATTCCCGAGTCGATCTCCACGCCCTCGCAGAGCTGGATCAAGCTCTCCTCCTTCACTTCCCCGCGCACGGTCACCCTGTAGGTCTTGGTCACCTGGCTGCGCGGGCGCATGATCTCGTTGGCAAAGTCGCCGTCGTTTGTAAAGAGCAGCAGGCCCTCGCTGACGCGGTCCAGACGCCCGATCGGATAGACCCGCGCCGGAATATCCTGCACGAGCTCCGTGACGCACTTTCTGCCCAGATCGTCCGAGGTCGTCGTGACGAAGCCTCTGGGCTTATTGAGCGCAATATACCAGAGCTTATCGTCCTGCGCAAGCGGCACGGTCTGGCCGTCCACGGCGATCAGATCCTTTTTGACATCCACCTTCATGCCGATTTCGGCGGGATGGCCGTTGACCGTCACCTTGCCTGCGGCGATCAGTTCCTCCGCTTTCCGACGGGAGGTATATCCCGCATCGGAAAGCGCTTTTTGTATCCTCGTATCCCTCATGTGCGATCTCCATCTATCGTTTTTCCTGATTCCGGTCCCGCTCTGCAAAACCGCACCGCGGGTACCCGGATCCAGGAAACGTCTCTCTTTTTATTTTGCCTGAAACAGAAATTCCATTGGCCGCAAAAATACGACGGCCGCTGCGCTTTCGCCAAAAAGCATCTGGGAACCAGCACTTTATAGTCGCCCTTGCTTCAACGAAGCTTTTATATGCTGTTTTTGGTCTGAAACAGGGATTTTATACGCTTCTGGATCCACTCCGGAAAGCTCGGTTTTTCGATCAGGGCCGGAGCGTTTTCCACTGCGGTGATCTCCGTACGGGCAAGCTCCCTTCCATCCAGAAAAAAGACAACCTCCCCGACCCTTTCTCCGGCCTCCACCGGCGCAAACAGAAACGGCTCATAATCCACGGCCGTTTCAATGTTCTGAAGCTCGCCCTCCATCAGCGCGGCGGTCACCGGCCCGGCGGAACACCGCACGGAAAAGACGCCGGAACCCGCGACGGGGATCCGGATATCGTCCACAAGGCCAGAGAGCTCTTCCGCCCGCAGAAGGCCGAAGTATTTCTCATAGACCGTTTTGTGATAGTTCCAGTCGTCCGAGCAGTGAAGCGTCACACAGATCAGCGAGACGCCATTTTGCTCCGCAGAGGAGACGAGACAGCGGCCCGATTTCTTGGTAAAGCCTGTTTTGACGCCGTCCGCGCCCTCCACAAGCCGCAACAGGCGGTTGTGATTGCTCAGCCACCGGTCATAAGGCGGATTTCCATAGCGCACCTGCATCGACGTCTGTGAGCAGATCGCCGCAAAATCCGGATTTTTGAGTGCCTCGCGGGCGAGCAGCGCCATATCGTAAGCAGTGGAATAGTGCTCTTCGTCGTCGAGGCCGGAGGGCGTGACAAAGTGGGTGTTCGTCATCCCGATCTCGGCTGCGCGGAGGTTCATGCGCGCGGCGAAGGCCTCGACGGAACCGGCAATCCGGACCGCAGCGGCATTCGCGGCATCGTTTCCGGAGGCAAGCAGCATCCCCGCCGCCAGAACGCGCAGCGTCACCCGGTCCCCCGCCTGCAGGCCCATTGAGGAACCTTCCACCTGAATCGCGCGGCTGTTCACCACAAAATACCGGTCGAGGTTTTCCTCTTCCAGCGTCAGCAGGGCCGTCATGATTTTGGTGGTGCTGGCCATCGGCAGAATTTCATCCTTATCCTGCTCAAAAAAGACTCTGCCGCTCGCTTCGTCGATGAGCACCGCAGCTCTGCAGTCGGCAAAGGATGCCGTGCGGAGATTGAGCACGATCAGAAAAAACAGAAATCCCGCCGCCAACTTCTTCAAACTCACATCACCCGGAAAAAACTATGCTTCCGGGCGCCGTTTCATTCCGCGGTTTTTTCCGTCTCCGCAGGTGCTTCCGCCGTCATGGTTTCAACGGTCTCGCCGGCTTTGGCGTCTTTTTTATCCTTTTTCTTCACCAGAGAGGAGACCGTATCGATCACATCCGGCACCATGTTGGCGATGCGCTCCGGGATGTTGTCCTTATCCGCGATCTGGATCAGGCGGACACTCTTCTCTTTAATGACCAGAAACGCAACAGGGTTGATGCTGACGCCGCCGCCGCTGCCGCCGCCGAACATGTCCTTGGGGCTGGTGGTCGGGAAATCGGAGCCGCCGGATGCGAATCCGAAGCTGACCTTGGAGACGGGAATGATGGTCGTGCCGTCCGGCGTGCAGATCGGGCTGCCGATGACGGAATTGGAATCGACGAGCCCCTTCAGATTATCGAGGGATACATTGAGAAGGCCTTCCACGTTCTTTTCGCTCATGTCTGTCTCTCCTTTATTGAAGTTTGTTGTTTCTCTTCCGACGGGCGCCGCCCTTTTGCTCTTTTGATTCTGCGAAGCCGCTCCCGTTTCATTTTTCTATCCGAAAGCCATTTCATCAGCAGACCCAACCCGATGCCCCCGCCGCCCAAAAGGGCCATCAGCGGCGTCAGACGGGCCTCCGCTTCCGCGTGGAAAATTTCCTCCGTTGCGAGGAAATCCGGCCGCACATGGAATTCGACTTTCTGAATCCGAACGAAGTTTCGCGCGACCGCGAGCGCCGAGCTGAGGTAGGCACAGATTCTGCCGTAGCGGACCGCGCAGTCCGCGGCGTCCTCGCCGACGATCGTCCAATCGACCCTTAGCCTGCGGATACCCAGGCTCCGCAGGATCAGCCGGATACCGCCCCTGCACCGCGAGACATAATCGATAAAGCCGTCGATGACCTCTTCCGCCATGAGCTTCCGCTTTTTTTTCTGAGGCTTCTGCTCCGGCTGCGAAGGCTTTTCCTTCTCCGGCTTTTTTTCTTTCTCCGGCGACGGATAGAGCGTCACTGTCCAGAACAGCCACTTCCCGGAGATGCTCAGATCCTCGCTGTACTTCGCCAGCAGCCGGACCGGAACCAGAAGCAGCGCGAGGATCAGCGCCAGAATGCCGCCCGCAATATACCAGCCCATCCCGTCACCTCCGGCAGGCTTTCGTTTTCCTCATTCCTTCTCATTTATAAAGGCCGCTTCTCCGGCAAACGCCGGAGAATTTTTTGATTCGGCCGATATCTTTCTCTCCAGCCTTCCCGGCTGCAAAAGCCTGTCCCCATATGGGAAAAGTCCACATGAGCCGCAACCTTGTTCCCGCTTATATGTTCTTCGTGAAATGCCGAAACGCCGGCGCCGATCTATCTTTCAGGAACTTTAAAGGGTTTCCGTCTATGCTCAGATATGCTCAGAAAACCCTTGTTTTCTCGTTCTTTTTAAGTTTGAAATGGCGGCGTTTGAAAATCCTCCGTCAGTATCGATCTGTTTTTTTATCAGAGAGTTTCCGCCGTTTCCGAAAAGTCTTCGTTTTCTTCATTTTCTTCCGCAAACAAGGACTGCTGGTTTTCCAGCGTATCGTCAAGCGTTTTTTCATCGTCCCCGGTTTCTTCGGCGACCGGAGGCAGCTCCTCGAGCGAGCTCAGCCCAAAGCAGCGCAGAAATACGGACGTCGTCCGGTAGGCGATCGGCCGGCCGGGAAGATCCAGCCTGTCCCCCTCCTCGATCAGCCCTTTGTCGCAGAGCGTCGCGACGACCCCGGAACAGTCCACGCCGCGCACCTGTTCGACAAATCCTCTTGTCACCGGCTGATTGTAGGCGATAACCGCCAGCACCTCCAGCGCGGCCTGAGAGAGCGGTATGCTGCGTTTGAGCTCCAACGCGCTGCGAATATCCGGCGCGTATTCCCGGCGGGAACAGAGCTGCCAGCAGTCGTCCAGACGCAGGAGCTCGATGGCGCTGTCGTTCTTTTCATATCTTGCGGCAAGGCTCTCCAAAACGGAGGCCGCCGCATCCTCTTCTATCTCAAGAGCCGCCGCAAGGCGTTTTTGCGGAAGAGGCTCCCCGCTTGCAAAAAGGATGGCCTCCGCGCGGTTTTCATACTGTTCCAGCTGCAAGTTCCTCTTCCCCCTTTTTAACTTCCTTATTCCTGTCGCCCATCGTCACGGTGGTGCAGTCGTCGCTGATGACCACCCGGCCGTTTTTGGAGAGCTCCAGCACCGCCAGAAACATCGCAATGCGCTCGGACCGGCCGCCGGAAAGAAACAGCTCGCCGAGCTTCATGATGCCGTTCCGGTAGAGGCGGTGCAACAGGATGATAGCGCGGGAGGCGATGGAGACGATGCGCTTTTTGACGAGCGGATTGAAGAGCTCCTGCGGAGGGGGAAGCTTGCGCAGCTTTCTGCCCAGCGCGGAAAGATAGGCCCGCACAAGATCCTCCTTCGGATGGATGCGCGTATAGGTCATGTCGATCTCGATCGGCTCCGGATCCCGGCAGAAGAGCTCGCCGCCGCAGTACATGCCTCTGAAGACCAGCGCCGCGTTCTTGCAGGCGGCGTATTCGATCAGCTCGCCCTGAAGTTCCTGCTTGAGCTTCTCTCCCTCGTCCTCGTATTTCGGCAGCAGCATCGCGGTTTTGATATAGACGAGCCGCGCCGCCGTCTCAAGGAATTCCGAGGCGTCCTCCAGATCATTGAGGCCCTCGATGCCGCCGATGCTCTCTATATACTGTTCCAGCAGCTCCGAGATATTGATGTCGTAAATATTGAGCTTATGCTTGGAAATTAAAAAAAGCAGGAGGTCCAGCGGGCCTTCAAACGCCTCCAGCCTGTATTGGAGCTTTTCCGGCAAAATGGATCCCTCCCGTTTCAAAAATCAAAATACAGGGGCTCAGGCGGCCGCGGCGATCGCATTCAGCAGCCAGTTGACCGGCGTGGTCAGGAAATCAAGGCCGCTGAAGACGGCGTTTTGCAGATACGTCAGAGGTTCGGTGAGCACACCGGTCCAGAGCAGCGCCAGCAGGGCGAGAAAGATGATATTCTCATACCGCATGATCTGGAAATACATATCCTTCGGCAGAAAATAGGTCGCCACGCGGGAGCCGTCGAGCGGCGGGATCGGCAGCAGGTTAAAAACCGCGAGCCCGACGTTGATGAGGATCATATAATACAGAATCATCTGAAGCGTGTCCACAAAAGAAGCGGCGTTTCCGAAAATGGTCGGGATATACAGAAGTTTATAGATCACCATAAGAAGGAACGCCATGGCGACGTTTGAAAGCGGCCCGGCCAGCGCGGAAAGCATCATGCCCCTCTTCGGATTTCTAAAATAAAATGGATTGATCGGAACCGGTTTTGCCCAGCCGAAACCAAAGAGCAGTAGCGCCGTGGTTCCGATCGGGTCAAAATGGGCAAACGGGTTCAGCGTGAGCCTGCCCTGCTGCTCGGCGGTGTGGTCACCCATCTTGAGCGCCACATAGCCGTGGGCGCACTCGTGCACCGGCAGCGCGGTGAAGACCACAATGGCGCGGGTCAGCAAGAGCCAGAGCGCAGTGTGAAGCCCGGATGAAAAAAGCGACATGTAAACTCTCCTTATGCGCAGAAATACTTATTATTTATTATAGAAGAAAATTCCGTATTTTACAAGACGAATTCCGCCTGCAATCAGAATCTTGACCGATTTTTCCGTTTTTGCAGATTCTTATAGAAAATATATATTTATAGAGGCAATCCTGCAATTTTTTTTCGGCAACCACTTGCATTTATATCTTATATTTGATAAAATAACGCTGTTGACTGTCTCTAAGTAAAGGAGGTACTACTATGGCAAAATGTGATTTCTGCGGAAAAGGCGTTACTTTTGGTATTAAGGTTTCCCATTCCCACAGACGTTCCAACCGTGAATGGAAACCCAACGTACGCCGCGTCAAAGCCATCGTCAACGGAGTTCCCTGCCACGTTTACGCCTGCACGCGCTGCCTGCGTTCCGGTAAGGTTATCCGCGCAGCCGAATAATGGATTTCGTCCAACAGAATGCCTGCCTCCGCTCACCCGGAGGCTTTTTCTTTTAATAAACAAAAATGCTGCAGCAAAAAAACAGTGCCGTCCGAAACCGGGCCGCACTGTTTTTTTGTTTGAAATTGGGTGAATCCGGTTTTGATTCGCCGCGGCTCAGGCCCACAGGAATCCGCCGTGATGGATAAGCACGGCTTGATTAAACCGCGTGCAGGCGGCTTTCCCATTGGGAACACAGGATTTTACACGCAGGCCCGGTGCGTCCGTATCTTCCAGGCGGTATCAGGTTGCCGCTTCCGCGTATGTTTCGTACATCACCGTATCAGCCAGCGGCTTTCTTTCCGTGGCATGGCGTTCCGGGCTCAGGAACCCTTTTTCCGGATACCCCAGAATCAGCAGCGCGGTAGGTTCTATATATTCCGGAAGATCAAATTCCGCCCGGATAATCCGCGGATCAAACAGGCCGACCATGACGCTTCCGATATCCAGTTCCCTGGCCGCCAGCATCATGTGATCGCAGAGGATGCCGATATCCAGATCGCCCGAACATTTCTGATCGAAGGGACGGATCAGGGCGTCTCTGGTATCCCGGCATACGATCAGGACGCAGGAAGAGCCGAAGATGCGGTATGCCTTTTGGACTTTGGAGAGATTCTCCGGGCTCTGTACGACGAGAATCCTCTGCGGCTGCCGGTTGCAGGCACTTGGCGCGACCCTTCCCACAGACAAAATCCGCTCCAGATCCGCCTGTGCAATTTTCCGATCGGTAAACCCCCGCGTGGTGCAGCGCGATTTTGCCAATTCAAAAAAGTCCATCTTTCTTCTTCCTTTTCCACCAAATTTCAGACGAACTGAAAATCCAACACCGGCCGCCGCAAAAAAAGAGAACGCCGCCCGGTTTCTTTCAGAAGGATGCCGCTTATAATCCGCGGGCTCTCTCTATTTCATTTATCCGAAAACAGAAGCATTTTCGGCCGCGGGGACGGCGGTACTTTTATCATACTTCCGGTTTCCTGCCGCCGCAACCTATTTTTCGCTACTTCTCCGTCAGTTGCTCACGGTGTCGACGCCGACTGCGTCCATCTCCTCGAGCCGGAGCGCCTCGATATAATTAAACGGGTACGGATCCTGCCCGCCGCCCGGATACATCGCGCCCTCGCGCAAAATGCCGGTCACCCGGATCCAGCTGCTCTCCGAAACCAGCACCGAAAGGTCCTCATCAGCGGAAAATTCAAAGCTCACATAGCCGCCGCTGCAATATGGGCAGGACGGGCCCTTCCTCCCGACGAAGCTGTAACCATCGAGATCGACGTAA
Source organism: Oscillospiraceae bacterium (assembly GCA_035447605.1). Classification (GTDB taxonomy): domain Bacteria; phylum Bacillota; class Clostridia; order Oscillospirales; family Ruminococcaceae; genus UMGS1668. The sequence goes on along the minus strand of DAOTHJ010000002.1, from coordinate 135,607 downwards.
TAGCCCTCGATCTCCACGGTTTTGCCGTCGTAGTCCCCAAAATTGATGTACCAGTCGTTGATCTGCGTCGCATAGAGGTTGTCGCCGACCACGATGTCCGGGCTGGAGATATCGACGGCCGCCTTATCCGCCCCGATGTCGTAGGGATAGACGTCGTACGGCCCGCCGTCCTCCATCTCGGAGTCGTCTTCCGCGGCGGAACCTTCTGCGGCGGAGACGGAACCGGCGGCGTCCGTCCCGGAAGGCGCGGTATCCTGATCCGGAATGGAGGTCACGGAAGCGGCGGCCCCGGATTCCTCCACGGAGGATGACGGATTTTCGTCATGCTCATCCGATTTATTTTCGCAGGCGCAGAAAAGGAACAGCATCAAAAATAAAACCAGCACCAAAACGGCTTTTTTCATTTCATCAGATCCTTTCCCGGATTTTTTCGATCACGGCAAACACAAAGAACACCAGAATATCCGTCACCACAATGCAGGCCCCCGTCGGCACCGAGGCGAGATAGGAGACCGTGATGCCCGTCAGAAAACACCCCACAGAGAGCAGCGCGCTCACCAGAATGGTCGTTTTGAAGCGCCGGCATACCCTCATGGCGGTCAGCGACGGAAAGACGATCAGGCTTGAGATCAGCAGCGTGCCCATCATCCGCATACCCAGAACCACGGTGATGGCGGTGAGAAACGCGATCAGCATGTTATAGAGCTTGGTCCGCACGCCGGTGGCGGCCGAAAATGCCTCGTCGAAGGTCACGGCAAAGATCTTGTTGTAAAACAGGACGTAGAGCAGCAGCACCGCCGCGCTCAGAATCACCGAGAGCGTCACGTCGCTTTTACTCATGGCGAGGATGCTGCCGAACATGTAGTTGCAGACGTCCGTATTCATGCCGGTGGTCAGCGAAACCGTCATTACGCCCACGGCAAGCGCCCCGCTGCACATGAGCGCCGTGGCCGCGTCCCCTTTGATTTTGGAGCTGTCCTTGATTTGAAGCAGAAGAAACGCCGCCACGACACAGACCGGAATCGCCACCGTCATCGGCGCGGCATTCATCGCATAGGCGAGTGCCAGCGCGGCAAAACCGACGTGGGAGAGGCCGTCCCCGATCATGGAATAGCGCTTCAGCACGAGCGTTGCGCCAAGCAGGGACGCACACAGGGAGACCAGCACGCCGACAATCAGCGCCCTGACGAGGAACGGATAGGAGAGCATCTCCAGAAACGTACTCAACATCCGGCCTCACCTCCCACAAAGCGGCGGCCGAGGTCGCTTGCAATATATTCCGCGGTGGTACCGAAAAAGAGCTGCCGGTTCCCCAGATGGAGGATGTGGCTCGCCTCCTCAACGGCGCCGCGGATGTCGTGCGAGACCATGACGACCGTGATCTTCTGTTCCCGGTTAAGCGAGGCGATCAGACGATAAAACTCTGTGGTCATCACGGGATCGAGCCCCGTGACCGGCTCATCCAGTAGCAGCAGCTTTTTGGTCGAGCACAATGCCCGCGCAAGCAGGACGCGCTGCTGCTGCCCGCCGGAAAGATCGCGGTAACAGCGGTTTCGGAGCGCCTCGATCCCCAGCAGACGCAGACTGTTCTGTACCTCCTGCTTGTCGGTCTTTGAATAAAAAGGGTGAATCCCCCGGCTGTTGAGCCGCCCGGAGAGCACCACCTCATATACGCTGGCCGGAAAATCCTTCTGCGCGGCCGTCTGCTGCGGCAGATAGCCGATCTCGGTCGCCTTGAGGCCGTCTCCGGTCAAAATTTCCCCCTGAGAGGGCTTTTTAAGATGCAGCAGACCTTTTAACAGCGTGCTTTTCCCCGCGCCGTTCTCCCCCACGATACACAGATAATCCCCCGGGTTGACACAAAAGTCGACGCCGGTCAGCACGGTCGTGCCCTCATAGGCAAAGGACACGTTCCGGCAGGTCAGTAACGCCATAATTTATTCTCCTTCTGCACGAAGCTGCTCGTCGAACCAGACACCAAATTCATCCAGAACGGCATCCAGAACGTCTTTTTCCTGAATGCTGAGCAGCTCAATCCCACCCTCCGGATGGGTGATAAATTCATAAAAATAGACATCCTCGCTCTTCTTTTCGGCGGGAGTCAGCGCAAGGTAATCCCGGCCGCCGCAGGTGATGACGACGAGCGGCAGAAGCCGGAGAACGCTGTCGTCCTCGAGTGTGAGCGTCATCGGGTCGCCGCGCTCCGGTTCCCGGTGGGAAACATCCTTCCGGCCGCCCTTTCCGGCGGAACCCGTTTCGCGAATCCGGCAGGATGCTTTTTCTTTGCTCTCTAAAAAAGCATGGTTCCCTTCCGGCTCCCGGCGGGAGACGACAAAGACACAGCGGGCGGGATTTTTTCCTTCCTGTGCGCTCTTTTTTCTGTGTATACTCACTCTCTGCGGCATGGTTCTCTCCAAGCGGCGAAGAAGCACATGTTCCCGGCATCCCAGGCCATCTCCCGCCGCCTTTATCCTTTCGACAAGTATTTGATCCCCCGCAGCCCCGCTTTTTAAGCGGAGCCGCTGATTTTTTCTCAGTTCAGCGCCTCGCGGAGCACCTCCACATTGTGTTCCATCAGGCTGAGATAGGTGGCGCCGGCGGTGAAATCCTCCGCGCTGACGTTGTGTACGGCGTTCAGGAGCTCCTTTTTCGCGCCGGTCGCCTCGCAGATCGAGTCGCACATCTGCTCATTGGAAAGCTCGATGTGGAACACGACGGGGATGTTGTCTTCCTTCACCTTGTTGATCAGAAAAGCGAGCGTGGCCGCATCCGCCTCCGTATCCGTCGAGCAGCCGGGGAACGCGGCATAATAGGTCAGGCCAAATTCTTTGCAGAAATACAGGAACGGAAAGCGGTCGCCGACGATGATCTCCTTGCGGGCCGCGCTGTCGATGACCTCCCGGAACTCATCGTCAAGGGCCTGAAGATCGCTAAGATAGGCGGCCGTATTCTGCTCGTAGCTTTCCTGATTCTCCGGATCGATTTCACAGAGGGCTTCACCGAGTTTCTGCACAATCAGCATCGCGTTGACCGGAGCGGTCCAGACGTGCTCATCCAGTTCCTGCTCCTCTTCGGCGTGCTCATCCTCTTCCCCGGAATGCTCTTCTTCATCGGCGTGCTCATGTTCCTCCGCCTGCATTCCTTCGACAAGCTCCTCCTCCACGGTTTCGACGCAGTCCATCAGCTTCACGGTCTTCATGTCGCCCTGATCGACGGATTCCAGAATTCCGGAAACCCACTCATCCGAGTCGCCGCCCACATAGACAAACAGATCGCAGTTCTCAATGGTGATCATATCCTGCGGCGTGGGCTCATAGCTGTGGCTCTCCGCGCCCGGCTTCAGCAGCAGCGTGAGATCCGCGGCCTCCCCGGCGATCTGCCGCACGAAGTCGTATTCCGCAAAATTCGTGCAGACGACGCTGATTTTTTTCTCCGTCTCTCCGGCTTCGGATGAATCCGGCGCGGAAGAGGGCTCGGCCTCCCCGCCCTTCGTGCAGGCGCTCAGGGAAACGGCCATCAAAAGACTTAAAATGATAGATAAGAAACGTTTTATCACGAAAATTCCTCCCAAATGCGCGTCGGGGAATCGGGCCTCCCGGAGCCGTTTTGGTCCCAAAGGTTTTTCCCCCGGCCATAAAATCGGCAGGCGAAACCATCCGCCGGAAGCGGGCAATTTGCGGCAATTCCGGTATGAATCCGCCGTTTTGTCTTAAAAAATCATGCTCCTTTTGAAAAAAGGGCGCAAAAAAGCGGGGACCTTCCGCCAACCAAGCAGGCGGAATCCCCTGCGAAAAATTCAATCGTTCAGCCGAACCTTCTGGAGAATCGGCGTGCTGAGAAACACACGATCCGGGCACCGGCAAACGGACCCGGAGACGGCAAGGCGCACCATCGCATGGAGCATGGCTCCCGCGACGGCCGTACCGAACAGCGTCAGCGTTTTTACACAGACCTTGATCTCATGACAGATCGGGCAATCTTCGCCCGTGCAGTTGTGGCCGGCCTCCTCCGCGATAAACACGACGGACAGGATTACGGCGGATAAAATGGCCACGCTGAGCAAAAGCGCGACCGCTCTGTTTTTCGTTGTCATGATTTTCTCCCGCCCCCTGCCGAACCGCGTCATCTGCAATTTTTGCACAGACCGTACAGCACGGTCCGGCTTCTGCTGATCTCGAAGCCATCCGCTCTGGAGACCGTATCGAGCATCTGCTCTGCGGCCGCGGCATCCATATGGAAAGTCCGGCCGCATTTTGTGCAGGTCAGATGGATGCAGTTTTTGCAGGCGTCCGCGTCCATATATTGATAAAAGACCTCCCTGCTGCCTTCTTTCACAAAACAACAGACAAGCCCCGCCTCTTCCAGCGACTCCAGATTGCGGTACACCGCGCTCAGACTGATTCCGTTTTGCTCAAGCGCCTCCGCGACCTGTTTTGCGGAAAACTGCCGGTCCGGGTGGCTCTGCAAAAAAGAGATCAGCTCTTTTCTCTGCTCTGTAAGATAGCGCGCCAACTTCTTCGCCTCCATAATTTGCGAATCATTCGCAAATTATCATAGCGCCGGTTTTGCGCTTTGTCAATACCGAATCGGCGGCATACGATTTTTTTTGCCCGCCTTATAAGAAAATTTCGGCTCTTAAAAATTTTCAAAAGCGGCGGTTGATTCGGAGATCCCGGCGGGAAAATCCATTCTTCGCCGACGGCTTCCAATATGGGCGGCGGCGCTATCCGACAAAAGGGCAGGCATAAATAAAAAGACCAATAAAAAAACGGCGGCCGGATAAGACGGACGTCGTTCTATGTAGGGGCTTCTCCGGCGTTCCGGCGGCCGGCCGGAAGCCGTTATGGAAAGGCTGTGTTTTATTTTTCGGAAAGGGATTTTCTCTTCTCCTCCGCGGCTTTCTCTTCAAAAGGTTCCTCTTGAGGGTCGGACTCCCGCAGGATCTCCCGGATCCGGTGGAGACTGAAGATGACGATCAGCAACGGAAAGACGCCGTAGAGCAAAAACATGGGCATCAGACCGCCGCGGTCCGCCTCCGGCACGGAGCGGTACATCCCGGCGCCAAGCCATATAAAGAACAGGCAGACCGCCAGCATCAGAGCCAGCGTCGCCGCAAGCTGTTTTGTTTTATGATTCAGCTTCATGGCTTTTCCTCTTTTTTATTGGTCTTGGGCGGCACCGGGAAGAAATTCTCCTTGCCTCGGCGAAAACGGGCGATGTTTTCCCGGTGGGCGTAAAATGTCAGCCCCATGATGATCAGGGCGCTGACCGTATCCGGTATAACGACGGTCAGAAGATCCGCCTCCTGAAGCATGAGCACGAGAAAGGTCAGCACCGGATAGATGGCCGAGCCGGTCAGGGAGATCGCCGATACGATGCGGATAATGAAGATGATCGGAACAAGGCCGACCAGCAGCGTCACGAAGACCATCCAGTTGAGGCACAGCATGGCGCCGAATGCGGTCGCCACGCCCTTTCCGCCGTGAAAGCCGAAATAGATCGGGAAAATATGCCCCAGCACGACGAAGATTCCGGCAATGTACCCCAGATCCACACCGAAAACCGGATCCGAGAAGATGACTCTCGCAAGAAAAACCGCGACGGATCCCTTGAGAAAATCACCGACAAAGGTGATGGCCGCCAGCTTCTTCCCATAGGTGCGGAGCATATTGGTCATGCCGGCGCTTCCGCTGCCAAACTCGCGGATATCCGGCACACGGAAGAGCCTCGAAACGATGATCGCCATGTTGCAGCTGCCCAGCAGGTAGGAAAGCGCCGCCGTGCATGCAACAGACAGCAGAAAGGAACCCCACTCGCCCATATGATGTTCGGCAAAGGCTCAGCCTTTGTCCTTCCCCCTTTCCCGAACCAAAATACGAATCGGCGTTCCGTTCAGGCCGAACGTCTCCCGGATCTGGTTCTCAATATAACGCTGATAGGAAAAATGAAACAGGTCGGAACGGTTGCAGAAAACAACAAAAGTCGGCGGTTTGACGGAAACCTCCGTCATATAATACAGTTTCAGATGTTTGCCCTTATCGGACGGCGGCTGTACCTTTGCGGTCGCGTAGGCCAGCATGTCGTTGAGCGTACCGGTCGTGATGCGGCGGCAGTTCTGTTCATAGGTAGCGAGAATCGCCTCAAACAGCTTATCAAGCCGCTGGCCGGTCAGCGCCGAAATATAGACGATCGGCGCATAGAGCATAAAACTAAGGCCGATTTGCAGGTTCTTGGTGAATTCGTTCATGGTGCTGTCGGTCTTTTCGATGGCATCCCACTTGTTGACGGCGATCACACAGGCCTTGCCCTGCTCGTGGCAGTAGCCGGCCACCTTGGAATCCTGCTCGGTGAAGCCCTCGGTCGCGTCGATCACAATGACGCAGACATCCGCCCTGTCGACGGCCATATAAGCGCGCAGGACGCTGTATTTTTCGATATTGTCGTCCACCTTGCTCTTGCGGCGGATGCCCGCCGTATCGATCAGGACGAATTTGCCGTAGTCGTTCGTGATTGCCGTATCGGTGGCGTCGCGCGTCGTACCGGCCTCGTCGGCAACAATCATGCGCTCCTCCCCGGAGATCCGGTTGACGAGGCTGCTCTTGCCGACATTCGGCTTGCCGAGGATGGCGACCTTGATGACATCCTCCTCTTCCTCCTCCGCGCGGTCGAAGTCGATATACTGGAAACAGGCGTCCAGCAGGTCTCCGGTGCCGTGGCCGTGCACGGAGGAGACCGCAATCGGATCGCCGAGGCCGAGGTTATAGAACTCATAGAATTCTGCCGGCGGCGCGCCGATCGCATCGCATTTGTTGACACAGCAGACCACGGGTTTGCCGCTTCTGCGCAGCAGGGAAGCGATCTCCTCGTCGTTCGCGGTGACGCCGGCCGTAAGGTCCGTCACCAGAATGATCACATCGGCGCTATCGATGGCGACATTTGCCTGATCGCGCATTTTGGAGAGCATGTCGTCTCCGGTGTTTGGCTCGATGCCGCCGGTATCCACCAGCATGACCGTATGGCCGAGCCATTCGCATTCGGCATAGAGGCGGTCCCTCGTCACGCCAGGGGTATCCTCGACGATGGCAAGGCGCCGTCCGGTCAATTTGTTAAAAAGCGTGGATTTGCCGACATTCGGCCGCCCCACGATGGCGATGATCGGTTTCGACATAGGTTCCTCCGGTTTCTCCTTTAATCCGTTTCCCCATAAAGGACTTCGCAGCGGCTCTCTTCCTCTTCGCCCAGCATGGCGCAGAGCAGCGAATAACCGTCGTTTTTTACCATAAGTACCGGAACGCCGAGCTCGTGCTCAAGCTCCTCCGGTGTTTTATCATCCAGAAAGCGGTCATGCTCATAGCGCAGGGTTGATTCGCAGATGAGCAGCGCCTCCCCGGGATCTTTCTTTTTCATAGTCTCGGCGATGTCCCCGCCGGTCAAGAGGCCGGTGACGGTGACGTTTTCGCCGAAGAAGCGGTTCACCACCGCCGTAACCGCGACTTGGAGCCCCGGAAACTTTTCCTCCGCAAACGCCGAAAGCTCCCTGAGAAGGCTCTCGGCGGCCTTCCCGGTCGCGACGGATACGTTTCTGTGAATCTCTTCCGCCGGATGGGCGTCAAGCGCCTCCAGAAACTCCCGCTTCAGCAGCGCCGAGAGACCGACGCCGTTTTCAAGCTGCGTGAAATCGCCGTAATACTCCTCATCCGGCATCGGGCGCTCCGCCTTGATGAAAAACTCATCGGCGGGATAGGCGACGCGCTCCCCGCGCAAGGTGAGCTGCTCCTGCTGGAACGCCTCAATAAGGTCGATCACGGCCGCAGCCTGTTCCTTTGTATAAGGATCGATGTGCGGCAGGTGCTCCCGGTATTTGGTCAAACCCACCGGCACGCAGGCGATGCTCTCGACCGCCGGCCCCATATTTCCGAGGTCGCGCAGGGTACGGGTGAGCTCTTCGCCGTCGTTAATGCCCGGGCAGAGGACTACCTGCGTGTGCGGGGAGATCCCGGCTTCGGCAAGCTCCCGCAGATATTGCAGAGAGGTTGCCGCCTTGGGATTTTTCATCATGGCGACGCGGAGCTCCGGGTTGGTGGTGTGGACCGAGACGTTGACCGGCGAGAGATGCATCGCAATGATGCGGCGGATATCCTCCTCGCCGACGTTCGTCAGCGTGATGTAGTTGCCGAAGAGAAAATCCAGCCGGGAATCGTCATCCTTAAAATACAGCGTCTCCCGCATGCCCGGAGGCATCTGGTCGATAAAGCAGAAGATGCACTTATTTTTGCAGCAGCGCTCCTCATCCATCAGATAGGTGGAAAATTCAAGCCCGATCTCAGCATATTCGCCCTTATGAATACGGACGGTGCGCTGACGGCCCTCCTGATCTTCAATAACCAGAGAGACAAGGCGGTTCACCATATAAAACCGGTAATCCAACACGTCGTTAATTGCGCTGCCGTTGATGGAAACGAGCGTCTCGCCCGGCAGAATCCCGGCACGCTCCGCATGGGACCGCACCGCAATGGAAGAGATGACGACCGGCAAATGCCCGCCTCCTTCTTATATGAAAATAGAATATGAAGTCCGATGCTGGAAATGCGTTCCCTCGGCGGATTTTGCCGTATTGAAACGCAATTGGCTGAGAATCGGTTAGAACCCACAGGGCTGCTTTACAATGAGCAGTGTCATTCTGTCCGGATAAGGCTGACCTTGAATCACGGATAAATAATTGCACACTCTTTGATCGGAGACACAGTCCACACACCTTCCCAGGGAAACACAAGGGGGATGAAACCCGGCTCTCTCCGCATTCATGGGGCACGCAATATTTTTTACACGATCAATCGCTGTCTCCAGCGTCTCTGTGATTTTATTAATGCCAGCCACGAGGATTACCTTTTTGGGGCCGAAAATAAGCGCCGCCACGCGGTTCCCGCTATGATCCATGTTTACGATCCTGCCGTCGGCAGAGACCGCATTGGCCCCGGAAATATAGTAATCGCTCAGCAAAGCCTCCCGTTTTATCCGGTAGGATTCTTCGTCATCGGACGCCGTTTCTTTATCGTATACGGGATTTCCCCGTTCCTCCAAAGCACGCGTGAGATCCATCTGCTGCAGCGTTGCGGAATGGCCGATACCAACCGTACAGGAAATCGGGATTTCCTCTAAAATATATTCTTTCGCCGCTTCAAGGGAATCCAGAACGACAAGTCGGATATTACGCTGTTCAAAATTTCCGGCCATCCCCGTATAGTCTGTCATATTCACCCCTTGCATGATGTGAAAACCATGCACCCGTGCTCTATCTCCGTCGGTCCCGAAATCTTCCGCCTCGTTATGTGGTTCCTCTTTAAGAGAAACGCCTTGGGATACGGCCCGCTAAAATGATCGGTCGATCTTTCCGGCCTTATTCCGTGGAAAACGCCCAGACGGTCTTATGCTCGTACCAGCCGTCCGGCATCAGCAGCGTGGAAGGGAATTCCGGCTGATGCGGGGAATCCGGAAAGAATTGCGTCTCTAGGCAGAGGCCGGAATTCGGCCCGTAAACGGCACTGTTTTTGCCCTTTTCCCCTTCCGGGATATGTTGGCCACAATAAAGCTGAAGGCCGGGCAGATCCGTCCAAACGTGGAGCAGGCGGCCGGAAGTCTCCTCATAGAGTTCGGCGGCCGGGCCTTTTTTATTTAAAACAAAGTTGTTGTCGTAATCGGATGTGACCGGACGCATCTGCCGGAAATCCAGCTCCGTGCCCGCGACCGGAAGAAGTTCGCCGGTGGGGATCTGTTCCCCATCGACCGGCGTATAGGAATCCGCATGCAGGCAGAGATGATGACTGAGAATATTTCCCCTGCCGGCGAGGTTAAAATACGTATGATTCGTCAGGCTGACGAAGGTCGGCGCGTTCGTCGTGGCGGAATAACCGATCTCGAAGTTGCCGTCGTCGTTGAAGCCGAAGCGCACCGTGACAAAAAGCTCGCCCGGAAAGCCGTCCTCCCGGTCGGGAGAGACATAGCTCAGATAGAGCCAGCCGGGCGTCTCAGTGGCCTTCCAGAGCTTCTTATGAAAGCCTCCGCCGCCGTGGAGCGTGTTCCTGCCCTCGTTGGCGGTCAGGCGGAAGGTGTGATCCTCAATATGAACCCGCGCGCCTTTGATCCGGTTGGCGTAGCGCCCGATCGTCGCGCCGAAAAAGCAGCCGCCCGCAAGATATTCCTCCGGCGTATCATAGCCAAGAACGATATCCGCCGGCTCCCCGTTCCTGTCCGGAACGGAGAGGGACTGCACGGTGCCGCCAAGGTCGGAAACCGTCGCGCGGATACCGCCGCTCTCAAGCGTATAGAGATGAACGTCTCCTTCCGGCAGAGTCCCCCAGAGAATTTTCTCCAGTTTCACGGCGCGCCGCCTCCTTTTTATAAAAGAAGAAAAAAGTCTATAAAAACTATACCATGCGGGGGAAAAAACTGCAACAATCCTGGACAGAAAAAAAGCCCTGACAGGCAAGTTTGCCCACCACGGCTTTTCCGGAAAGCAATTTCGATCGGAGGTTCAGGCCTCTTCTTCGACTTTGACGATCTCTTTGCCTTTGTAGTATCCGCAATTCTTGCAGACTACATGCGGGAGCTTCAGCTCGCCGCACTGCGGGCATTTGCAGAAGCCCGGAACGGCAATCTTCCAAACGTTGGAACGTCTTTTATTCTTTCTTGCTTTGGAAACTTTTCTCTTCGGTACTGCCATGAAGAGCACCTCCTTAACTCATGATCCTCAGCTGTCGAGCAGCTCTTTTAATTTTGCCAGGCGGGGGTCGGTCTGTTCTTTTTGGCATCCGCACTCCGTCTCATTGAGATCGGCGCCGCAAATCGGGCAAAGCCCTTTGCAGTCCTCCTTGCACAAAAAACGGAAAGGAAGCTCGAGCGTGACATCCGTCATGACAAGCTCATCCATGTTAAGCATTCCGTCCGGAACCACGAGAAATTCGTCGTTCTCTTCCCCGCCGGAGAGTTCCCTCGCCAGCATGTGCTCAAAGGAATAGCTCACATGTTTTTCCGTTTTCTTTCGGCAGCGGTCGCACTCATACTTCAGCGGAACATCCGCCGAATACTGAAGCGACACGATGCCGGCCCGGTTCCGGAGCAATCCATTGATCCGCACGGGAGCGCCGAAGACACGCTGTCCCCAGATCTCCACATTGGCAAGATCAATCTCCCCTTCGACCGGAATGGTCAGATCGGGCGCCTCAAACAGATTTTTAATATCAATCAGCATACCAATCCCTCGCAACGCCACGGAGAATATTATATAGATATCGGTTTGGTTTGTCAAGCGATTTTTCTCCCCTGTCAAGGGCAAAAAATCGCCACGGCACAACATTTTAATTTTAGCAGAAACGGAGAGAATATGCAAACCTTTCCTTTGCAATCTTTCCAAAAATCTTTTCCCCGGTCATGTGCCGGCGGCTCAGGTGCCGAGGAAATAGCCGCTTGCGGCCATGGAGACGTAGTCGTCGTTTGCCACGATGATATGGTCGACCAACTCGACGCCGACCTCCCGGAGCGACTTGCGGAGCTGCAGGGTCAGGTCGATATCCTCCTGCGAGGGCACGGCATACCCCTGCGGATGATTGTGCGCCAGGACCGCGCGGGATGCCTTTGTGCGAAGAACCGTCTCGATCACCGTGCGCTTCGTGACGTTCACCCGGCCGATCTCCCCTTCCGCGAGCCGATCGCAGGAGAGGATCCGGCCCTTATTATCGATCGAAACGATCAGGAGCAGCTCGTTTTTTCGGCCGACGAAGCGCGGCAGCAGGTACTTTCCGAGATCGGAGAGGCCGCCGACCAGATTGTCGGTAGCGTTTTTCGCCTCCAGATAGCGGCGCGCGATCTGCGGAACCAGATTGAGCATAACCGCCGTATTTTCACCGACGCCCTTGACCTCCAAGAGTTCCTCCACAGAGGCGTCCAGCACGGCATCGAGGCTGCCGAAGCGCTCAAGCAAGCGGTGCGCAATGGGGTTGGTATCCGCCCGCGGATTGGAATAGAACAGCATCAGTTCCAGAACCTGATGCGGCTCAAAGCCGTCCAGCCCCTCGCTGCGGTATCTGCTGCGGAGACGCTGTCTGTGACCCTCGTGTTCGCCCGGCATGAAATCCGCTCCCTTCGCTTTTTGTTGCGTATCCTTCTAAAAAGTATTATACTGAACCAAAATAAAAAAGAAAGCCCGTGACGGTATAAAAAGTTTCACGATCTCCGAAAACGACGCAGGGCAGCGCCTGGACAAGTTTCTGACAAAAAGCGTCCCGAAGCTCCCGAAATCCCTGCTCTATAAATATATCCGCATCAAGCGCATCAAACGGAACGGCAAACGCTGTGACATCGCCGACCATCTGGAGACCGGCGATCTGATCGAGTGCTACGTCTCCGACGAGTTTTTTGAGGAAGAACCGAGCAAGCCGGCCTTTCTCTATGCGCCCTCCGCCGTCGACGTGCTCTATGAGGATCAGAATATCCTGCTTGCCAACAAGCCCGCCGGGCTGCTTGTCCACGAAGGCGACGAATGGTCCGCCGACACGCTGATCCTGCGCATCCAGCACTACCTCTATAAAAAAGGCGAATACGACCCGGAAAACGAAAATTCCTTTGTGCCGGCGCTCTGCAACCGGATTGACCGCAACACCTGCGGCATCGTGATCGCCGCGAAGAACGCCGCGGCCCTTCGCTACCTAAATGACAGCATCAAGGAACGCACCGTTGAGAAAAAATATCTCTGCGTCGTCAGCGGCACCCCGGCCAAGCGTTCCGGCACGATCGAGAGTTTCCTCCGGAAGGACGAAAAAACCAATACGGTCGAGGTTTATAAAAATCCCGTACCAGGCGGCCTGACCGCGGTGACGAAATACTATGTGCTCGAATCCAAAAAAGGTATGAGCCTTGTGGAGGCGGAGCTCCTGACCGGCCGGACCCACCAGATCCGCGCCCAGTTTGCCTCCATCGGCTGCCCGCTCGTGGGCGACACGAAATACGGCAAGGCAAAGGACGGCCGCGGTCTCACCTGGCAGGCGCTCTGCTCCTATAAAGTCACGTTCCGCTTCGGCGGAGAGGGTCCGCTCGCCTATCTCGACGGGAAGACGTTTCAGGTACAGGATGCGTGGTTCCTCAAAGAGCTCGGCTTCGCGATGCCGAAATCCTGACGCGGCGGCCCTTTTCCCGCACGCGGCACACAGGAACGGCCGGTTTAGGCGGATCGGCTCTCTTTATGCCGGTGGCAGAATCTTTTCTGCTTTTGCACAAATTGTCGGAAAACGCCCGTGGCAGGCGGCTCTTTGTAAAATAGCATTGGACGTCATTCTGGAAACACATTTTACGGCAGCCGCGGATTCCGTTCTCTTCATATGACATACGGGGACAGTCGTTTCATCCGGTGAATGTCGGCTTTTTAACTTGACAGGTGAAGCCTTTCTCCGGAGATTTCCGACCTGATGCGCGGCATAATCTTTTAAAATTCGTCTGTAAAATAAAATGGCGGTCCTTAAAAAGGGCCGCCGTTTTTTATTCCATCTCTTTCAGTACGGTCTCCAGCGACTCGACAGCGACGTCGTTTTCCGCCCGGTTGCCGGCGAAGACACAGAGATAGTCCCCGTCCCTCCGGACAGCGACGCCCAGCTCTTCCAGCCCCGCCACAATCCGCTCCGCACCGTCGGCTTTGAAAAACACGCAGTCCGCCTTGGTGCGGTAGAGCCGCTCCAGCGCACGGTATTTCACCGCCAGCTTCTTGATGCGGAGGTAAAGGCTTTCCCGGCTGTCCGTGAGCTTCCGTTCCGCCGTTTTGAGCACGGCCGGATGCTTAAAGATGATCTCCGCGGCGGCCTGGTCGGAGGCGGAGATTCCTCCGTCGAACTCCGGCAGATCCGCTCCCGCGGCATAGACCGGGTTTCCGCCGAACCAGAGTTTTTTGAGCACGACAAGATTCGGGATCACGCCGGCATCTTTGAGCACGGATTCTTTTGGATCGGCTATATAGCTTTCATCCACGAGGATCAAACCTTTCGCCGCGGAGGCAAGGCTCCTCACCTCGGCCGCGGAGAGCTCCAGCGACGCCGGGCAGGCCGGATTGGTGAGGAAAATCACGCTCCCCGGCTCCTTTTCCGCCGCGGCAAGCAGGGCGTCGGCGTCGATCTTCATATCTTTCGTCCGCAAAACGACGCTCAGCCTGTTTTCTGGAAAGGCGGCGCGGAATGCCTCGGCGGAACAGTCGTACTCCGGGATCACCGCCGCCGCATCGTCAGGAAGAATCCCGCGCAGGAGCGTTTTGTCATCCGCTCCGGCGCGCACAAATTCAGGCCTTGTTCCATAAACCTCGGCAAAACCGCCGCAGAGACCTTTTGCCAGGGGATCACCGGGCTTTTCGGCGTTTTCCCCGCGGGCGACGCCGATCAGCCGGCTGAAAGCCTCCTCGATATCGAAGAAAAAGACGCTCCCATCCAGATAAAACATCAGGAACCTCCCCACATCTCAAACAAATTCATCTGCGTGGTCTTGGGCAAACCGTTCAGCACGCCCGCCGCCCGCAAAATATCCATGACGCCGCTGCCGACCGAGTTGCGCGCCATGATGTCGTCCTCCGAAAGATACGGTCCCTTTGCACCGCCCACCTGCAAACTCCGTGCCGCGGTTTCGCCGAGCCCCTTGAGCGCGGTAAACGGAAGGCGTAGTTTTCCATCCTCCGGCACATATTTGACCGCATCCGAGCGGTAGAGATCGACCGGCAGGCATTCGATGCCGCGTGCCAGCATCTCATTGATGATCTGAAGCGTGGTCAGGGAATCCTCCTCCTTCGCCGTCGGATTCGGCAGATCTTCGAGTTCCTTGATCTTCCGCTCCACGGCCGCTTTTCCGGCAAGCGCGGATTCCGCATCAAAATCGCCGCCGCGGACCGTAAAGAACGCCGCGTAGAATTCCAGCGGATAATAGACCTTGAAATACGCCGTGCGGATAGCGCCGATGTCGTAGGCCACGGCATGCGCTTTCGGGAACATATACTTGATTTTCAGGCAGGAATCGAGATACCAATCCGGTACGCCGTGCTCCTTCATCGCCTGTTTATGCTCGTCGGTCAGCAGCTTGATCGCCTTGCCTTTACGGGTGATCTCCATGATTTTGAAGGCCATGGAGGGCTCGAGACCATAACGGATCAGCGTCGTCATGATGCTGTCGCGCGTGCCGATGACGTTGGAAATCGTGCAAGTGCCGTTTTTAATCAGATCCTGCGCGTTACCGAGCCAGACGTCCGTACCGTGGGAGAGGCCGGCGATCTGGATAAGATCGGCAAAATTCTTCGGCTTTGCATCCATCAGCATCTGACGGACGAAGGGCGTGCCCATCTCCGGCAGCGCGAAGGTGCCGGTCTTGCAGTCGATCTCCTCCGGCGTGACGCCCAATGCCGCTGGGGACTGCAATAGGCTGTAAACCTTCTCGTCGCTCATCGGCACATCTAATACGCGGATGCCGGTCAGGTCCTCCAGATGCTTATAGAGGGTCGGAACCTCGTGTCCGAGCTCGTCGAGCTTCAGGATCGTGTCGTGAAGCGAATGGAAGTCGAAATGCGTCGTCAGAACCTCGGCATCCGGATCGTCGGCCGGGTGCTGGATCGGGCAGAAGTCGGTGACGTCATGATCCGCCGGGATGACAACCATGCCGCCCGGGTGCTGGCCGGTCGTGCGTTTGACGCCGATGCAGCCGTTGGCGAGCCTTGCCTCTTCCGCTTTATGTAAGGTGATGCCGCGCTCCTCGCAGTATTTCTTGACATATCCGTAGGCGGTTTTTTCGGCGATGGTGCCGATGGTGCCGGCCTTGAAAACATGGGATTTTCCGAACAGCTCCTCCGTATAACGGTGGGCTCTCGTCTGATATTCGCTCGAGAAATTGAGGTCGATATCCGGCTCCTTGTCGCCATGGAAGCCGAGGAAGGTCTCAAACGGGATCTCGTGGCCGTCGCGGCGGTATTCCGCGCCGCAGACCGGGCATTTCTTCGGCGGCAGGTCGAAACCGGAGCCGACGGAGCCATCCTCGACGAATTCGCTGTGTTTACACTTCGGGCATACATAATGCGGCGGCAGAGGGTTGACCTCCGAAATGCCGCTCATCGAGGCGACGAAGGACGAACCGACCGAACCTCTTGAGCCGACGAGATAGCCCTCGCTCTCGCTCTTGGAGACGAGCTTCTGCGCGATCACGTACAACACGGCATATCCGTGCTTGATGATCGAGTTGAGCTCATGCTCGAGGCGCTCCGAAACCTGCTGCGGCAGAGGGTCGCCGTAAATCTCGTGGGCGCGCTTCCAGCACATGGCTTGCAGGTCGTCCTCCGCGCCCTCGATGGAAGGCGTGAAGGTGCCCTCCGGAATCGGCCGCAGGAAGTCGACGGAATCGGCAATCCGGTTCGGCACGGTGATAACCACCTCGCGGGCCTTTTCTTCGCCGAGGTAGGAGAACTCGTCAAGCATCTCCCGAGTGGTCTTAAAATAGAGGGAGGGCTGCTCCTCCGCGTGTTCAAACCCGACGGCGTTCATGATGATCTTGCGGTAATCCGCATCCTCCGGGTTGAGGAAGTGCACGTCCCCGGTTGCCACAACGGGGATGCCGAGTTCCTCGCCCAGCGCGACAATCTGCCGGTTCCAGCTGCGGAGCTGCTCGTCGTTCTCGGCCATTCCTTCCCGAACCAGAAAGCGGTTGTTGTCGAGCGGCTGAATCTCCAGATAATCGTAAAAAGAAGCAATTCGGATCAGCTCTTCATGCGGCTTTCCCTCGCGAACCGCCATGTAAAGTTCTCCCGCTTCACAGGCGGAGCCGACGATCAGTCCTTCCCGATATTGGGTCAGGATGCTCTTTGGTACGCGCGGATGCCGGTGAAAATAGCGGATATGTGACAGAGAAATTAGCTCATACAGGTTTTTAAGTCCCTTCTGATTTTTGGCAATCAGAATCAGGTGGTAGGTCGGAAGCTTTTTGGGATCCGTGCCGCCCAGAAGCCCGTTGAGCGCCGAAAAGTTGTCGGCATGCTTCTCCGTTTCGATCTTTTTGAGCATCTCGAGCAGGATCAGTGCGAGCTCCCTCGCATCGTCGCTTGCACGGTGGTGATTGAAGGGAGCGAGCTTCAGGTGGTTTGAGAGCGTGTCAAGCTTGTGGTTTGTGAGCTCCGGATAGAGCGACCGGGCCATCGTGACCGTATCGGCAAAGGAATTGCAAAAGCCCAGATGGTGCCGGTCGGAGACCGCGCGCAGAAAGCCGGTATCGAACCCGGCGTTGTGGGCGACGAGGAAGGCATCCGGCCCGCAGAACTCCATAAACTTCCGGTAGGCCTCCTCCTCCTTCGGCGCGCCCCGCACCATGCTGTCGTTGATGCCGGTGAGCTCGGTGATGCGCTCGGGGATATGCTTCTCCGGATCGACGAAGGTGCAGAATTCCTCCCGGATTTCGCCGCCCACAATGCGGACCGCGCCGATCTCGGTGATGCGGTCCATCGTGGCGGAGAGGCCGGTGGTTTCAAGGTCAAAGGCGATGATCTCGCCGTTAAAAGGCACATCCACATTTCCGGTGACGGACTGCACCGTATCGTCCACATAATAGGCCTCGACGCCGTAGATCGGCTTAAAATCCGGATCTTTGAGGGCGGCGACGGCGTTCATCACGTCGGGGAAGCCCTGCGCGACGCCGTGATCCGTGATGCCGACGGCTCTGTGGCCCCAGCGGTGCGCCGTCTCGACATACCTGCCGGCCTCGGTCACGCCGTCCATCTGCGACATGTTGGTATGCAGGTGCAGCTCGACGCGCTTCTCCGGCTCGTCGTCCTCGCGGCAGAGGCGTTTGACCGTAGAGATATCGTAGGGCCGGATTGTGATGTCATGTTCGTATTTATCGTAGGAGGCGTCGCCCCGGGCCATGATCGTCATACCCTTTTTGAGGTCAAAAAGCGGCGCGGCCTCCTCTTTTTTCTTGATGATTTTAAGAATATTGGAGCCGGTGTAGTCCGTGATCATGATGGAAAGAATGACGCTCTCCCCGTCGCGGGTCTCCCTGCTGTCGATGCTGAAGATATCGCCCCAGACCGTGACTTTTCCGCTCTGCTGGTCGATATGGGAGAGCGGCTCCGGGCGCTGGCGGATCGGTTTTCCGATCAGGATCTCCATCTCGGAGGCATCGATGGGCAGCCCCGAGCAGTCAAAACCGCCCTTTTCCTTTGCCGCATGGGTATGCTTTGCGGATTCTTTATAAACCGAAGGTTTCGGCTCCGGCAGCGGCGCGGTAAACTCCGTGACCGCCGTGACACCGCAAAATTCCACCGCGCAGTCGAGGCCGAATTCCTCCCGGATGATCTCGCGGAGCGTCAGGTCGGCGCGCATTTTTTTGAGCATCTCCTCACCGCCGTGGGCAAGGCGGATACGGAGCCGGTTTTCGCTGAATTTTGCCTCCGCGCCGTCAAAAAAGCCGTTGATTGCGACGCCGCGGCGCTGAGCCTCCGTCAAAAGCTCGCCGAAATAGTCCTCCGTCAGCCATTCCGACGGGTAAACAGGAATAAGCCGGACGTCTTCCACGCCCAGCCTGACGGCAAGCGCCTGTTCCAGCGCATACAGATCCGATTTTCCCACCGTCTGTTTCGGAGCGACCTCCACCTTGATGCTCTGGCCCTCCCGACCGAGCATGACCGAGCATACCTCCGCTTCCGCCAGAGCCATTCCGGCGGAGATCCCGAAAATTTCCGACAGGGTCTTCCCCATTCTTTTACCGTCCTTTTATGTTTTCAGGGTCGCCCCCGTTATATTTTTTCGATTTCCTCGAGAAGCGCCGCAAGCAGCTCGTTCTCCGGCACCTTGCGGACGATCTCCCCTTTCCGGAATACGAGCCCGCAGCCGGTGCCGCCCGCGATGCCGACGTCGGCCTCTCTCGCCTCGCCCGGCCCGTTGACCGCGCAGCCCATGACCGCCACTTTAATAGGCTTTTTGCAGCCCCTCAGCGCATCCTCCACCTCGCCCGCGAGCTTGATGAGGTCGATGCGCGTGCGGCCGCAGGTTGGGCAGGAAACGATATTCACGCCCTCCTGCCGTAGGCCGATCGCCTTCAGGATATCTTTCGCCGCATAAATTTCACGTACCGGGTCGGCGGTCAGCGTCACGCGGATTGTGGAACCGATGCCGTCGAGCAGCAGGCTCCCGATGCCGACGGCGTTCTTGATGAGGCCCATGCGCTCCGTTCCGGCCTCGGTCACGCCGAGATGCAGCGGATACTCAAAGCGCGCCGCGGCGAGACGGCAGGCCTTCATCATGGTGCCGACGTCGCTCGATTTTATCGAGACGACAATGTCGTGGAAATCAAATCCCTCCAGCATACGGACATATTCTTCGGCGCTCTCGGCAAGGGCTTCGGCCGTCGGGGCGCCGTATTTTTCGAGCAGATGTTTTTCGAGCGAGCCGCTGTTGACGCCGATGCGGATCGCGGCGCCCGCTTTTCCGCAGGCCTCCGCGACCGCGCGGGTACGCTCCTCACCGCCGATGTTGCCGGGATTGATCCGGATCTTATCGGCTCCGGCCTCCACCGCCGCCAGCGCGAGCCGGTAGTCAAAGTGGATATCCGCGACGAGCGGAATATGGATTTTCTCTTTGATCGCGGGAATCAGCCGCACGGCCTCCATATCCGGAACGGCCGCCCGTAGAATCTCGCAGCCGGCTTCTTCCAGTTCCACGGCCTGGGCGACGCTGCCCTCGAGATCGGTGGAGGGGACGCTCAGCATCGACTGGATGGCGACGGGATGGCTCCCGCCGATCATGACGTTTCCAATTTTAACTTCTTTGGCCATACTCAGCCTCCGCTTACGAGTTTCATGATGTCGTTCGCCGTGACATAGAGCATCAGCAGGATCAGCAGAATGAAGCCGGCGTTGTGGATCGCGCCCTCCACCTTCTGATTGATGGGCTTCCCACGGATCGCTTCCAGCAGCATGAAAAGAATGCGTCCACCGTCCAGCGCGGGCAGCGGCAGCAGGTTGACGACACCGAGGTTGACCGTGACCAGCGCAACAATAAACAGCAGCGAATCAAGGCTCTGGGAGCTTGCCTCGGAGATCACCTCCGTGACGCCGACCGGCCCCGAGAGCTGGCTGATCGTAAAGGTACCCTTTAAAAGGTCTGCAAAGCCGTGCCACGCGAGTTTTACCAGCGCAAACGTCCAGCCCGCCGAATATTCCACGACGCGCCAGACCGTCGGTTCCAAGCCGTAGACGCTGAAATCCAATACAATCGAGGAGACGCCCTCATAGTCTTTCATCTCAAAGACCACGCGGTCGAGCTTCACCTTTTCCCCATCCCGCAGGACCTCCATGCTGACGACGCCGTCCGGATCCCGGATCAGGGAATAGACGATGTCGTTGTCGATCAGAACCTGCTCCCCGTTGACGGAGAGGATCCGGTCGTCCACTTTCAGATATTCCGCGGAGGAGGACCCCTCGCTGAACCCGGCGATGATCGGCGTGCCGATCAGTTCCTGGCCGGAGGTCAAAATCACGGCGAGGATGAAGCCGAGCAGGATATTCATAAACGCGCCGGCAGCCGTGACAAGGATGCGCTTCCAGACCGGGCAGGCCATAAAAGAGCGCTCGGTCGGGATTTCGCTCCCGTCGTCCTCGCCCTCCATGGCGACAAACGCGCCGATCGGAAATAGGCGCAGGCTGTAGGCCGTCTCTCCCCTTTTGATGGAAAAGAGCTTCGGCCCCATGCCGACCGCAAATTCATTCACTTTTATGCCGGCCCATTTGGCGGTCAGAAAATGGCCCAATTCGTGGAAAACCAGCATCACCGCAAAGCAGAGGACTGCAATCAAAATACTCATGGCGAACGATTATCTCCTAATCTGGTCTGTCAGGGAAGCGGCGAAAGCGCGCGCCTCCCGGTCGGCGGCAAAGACCGCCTCGAAGGAATCTCCCTCCGGAAGCGGCATCTCCACCGTCTTTTCGAGCACGGACGGGATGTCGTTGAAGCCGATCCTCCCATCCAGAAAAGCCGCGACGGCGACCTCGTCCGCGGCATTAAACGCAGCACCCGCCGTGCCGCCGAGGGAAAGCGCCCGCCTCGCGATGCGCATGGATGGAAACGCCGCATCATCCGGCCGGTAAAACGTCAGCGCGCCAATCTCCGTAAGGTTAATCTGCTTTACAGTGCTTGGCAGGCGCTCCGGCCACGTCAGCGCATACTGAATCGGCGTGCGCATATCCGGGACGCCAAGCTGGGCGAGCACCGAATGATCGACAAACTCGACCATCGAGTGCACCATGCTCTCCCGATGAATGATTACCTCTATTTTATCCTGCGTCACACCGAAAAGATGCGCCGCTTCCATAATTTCAAGCCCTTTATTTGCCATGGTGGCGGAGTCGATGGTCACTTTCCGACCCATTGTCCAAGTCGGATGCCGGAGAGCCTCCTCCGGCCGGACGGAGGCGAGCTCCTCGCGGCTTTTTCCGAAGAACGGGCCGCCGGACGCCGTGAGGATCAGCTTCCCGATCCGGCCGGAGTCGCCCTTCGCCTGTAAGCACTGAAATACCGCCGAGTGTTCGCTGTCCACCGGCAAAATTTTTACGCCATGCGCCGCCGCGTAGTCCATCACGCGCTTTCCGCCGGCGACCAAGGTTTCCTTGTTGGCAAGCGCAAGCGTGTTTCCGGCTTCGATCGCGGCGAGCGAGGGCGCAAGGCCTGCGATCCCGGTGACGGCGTTGAGCACAATATCGCAGAAGCAGGCCGCCGCCTCTTTGACGCCCTCCGCGCCGGAGACGACTTTGATATCCGTATCCGCGAGTGAAATCCGGAGTGCCGCGGCGGATGCCTCGTCAAAGACGGCGACCAGTTCCGGACGGAATTCCCTCGCCTGTTCCTCCAGCAGCGCCGTATTGCTTCCGGCGGCAAGGGCGGCGACAGAAACGTCCATGCGGCGGCAGACATCCAATGTCTGGGTGCCGATCGAGCCGGTGGAACCGAGAACGGAAATTCGTTTCATAGGATTCCTTCTAACAAATATGCCGCTCTTTCGTGCGGCACAGATTTTATCCGATATTCATGTCGGTCAGATGATGGGGAAGAAAAAATTCCAGAGATAGAGCAGCGGCGCGACAAAGAGCCAGCTGTCGAAACGGTCCATGATCCCGCCGTGCCCCGGCATGACGTTACCGTAATCCTTGATCCCGGACTGCCGCTTGATGACCGAAGCACAGAGATCTCCGAAAATCCCCGCGGCCGCCCCGACCGGCAGAAACAGGCTCAGGGAGAGCCAGCGGATGGAAAGCGGTTCCCCGATCACCGGCGCGGCATACAACGCGTAGGCCCAGCTCAGCAGAAGGCTCAGCGCGATGCTTCCTATCACGCCGCCAACCGCACCCTCCACCGTCTTTTTGGGACTGATCGTCGGGCAGAGCTTGCGCCGGCCGAACAGATGGCCGCTAAAAAATGCAAACGTATCGTTGAGCCATGCAACCGCAAGGCTCAGGAGGATGAGATACAGACCCTGAACGGTACTGAATCCCTCCCGGAACACGAGCAGCATTGAGAATCCGAGCGGCACCGCAACCGAGACAAAAAACGCATACCCGGCGGACGTCGCCCCGAATTTCTTGGGATCAAAAAGAACGAAGAGCATCAGAATTCCGCCAAAGATGAGGCAGACTTCCCTCAGGCCGACGGCCTCGGTGAAAACGAGCAGCGGGATGACCGCCGCCGCCGCGAGGCAGACCGGAATCACCGACGTGTACCCGCAGAGATGCTCGGCATGGAGCAACTCCCACACCGCCATCACGGAGAGCAGCGTCACCGCGGCGGGCAGCAGGAGCGTATGATAAAAATAAAGCACAACGCCGAGCAGCACGAGCCCGACGAACGAAGTAATCAGGCGTTGTTTCATGAATTCCGTCCGTACCTTCCGTCTGTCAAATTTACACGCCGCCGAAGCGCCGGTCCCTGCCCGCATATTCGGCCAGGGCTTTTTCCAGATGCGCAGGCGTAAAATCCGGCCAGAGCACATCCATGAAAATCAGTTCGGAATAGGCGCTCTCCCAGAGCAGAAAATTAGAGAGGCGTTCCTCTCCGCTGGGCCGGAGGATCAGATCCGCATCCGGCACCACGGAATAGAGGTTCGCCGAGATCAGTTCCTCCGTGATCTCCTCCGGAGCGAGCCCGCCGGCCCGGACCTTGTTGGCGATCGCCTGCACCGCATGGAGAATTTCGTCCCGGCCTCCGTAGTTGAGCGCGATCTGGACGGTCAGCTTCACGTCGCTCACCTTGGCCTTTTCCGCCTTCTCCATCAGCGCGCGCAAATCGTCGGCCAGAGGCACGCGGTCCCCGATAAACCGGATGGCAATATGCTCTTTCGTCATGCTGTCCATCCGCCGGAGATAGCTGCGCATCAGATCCATGACGTCCTCGACTTCCTGTTTTGGGCGGCGCCAGTTCTCTGTGGAAAAGGCGTAGACGGTGAGGTAGCGGATGCCGATGTCGCGGCAGTACCGCGCGATCGTCTCAAAGACCTCCGCGCCTTTTTTATGCCCGGCGCTCCGGGGAAGCCCTTTTTTCTTTGCCCAGCGTCCGTTGCCGTCCATGATGATGCCAATATGCGCCGGCAGGATCCGCTCGCTTTTCAAAATCCGATTCCGCCTTTCGATATAGTTTCGCGGCAGATCAGAGTTCCATGATCTCCGTGGATTTGCTTTCGGCCATGTCGTCGATCTGCTTAATGAAATCGTCGGTCAGCTTCTGGCAGTCCTTCTCGATGTCCTTGCGGTCGTCTTCAGTGATCACCTTGTCTTTTTCCTGCTTCTTGATGAAGTCGTTGGCGTCGCGGCGAATGTTGCGTACGGAGATCTTTGCCTCCTCCGCATGCCTGTGAACCTCCTTGGAAAGATCCTTGCGGCGCTCCTCGGTCAGCGGAGGGAAAACGAGCCGGATGCAGACGCCGTCGTTCTGCGGCGGGATGCCGATATCGGAGAGATTGATCGCTTTTTCAATCAGCTTGAGCGCAGAACGGTCCCAAGGCTGAATGACAAGGATCCGGGCTTCCGATACGGATACGGCCGCCATCTGGTTGACTTTGGTCGGGGTGCCGTAATAATCAATGACCAGGCGGTCCAGCACGCCGGGGTTGGCGCGTCCGGCGCGGATGGAACCGAAATCCTCCTGAAGGGTTGCGATGATTTCTTCCATTTTCTCGTTGAAAGAGATGAGCTGTTCTCTCATAGTTTTCCTCCATTTCTCCGGCTGAACAAATATTTTTTTGAAAGATACGGGCGTGCACCGGAAAACGCCGTACCCAAGAAAACTAAAGGAATCCGGCGGATCAGCCTTTGACCAGGGTGCCGATCTCTTCGCCGGTAATGGCGCGGCAGATGTTATCGGGATCGCTGAGGCTGAAAACAAGGATGGGAATGTGGTTGTCGCGGCACATGGCCACGGAAGTGGCATCCAGAACCTTGAGATCCTTCTCCAGCACCTCGCCGAAGGTGAGGCTGTCGTACCGGACGGCGTCGTCGTACTCGTTTGGATCCTTGTCGTAGACGCCGTCGACCAGCGTGGCCTTGAAGATCACGTCGGCGTTGATTTCCGCCGCGCGGAGGGAACTTGCGCTGTCGGTGGAAAAATAGGGGTTTCCGGTTCCGCAGCCGAAGATGATGATCCTGCCCTTCTCCAGATGGCGGATGGCCCTGTTGCGGATAAACGGCTCCGCAATCTCCGGCATGGAGATCGCGGTCATGACCCGCACCGGGACGCCCAGCTGATTGAGCGTATCATAGAGCGCGAGCGCGTTGATGACGGTGGCCAGCATCCCCATGTGATCCGCGGTCGTGCGGTCCATACCGCCGCTGGAACGGCCGCGCCAGAAGTTGCCTCCGCCTACAACAATTGCGATCTCCGCGCCCAGATCCGAGCATTTTTTGATGCTTTGACAAATGGTCCGTACGGTATGAAAGTCGATCCCGGTCTTTTGCCCGCCGGCAAGGGCTTCCCCGCTGAGCTTCAGAAGCACGCGCTTGTATTTCAGTTCCATTGGTGCACAACTCCCCTTTTCCCCATTTTAGATTTATTTTACATGATTGGCCGGAATAAGTAAAGGTTATTTTTATAAAAGGAAGGGGAATTCCGGCTCCGCGCCGCCGGGCAAAAAAGAAAAAGGCCGCGCCCTGCCGGACACGGCTCTTTTTTAGTATTCCACTTTTTCAGGCTCTTTTTGCCCGCCCTCGCAGGAAAAACAGTTATCCCCGCAGTCCAGCAGAACCGCCAGCACAAGGGCCTGAATCCTGTCTTCGGAATCCCGGAGCGTGATCCTGTAATCGTCCTCCCAAGGGTTCCATTTTTTGCGGACGACGGAGATCTCCCGGCCGTTTTTCTTCATTTCGTAGACATGCTCAAGCAGGTTCCGATGCAGAACCCAGCCGGTCATTACATATTCCTCGCCCGTCAAGGTAAACCGTCTTTGCAGCTCCATCGTCTGCCCGCCGCAATCCAGACGGTATTTTCCCAGACCGATCTGTCTGACTTTCGCGACGGGAGCGCCGTCCGCATCGTAAAAATCCAGCTTTTTACTCAGGAAGCCTCCGGAAAGATCCGCTTTCAGCAGCAGTTTTCCGGCTTTATCCATGATCCGGCACCCATGCATGCGAAAGATCATGGAAAGCTCTTCCGAATCCTCTATGTTCTCCATGGTTTTGATTCACTTATCAGTATGCTGACCCTTTCTCAATAGTTGCGGAAGAAAGGTTTTTCATCAACACCGCAGGATACGGATCAAAGAATTCCTCTTTCCGGCGGTGTCGCCGACGGGTTTATGCTCCGCTTTCAGGGCGGAAAAGCCGGGCATCCATTTTTTTCTACCGGAAGATTCCCGCTTTTCTTTTCGGATTTCCTTCTGCTCCTCCTGCCCCACGGCAAGATCGCCGGAAACCTGAGCATCTCTGCCGCCGTCTTCGGTGGGGATGGTCGGCGCGTTGCAGATCATCCGTCCCTCCAGAAACACGGCAAGAACCAATATCACGAGAAAAAGCGCCCGCAGACGGCCGTTCCCGAATCTGTTCTCCATCGTCAATCCCTTTTCTAAGACAAAAAAAGACCCTCCGCGGTACGGTCCGCGAAAAAGCCCTTTTCATAATATGGATTACTATACCACCTTTTCTGGCTTTGTCAAGGGCACAAAAAGCGGGATTTTGTCATTTCAAAAAGGCCGCAGGATGGTACTCCTGCGGCCTTTTTTCTCCGGTTTATCCGGAATCAGTCTTTCTTCTGCGCCTGAGCGATCTGTTTCGCGACTTCGTCGGCGAGGTTCTCCTCGGCTTTCTTCTCAAGGCCTTCGCCTTTTTCAAAGCGGACGAATTCGGCAATCTTGATGCTGCCGCCGAGCTCTTTGGCAACCTTCGCCGTATAGGCCTCGACGTCGATATCCGGATCCTTAATAAAAGCCTGGCTGATCAGGCAGTTTTCTTTATAATATTTGCCGATCTTGCCCTCGAGCATCTTTTCCTTGACGGCATCCGGTTTGCTGGCCATCTTGGGATCCTCGTTGATCTGGACAAGAGCGACTTCCTTCTCATGCTCGAGAACGGATTCCGGCACACCCTTCGGGCAGATATACAGCGGCTGGGAAGCGGCGATCTGCATGGCGATATCCTTGCCGTATTCGGCAAAACCATCCTTATCGGCCACGTCGGCATCAAAGCGGACCAGTACGCCGATCTTTCCGCCCATGTGGACGTAAGAGGCGCAGGCGCCCTCATAGCGGACGAAGCGGCGGATCTTGAGGTTTTCGCCGATGACAAGCACGTTATCCTGAAGGATCTGCTGGAGGGTACGGCCTTCCACATTGCAGGCAAGCAGGGCGTCGACGTCGGCCGGATTCTGTTCCATGACGGCCTTGAGGCAGACCTTGACGAATGCGAGGAATTTGTCGCTCTTCGCGGCAAAGTCGGTCTCGGAGTTGACCTCGATAACCGCGCCGACCTTGCTCTCCTGGCAGTAATCGGCCAGAACGGCGCCTTCCGCAGCGATGCGGGAAGACTTTTTGGCGACGGCGGCGAGGCCTTTTTCACGAAGGAAATCGATGGCTTTATCCATATCGCCGTCGGTTTCCATCAGAGCTTTTTTGCAGTCAAGCATGCCGCATCCGGTGGTCTCCCGGAGGGCCTTGACATCAAGAGCGGTAAACGCCATTTATTTTTCCTCCTCTTCCACTTCGTCGGTTTCGTCGATCTTTTCCTGCGCGGCCGGCGTCATCTGCTCGCCCTGATGGCCTTCGATAATCGCGTCGGCCATGGTTCCGGCGATCAGTTTGACGGCGCGGATGGCGTCATCGTTGCCCGGGATCAGATAATCGATCTCATCCGGGTCGCAGTTCGTGTCCACGATTGCGACGATCGGGATACCCAGTTTGCGGGCTTCGGAGACGGCAATCTTCTCTTTTCTGGAGTCGACGATAAAGAGCGCGCCCGGAAGGCGATCCATGTCCTCGATGCCGCCGAGATATTTCTCGAGCTTCTCGATTTCAAGGGCCAGTTTGCTGGCTTCTTTCTTGGTCAAGCGTTCAAACGTGCCGTCCTCTTCCATTTTGCGGAGCTGAGTCAGGCGGGCGATACGGCTGCGGATGGTTTTGAAGTTGGTGAGCATGCCGCCGAGCCAACGGGCGTTGACATAATAAGCGCCGGCTCTTTCGGCTTCTTCACGGATGGAATCGGCGGCCTGCTTTTTGGTGCCGACAAAGAGAATGGACTTGCCGTCCGCAGAGAGATCGCGGACGAACATATAAGCCTCTTCAATTTTCTTGACGGTTTTTTGCAGGTCGATGATGTAGATACCGTTGCGCTCAGTGAAAATATAGGGCGCCATTTTCGGGTTCCAGCGGCGGGTCTGATGACCAAAATGGACACCGGCCTCAAGCAGCTGTTTCATAGATACGACAGACATTGGATTTTTCCTCCTTTTGTTATTCCTCCACCCCACGCATCTCGAAAGAGCGGCCATTTCTGGTACATCGCCGGAACGATTGTGGGATGTGCGGATTTGCTTTACGGAAACGGATTGCGATTCCGCAGCTTTTTGATTATATCACGGGAAGTTTTTCATTGCAAGATTTTTCTATATTATTTTTTATCTTTATGGTGATTTAAAAAAGCTCGCAAAAAAGCCTTTCCTCTTCGGCTCCCGGATCACGTCCGAACGGATCAGGATGGTATCCCGCCCGATGGACTCCACCTTCTCCCAGCCGATCAGGATTTCCTCCTCCCTGCCCAGCAGCCCGAAGAACCGGAGCCTTCCGCCGATCACCAGGGCCAGCACCTTTTCGCTTTCCGTATCGACCAGCATGTCGTCGATGTAACCGAAACTTGCGCCGTCGTTGAGGTTGATGACCTCCTTCGCGCGCAGTTCCTGCATGCGGATTCTCGTATACATTCCCCCTTTGGGAAAATCTATTCCATCCAAGGAGAAAATCTGTCTGTCCGCCCATGCTCAAGCCATTTTTCTTCGTGCTCGGGAAGTCCGTGCCGCGCTTTCCAACGGATTGGACCGTGGGCCTACCTCCGTTTTTCTGTGCTCGATCGGGCCGGGCTGCCCAAAAAACGACCTCGCAGCGGAGACTCCGGCATCCGGTGAAAGAGACCCGTCGGCTTCCGGAGAACAGCCGCCCGTTCCCGTGGAGGCATCCATATTTTGACCGGCAAAGACGGAGCAGATCGTCCCTTCTCTCCTGCAAAACACCGGGGGCTTCCCCGGTTTCTTCTGCGGGTTTTCTTCTTTACATACAGGTATTTTTCTTCAGGAGTTTTTTTCTTCGGGCAGCCGGCCGATTTTTGACGAAAATATTCTTATATTTGCGATTGACAAAATTTCACTCAAACAAAAGTGCATAGGGGTTTCCACTTTCGGACATGCTCATTTCGCAAGTATTTTTTGAGTGGGTGGTGCAGAAATGTATTACGGAAAAGTGGAAATCTGCGGCATCAATACTTCCCGGCTGCCCGTGCTCAAGGAATCGGAAAAGATGGACCTTTTGCGGAGAATCAAGGAGGGGGATTCCTCCGCCCGGGAGCAAATGATCAGCGGGAACCTTCGCCTCGTGCTCAGCGTTGTGCAGAAATTCACGGGGCGCGGTGAGAATCCCGACGATCTGTTCCAGGTCGGCTGCATCGGCTTAATCAAGGCGATCGACCACTTCGATCCGGGGCTCGACGTGCGCTTCAGCACCTACGGCGTGCCGATGATCGTCGGGGAAATCCGCCGTTTTTTGCGGGATAACAATGTGGTTCGTGTCAGCCGCTCCATGCGCGACACGGCCTACCGCGCCATGCAGGTCAAGGAGGATTACCTCAGCAAAAAAGGCCGGGAGCCGACCATGGATGAGATCGCACAGGAACTCGGCATGGCGCGGGAACAGGTGGTCATCTCGCTCGAATCCATTGTCGAGCCGGTTTCGCTTTACGAGCCGGTCTATTCCGACAGCGGCGATACGATTTATATGCTCGACCAGATCGGCGACAAGGAGTGCGAAACCGGATGGCTCGAGGAGATCGCGCTCAAGGAGGCTATGAGCAACCTCTCCCCGCGCGAAAAGAAAATCCTTGCGCTGCGCTTCTTTTCCGGGAAAACTCAGATGGAGGTCGCCTCCGAAATCCACATCAGCCAGGCGCAGGTCTCCCGGCTGGAAAAGGGCGCCCTCGATAAAATCAAAAAGCAGCTATAAATTGGCGGCTCCGTGAAGAAAACGGCCCGCCGGCATATATGACCGGCTATCGTCATTTTTCTCTTTATGATCGGATTTATCCCTGCGGCGGGCCGATAGCGGCGGAACCCCGCAAAAAAAGACCGGTGCTCCCCGATTTTGAGGATTCCCGGTCTTTTTCTATTTAAAAAGCAGATTGCCTGTAACATTTCAATACGGGTGGAAAATCGCACCGCGGCGGCCGATCGAGCTTAAAAAGACGAGCGGCCGTACCTTTTTCCGGAAATTAAACCGTTGTACGCCGCTTTTCCCCTCAAAAAGTTCGTCATTCTCCGTAGCCGAAGGGATTTTTGCTCTGCCAGTTCCAGCAGTCCCTGCACATATCCGCAAGTGAGCGCTCGGCCTTCCAGCCGAGCTCTCCGGCGCTCTTCTCCGGCGAGGCATAAAAGATATCCAGATCGCCCGGACGGCGCGGCCCGATCTTATAGGGGATCCTGACACCGCTCGCCTTTTCAAAGGCGGAGACCACTTCGAGAACGCTGTGGCCGCACCCGGTGCCGAGGTTGAAGGCGGACTCGCCCGAATGATGTTCCATATATTCCATGGCGGCGAGATGGCCTTTCGCGAGATCGACGACATGGATATAGTCCCGCACGCCGGTGCCGTCCGGCGTCTGATAATCGCCGCCCCAGACGTTGAGATACGGGTACTGCCCGACGGCCACCCGGCAGATGTAGGGCATCAGGTTGTTGGGAATCCCTCTCGGATCCTCCCCGATCAGCCCGCTCTCGTGGGCGCCGACCGGATTGAAATACCGCAGCAACATAACCGACCATTCCGGATCCGCCTTTGCGGTATCCCGGAGGATCTGCTCAACCATGTATTTCGACCAGCTGTACGGATTCGTGCAATTGCCGCGCGGGGACGTTTCACTGAGCGGCAGTTCTTTGCCGATGTCGTATACGGTCGCCGAAGAGGAGAAGAGAATTTTCTTCACCCCATGTGCGCGCATCGACTCGCAGAGCGTGATGGCCGCGCCGAGGTTGTTGTCGTAATATTCAAGCGGCATCGAAACGGATTCCCCCACTGCCTTGAGCCCGGCGAAGTGGAGGACGGCGTCGATACTGTTTTCCTCAAAGACACGATCCAAAGCCGGACGGTCCCTGAGGTCGATCTGATAAAATTTTACGGGCTTCCCGGTGATCTGCCGCACCCTGTTTCCCGCTTCCTCGGAGCTGTTGGAGAGGTTGTCCGCAACGACCACTTCCCTGCCCGCGTTCAGAAGCTCCACACAGGTGTGGCTACCGATATAGCCCATCCCTCCGGTCACAAGAATCGACATAATTCGGCCTCCTATCCCGTCTGATCCGTTGAATCCCTGCCGGAAACATGGTATCATGAATTTAGACTCATTGCAACGCAAAAATGTCTCGGATAAAGAAGGTGGCTCTTTTGCGTCTCCATGGAATCGGTTTTGAAGTCCGGTATCCGCCGGCGCTGGAACCCGGCTTTATGCCCATCCTGAAATTCAATCGGGCTTATCTGGAAAAAGCCTCCGTTCCGCTTGGGATCGCCCTGCTGCGCCCGGACGGGCAGACTTTTTGCTGTGAGACAAAACTCTGCGGCACGCCGGAATCCTCGGAGGCGGACCGCTTTTATGTCGACCGCCTCGTCAAATCCCTGCTCTGGATGAAAGGCGGTTCGCGGCTCCTTGTGCGCGGCAGCGAAGAAATTTGTAAATCCCTGAAGGCCGCCTACGCGGAACACGGCAGCCGTGCCTTTGACGCGAACTTCATGGCCAGAATCTACGGGCAGCCCTTTGAAGTTGCTTCCTGTGAGGATCTGCCGGAGGAAAAGCTCGTCTCCCTGCCCGTCGGCGGGCATTTTGCCGGATGCCGGATCGGATTCGACGCGGGCGGCTCGGATCGGAAAGTCTCCGCCGTCATCGAAGGCCGGCCCGTCTATTCGGAGGAGGTTATTTGGAACCCGAAAGAAAACCCGGACCCGGACTATCATTTTCGCGGGATCGTTGAGGCGCTCAAAACGGCCGCCTCCAAAATGCCCCGGGTCGACGCGGTCGGCATCTCCTCCGCCGGCGTTTTTGTCGGCAACCGAACGGTATATGCTTCCCTGTTCCGCAGCGTGCCGAAAGCGCTTTTTGAAAGCAAGGTAAGGGATATCTATCTCCGGGCAGTGAAGGAGATCGGGGATGTACCGGTCACGGTCTGCAACGACGGAGATGTCTCCGCGCTTGCGGGTGCCATGAACCTTGGCCGGAACAACCTGCTTGCCGTCACGATGGGCACGAGCGAGGCGGGCGGCTACATCGATTCCTCCGGTGGCCTCACCGGCTGGCTGAACGAATTGGCAACCGTTCCGGTGGATCTGAACCCGCAGAGCAATTCGGACGATTTGAGTGGGGATGTCGGCTGCGGCTCCCGCTACTTCAGTCAGGAGGCCGTCATCCGGCTCGCACCGGCCGCGGGAATCCGGCTTATGGAATCCCTCTCCCCGGCGGAAAAGCTCCGGGAGGTGCAGCTCCTGCTCGCAAAGGGGCATAACGGAGCGAGGCAGATCTACGAATCCATCGGCGCCTTCCTCGGCCACTCCCTCGCCTATTATTATGAACTTTACGGGTGCGGCACCGTCTTGCTGATGGGGCGCGTCGTCTCCGGAACGGGCGGCGAGATCGCCCTTGAAAAAGCAAGCGAGGTGCTTGCCGGGGAATATCCTGAGATTGCGGAGAAGCTCTCCGTGATTCTGCCGGACGAAGCTTCGCGCAGGGTCGGCCAGTCGGTCGCGGCGGCAAGCTTATAAATTCTCGCTTGCAACCGCTATGAGCGTGTGGATTCCGGGGCGGATGATTTTCCCTCCCGCTCTGTCCGCTCCATTTTAAAGACGAGGCTTCACGAAAAGCCGGCCAGTCGGCGGCAGGCCTCTAAGCCGCCGGCGGCTCCGTTTCAAAAGCGAAAGCCTCCGCAAAATCTCATACGAATAAAATTTTTTATTTCTGTTATTTTTGCCGGTAAAACTTCAAATACTATTTTTGTTGCGGCCCGTTGTTTTTTTTCTCAATTCTCATTGACAGCGTCTGTTTTCCGCCTTATGATAGGTTGGATTTCAGGAATGTCTTTAAACGGCCCGGAGCCGCCCAAAGGCATCGCATCGGAAACCATCCCGCACGGAACGACCCTTTTATGATGGTACCGGATATCAAGATGATTGTTCCTGCTTATGAAAAAACCGCCATGACCCAAAATCATGACGGTTCTTTTTTTATTCCGTTTTCTGAATCAGGATCTCCGAGGCGCGCATGCCCTCCGTCTCCAAAACGGTAAAACGCATCCCGCTGTGGACGAAGCTGTCTCCCTTTTCCGGAACCTTGCCCAGCTCATCCATCACCCAGCCGCTAACCGTCGCGGAATCGACCCGCTCCTCCAGACCGAGATATTCAAACATCTCCTCCGGATCGGCGCTGCCGGAGATATGGTAGCCATCCTCTTTCTTCACAAAATCCTCGACCACCTCGTCGTGCTCATCCCAGATCTCGCCGACCAGTTCCTCAAGAATATCCTCCATCGTGACGACGCCGAAGGTTCCGCCGAATTCATCCGTCACGATGGCCATATGGCATTTCGCCTTTTGCAAAAGCTTGAGCAAGGCGCCGATCTTCATCGTGCAGGGCACAAAAAGCGGCTGTTGAAGGATCTTCTCCAGCGCGAGATCCGGATTCTCCGTCATCCGGTGGAAGTCCATCTGATGGATAAAGCCGACAATGTCGTCGATATTTTCCCGGTAGACCGGCAGGCGCGAATAGCCGGATTCAAAGAAGACCTTTTCGATCTCCTCCTTGGTGGCGTCGATCGGAACCGCAGCCAGATCGACGCGCGGCGTCGCGATATCGGCGGCATCCTGATCGTTGAATTCCAGCGCGGAGCGGATCAGCTCGCTCTCCTGGCTGCCGATGCCGCCCTCCTCCTCCGCCACCTCGACGATGTTCATCAGTTCCTCCCCGGTCATCCCGCGCTGATCCTCGCCGGTGATGAGCTTGGAGATGAATTTTTTCCATGCCGAGAAGATCCAGTTGACCGGCGTCAGCAGGAGCATAATTCCGTGAAGGATCGGAGCGGAGAATTTGGTGAACGTCTCCGGGTACTCCTTGGCCAGACTTTTCGGCGTAATCTCGCCGAAAAACAGCACCACCACCGTCATCACGGCCGTGGAGACCGTCGCGCCGGAATCGCCTATGTAGTTGACAAAAAAGACCGTGGCGATGGCCGTCAGGGCAATGTTCACAATATTGTTGCCGACGAGGATCGTGGAAAGGAGCTTATCGTAACTGTCCAGCAGCCGCAGCGCAAGCGCGGCATTTCCGTTTCCCTTATCCGCCTCAATCTTCAGTTTGGTCTGGCTTGCGGTGTTGAAAGCGGTTTCCGTCGCGGAAAAATAAGCGGAAAACGTCAGCAGAACCAGCATAACCAAAATCGTTGCCGTGGTATCCATGAGTGAAAAATCAACCTCCCGTTTTGTTTCAAAACGCAAAAAAGCATAACCTTTCCGTAAAACGCAAAGGTCATGCCTCAAAAATTTCTATTTGCCGAGCACCCTCCGGGGTCTCCGTCGTCCATAACATAAGCCCTTTCCAGCGGTCCGGTCTTCGCTTGATATTTCTATTATACAAAAAAAGGAAAGTCCCGTCAAGAGGCGCCGAAACCGTGCCGCATGCTCAAAACACTTTCATTCCGGCAGCTATGTTCCCGATATGCGGCCCCTAATCCGGCCGTTTTATTGGGGAAAGCATCCTCCAAGCCTCTCTTCGGCGGCTGTGGGCCGGTTGATACAGTCCTCACTCATAAACGCAGGCGGCCTTCTCAGAGGCAATATTTTTTTGCAGTCCGCACCCTCCCGCAGGCGTCTTCGGCCCGCAAGCCGTCTCCCGGAAAAGCATCGGATTCTTTCTTCAAAGGATGATGCCGCCGCCCAGCACCTCGTCGCCATGGTAAAGCACCGCGGACTGGCCCTTTGTAATGGCGCGCTGCGGCGTGAGAAATGCCACGCGAACCGTACCGTCCGGCAGCGTCTCGAAGGAGGCCTCCGCCGGTTTATGGGCGTAGCGGATTTTGCACTGTACATGGATCGGCTGTTCCGGCGCATGGCCGGAGATCCAGTGAAAGCCGCCGGCCAGCAGTTCCCGGCCGAACAGCTCCTCGTTCCTGACCAGCCGCACCTGCCGGTTCGTAGGATCGATCCCGCCGACATAGAGCGGCTCCGGCAGAGAGAGGCCAAGCCCCTTCCTCTGGCCGATTGTGTAATGCGCGACACCCTTATGGCACCCAAGAACGCTCCCGTTCTCCGCCACAAAATCCCCGGGCTCCGAGCCGCAGCCGTGCCTCAGGAGGAATCCGCCGGTGTCGCCATCAGGGATGAAACAAATATCCTGAGAATCCGGCTTCTCCGCGACCGGAATCCCGGCCTCCGCGGCGATCTGCCGGATTTCGGTCTTTGTCCGCTCTCCCAGTGGAAAAATGATGCGGGAAAGCAGTTCCTGCGTCAAATTATAAAGCACATAGCTCTGGTCCTTCTCCAAGGCGGCGGCGCGGAAGAGTCTGCCCTCCGCGATCCGGGCGTAGTGGCCGGTCGCGATCTTTTCGCAGCCCAGCTTCTCCGCCTCCGCAAGGAAGGCCGGGAATTTGATAAACCGGTTGCATCGGACGCAGGGATTCGGCGTCCGCCCGGCCTCATATTCGGAGAGAAAATCGCCGACGACCTTCTCCGCAAACAGCTCCCGGAAATCGAACACATGGTGCGGGATGCCCAGAAAATCCGCGACCTTTTTCGCGTCCTCGGCCGCGGCAATCCCCGCGTCGCCTTCGCTCAGAAGAAAGGTTGCGCCTTCGACTTCCCAGCCCTGATTTTTCAAAAAAAGAGCGGATACGGCGCTGTCGACCCCTCCGCTCATCGCAATCATGACCTTCATGCCGCCATCAGCGTATAGATCCCGTACGCGATTGACGGAAGCAGCATCGCAAGGATGAGGACGACGACCATGATGCGTACCAATACTTTTTTTCCATTCATCGGAAATCCCTCCGTTACTGAATCACGCCGAAATCGGCAAGCGGCCAGAAGATAAAGATCGCCCTGCCCATGATGTCTTCTCCGGAAATATACGGGTTATTCCAATAGCGCGCATCCAGCGAATCGCCGCGGTTGTCGCCGAAAAAGAGATAACTGCCCTCCGGCACCTCAAAGTCACGAGAGACGCGGGAGTCGGAGCTGACGTAGTCCTCTTCGAGCTTCTCCCCGTCAATATAAACGGAGCCGTTCTTTTTGACTTCAACCTCTTCTCCCGGCAGGCCGATGCAGCGTTTAAAGAGGATCTTATCCAGTTCCTCCGAATAAAACACCACCACGTTGTCGCGGTCGATGGAGGTCTCCGGATTCCGTACACGGACGGCGAGCGTCCAGTCGCCGGGATTCACGGTCGGCATCATCGAGCCGGTCGGCACATAGGCGATAATGAAAAAGTAATTGAAAAGCAGCACCGGGATGACGCAATAGAACAGCAGCGCCTTGCACCAGTCGATGATCTCTTTCTTTACTGCGGCCCGTTTTGCCGCCTTTTTTTCCGCAGAAACCACGTCGGCTTCCTGAATTCTTTCTTCCTGATTTTCTTCCATAAACTCCTCTTGTTTCATTCCAGAGTGCCGAAACTGCCGATCGGCCATAAAACAAACAGCGCCTTGCCCATCAGCTTATCTTCGGAAATATAAGGCTCCTGCCAGTATCGCGCATCCAGCGAATCACCGCGGTTGTCGCCGAAAAAGAGATAGCAGCCTTCCGGCACCTCAAACACGCCCGAATAGTCGGAATCCGAGCTGACATAGGGCTCCGCCAGTAGGGTGCCGTCGATCCGGACGCTCCCGTCAGAACCGACCGTCACCGTCTCCCCCGGCAGACCGATGCAGCGCTTGATCAGCACCTTGCTCGTCTCGTCGGAGCGAAAGACCAGAACATCCCCGCGCTCGATATTCTCCTTGTAGTAAACCCGGGTGGAAAAGAGCGCGCTGTGGGCCGGAAACGTCGGCCACATGGATTCGGTCGGCACAAAGTTGATCATAAAGATAAATTTGAGAAGGACAAAAAGGACCAATACCTCCGTCCCCAACGGAAGCACCCACTCCCGGAAAAAGCTCTTTTTGTTCAGCGGCTCCGGCGGTTCCATTTGTTTTTTGATCTTTTCGTGGCTGCTTTTCAACAAAATGATCCCCCCGGCATAAAAATCCACATGATTCTTATTATAGGCCTGTGATTTTTTTATTATATCACAAATCCGCGTGTTGGCAAGCGGCCTCTTATTTTAAAAGAGAAAACCCATGTCCGCAGGAAAGGAATAGAACGGCCAAAGCGGCGGCATACTAAATCAGAATGCTGTACCGCGGGAGAGATTTTCATGTATATCGTGCTTTTCCGTACCATTATCATCTACATTTTAATTATTATCTGCCTCCGCATCATGGGAAAACGCCAGCTCGGCGAACTGCAGCCCTCCGAATTCGTTATCGCCATCCTGATCTCCAATATTGCGACCATCTCCATTGAGGATACGGATATTCCGCTGCTCTCCGCCATCGTGCCGATCGTCACGCTGATGAGTTCGGAGGTGCTGCTCTCCGCCATCGCAATGAAAAGCAGCAAGGCGCAGGTCGTTATATCCGGAAATCCGGTGGTGGTGATCCGCAACGGGGCGATCGACCAGGCACGGATGCGGGAACTGCGCTTTTCCATCGAGGACCTGATGAGCCAGCTTCGCATCAACGGCATCTTCGATATCCGGGAAGTGGGCTGGGCGATTGTGGAGACAAACGGCAAACTGACCGTCTATCCAAAGTATTATGCGCGCCCCGTCACGGCGGAGATGCTCTCTCTGCCCGCCAAGGCAAACGAAAACACGCCTCCGCTGGTAGTGATCAGCGACGGCGTGCTCATGCCGGAAACTTTGGAAATCTGCGGGCTCGGCCAAGCCTGGCTGGACCGCGTGCTCAAAGAAAATCAGGTCACGCCGGAAAAGGTATTCCTAATGACCTGCGACTCATCGGAAACATATTATCTTGTAAAAAAGGAGACCGATCTGAAATTGCAAGAGTAGCACTCGCGGCAGCCCTGTTGGTCGTGATGATCGGCATGAGCGGCTGGGGCCTTCATACCCTCGAAAAAAACACGGACATTTTGCTCTCCGAGATGGAGGAATTGTCGGTGCTGGCGGAGGAGGGTGACAATAAAAAAACTGCGGAAGCCGCCGCCATCCTTGCGACCGATTGGATTGAACGGCACCACACGCTCTGCCGGATCGTCCGCCACACCCAGCTTGACCAGGTTACCCTTGCCGTTGCAAGACTGGAGAAGCTGGCGGAACACGGCGATATCGGCGAGCTGACCGCAGAAATAGACCGCTGCAGAATTCTTTTGGAGGATATCTACGACTCCGAACTGCCGCTGCCGCGAAATATCGTGTAGCGGCATTCTTCCCTGCCGAAACAAGTCTGCATCGGGTTTATACAAAAAAAACACATCGGCGCCGACTGCAAACGGTCTCTCCGAAATAAGTTGTCAATCGTTGACTGCAAGAAAATCTTCCAACACGTCGTGAAGATGGAGCGGGCTGACGGAGTTTCGCAGACAGAGCTCCGCGAAACGCTTCGCCAGCCCTTGATTGATTGAAATATCGGGAAAATAAACCACCTCTGTTTCTCCTTCCGTAAAAACGACTCCCCAAACTGTTGCGTGGATTCCGTCCTCTGTAACGATTGTCCTTTCCCTCAAACGATAATTCAATTGTACCGCCGCCTACTCATCGAAGTGTTTCCATTTTAACATTTGTTTTTGTCGATTTTTGTCGAATAAAGCGCAGCCAATCATCTTGCACAATATTTTTTATTTTACTTAGGATAAAATGTATAAATTATTCATATTTTCCATTCCTGCAATAGAAATTTTTCTTTTTTTACAAAAAGAAAAGCCCGTGGGCGTTCCCCATGGGCTTTTTTATTCTTGATTCCCAGATGAGCAAATCCCAATCATGAAAGACCGGCCGCGGCACTTTTGAGAGCGGCTTACTCGACGGAGAGTCTGATATTGACATCGATGGCGCCCTTGCTCTCCTCCGTCTCCGGGTCGAAGCCTTCAAAAACGGCGACTCCCTGATAGGTGCCCGGATCAAGCGGGGTATCCAGCGTATCGGAGAGAATGTACTGACCGGGTTTCAGATAACCGGTTTGGTAAATCTGCTCCTCGCCGACGGTGATCGTGACGGTCATCAGCAACACATTTTTGCCCGGATTCTCGATTTTCAGCGTGGCGGTGTTGTCTTTGACCTTGATCTCTTCCGCAATGGAATACGAAAGTGTGGCGGCGTCATTGCGTTTTCCGGAATAGGATTCCCCGGAGAGCGAGCCGCTGACAGCCATTTCATCCGCCTTGACCCAGGGATACTCGTCCTCCGGCACATTGCCTCCGGTAAAATACGGGATCATCCACGCCACAGCCACGGCAGCGACCACAAACAGGATTGTCACCAGCAGGGGCGCGGAACTATTTTTTCGTTTATATCCGGCCATTCGGACCTTCCTCCAGTTTCCAAAGAAAGAATAACGAAAATAGTATATCAGAGAACTTGTTTTTTGGCAAATCCTTGCATTGCATCCATCGCCTTTTTCAAGTAAAATATTGGCAGGGTACTTTTTAAATGTTTGAAAGGATGGGGATTCCATGAGTGAACTCAGAGGAGCCTGCCTGATCGGGCAGTCCGGCGGACCCACTTCCGTCATCAATTCCAGTGCATACGGAATGATCAAGACCGCATTGGAGACCCGCTGCATCACCCGTGTCCTTGCCGCCCGACACGGCATCAAAGGGGTGCTCGACGATGATGTCGTCGATATGGGAAAGGAAGATCCGGCTGAGTTGGAGCTTTTTCTGAACACGCCTTCCTCCTTGATCGGGAGCTGTCGATATAAGATGAAAAATGCCGAGGAGGATGATACGGATTACCGGCGTATCCTTGAAATTTTCAAAAAGTATGATGTCCGCTATTTCTTTTACAACGGCGGCAACGACAGCATGGACACCTGCAACAAGATCTCCGAGTATATGCAGGGTTCCGGCTGGGAGTGCCGGGTGATCGGCGTTCCGAAGACCATCGACAACGACCTAGTCTGCACCGATCACTGCCCCGGCTTCGGCTCCGCGGCCAAATATATCGCCACCTCCGTCGCCGAGGTCATCCGGGATGCCGAGGTCTATGATAAGGAGACGCTCGTCGTCGTCGAGACCATGGGCCGTCATGCCGGATGGCTCGCCGCGGCCTCCTCCCTTGCCTCCGTCTCCGGAAGGGGACCCGCCCTCGTCTACCTGCCGGAGGTAACCTTCGATCTGGAGACGTTTTTCCGCGACGTCGACGCCTACCGCAGGGAACACCTGCACACCGTGATCGTCGCCTCCGAGGGCATCCACGACGGGGACGGCCGTTTTATCAGCGAATACGGCAGCGACCTTGCCAAAAATATCGATTCCTTTGGTCACCGCCAGCTCGGCGGGCTTGCGGCCACTCTCGCCCAGTTTCTACACGACCACACCGGCGCCAAGGTCCGCGGCATCGAGTTCTCCCTGCTTCAGAGATGCAGCGCGCACTGTGCATCCGGCACCGATATTCAGGAGGCGTTTCTCGCCGGAAAGGCCGCCGTGGAGGCCGCCGTCGCCGGTGCCACCGGCAAAATGGTCGCGTTCGAACGTCCGGAATCCGGCGAATACCGCTGCATCACAAAGCTGATCGACCTCACGGACGTTGCCAACGCAGAAAAAAGCGTGCCGAGAGAATGGATCAACGAGGGCGGAAACGGCATGTTGCAGCCATATTTTGACTACGCGCTTCCGCTCATTCAAGGAGCGCCGGAGAATAAGACCGAAAACGGCATGCCGAAATATCCGAAGATGAAATGGATTCACGCCTGATTTTGCCCATGGCCGGAATCCCCGTAAAAGCCGCCGAGCCGCCGGGGCGTTTCACCGCATGGTGATTTTCCGGATCTATCCGGGCTCTTCCGAGAATAAAAACGGACAACATATTATTAAAAAACACAAAGGCCTCCGCCTGTTCTCAAAGAACGGACGGAGGCCTTTATTGTTATGTATGTTGTATGTCACTCGGGCTGTCTTCGGTAGGAGACCCCCTCCAGATCGAGCAGGAACTCCTTTTTTTTAAGTCCGCCGCCGTAGCCGGTCAGCCCTCCCGAGGCGCCGAGCACCCTGTGGCAGGGGATCACGACGGAGACGGGGTTATGGTGACAGGCCGAACCGACGGCCCGTGCGGCACCGGGTCTCCCGACGGCCGCGGCGATCTCCCCATAGGTTTTTGCCTCGCCGTAGGGAATCTCCCTCAGAGCATTCCAGACGGATTCTTGAAAAGCGGTTCCCTCCGCCCGGACCGGAAGATCAAAGCTCTTCCTCTTCCCGGAGAAATAGTCCCGAAGCTGCCGCTCCGTCTCTTTGAGCACGATGGAATCGGTTGAGCACGCCTCCGCTCCTTTTTCGCGTACAAAGTCGAGCTCCGTCAGAAAGCCGTCATGCTCAGCCGCTCTCATCAGGCCGACGGGCGTTTCCAGATACATCACGTTCATCATTTCAGCTCCACAATGGTCACGCCGGTCTCCCCTTCGCCGTAGACGCCGAGGCGGTAAGTCCGGACCGATTTATTTTTCTTGAGCGCCTGCTGAACGCCCGCACGCAGCGCGCCGGTGCCCTTTCCGTGGATGATCGAGACGGTCTTAAAATTCATGAGTACGCACTCGTCGATAAAGCGGTCGACCTCCAGCAGCGCGCTCTCCACATCCATGCCGCGCAGGTCGAGCTCGGAGGCCGCCGCCCTTCGGGAGGCGCTCTCAACGGTCTTGGTGACGCTGCCGCCGCCGAGAGTCGTCTTTTTCGCCCTGTTTTCGATCAGCCGCAGCTCGCTGATATTCACTTTTGTCTTGACGATGCCGGTCTGCACGGTGCAGTAGCCCGCGCCGTCCGGATCGCTGAGCACGGTGCCCTCCTTGGTCAGGCCGTTGATGCGCACCGTGTCGCCGCGTTTCAGCGCGCGCGGCAGGACATAGCCGTCGTCGCGGTTCAGCACCGGATCGGCGATATCCTGAATCTTTTTCATGCCGTCCTTCATCTGCGCCCTTGCGCGCGCGGCCATATCGACGGCGTTTTCGGCGTTGACCTGCTTCTTGGTATCGTTGATCTCGTCGACCAGCTTCTGGGCCTCGTAGCGGGCCTTTTCCATCACTTTTTTCGCCGCGAGGCGGGCCTGTTCCATCTCTTTTTCCCGGTCGGCCTCGAACTGCGCCTTTTGCTTCTCGGTCTCTTTCTTGATGCGCTCCGCTTCGGCCCGGAAGACGACCGCCTTGGCCTTTTCCTCCTCGACCTCGCGGCGGCTGTTTTCGAGCTTCGTCACGACTTCCTCGAAACGGATATTCTCCCCGTTGATGAAGTCCTTTGCCCGCTCGACGACGGAGGAATCCATACCGAGACGCTCGGAGATCGCGAAGGCGTTGCTCCGGCCCGGGACGCCGATCAGCAGCTTGTAGGTCGGTGAAAGCGTCTGTACGTCGAATTCGCAGCAGGCGTTCTCGACACGCGGCGTCTGGAGGGCGTAAACCTTGATTTCAGGATAGTGCGTCGTGGCCGCAAGCTTGGCGCCGTAGAGCTTGAGCCGCTCGATGATCGCAATCGCGAGGGCAGCGCCCTCCGTCGGGTCGGTGCCCGCGCCGAGCTCGTCGAGCAGCACCAAGCTCCGGTCGTCGGCCTCGGCCAGAATATGAATTGTATTATAGATGTGAGATGAGAACGTGGAAAGGTTTT
Source organism: Oscillospiraceae bacterium (assembly GCA_035447605.1). Taxonomy (GTDB): domain Bacteria; phylum Bacillota; class Clostridia; order Oscillospirales; family Ruminococcaceae; genus UMGS1668. The sequence goes on along the minus strand of DAOTHJ010000002.1, from coordinate 92,998 downwards.
GCTCTATGCTCTGTTCGTCGCCGATGTCGGCAAAGATGGAGCCGAAGACGGAGACGGAGCTGGATTCGCCGGCCGGGATCATCAGGCCGCACATGGCCATCAGCGTCAGCAGGCCGAGCGTCTTGAGCGCGACGGTTTTGCCGCCGGTATTCGGGCCGGTGATGACCAGCACGTCGAAATCCTTACCGATCGAAATATCCACCGGGACGATCTTTTTGGCATCGATCAGCGGATGGCGGGCACGGACCAGTTTGATGATGCCGTCGTCGGTCAGGGACGGGACATTCGCATCCATCGCGTCGGCGAGGCGCGCCTTCGCAAAATAGTAATCCAGCTCGATCAGCGCGGAGTAATCGGCGGTCAGCCTGTCCGCATCCGCGCCGACCTCCTGCGAGAGATTATAGAGAATCCGGCGGATCTCCTCCTGCTCCTTCGCCTTCAGAACGCGGGTCTCGTTGTTCTCCTCGACGACGGAGGCCGGCTCGATGAAGATCGTCGCGCCGGAGCCGGAGGTATCGTGCACCATGCCCTTGACCTCCGCCCGGTACTCAGATTTGACCGGGATGCAGTAGCGGCCGTCTCTCATGGTAACGATCGGATCCTGCAAAAATTTGGCGTAGGTCTGGGAATGGATCATGTGGTCGAGCGATTCCCGGACCTTGGCCTGCGAATTTTTAATCTTCCGGCGGATGTCGGCGAGCTCCGGACTCGCGGTGTCGCTGATCTCCTCCTCCGAGACGACGACGAAACCGATTCTCTCCTCTAGCGCGCGGTTCGGCCATAGGCTCTCGAAGAGCGGATCCAGCGTGGTCGTCTCATCCTTATCGAAATTGTCGCGGAACGCTTTCATTTCACGCAGGGCGGCAAGAAACCGCTCCACATCCAAAAACTCAGGCAGCGTCAGCACCGCGCCCATCTGCGCCCGGCGCAGCGTTCCGCAGACGTTCTTCATCCCGCGAAGGGACGGCGCTCCATACTCATTATTCAGTCTGTGCGCGTCGGCCGTGAAGCCCATCTGCCGCGAAACCTCGCGCAGTGTCGTTGCGGGCTCGGTATTGAGCGCCATCGCCCGGCTGTCTTCACACCCGGCGAGATCGGCGAGCTTCTCTAAGATCTTGTCCAGCTCCAGCGCATGGTAATGTCTGTTTTCAGTCATGTTTGATTTCCCCCGATGACGAAAAACGGCGTTCTCCCAACGCCATTTTCTATGTATTCATGCCCTCGATGCCTTTCAGGAAATCGAGGGTTTTGTAAGTTCGTTCCGTCCGGCAGAGCGCATACTGCTCCGCCGCTGCGGCAAGCTCCCTGAGCGCCTCTCCGCCCACTGTAAAGGAAAACAGCTTTTCATCCGGCGCATAGGCGATATGACGTGCCGCAAAGAAGGCGCTTTTTGAGAGCGGCAGCCTCCCGGGCTCTGCCTCCGGCATACAGTCGCCGCAGCAGACCCTACCCTCCTCCGGCGAAAACCAGAAGAGCTCCTTCTCATACTCGCCGCATTCGCTGCACGCGACAAGATCGGGCCGGAAGCCGGAGACGCTCATCAGGCGCAGTTCATAGATCGCCTTGAGCTGCTCGGGCGGGCGCTTTTTGTTTTCCAGCATATAAAGCGTATTGAGCGTCAGCCGCAGGATTTCCTCCGAAGGCTCCTCGGCCGGAATGCAGGTCATGGCAAGCTCACAGAAATAGCTCGCATACGAAAGGCTCACGAGATCCTCGCGGATGCCGAAGAAAAGCTCCTTCGGCTCGGCGCTGTCGACGGTACACTTATCCCGGTTCCGAAACAGGACAAACTCGGCATAACACAGCGGCGACGCGCAGCAGGAAAAACGATTCTTGAGCTTCGAGGCGCCGCCGGCATAGGCCATCACAACGCCGGCATCCTTCGTCAGGATGGTCAGCAGCTTATCGCTTTCTTTATAATCCTGTGTCCTGAGAATCAGGCCCTCCGTCTTGATCTGCACGCTTGATCTCCACATCCTCCGCGAGCGACGGTTTAATCATGGTGGTGTCGCTTTTTCCTACCTCTTCGGCGAGCGCGGGTTTAATTTCCCCATTTTTGTATTTGGCATGAAGGCTCTTGTCCTTCGAGGCGCTGTAATGAATATAATCCGAAACCTTTCCGGTTTTAAAGAAATCATCCCAACTGTTGTTTTCCATGGATTTTCCCTCCGAATCGCAAATTTGTTCAAAAACAGTGTATGTCTTTTTCACTTCGCTATGTGAGGGAAAATCCGTTAATTCAAGAAGTCCGCCCCGGGCATCTGCAAAAATACAAAATCCGCGGCACATCATTTGACATTCCGTTTCGGGTTATGACGACGTTTTTCATCTTCCGTCGAAGATGGAATCCGGCCGTGCTTTTTGGCCCTGAAATGCAAAACTCGCAGCACATGATTTGGTTCTCTGTTTCGTTTATGACGACGTTTCGCGTGGTTTTGGCGAAGCCAAAATTCCGGCCGTGCTTTTTCGGCCTGGAAATGCAAAACTGCAGCACTTTTATCGGTGCTCCGGATTGGGTTATGACGAT
>DAOTHJ010000002.1:32471-90371 GCA_035447605.1 Oscillospiraceae bacterium | reverse complement strand
GTTTTGCATGGTTCCGTCGAAGGCGGAATCCGGGCCGTGCTTTTCGGCCCGGAAAAGCAAAACTGCAGCACTTTTATCGGCACTCCGGATTGGGTTATGACGATGTTTTGCATGGTTCCGTCGAAGGCGGAATCCGGGCCGTGCTTTTCGGCCCGGAAATGCAAAACTCGCAGCATATGATCCGGCACTCCGGATCATATGCTATTTCTCCGTGAACCCGAAATTGCGCAGCAGGCCCTCGCGGTTGCGCCAGTCCTCCTTCACCTTTACCCAAAGCTGAAGGTTGACCTTGCAGGCAAGAAAACGTTCCAGTTCCTCGCGGGCCTCGATGCCGATCTTTTTGAGCATGGCGCCCTTTTTGCCAATGATGATGCCTTTGTGGCTGTCCTTTTCGCAATAAATCGTGGCCTCGATATCAATGAGCTCCTTGTCCTCCCGCTCCTTCATGCTCTCGATGCCGACCGCGATGCCATGCGGCACCTCGTCGGAGAGATCGGTCAGCAGCTTCTCGCGGATCAGCTCCGCCGCGACGGCCTTCTCCGGCATGTCGGTAAGGATGTCGTCCTCAAAGAAATGCGGGCCGGGCTCCGCATACTTGCTGATTTCCTCAAGCAAAATGTCGAGACCGTCGCCTGTCAGCGCGGAGACCGGAACCACCTGATCGAAGTCGAATTCCTGAGAAAAGGCGGCGATCTTTGCGAGCATGGCCTCTTTGTTTTGCAGGAGATCGATCTTGTTGATGCAGAGAATGGCCGGCAGTCCCTGATCCCTGAAACGCTGCATCAGGTCAAGTTCCGCCTTGGCGATCTCCCCCAGCGGCTCCGTCACCAGAACCGCGAGATCCACATCCGCCACGGATTCGCCGATCTGTTTCACCATGTATTCGGCGAGCTTGCTGCGCGGCTGGTGCAGGCCGGGTGTATCCAGAAAGACGAGCTGCAGCGGGCCTTTGGTGAGAACGCCGGTGATCCGCGTGCGGGTCGTCTGGGGCTTTGCCGAAACGGCGGCAACCTTTTCGCCGAGAAACGCATTCAGTAAAGAGCTTTTTCCGACATTCGGCCGGCCGACGATGGCGATAAATGCGCCTTTGGTTTCTTCCATCCGATGAAAAATTCCTTTCTTTGCCGAAAAATCCTTCCGGCCTCATGTTCCCCGGTGATGCGGCGGCTTATTCTTCCTCCACATCCACATAGGAGGCGTCCCGCTGAAGGCCGAGCTTCGCAAGAACGGTCTCTTCGCGCTCCCTCATGCGAACCTGCTCCAACCCGCCGTCCACATGGTCGTATCCCAGCAGATGCAGCAAGGAGTGGACGGTCAGATAGGCCACCTCGCGCTGAAGAGAATGGCCGTAAAGCTCGGCTTGCTCCTCGGCCTTCTGCATGCAGAGGACGACGTCGCCGAGCATCAGGGCGCCGGTTTCCGGGTTATGGTCATAGTTTCCGTTCTCGCCGAGCGGGAAGGAGAGCACATCCGTGACGGCATCCACCCTGCGGAATTCCGCGTTGAGCTGCCGGATCTCCTCCTTCGAGACAAAGCTGAGGCTGATCTCCGCCGTCTCCGGGAAACCCTCGGTCTGGAGAGTGGCCTCACAGCAGCGCCGGATCAGTAACCGTATTCCGGTTGGGATTTTAACTTCCTTCTGCCGATTTGAGATGATAACTTTTGCGAGTGCCATTCTCTTTATTTCTCCCTTCGTCATACTTCTCGTAAGCCTTGATGATATTCTGTACGAGCCGGTGGCGCACGACGTCCCGCTCGGTGAATCTGATAAATCCGATGTCCTCGACACCCTTGAGCACCTTGATCGCCTCAATCAGGCCGCTGCGCTTGATGGCCGGCAGGTCGATCTGCGTGATGTCGCCGTTGACGACGATCTTAGAGTTGTATCCAAGGCGCGTCAGAAACATCTTCATCTGCTCGGGCGTGGTGTTCTGCGCCTCGTCGAGGATGATGAAGGAGTCGTCCAAGGTGCGGCCGCGCATATATGCGAGCGGCGCGACTTCGATGTTGCCCTTCTCCACAAACCTCTGGTAATTCTCCGGCCCCACCATCTCAAACAGGGCGTCGTAAAGCGGCCGCAGATAAGGGTCGACTTTATTTTGCAGGTCGCCCGGAAGGAAACCGAGCTTCTCTCCGGCCTCCACCGCGGGGCGCGTCAGGATAATGCGGTTGACCTCCTGCCCCCGGAATGCGCGGACCGCCATGGCCACAGCGAGATACGTTTTTCCTGTGCCGGCCGGCCCGACGGCCATCGTGATCGTGTTTTTACGGATGGTATCGACATAGGCCTTCTGCGCAAGCGTCTTTGCCTTGATCGGCCGGCCCTTTGCCGTGATGCAGATGCAGTCCCCGGAAAACTCCCGGATCTTCTCCTCCCTGCCCTCCGAAACAAGCGTCATGACGTAGCGGATGTTCTGATCGGTCAGCTGCTCGCCCTGCTCAATCAGAGAAAGCAGCCCCTGCACGGCGCGGACGGCGGGAGCGACATTCTCCGGCTCGCCGGTCACCTTGACCTGCGTGCCCCGGCAGACAATCACGACGTTATATTCTTTCTCCAGCAGCCGGACATTTTCGTCGAAGCTGCCAAACAACTCCACCGCATGCTCCATCCGGTCGATATCGACAATTTGTTCCGTTTTCTCTTCTCCCTTTCGGAAAGAATGCGTATCCGCATGATCCCGTAAATTTATTTATTTAATTATAACAGAAATATTCTTTCTTTTCTATATCATTTTAATTTATAAATGTAAAAATATAACGCCCTCCGAAGGAAATTCCGACGTTCAAAATCGAATTTTTTTCCGCCGCTCTTTTCGCCGATGCCCGGCGTTGAAACCGGGAAATTCATCCTCCCGCACGGCCCGGGCCTTTCGTAAAACTTCAAAAAAAGCCGGCAGGTCGTCAAACCCGCCGGCAGAAAATGACCCGGATTATGCAATCACGCGGCTCCAGCCGAACGGATCCTCAAGGCGGCCCCACTGAATCCCGGTGAGGGTATCGTAGAGCTTCTGGGTAAGCCCGCCGATCTCACCGTTGTTGACGACGGCCTTCTGCCCTTTGTAGTACAGCTCGCCGACCGGAGAGATGACCGCCGCAGTGCCGGTGCCAAAGGCCTCCTCCAGTTTTCCGGCGGCAGAAGCAGCCATCAGATCGTCGATGGCCAGGTTCTCTTCGCGGACGGTGTAGCCCCATTTCTTCAGCAGCCGGATGCAAGAATCGCGCGTGATGCCCGGCAAAACGGAGCCCTCACACGGAGCGGTCCAGATCTCGCCGTCGATTTTGAACATCATATTCATGGCGCCGACTTCCTCGACATACTTTCTGTTGACGCCGTCGAGCCAGAGAACCTGATGGTAGCCAAGCGCCTCGGCCTTTCTCTGCGCGGCAAGGGAGCCCGCATAGTTGCCGCCGCATTTGGTGAAGCCTGTGCCGCCGCGGACCGCGCGGACATACTCGTCCTCCACATAAATTTTAACCGGCGCAAGTCCGGTTTCGTAATAAGCGCCGACCGGGCTGAGCACGATGATGAATTCATAGCTTTTTGCCGGATGGACGCCGACGCAGCTCTCCGTTGCAAAGATGAACGGGCGAATGTAAAGAGAGGTATTCGGCTCGGACGGAACCCAATCTTTTTCGACTTTCACGAGTTCCTCGACGGCCTGTACAAAATCGTCGATCGGAACCTGCGCCATGCAGAGGCGGTCGTTGGAATTCCACATACGCTTCGCATTCATTTCCGGGCGAAACAGGCGGATGTGATTCTCCGTATCCCGATAGGCTTTCAGCCCCTCGAACGTCTCCTGAGCATAATGAAGCACCATGCATGCCGGATCCATCGGGATCGGCGCATAGGGTACAATTCGGGCGTCATGCCAGCCAATATCCTGATCCCAATCATACAAAAACATGTGATCGGTAAAATATTTTCCGAAACCGAGGGCTTTCTGATCGGGTTTTTCTTTCAGTTTTGCCGCTCTTTCGATACGGATTTCCATTTTTTCACCCCAAATCCAAAAAAATATATTAAAGAACATTATACCACCGGACTTAAAGAATACAATGATTTTTCTAATGCACGGCACGATTCGTCTTTTTGCTTCATAGAATGAACCGAGAAAAAGGAGGTATTTTTATGCCCATCATCTACTTAAGCCCCTCCACGCAGGAAGCCAACCAATATGTCACCGGCGGCACGGAGGAATATTGGATGAACAAACTGGCCGACAATCTGGTGCCGTGGCTGCGTTCCTCCGGTATCCGCTATGTCCGCAACACGCCCGAGATGACCGCGGGATCCTCCCTGCGCGCCTCCAACGAGGGAACCTACGACCTGCATATCGCGCTTCACTCCAACGCCGCGCCGGAAGGCAAATACGGCACAAGCCGCGGCATTATCGTGTTCTATGCACCGGGCAGCACCAGAGGGAAACGGATGGCTGAGATCTTTGCCCAAAACCTGCGCACCGTCTATCCCCTGCCCGATCAGGTGAAGACCATGCCTACCACCAACCTCGGCGAAGTGACCAAAACAAGGGCGCCCGCCAACCTGTTGGAGCTTGGTTATCACGACAACGCGCAGGATGCGGCATGGATCACCGGAAACCTTCCGGAGATCGCGGAAAATCTTGCTCTGTCGCTGACGGAATATTTCGGCATCCCGCTGATCTCTCCGCAGCCGGAGCGCACCGGCCGGGTGAAACTGCAAAGCGGCAACCTCAATATCCGCAGCAAGCCTAATCTGAGCGCCCCCGTGCTGATTCTTGCTCCGAACGGCGCCGTGCTCACGGTTCTCGGGGAATGGAACGGCTGGTATCTCGTCAATTACGGCGGCACCATCGGCTACGCTAAAAAAGAATATATTCTGGTTGCATGAAAGTTGCCATTTCTAGAAATTCAGATTTCTCTTGATTATCTTTTCAAATCGGGATAAGATGAAAGAAGAATGGAAATCAGGAGGCTATGAATGATGTCCGTATCCGAACCGATTCTGCTTGAAACATCCGTCCGCCATGTTCATCTTTCGAAGGAGCATCTGAAAGTCCTTTTTGGCAGCTCCGAAGATGCACTCCACAGCAAACGAGCTCTCTCCCAGCCGGGACAGTTTGCGTGCTATGAAAAAGTCGACGTCGTCGGGCCGAAGCGTACGCTTACCGGCCTTACCATCGTCGGCCCGGCCCGCAGCCAGACCCAGGTGGAGCTCTCCATCTCCGATGCCCGCGCCGTCGGCCTCGATCCGCCGGTACGCCTCTCCGGAGACCTCGAAGGCAGCGCCCCTTGTAAAATCATCGGGCCCTGCGGCGAGATTGAACTCAAAGAAGGCGTCATCATCATGCAGCGGCATATTCACATGACGCCGGCGGATGCGGAACATTTCGGCCGCAAAAACAATGAGCTGGTCTCCATCCGCGTGGAGAGCCCGACCCGTCCCCTGACCTTTGATGGCGTCATCATCCGCGTCAGCACAAGCGCGGGACTCGCCATCCATATCGACACCGACGAATCCAACGCGGCAGGAGGCACCGCCACCACCGCCGTGATCGTGGACGCCCGCCGGGATGAAAAGGATGCCGCCCCGGAATACGATTTCAGCTCGCAGGGATAATCTCTTGTTTGCCAATACATAATCCCTCAGGGGCCATATTCGGAAGTTTTCGCGTGCGCAAAGCACACCGACGGCCTGCTTTTGGCCGTCGAGAAAACTCGCAGCCTCTTTAGAGGCGACTCGCAGCCTCTTTAGGGGCGACAGGGCGGTATGAAAAAAGAAAGGAATCACAAAATGAGTGAACTGGACACGCTGCGCCGGGAATGCCTCGACTGCCGGAAGTGCGGCCTGTGCGAAACCAGGAACAACGTGGTCTTCGGCACGGGGAACCCGGACGCAAGGGTGATGTTTATCGGCGAGGGCCCCGGCGAGCAGGAAGACCTGACCGGCCAGCCCTTCGTTGGGCGGGGCGGCATGCTTCTGGATAAGATGCTGGAGGCGGTGGACCTTTCGCGGGATAAAAATATTTACATAGCGAATATGGTCAAATGCCGCCCGCCGAAAAACCGCGACCCGGAGGAGGAGGAAGTTCAGGCCTGCCGCGCGTGGCTGAGAGAACAGATCCGCCTGATCGACCCGAAGCTGATCGTCTGCCTTGGCAGGATTGCGGCGTTTCGCTTCATCGGGCCGGATTTTCGCGTCACAAAGGAACACGGGCAATGGAAAGAGGTCGATGGCCGACTCGTGATGGGTACCTTCCACCCTGCCGCCCTGCTGCGCAACCCGCATCAGAAGCCGGAAGGCATGGAGGATTTTTTTGCCCTTGAGGAAAAGATCCGGGAAGTCTGCCCGGAGACCTATGAATCTTTCTCGTCGCTCTGAGCTTCCGGCGGGTCGCCAAAATGGTCTGTCTGGAAGCCTACGAATTCTTCCGCAAGAAAACAAAAAGGGGAAGCGCCGCCCGCGCTTCCCTTATTTATAAAATCGACCCCGCAGGAAAAGATAATTTCCGCTTTCGGTGCATAGCTTTTTGCGGTGATGCTTATGAATCCCTGTGAAACTGCGGCGGCGGCGACGGCGCTGGCCATCTTCCTGCATCAGAACCTTTCGGTAGAAGCGGAAGCCTATCTGGCGGCCGTCCTCGTCTCGGTCGGCGACCAGCTGGCCCTGTTGGCGGCCGCGGAGGCCTGCCGTGAACAAAATGAATTGTTCCCCGTGCCGGAATAGTTTGCCGTCCTCCCGAATTTTTAAAAACAAGGAAAAGGGGATTCTTTCGTACAGCTTTGCGGAGGATTCCCGAGATTGGCCTCCCCCGTACTTCATTCACTGGCACAAAGATTTTCCCCACGTTCCCCGGCGCAAAAAATCCCAAATGAAGAGGACCTCCGCCAAAAAAGCAGGGGTCCTTTTTTTGAAAGTATGTAGGAGCAGCGGAAAACGCCGCCGGATTTTTCGGAACCGATCAGCGCTTCTTTCCCATAAGAACAAAAACGAGAATGCCGAGCGCGGAAAAAACCGCGACGCCGATGACAATAAACAGCAGGGTGCGGTCACCGCCGGTCTCGGGGTTGAGCGGCGCCGCATAAGTGTTCATCGCGCCGGCCAGGAGCAGTATCAGAGTCTCGTACAGAGCGAAAAAACGTTTTTTCATGGCTCTCCTTTCCGGGGTATGCAGATACTCCCAAACGCAGTTCCATTTTACAGGATATGTGCCCCGTTGTCAAACCTCCGCCGGCCAAAACGTTGGTGTATTTTGGGGAGACCATCTGTGCGGAAAAGAGGCGGAAAATCCCGCCGCAGTGAGAATTTCATCCTGCAAAAGCGCGGAACGAATCGGAAAATTTTATTTCATCCGGCTGCCGAAAGAGACCTATGGTGCGGAGGTCGGCCTACTTTTTCATATGGGCGGCATGGAAAGTTTGCAGGTACGGGAAACCGCCGCTCCTGTAACCTACTTTGTCTACACTTCTTGCGGAACACAAAAACGGCTCCCCACGAAGTAAGGAATGTGGAAGCCGGTACTCCGCTTCGGCCCTATAAAGAATCGTCGGCAACGGCGTCCGAAAATAACGAAAGAAGCCTGAAATCCCGCGGAAAAGCCATTCAAAAAGCAGTGTTGCTTCCGGCGCCACCTAAAAAGAAAAAAAGCCAAACATCGCATCATCAAGCGACGTTTGGCTCAGCTTACTGGAGCGGATAACGGGAATCGAACCCGCCTATCCGGCTTGGGAAGCCGGTGTTCTACCAATGAACTATATCCGCGGTTTCCCGTATATTATGCACGAAGAAAGGGCAATTGTCAAGGTGAAACCCCGGCAAAATCTTCGTCGATTTTGCTGCAGGAGAGCGCCCCGTCCCAATCGCAGAAGACCCGGTCGCCGCGGCAAAGCCCTCCGGAAAGGATCTGTTCCGAGAGCGGATCCTCCACGTTGTCGCGCAGAAATTTTTTCATCGGGCGGGCGCCGTTTTCCTTCTCCGAGCAGAGCTTCGCCATCGCCTCGACAAGATTGGGCGAAAAAGAGGCCTCGATACCGGAAGCGGACAGGCGCTCCCGGAGTCCGGAGAGCATCTTGTGGGCGATCTGCTCCGCGACGCGGTAGCCGAGTTTGTCAAATGGTACCACCTCGTCGAGGCGGTTGAGGAACTCCGGACGAAACGCGGCCCTGAGCTCGGCCATCACGGCCGGTCTTACGGCATCCGGCACGGTGCCGGCCTTATTCGTCACGGAAAAGCCCATGGGGCCGGAATTAAGGATCGCCTTCGCGCCGACATTGGAGGTCAGGATAATCACGCAGTTGCGGAAATCCACCTTCCTTCCGTGGGAATCGGTCAGGCGCCCCTCATCGAGCAGCTGCAGCAGCAGATTGAGCACGTCCGGATGCGCCTTTTCGATCTCGTCGAACAGGACGACCGAATAGGGCCGCCGCCGGATTTTCTCCGTCAGGCCGCCGGCATCGTCGTAGCCGACGTATCCCGGCGGCGAGCCGATCAGCTTCGCCACCGAGCCCGGTTCCGCATATTCCGTCATGTCGAGCGAAATCAGCGATTCCTCCGTCCCGAAAAGCGCCTCCGCGAGCGCCTTCGTCAGCTCCGTCTTACCGACGCCGGCCGGCCCGACGAAGAGAAAGGACCCGATCGGACGCTTCGGTTCGCGCAGGCCCGCGCGGTTCCTGCGGATGGCCCTTGCCACGGCGGAGACGGCTTTCTCCTGCCCCGCAACGCGGCGGTGAATTGTCTCCTCCAGCCGCATGAGCATGGCGCTTTCGTCCTCGGTGAAGCGGCCGGCGTCGATTCCCGTGCTCAGAGAAAGAACCGCCGCGATGTCCTCCGCCGTCACTTCCGGCAGGCAGCCGGTCTCCTCACGGCAGGGTTTCATCCCCGCGCGGGAACAGGCCTCGTCCATCAGGTCGATGGCCTTATCCGGGAGGCGATGCTCCGGCAGATATCGGATGGAGAGCCGCACCGCAGCCTCCACCGCCTCCTTGGTGACACAGACATGATGGAAGGTTTCATACCGTTCCTTTAACCCGTTGAGAATGGAGATCGCCGCCGCCTCGTCCGGCTCCGGCACCATCACACTTTGAAAGCGCCGCTCAAGCGCCTGATCCTTTTCAATGAAACGGCGGTATTCCTCCGTGGTGGTGGCGCCGATCAGCTGAAATTCCCCGCGGGCAAGCTGCGGTTTGAGCAGATTGGAGGCATCCACCGCCCCCTCGGCCGCTCCGGTTCCGATCAGGGTATGAATTTCGTCGATGAAAATGATGACATTCCCCGAATGGGAGACCTCATCCATGACGGATTTCATGCGCTCCTCGAAATCGCCGCGGTATTTCGCGCCCGCGACCATCAGCGGCAGATCAAGCGCAATGACCCGTTTCTGGCGGAGCACCTCCGGCACGTCGCCGGCGATGATCTTCTGCGCCAGCCCCTCCGCAATCGCGGTCTTGCCGACGCCGGCGTCCCCGATCAGGCAGGGATTATTCTTGATCCGCCGGGCAAGGATCTGAACCACCCGGGCAAGCTCCTTTTCCCTGCCGATCACCGGATCGAGCCGACGCTCCTTCGCGAGCCGCGTGAGATCCCGTCCGAATTTGTCGAGATTCGGCGTGCGGGTCTGTTTCTGCTGCTTTTTGGTCTGATATTCGGTGAGCTCGGCCGTGATGCCGCTGAGCTCCCGTAAAAGCCCCTCCAAATCACAGTCGGTCTGCTTCAGGAAACGGAAGGCGTAGCTATCCTGCTCCTTGAGAATGGAGAGAAGAATCTGTTCCGTATCCGCCTGCAAAAGGCCGGAGAGCTTTGCCTCCATCAGCGCGTTCTCCAGAATACGGCGCGCCTTCGGAGTAAAATTCTCCGGGGAGAGCTCGGTCCGGGAACCGCGGCCGACCGTCTCCAGCAGCTTTGCGGTGATGATCTCGCAGCTTGCGCCGCTTCTCCGCACCTGTGCGTAGACCATGATGCTGCCCTCACGCAGAAGGCCGCAGAGCAGATGCTCGCTGCCCACATAGGTATGGCCCAGCGAACATGCCTGCGCAATGGCCGCGTTGACGGCGTTGTTGGCTTTTTGGGTGAATCCGGTAAATTTAAACATAAGATCCTCCGCATGCAATTCCTTTTTCTGAAGTTAATATTGGTCCGACACGGTTCATTATACGACAAATCCGTTCCTACTTTCTGGAAATCGCAAAAAAAGCCGAAAAAAAGAGGCGGCGTACGCCGTCTCTCTCATTCCGATAAAAATTATTCCGGGATGCTCGAAATGACCTTTTTGAGCAGTCGCCCGACCTTTTCAAAATCCATGGCCGGAATATAATACTGCTCCAGACGGTCGTGTTCATCCCGCGCCTCCTTCATGCAGGCGGCGGCTTCCCGGACCAGCTCCGTGGCGGCACGCAGGGTGAAACGAATGCGGAATTTATGCGCGGCCAGGCGCTCTTTGTTGGTGAAGCGCCGCGCGTGGATCACGCGGTAGGGCGTGACCTCCGGCTGATGGCGTTTGTTGGACGTCAAAAAGGCAAGCCCCAGCTCCGGGATCAGGATATGTTCGTATTTGCTGTCCGGGAAGAGCGTGCAGCGGCAGGAAATGATGTTCTGGCCGGCATCCAGCGCAAGCCTGCGCACGGCCGCCATAAACAGCTTCGAAACAGCGCCGCAGTCATCCTCGATGACATAGATTTTCCGGCAGAGCAGACGCACGGTGCTGCTCCAGAACCAGACACCGTCCGCCGTCACGGCACTGAGAAAGCGCTGTTCCTCCTTGCCGGGGCCGGGACGTTTTTTGCGTGAAAATTCCGCGGCGCAGATCCTCGCCGCACAGGCAAGCACTTTTTCCTGAGAAATACAGGCGTTTGCGATGGTGAGGACCTCGTTCATCAGGTCCCCGGCCGCCGCAAGATAGTTGATTGCCCGCATCTGCAGCGTATGGCACGCCCGAAATTCGCCGATGATTTCCGCTCTGGATGCTTTGAGCATATGTTCATCCCAACAGTTTCCGATCGGCACCAGCGTCTCGCAGGCGCCGGGATACTGGGGTTCCATCACATGCGGCGGCGTGGCGTCCAGCATGGAGATTCCAAGCTCCGGCGCGAGAACGCCGTCCAGAGAGCGCAGATCCGACGAGCAGTAAATCAGCTCCGGTCTTGCCCCTCTCCGAACCAGCTCCGCAGCAAACTCTTTCATAAATGTGGATTTTCCGGAACCCGGTCCACCTTTTAATAAATAACAGGCCCGGTCGTTTTCATAATCCGGGACCTGATCAAATCGGGAAACAAACCCCCGGGGCGTATTGGCTCCGAGGAAAAAGCGCGGCAGTTTTTCCGTTTCTGTCACAGGAATTCCTCCTTCCGTCAGTTCAGCTTATGCGAAAACCGTTTCCGGCGTCACTTCTCTGATGACAAAAGGGGCAAAACATGATACAATGGCCGTATCAAAAATCTGTAACTGCAGGCGGTGAGGAAGATGAGACGGTGCGCGGCGCTGATCCTGGTTCTGTGCGTTCTGCTCTCCGGCTGCTTTAGCCGGAAAGCCACCGTGGAAGGCTTGGATGAGCTTGGAAAAGATGAGGAAGCAAACGTCGTGATTACGCCGGATTCCGGCACGGCGGAGGCCTCCGCTTCCTCCGCAGAGACAGAGCTTTCCTCCACCCCGGAAGAATCCGCCGGGGAGTTTTCCGCCGCGGAATCCGCCGCCGGAAGCTCTTCCGCAGAGGCCACAGAACCCGTGGAATCTACGGCATCGGAATCCGCCCAAAGCAGCACTTCGGAACAGGCGTCTTCCGCTTCGGAGGCATCTTCCGCCTCTGAATGGGAAACGGCCGACGCCGACGGCTATGCGAAGGATTTCGGCACGCTGATCAACGATCTGCGGACGAGCAACGGGCTCTCCGCGCTCGAATATGTAACGGATCTGGAGGATCCCGCCTTTGAGCGGCTGACCGAGATCGAGCAGTCTTTCAGCCACACGCGGCCCGACGGCAGAAACTGTTATACGGTCATGGATGATTACGGCCTCTCTTATCAGGCCTTTGGGGAAAACCTCGCCCTCAACTATTCCACCGCGCAGGATGTGTTCGACGCCTGGATGAGCTCCCCCGGCCATTATGCAAACATGGTCCGCGCGGACTTCACCGGATATTATCTTATTTCCGGGTCGTCCGGCGGTTCCCAATACTGGGTACTTCTGTTGGTTGCCTGACATATAGGAAAAGAGCTTTCCCGGATGGGAAAGCTCTTTTTTGCTTTGGTCAGAAGGTTTCCTTTCGGCCAGTTTCGGAGTCCCGCATCGATGCAACGAAATCCTGCATTTCCCGTTTGGAGCCGATACTGTGGACCATTGTGATCATGCGTTCCCGTTCTGCATCAGAAAGGGAGGCGAAATGCTTGAGCGCCTTCTGATCCTGTGCCAAAGCCATGCCGAGGCCGAGCGGTACATCTCCCGCCTCATTATTTTCGCTCATCCTATCTTCACCTCATCCATAGTTTTGCCGGGGCGGAACCGATTATGCACCCGGCAAGGTTTTCCGGCGGGTGGCGCGCTCCGTCAAAAGGGCGACCGGCACGCAGAGCAGACACCAGAAGAAAGAATAAAGCGGACAGATCTGGCCGAGAAAATTTCCGGGCACGGCGGAATAATCCCAGACGTGCAGGTGCAGTATCCGGTTAAAGATCAGCCCAAACACTAGCTCCACGCCGGTGATGACGCCTCCGCCCGCCGCAGACCGCGCCATCAGGGAAAATCCCCTGAGTTTATGAAACAGGCCGTTCAGCAAAAGCAGCGACATGCCGCCGGCCGCGGCCATGCTCCAATGCGTCCTGCCGCGCCAGATGAGCTCCAGCAGGCAGTAGCCCGCCGCGCCGGAGCAAAATATAAGAGATTGTTTTCCGATTTTTTTCATTTTCAACACCGGAATTAGCTTGCCCGCCGAAAGGCCGGTTATCAGGAAACAAAACCGAAAAGATGAGGGAATTTTGTCTTACAAAGAATTAACAGAAATTTCATTGTAGATTTTACGTTTTTCCATTATAATTGAAAAGATTGAAAAATAAGGAGATGATATCATGGAAGTAGATATCACGGCGCTGCAGGCAAAAAAAGTTTTTATTATCGATATGGACGGCGTCATCTATCACGGCAACCGCATCATTCCGCACGTGGCGGAATTCGTCGAGTGGCTGCAAACCAACAAGAAAGAGTTTTTATTCATGACGAACAGCTCGGAACGCTCCCCTCGGGAGCTTTCTCAAAAGCTGGAGCGGATGGGGCTTCGCGTCGACGAGAAGCACTTTTACACCAGCGCGCTCGCGACGGCCGCCTTTCTCAAGAGCCAGCATGACCATGGCTCCGTCTATGTGATCGGCGAGCCTGGCCTAACCTTCGCGCTTTATGAAGCCGGCTTCAGCATGAACGACGTGAACCCGGATTATGTGGTGTTCGGAGAGACCAAATCCGTCAACTACGAAAAAATTGAGCACGCCGTCAAGCTCGTGCAGAACGGCGCGAAGCTCATCGGCACCAACAGCGACCTCACCGCGCCGACGGAGAACGGCTTTGTCCCCGCCTGCCGCGCCCTGATCGCGCCGATCGAGCTGACCACCCAGAAACAGGCCTATTTCATCGGCAAGCCGAACCCCCTGATGATGCGGCACGCGCTCAACAAGCTCGACCGCCGGGAGGAGGACGCCGTCATCATCGGCGACCGGATGGATACGGACATCATCGCCGGCATCGAGAGCGAGATGGATACCGTGCTCGTCCTTTCCGGCGTCAGCACGATGGAGACGGTCAACGAATTCGCCTACCGCCCCAAGTATATCCTGCCGGATGTGGGTGCCATCGCCGGCATCACCGAATAACGAAAACGGAAATTTTGCAAACCCGGAGAACCCGCATTTCGCGCGGATTTTTCGGTTTCCTCTGATAATAAAAAAAACGAAATAAGGAGATGATATTATGGAAGTGGATATTACGGCGCTGCAGGCAAAAAAGGCTTTCATCAGCGATATGGACGGCGTCATCTATCACGGCAACCGCATCATTCCTCATGTGAAGGAATTTGTCGAGTGGCTGCAGGCAAATAAAAAGGACTTTTTGTTTCTGACCAACAGCTCGGAACGCTCCCCGAGGGAACTTTCCCAGAAGCTGGAGCGGATGGGGCTTTGCGTCGATGAGAAACATTTTTATACCAGCGCGCTCGCGACGGCCGCCTTTCTCAAGAGCCAGCACGACCACTGCTCCGTCTATGTGATCGGCGAGCCGGGCCTGACCTTTGCGCTCTATGAGGCGGGCTTCAGCATGAACGACGTCAACCCGGACTATGTGGTCTTTGGAGAGACCCGCTCTCTCAACTACGAAAAGATCGAGCGTGCCGTCAGGCTTGTGCAGAAGGGCGCGAAGCTCATCGGCACCAACAGCGACCTCACCGCGCCAAGTGAGAACGGCATCGTTCCGGATTGCCGCGCCCTGATCGCGCCGATCGAGCTGACCACCCAGAAACAGGCCTATTTCGTCGGCAAGCCGAACCCCCTGATGATGCGGCACGGACTCAACAAGCTCGGCCGCCGGGAGGAGGACGCCGTCATCATCGGCGACCGGATGGATACGGACATGATCGCCGGCATCGAGAGCGAGATGGATACCGTGCTCGTCCTCTCCGGCGTCAGCACAATGGAGACGGTCGATCAGTTCGCCTATCGTCCCAAATACATTCTGCCGGATGTGGGCGCTATCGCCGGCATCACCGACTGAGTAAGAGGATCATTTATGCCGAAACAAGTCTGGAAACCCTCGACCCTGCTGACCCCTACGCCCGCGGCTCTCGTCACCTGCGGCACCATGGAACACCCGAATGTGCTGACGGTCGCCTGGACGGGCATCGTCTGCTCCACGCCGGCCATGACTTATGTCTCGATCCGGCCGGAGCGGTTTTCCCACCATTTGATTCAGGAATCCGGTGAATTCGTTATCAACGTCACCACCGCCGAGCTTGTGCGCGCCGCGGATTTCTGCGGCTGCCGCTCCGGTGAGGATACCGATAAATTCGCCGAAGCCGGGCTGACTCCGATCCCCGCCTCTCAGGTTGCGCCGCCGCTGATTGAGGAGAGCCCCGTCTCCCTCGAATGCCGGGTCGTCGAGGTAAAGCACCTCGGTTCCCACGACCTGTTTCTTGCAGAGATTGTCGCCGTCGATGTGGACGACACCTGCGTCGAGAGCGACGGAAAACTGAACCTGCGGAAGTGCGGCATCGCCTTCTACTCCCATGGGGAATATTTTAGCCAAGGCAAAAAACTCGGCCAGATGGGCTATTCCGTGCGCAAAAAGCGTCCGAAAAATCCGGGCCGGAGTACCGCGGAACGTCCGCAGAATCTTACGGAAGTACAGAAGCCCGCAAAGGCGCAAAGGTCCGCGAGTGCACAGAGACCCGCGAAAGCGCCGAAACCTGCGAAAGCGCCGGGCGAAAACAAAAACACATTCCCTACCGAATTCCGGAACGGCAAACCGGTCTTTAAAAGGCAGGAAAAGCGTAAATAAAAAACCACCGGAAGCCTGTTTTGAAAACGGGCCTCCGGTGTTTCTTTGCTTCTGATCCGTCCCGGCCAAACGAGACGGAAGATATTAAACAGGAAGGCCGGAATGTATCTGAAAACGAAGTCCCGGCTTTTATGGTTTTAATCGTTCCGGTTTAACGGGATAAAAATATAAAGCATAAAGGCCGGGGATTGTTAAAAACGGATCTCCGGCTTTTCTTTCCGTTCAAACCGCCTCTCCGTCGGAGAATCCGGAATAGCTTTGGCTATACGGAATTTTTTGCGGTTCCGGACGTTTCCGGCGGCAAGATAAGCCGGATAAAATCAAAAGGCAAGGCATGAAAGTCGCCGCCTTTCTCATACCTTTTTCTGCGGAAACGCGGCGTTTTGTCAAAGCGTTCCGGCAAAAAAGGAGGTCCTTCCATGAAAGAAAAAGGCTGGTTCCGGAGCATTTTCTGCGCCGTGCTCACCGTTGCGGCGGCATCCGTGCTCATTCTGCATTCCTCGGAAGCCGCGGCCGGGGCGAAATACGGTCTCTCCCTCTGCGCGGGCACGGTGATTCCGGCCGTATTTCCTTTTATGGCGCTCTGCGTGTTTGCCTGCGAGAGCCCGGCCGCCCCGTTTTTCTCCAAATTGCTCTCCCTGCCGGCAAGGCTCTTCCGCCTGCCGGGGAACTGCGGCGGCATCCTGCTCGCCTCGCTGATCGGCGGCTACCCTTCCGCGGCGAAATGCGCCGGCGATTACTACAAATCCGGGCTGATCGACCGGGAGACTGCCGAGCGCCTGCTGACCTTCTGCGTCAACGCGGGGCCTCCTTTCCTGCTCTTCGCCGTCGGGCAGGCGGCCTTCGGCAGCGTCCGCACCGGGGCGTTCCTCTGGATCTCCCAGCTTGCCTCCTCCGTAGTGATCGGTCTCCTCGGCGCGCTCTTTGCGAAGAAGCCTGCGAGGACTTCCGATACGGGCCCGTTCTCCGGCAGGAGCGCCGCCTCCTCCGCGACGCATGCCGTGATTGCCGCTGCGGACGCCTGCTTCACCATGTGCGCGTTCATCACGGCCGCCTGCGCGCTGACGGAGCTTTTCGATGCTGGCACGCTCTCCGGCCTTTTTCTGAAATACCCTGTCTCCCGTGTGCTCTTCGACGGGCTGTTTGAGGTCACTTCCGGCTGCACGGAGGCGGGCAAGCTCGGCGGAATGGTAGGTATCCTCGCGGCGGCCGGGATCGCCTCCTTCTCCGGTATCTCCGTCATCCTTCAGGTGGCGGGCATTCTCGAAGGCAGCGGGATCCGGCTTGGAAAATTCCTGCTCTCCCGGCCGATCCACGGGGCGCTGACCGCGGCATTCTGTTGGATCCTGCTTCGGATATTCCCGGAGGCGGTCGAAAGCGCCGTCTCTTTCGATGGGGTAACCGAGGCCGCCGTCTCCGCCTCCGCGCCCGCGGCGGTGAGCCTGCTGTGCATGATGGCGCTCTTTCTCGTGGCGGCCGTACCAGAAAGAGAGGCGGGAAAACCCGTCTTCGTCTCTCTTCTGGCGAAATATTCAAAAAAACGACATGGAAATCCCGGCCGTACTCTGATATAATGGAGACAGTTAAAAAGCAGGGGCCAAACCCCGGAAAGGCCGGTGAATCGATGAGGACGTTTTTCGACAGGAACATTGAGCACCGCTGCGAATACTGCACGGAGGGATGGCTCTCCTCCGACGGCAAAAACGTGCTTTGCAGAAAAAGGGGCGTGGTCGCCCCGGGATATTCCTGTTTCGCATTCCGGTATGACCCGCTGCTCCGCGTACCGAAAATTCCCGCGCCGATCCGGGAGACTTACAGCCCGGAGGACTTTCAGCTCTGAGGGGATGCCCCCTCTTTTTTATGAAAACCCGGAGGACGTCTATGAAACATGGTCTGATCGCTTTTGCCGCGGCAATGCTGCTGCTGACCGCCCTTGCCGTTCCCGCCTCTGCGGAGACGGACACGGTGGAAAATCTGTTTCTCCTGCGGTATGACGAGGATGTCTCCGAAAAGGATGCCCTCGCCTATGCCGTAAACAACGGTTTCTCGCAGGTGGTTCTGGAGGATTTCCCCGCCGGTGCGGCCGGGGATTTCTGCGACGCCGCCGCTCAGGTGGATGTGGGCGTCTTTCTCCGACAGAACAATGACACCGAAATCAAAACGAGCACCTCGGAATCTCCCGCTTTTTCCGGCGTCCTGGTCGATTGGACCGGGGACGCCTTTGAGACGATGACCGCGCTCTCCTCCGCCGCCGGCGAATACGGCGCCGCAGGAGTCTGGTTCGGAGATTCGCTTTCCGACCTGCCGGAGGACCTTGCCGCCTCGGTGGAACAATGGCGGGCAAGCGGCATCTGCAGCTGGATCTTTGCGGAGATCGACCGTTCGGTCTATTCCGAAACCGGCTACGCGGATGAACTGACCTCGTGGATCTCGGTTGCCGGGGAAACGCCGCTTGTGACCGTGAACGATCTTGGCCGGATCCTCATGCCGGTCGTCTCCGGCGATTTCTACGGGGACGAGGCCGAGCTCTGCTATCAATATACCGCCGACCGGATGATGGGCGTTTGGGGATTCGCCGTCGAGGATTACACCGCCCTTCAGCGGAACGCATACGGCAGCGCCTCCTCCCTGCTCGCGGAATTCGGCTCCGAGACGCTCTTTGACGTGAGCGAGTGCCTGGCGATCTCCTCCGACTTCGACATCACCCGCCCCGTAAACTATGACGTGACTTTCAGCGGCTCGAAATACACCATCATGGGCACCTCCGATCCGGACCTGCCTCTTTATATGGACGGCACGGAGATCGAGCGGATCAGCACGACGGGACTTTTCACCGTCAACGTACCGCTCGACTACAAGACGAATACCTTTGTCTTTTCACAGGGCGGAAAGAGCATCACCGTGACGATCCGGAAGCCCTCCTCCGACACGGTCTCCACGATCAGCAAGATCACCTCCTGCTCTCCCTCCGCCGATCTGATTGTAACCGAGGGCGAGGAGATCACGCTCTCCTGCATCGCGCCGAGCGGCGGCACAGTCACCGCGACCGTCGACGGCCAGACCGTCCAATTAAAACAGGCCGCTGCGACCGCCTACGACGGCGTTCCGGCGACCTTCAAAAAGGCCTTTACCTTTACCGGGCGCGGCGATTACCCGGCCGGGGAGACCTCCGAGGCGGGTACGGTCGTCTTTGCGCTCACTTATAACGGCAACACCTCCACGAGGGAGAGCGCCGGAAAAGTCTACGTCAGCGACGGCACCGCGCCGGTCCTTGTCCGCGTGATCAACAACAACGCCGGCGTCGAACCGGAGGCTGAGGATTCCGGCGCCTACCTCACCACGCTGCGGAAAGGATGCACCGACGAGGTGCTGGATTCCACCGACAGCTGGTATCTGCTTTCCTGCGGCGGATATGTCAAAAAGACGCACGTCGAGGTCGTGACCGGCACGGCGGAACTGGACGATTCCGTCTCCGCCGCCGCCTATACGGACGGAGGAAACTACGAGTCGGTCACGCTCTCCTGCTCCGTGCTGCCGGCCTACGAGGCGGAATTTTACGGCCGCTATCTGAAAGTGAAGCTCCATCACGCGTCGATGGACTGCGACGTGACGGCGCTCAACGATTCCAGCCGTTTGTTCTTCCGTCTCCGCACGGAGACCGACGAAACGGACGGCAGCGTCACGCTGTTTCTTTACTCGAGAGACCCGATCTGGGGATACGACGTCAGCACGGACGAGGAAGCGAACACCCTGCGCATCGCGCTCAAACCGTATCCGAAGCTCTCCGAGAATCTGTCGAAGCCGCTCGAAGGCGTGACGATCGCGGTCGCCTCCGGGCACGGCGGCCCCGATCCGGGCGCGCTGAGCATCATGGGCGAAAAGGGCGTCTACGAGTCGGAGATCAACTACGCGACCTGCGCCGTTCTGGTGGACAAACTTATGGATCTCGGCGCCGACGTGACCTTCATCTACACGGGCGACGAGAAGCTGGACGCCGAAAGCCGGATGTCACCGGCACACGACGTGATGGCGGACTTCTACATCTGCATTCATTCCAACTCCATCGCGGAGAGCGCGGACGCCAACCTCTACTGCGGCACGGAAATATATTATCATGAGGAAACTTCCCGGCGCTTCGCCGAGCTGCTCGCCGCATACATCAGCACTGCAACCGGGCGCGACAACGAGGAGGCCCATCAGGATTACTACACCGTTACGCGGATGACCTACTGCCCCTCCGTGATGATCGAAGCGGGCTATGTCTCCAATCCGACGGATCTGGAGAGTCTGACCGATCCGATGATGATTGAGCGCACCGCCTGGGCCATCGTCCGCGCGGTGACGGAGATGCTGGAATAAGACGCTCCCACACTGAAAATAAAGACGCGGTCCAAGGAAGTTCCTTGGGCCGCGCTTTTCTGTCTATGAGAAAACCGGATGCCGAAAATGCTCCTGCGAAGAGAATCGGAACTCCATAAAATAACCGCTTTAAAATTCGGAGGAACGGCGTCCCCCAGCATCATAAAACACGGCCTGCGGAATTCTTCCACAGGCCGCGTTTGTTTATATGGATTGACGCGCCGGACGAAGCGGCCCTGCGCAAATTCCGGTTTTATCCCGAAGATAGGCTTTTCGGCTACCGGGAGAGTTTTTCTTTCCTGCAAAAAGCATCCGGCCGCAACTTTACGGTGTCTCACTTAAAATACATATAGAGCTGGCACTTGATCATGCCGTTATAGAGCTTGCGGCGGCGGTCGGCTTTCCGGCCGAAGAGCCGCTCGAATTCCTCATCCGGCGAAATGACCGCAAGGCTCGCGCCGTCCCCGGCATGGAGAACCGTGCCGAGCGCCTTATAAAGCTCTTCGGCGGCCTGAATATCCAAGAGGCGCTCGCCGTAGGGCGGATTGCAGAGAACGATCAGCCGGCCCTGTTCCGGCGGCTCCGGCTGGCGAAAATCATGGATATCGCCCTGCTTCGCCCGGATCTTTCCGGCGACGCCGGCATTCGCGGCGTTTTCCATCGTGAGCGCAATGGCCGCGGGATCAATATCCCAGCCGTAGCCCATGAACGGCACATCCTGCCGCACTTCCTCAAGACAGAGGCCGCGCTGTTCCACCCAGATTTCAGGCGGGAAGCAGCCCCACTGCTCCGCGGCGAAATGGCGGCGGATCCCCGGCGCGATATTGAGCGCCTTCAGCGCCGACTCAATCAGCAGCGTCCCCGAGCCGCACATCGGGTCGCAGACAACGCTGTCCGGATAGACGTGCGCGAGATCCGCGATGCCGGCGGCGATGGTCTCCTTGATCGGGGCCTCGACCGAATTGATCCGGTAGCCGCGTTTATGCAGGCCGGTACCGCTGGTGTCGAGCATCAGCATCACGCGGTCCTTCAGCATCATGAACTGCACCTGAAAGACCGACCCGGTCTCCTCAAACCAGCTCTGATGATAGACGCCCTCCAGCCGTTTCACAATGGCCCGCTTGATGATAGCCTGACAATCCGACATACTGTAAAGCTGGCTCTTGACCGTGCGCCCCTTGACCGGGAAGGCGTCGTTCCGGGAGAGGAACTCCTCCCACGGAATGGCAAGCGTACCCTGAAACAGCTCCTCGTAGCTCCTCGCCTCAAACGTGGAGAGGATGATCTGCACGCGCTCAGCCGTACGGAGGCGCAGATTCGCCCGGGCGACATCCGCAAAGCTGCCGGTGAAGGAGACGCGACCGTCCTCGGAGACGATATTTTCGGCGCCCATGCGCTTCATTTCGCCCGAGAGCACGCTCTCGAGGCCGAAGAGGCACGGGCAGGATATAGTCAATTCGTTCATGAATCAGTTCCCTTCCGATTGGTCCCGTCGGGGACGTAGCGCGGCGGCTCCTTGATGCGGGACATCAGGTATGTATCCACATATTGCCCGTCCCGAAGGACCGCCATGCGTTTTCTGCCCTCGATCTCAAAACCGAATTTTTGATACAGGTGAACCGCGCGGTCGTTGTCCACGTCGACTTCCAGCTCGATGCGCGTGAGCCCCAGCCAGTTATCCGCCAAATCGGTGATCTGCCGGAGCAGCGCCGTGCCGACACCCTGATCCTGATAATCCTTATGGACGCAGATGCCGAATTCCGCGGTATGCGCGGTGCGAGGGCGGGCCCCCTGCTCCATACCGGCTATTCCGATGATCTGCTCGTTGCCGCAGGCCTGCGGAATGACCGCGACGAATTCGTAGTTGTTTGGTCTCAGATTATTGATAAAATTCTCCGTCTGCTCGATGCGCTCGGAGGGGATCGCAAGCATAAAACGCGCGGTCTCCGGCTGGCGGCGGATGATGTTGATGTCGTCGGCATCCTCCGGACGGACCGGACGGATCTGATACTCCAGCATGATGAATCCTCCCTCATAAAAAGCGACAGACCGGCAAACCGCCGGCCCGTCTTTGAAATCTGTCTCTCCGGCGCGGATCAGCCGGTGATTTTCGCCTTCAGATCGGCGATCTTTGCCGATACCTCCCGCGCGATCTCTTCACAACGCTGCTCCGCCTCGTCGTACTTTGCGGCCTGTTTCGCGGCGGGAATCTTGGCGCGCTCGGCGGCTTTGTCAATATAGTCAAGCCGCTGACCCAACACCGTCATCGAATCCTGTAAGAACTGCCGGGTCTTACCGAGCTCCTCGCGAAAATGCTCAAGATCGGTATTGACGCTCTCGGCGGATTCCTGCGCGCCCGCGATCATGCTTTGAGCACCGTTCTTTGCGCCCGTGAGCATGGACTTTGCGGAGGCCTCCATGTTGTCGAAACCGTCGAGCCAGCGCTGCTTCTGTTCGCCGTGCTCGCGGCTTTCGGCCTGGAAGGTATCCACTTTATCTTCGAGCTGACGGTTCAGCTCCTTTGCGATGGTGAGTTCCTTCTCCGTATCGCCGTTTTTTCTCTTCAAAGCATCCAGTTGGTCCTCAAGGTTCCCGCAGTGCTCCTTAAGAGACATATAATGTCCGCGAAGTTCCTCATATGCGGCGGAAAGCTCCTGAAAATTCTTTTCTCCCAAAGCGAGCGCGTCGTTTTTTTCCTTGAGCTGGGAATCCATCTGCCGGATTTCGAGATCCGCCTTCTCCTGGGATGCCGTATGCTCCGCATTGAGGCTGTCGATGTACTTCAGCACTTCCTCTTTGTTGAAGCCGCCAAAGGTGGATTTTGAGAAAATAACCTGTTCGGACATGGAGGTCTCCCCTTCCGCATGAATGATGTTGCGTGATGCCAAAAAAGCGGCAGCGTTGTGAATCCTTGATGATCGCCGCGGGCGGACCGATAAAACAGCCGGATCATGGCGGCCCTGCGGCTTATTGCGGCTATTATAGCATAAACTGCCGCATTTTCATAGTTCATTTGGAAAATTCGTGTCAAATCCGATTCTCAAGGATGGGTTTGAGGAACTGGCCGGTGTAGGATGCCGGGCAGGCGGCGACTTCCTCCGGCGTGCCGCTGACGACCACGTTGCCGCCGGCGTCTCCGCCTTCGGGGCCGAGGTCGACCACATAATCCGCGACTTTGATGACGTCGAGATTGTGCTCGATCAGAATGACCGTGTTGCCGACGTCGACCAGCCGCTGCAGCACGTCGATCAGCTGGCGCACGTCGTCGGTATGGAGGCCGGTGGTCGGCTCATCGAGGATGTAGATGGTCCTGCCGGTCGGACGGCGCGAGAGCTCCGTCGCAAGTTTGACCCTCTGGGCCTCGCCGCCGGAGAGCGTGGTCGCGGACTGGCCGAGGCGCACATAGCCAAGCCCCACGTCATAGAGCACCTCCAGACGCCTCCGGAGCTTCGGCAGATTCTCAAAGAACTGCATGGCCTCTTCCACCGTCATATCCAGCACGTCGGCGATGTTTTTGCCTTTATATTTGACTTCCAGCGTCTCGCGGTTGTAGCGCCTGCCCTTGCAGACTTCGCAGGGCACATAGACGTTGGGCAGAAAGTTCATCTCAATTTCGATGATGCCGTTGCCTTCGCAGGCCTCGCACCGCCCGCCCCGGATGTTGAAGCTGAACCGGCCGGTGCCATAGCCGCGCGCCTTGGAATCGGCGGTGCTGGCAAAGAGATCGCGGATATCGGTAAACAGGCCGGTATAGGTCGCCGGGTTGGAGCGCGGCGTGCGGCCGATCGGCGACTGGTCGATGCAGATCACCTTGTCAAGATTCTCGATGCCCTGAATGCCGTCGCACCGTCCGGGGATGCCCTTCGCGCCGTTAAGGTCGCGCACCAGCGTCTTATAAAGCACCTCGTTGACGAGAGAGCTTTTTCCGGAGCCGGAGACGCCGGTCACCGCCGTCATCACGCCGAGCGGGAACGTGACGTCGATATGCTTGAGGTTATTCTCATACGCGCCGAGGACTTTGAGGGATTTTCCGTTGCCCTCCCGCCGAGCCTCCGGGATGTCGATTTTCTTTTTTCCGGAGAGGTACTGGCCGGTGATGGAAGTTTCGCAGGCCATGACCTCCTGCGGCGTGCCGGCGCAGACGATCTCTCCCCCGTGTACGCCCGCGCCCGGGCCGATATCCACAAGGTAATCCGCGGCGAGCATCGTATCCGTGTCGTGCTCGACGACGATCACGGTGTTGCCAAGGTTGCGCAGGTGCTTCAGGGTGGCGATCAGCTTGCCGTTGTCGCGCTGGTGCAAACCGATGCTCGGCTCGTCGAGAATATACAGCACGCCCATCAGCGAGGAACCGATCTGCGTGGCGAGGCGGATTCGCTGGCTCTCACCGCCGGAGAGCGTCTGCGCCGAGCGCGAAAGCGTCAGGTATTCAAGCCCGACGCTCTGCAGAAAGCCGAGGCGGGCCTTGATTTCTTTTAAAATCTGATGCGCGATCAGCTCCTGCCGCGGCGTCAGACTTGCGCGCTCAATAAAATCGAGCGCCTGAGAGACAGACATGTTCGTGAAGTTGCTGATATTGATGCCGCCGACCGTGACGGCCAGCGAAACCTTCTTCAGCCGGTCTCCGTGGCACTCCGGGCACGGAACCGCACGCATCAGGGTGGCGATCTCCTCGCGCATCCATTCGCTGTTCGTCTCGCGGAAGCGGCGTTCCAGATTGTTGGCGATACCCTCAAATTCCGTATGGTAGACGCCGTACATCGCGTCGCTCTCGCGCTGAACGGTCATCTTTTTCCCTTTTGAGCCGTACAGCAGCACGTCGATGACCTCTTTCGGCAGCTCCCCGATCGGCACATCCAGCGAGAAATGATACTCCTTCGCCAGCGCGTTATAATACATCTCCGCCATGCCGCCCTCGGCGTAATACCAGCCGGATGCGCGGATAGCGCCCTCCCGGATGGAAAGGCGCTTGTTGGGCAGGATGAGATCGGGGTCGACGCTCATGAAGACGCCGAGACCGGTGCATTTTTCGCAGGCGCCGAAGGGGCTGTTGAACGAGAACATGCGCGGCGTCAGTTCCTCAACGGAAACTCCGTGCTCCGGGCAGGCGTAATTCTGCGAGAAGAGCATGTCCTCGCCGTCCACGACGCCGACAACGGCCAGCCCGTCCCCAAGGCTGAAAGCAATCTCCAGCGAATCGGTCAGGCGGGCGCGGATCTCCGGTTTGACAACCAGCCGGTCGACAATGACGTCGATGCTGTGCTTGAAATTCTTGTCGAGCAGAATATCCTCGTTAAGATCGTAGATGCTGCCGTCGATGCGGGCGCGGACGTATCCGGCCCGGCGGGCATTATCAAGTTCCTTGATGTGCTCGCCCTTTTTTCCGCGGACGACCGGCGCCATGACCTGAATTTTTGTGCCGATTGCGAGCGCCATGACCTGATCGACCACCTGGTCGACGGTCTGCTGCTGGATCTCGCGCCCGCAGATCGGGCAGTGCGGGATACCGATGCGCGCGTAGAGCAGCCGGAGGTAGTCGTAGATCTCGGTGACCGTGCCAACCGTGGAACGCGGGTTCCGGCTCGTATTTTTCTGGTCGATGGCGATGGCCGGAGAGAGACCCTCGATGCTGTCCACGTCGGGCTTGTCCATCTGGCCGAGGAACATCCTTGCGTAGGAGGAAAGACTCTCGATATACCGGCGCTGGCCGTCGGCAAAGATCGTATCGAACGCCAGCGAGCTCTTTCCCGAGCCGGACAGCCCTGTAAAGACGATCAGCTTGTCACGTGGCAGCTCAAGGTCGATGTTCTTCAGATTGTGCTCTCTGGCGCCTTTTATCACAATGACGTTGCTTCCCATAAGTCCGCTCCGTTTCTGTAAATTCCTTTATAATTTCCGTCTCCGCTTCTCCATCTCTTCGTGGAGCTTCTTGATGCGGTCGCGGAGGTATGCGGCGTGCTCGAACTCAAGAATCTTGGCGGCGTTGTGCATTTCGGCTGTGAGCTTCTGCACCTCCGCCTCCATCTCCTTATAGGTCTGCCGCTTCTTGCCGACGGCTTCGTCGTCCTTATGTGAGGAGATCTCGATGATGTCGCGGACATCCTTTTTGATCGTCTGCGGCGTGATGCCGTGCTCCTCGTTGTACTCCTGCTGGATCTTGCGGCGGCGCTCCGTCTCGGTGAGCGCCTGCTCCATGCTCGGCGTGACGGTGTCGGCGTACATGATGACCTTGCCGCCCGCATTTCGCGCCGCGCGGCCGATGGTCTGAATGAGCGACGTGGCGCTGCGCAGGAACCCCTCCTTATCCGCGTCGAGGATCGCAACCAGCGAAACCTCCGGGATATCGAGCCCCTCACGCAGCAGGTTGATGCCGCAGAGCACGTCGAATTCGCCGAGACGCAGATCCCGAATGATCTCCATGCGCTCGATCGTATCGATGTCGTGGTGCATATAGCGCACGCGGATGCCCATTGTGCCGAGGTACTCGGTCAGGTTCTCCGCCATCTTCTTCGTCAGCGTCGTAATCAGCACGCGCTCTTTTTTCTCCACGCGCTCATTGATCTCGGAAATCAGATCGTCGATCTGCCCCGCCACCGGGCGGACGCTGATCTCCGGATCCAAGAGGCCGGTCGGGCGGATGACCTGTTCCACGAGCTGGGTGCTGCGCGATTTTTCGTAGTCGCCCGGTGTCGCGCTGACGTAGACGATTTGATTGAGCTTCGTCTGGAACTCATCGAAGCGCAGAGGCCGGTTATCCATCGCGGAGGGCAGACGGAAGCCGAAATCCACGAGGCACTTCTTTCTCGAGTAGTCGCCGCCGCTCATGCCGCGGACCTGCGGCAGCGTGACGTGGCACTCGTCGATAAAGAGCAGGAAGTCCTTCGGAAAATAGTCGAGCAGCGTGGTCGGGCAGGAACCCGGTTCCCTGCCGGAAAGAACCCGCGAATAGTTTTCAATGCCCTTGCAGAAGCCGACCTCGGTCAGCATCTCGATATCATATCGGGTGCGTTCCTCGATGCGCTGGGCCTCGATCAGCTTGCCTTTTTCTTTAAAATATTCCACCCGCTCCTCGCACTCACGCTCGATCTCGCCGATGGCGCGCTCCATTTTCTCCTTCGGCACGATGTAGTGGGAGGCCGGATAGACGGCGATATGGCTGACGACATCCTTGAGCTCGCCGGTGACGGCGTTGATCTCGGAGATACGGTCCACCTCGTCGCCGAACCACTCGATGCGCACGACCGTATCGGTGGAATACGACGGAAAGACCTCCAGCACGTCGCCGTGGACGCGGAATTTGTTACGCACAAGATTCATGTCGTTGCGCTCGTACTGCATGCTGACGAGCTGCAAAATGACCTCGTCGCGGTTTTTCGTCATGCCGGGACGCAGAGAGACCACCATCGTGCGGTAGTCGATCGGGTCGCCGAGGGAGTAGATGCTGGAGACCGACGAGACGATCAGCACATCCCGCCGCTCGGAAAGCGCCGCCGTCGCGGAATGGCGCAGCTTCTCGATTTCATCGTTGATGGCGCTGTCCTTCTCGATATAGGTGTCCGTGCTGGGGATGTAGGCCTCCGGCTGATAATAATCATAATAAGAGACAAAGTATTCGACGGCGTTCTTCGGGAAGAACTCCTTGAATTCCGAGCAAAGCTGCGCGGCCAGCGTCTTGTTGTGGGAAAGGACGAGCGTCGGCCGGTTGACGGCTTCGATGACCTTCGCCATCGTGAAGGTCTTGCCGCTGCCGGTGATGCCGAGGAGCGTCTGCTCCCGGTCGCCGCGGCGGATCCCCTCGGCCAGCTTCTCGATGGCCTGCGGCTGGTCGCCTGTCGCCCCAAAGGGCGCGTGCAGCTCAAAGTCCACGGTTTTGCCTCCTTTTTCTTTTCAGAAATGATGTGAACATTTGTTCTTAACCGTTCTTTTTATTGTAGCACAGATCGATTTTTATGTCAATCAGGGAACCCCGGAAAAGAAAAAAGGCACCGCCGCAAAAAAGCGCCTGTGTCTTTCGTCACAATGCCATGTTGTCTTTGGCGGTTCCCGTCTTTGAAGCGGATTCCGCATCGCCCTGTTTACGGCACCGTCGCCGCGTTGCGGGCTCCGGCAATTCCGGCTCTCGCCAAAAAGCAGGATGCTCCAATAAAAGAAAAACGGGCAAAGAAACCCGTCGGTTCCAATCGCTTATCGGGCGGATAACGCCCCGTTTTTATGCCTTGGACGTTTTCCGTCACCGGAACACGATCTCAAATTCCTCGCAGACGACGGGTATGTCGTCGGTAAATTCGATGCCGCAGTCCACGCAGTCGGCCCCGAAGGCTTCGGCATGCACCCGGCGCCAATATGCAAGGCTCTGGTCGCCCTCGCCTTCTTTTGCCGCAAATGCCTCGCCGACGTCTTTAAAAGGCACGATGTCGGCCTTTACGGTACGCAGAATGCAGACGGCCTCGCCCACGGAATCGATGATCACGCTGTAATCGCCGGCCTCCGGAACCTTCTCCTCCCAGACCGCGTAGCAGGGATAGGCAGAGCTTGTGGCGGTCTTGATCCCGGCCATGACAAGCGCGGCCAGTTTATCCGCCGCTCTTCCGCCGCCGCAGAAGGCCCAGCAGCTGTGATAGGCCGTTTCGGGCATCAGCTCGGCGTTATGCCTGCAAAAACTTTCCCAGAGCAGTTCCGGCTTCATCGTGCAATCCCTCCATGCGTCAGATTCTGACTTCCGAAGTGCCCTTTTCCGAAAGATAGGTGGCCTCCAGATCGGAAACGTGAAGCAGAACCGCCAGCGGGTACTGCTCGTAGGCCCGGCTGATGGTGTAGCCGCCGGCCTTAGCGGATTCATCGAAGCCGCCCATGTGCCAGCGGATGGCCATGGCCTCTTCGTCGCTGAGCACCATATATTTGTTGATCAGGTAGACGGACTTTTCGCCGTGGCCCATCGGGAACTGATCCTCGATGGTGTAATACGGCTTCTGTTCCCACTGGCCATGCTCGTTTTTGACGTTGCGCAGGCCGATCGAATAGAAATTCGCCTTGCAGACATCGTGCAGCAGGCCGCAGATCGCCACCGTCTCCTCGGTATAGCCGCCAAATTCTTCAACGCGCTTTTGCAGCAGGCGGTAGACATTCAGGCTGTGGGTGACAAGGCCCGCGTCACAGGCGCAGTGATAGCGCGTGGAAGCTGGCGCAATAAAAAAATCCGTGCTCAAAAGCCATTCAAGCAGTCCGTCCGCGCCGGGGCGTGTGACGGCCGCCTTGTAAATATCAAGGAAATCCTGTTTGACGCTCATGCTGTCCTCCGTTTCAGTCGGGCCGATACCCGTCGGGCATATTTCGCTTATGCTCCGTAACGCGATGGGCGTGCTCAATGACGGCCCGGGAGCGCTCGTCGACCGGCCTTTCGGCAAGATAGTCGTCGATGGTGGCATAGGTGACGCCCATCTCTCCCTCATCCGTCTGGCCTTCATACAACCCGGCGGAAGGCGCTTTTCCGATGATGTGGGAAGGCGCGCCCAAAAAGCGCAGGTATTCGTACACTTCGGTCACCGTCAGGTCGTAGATCGGGTTGAAGTCAAAGGCGCCGTCGCCCCATTTTGTAAAATATCCCATATAGCGCTCGCTGCGGTTCCCGGTACCGGCCACGAGGCAGCCCTCCGTCTGGGCGATGCTGTAAAGCGTCGTCATCCGAAGCCTCGGCGCGATATTTGCGAGGGCCATCGGCGCCAGTTCCATGCCGATTGCTCCCGTCAGAGCGGCCCGGACACCGGTCAAATCGACCGTCTGCATCGGGATTCCATACTGCTGTGCCAGCGCGGCCGCATCCTGCATATCCTCGGAATAATTCCGCGCCGAGGCGCAGGGCATGGCGACGGCGATGACCTTGTCGCAGGCCTTTTTGCACAGGATGCCGACGAGCGCGCTGTCCTTGCCGCCGCTGTTTCCGAATACAACGCCGGATGCGTGCGCCTCCTCCAGCTTCCGCCGAATAAACGCCACCCGGTCTTCCGTTTCTTTTTGATAATCTCTCATGGTTCCTCGAATCCGATCCTGTTCGGCGTATTCCGCGAAGATACCCCGCGGCGCCGTTTCCTTATCAACTTATTTCCGGCGGCCGTATGATTCCTGAATTTCTCCAAGATATTGAATTCACAGCGGCGGCCGAAATCATTCTTGGATTTCGCCCAAATATTGCGCTTTCGCACCGTTCCATCCCATCTTCGGAATTTCGCGGAACGCGAAATTCACAGCGGCGGCCGTATTATTCCTGAATCTCGCCCAAATATTGCGCCTTTGTGCCGTTCCATCCCATCTTCGGAATTTCGCGGAACGCGAAATTCATAGCGGCGGCCGAAATCATTCTTGGATTTCGCCAAGGTATTGCGCCGCCGCGGTTGCAGCGATCGCTCCGTCGGAGGCCGCCGTCACGAGCTGGCGGAGGCGTTTGGTGCGCGTATCTCCCGCGGCAAAGACGCCGGCCAGATTGGTCTTGCAGTCCTCTCCTGAGATGATATAGCCAAACTCGTCCAGCTTCAGGCTGCGGAAGATGCCGTTCTTCGGCTCCATCCCGACGGCGACGAATACGGCGGATACCGGAAGCTCCGTGGTCTCTCCGCTCTGCACGTCGGCAAGGACAAGCGTATTCACCATCTTGTCGCCCCGAATTTCGAGCGGCTTCTGGTTGATGAGAATCTTTGCGTTTTCCTTTTTCTGAAGCGCATTTACCAAGATCTCCGAAGCGCGGAAGGTGCTCTTGCGGCTAATAAGATATACGGTGCGGCAGACGCCCGCAAGGTAAGCCGCATCCTCAAAGGCCGTATTGCCGGCCCCGACGATGGCAACATCCTTCCCGCGGAAAAAGTTGCCATCACAGGTCGCGCAGTAGGATACGCCGTGGCCCGTAAATTCCCTTTCTCCGGGGACCTCCAGTTTCCGCCTCTGTGCGCCGTTCGCGATGATAACCGCTCTGCCCTGATAGTCGCCCTTGGCCGTGGAGACCGTCTTCGTCGTGCCGAAAGCCGAAAGCCCCGTCACTTCGGAGAAGATAAATTCCGTTCCGAGATTCTGCGCCTGCTGAAAGATCGCCATGGCATAATCCGCGCCGGCCATGCCGGGCATGCCGGGGTAATTCTCCACTTCCGGAGAGGAAACGATCTGTCCGCCGGGTGCCGCGGATTCGAATACCGCACAGGAAAGGCCTGCGCGTTTTGCATAAATGGCTGCCGTCAGTCCTGCCGTCCCTGCTCCGATAATCAAAATGTCATACATATCCAGAATTCCTTTCAGTTTGATGGTATCATTATTATATCACCGAACTGGTTTCAATACAATTTTTGTGGTAAAATAGGATGAAAATTAATATTAAGGAGAATGAAGGGAATCGGATTTTGAGAATCGGAATCATCGACTTCGGGACGAATACGCTCCGGCTCAATATTTTTGAGGCGGAGGACGACGAGCGCCATATTGTTTACGACGGCGTCGTCTATTCCCGCGTCGTGGAAAATACCGTTGATAACCGGCTGTCGCAGGACGGCATCGAGCATATCATCGAGGGCATCGAGGAACACCGGAACGTCTGCCGGCATTACCGCTGCGACCGGGTGGTGTGCTTCTCCACCGCCTCTCTGCGCTATCTGGAGAACGCCGACGACGTGGCGGATCAGGTGGCTTTCCGCACCGGAATCTCCATCCGGCGCATCTCCGGGGGCGAGGAAGCGGAGTACGACTACTTCGCGCTCAGAAGGGTATCCGGCGCGGAATCCGGCATCGGATGCGACCTCGGCGGCGGCAGCATTCAGATTCTTCTTTTTGGAAAAGACGGCCTGATCAAAAGCGCCTCTTTCCCGCTCGGGAGCAGCAGGATGGCAAAGGCCCATGTCGCCGGAGAGTTTCCCACTGCCGAAGAGACTGTGGCAATCAAGGGAGAGATCGCGGCTGCGCTGAAAAAGGAGGCGTTCCCGCCCTCCGAAGGCGTGCTTTTTGCAATGGGCGGCACGGCGAAGGCCTCTCTGAAGCTGTATCGTCAGGCCCTTCATAAAGAAGGCAGCGTGATCCTGCTCGGCGAGATGGAAGGCATGCTCACGGCGCTTTGCGGCGAACCGGAGGAGAGCCTCGAGCTGCTTGCCGAACTCGCTCCGGGACGGGAAAAGACCCTTGCCTCCGGCATGGCGGTGCTGATCGGCGCGGCAGAATACTTTGGATGTGACCAGATTTCCGTCTTTGATGTCGGCGTCCGGGACGGCCTGCTCGAAAGTTTGCTCAAGGAAGGAATTCCCCCCGCCGGCGGCATCTTTGCCTCTCTTCTCGGCGGCGCCGTAACAAACGATTCTCCATAATTTATTCCTTTTCTTTTTAAGACGCCCCGGCAAAAGCCGCGGGCGTCTTTTTATAAAGTGAGATTGTAAAGATTCACGATGGCGTTCCAGGTACTTCTGTCAAGGGTGCCGTCGTGATACAGCGTCTTCGTCTTTTCCTGAATATAGCGAAATGCGTCGCTCGTGGGGCCGTCGTTGATTCCATTTGGAATGATATCCGTAAACTGCTCAAACCTCCGGCTGATGCTGCGCAGCATGACCTGCGCAAACCAGACGCTGATGCTCTTGTTCCCGGGTGGCGTCAGGTCGAGCTCGTCGCTGCGGAAGCCGACGATGGTCTTGGACGGCCCGCTGCAGGAGGCTCGCACCCCATATTTTCGAATGATGCCGTCCCACGTTTGGTAATCCACCTCGCCGGTGGGATCGAGACCGCCGCTGCGCTGGTAATAGGAAACCGCGTCCGCCGTCTCCGGGCCGAAGATGCCATCCGGGATGACCGCCGGAGGAAGGTCGCTCTCCTCCTGAAGCAGCGCGCGGAGATAGCTTTGCACCTCCGCCACGTTGGGATCGTAGTTATTCATCCGCGGCTTCCCCCGTTTCCTTGAGGTCATAGCCGGGATAGCGGCCGGCCGGTTTCCCCGCATCTGTCTCTTTAAAATATTTTTGCGGCACTTTTTCCATGATACCGGCAAAAATCGAATAGATCGCGTCCCACGTCCACTCGTCAACAATGCCGTTCGGCACGAGACCGGTAAGTTTCTGAAGCCCGATCACCTGATCCCGTACCGCTTTGTCGTATCCGCCCGCCGCTTCCACCGGTCCGATTTCCTGATAAAACACCGCAATCATGTTGACATAAAACCGCAGAAGAAGGATTTTTCTCCCTCTCTGGCCAAGATAAATCGTCTCGGGGCACTGCTTTGGAATATCCGAGAGCAGGATACCCTCGTTGTAAAGATCGGAGAGCCGCTTGACGGAACTGTGGATGCGGCAGATCCGATACCACGTCTCCGGCCCGACGACTCCGTCCGGCATCAGGTCAAAGATCCGCTGGAACTGCCGGACCGCCTGCTCCGTATGGTCGTC
Organism: Oscillospiraceae bacterium; assembly: GCA_035447605.1. Classification (GTDB taxonomy): domain Bacteria; phylum Bacillota; class Clostridia; order Oscillospirales; family Ruminococcaceae; genus UMGS1668. The sequence continues at coordinate 57,110 of DAOTHJ010000002.1, read as the reverse complement.
AAAAACGCCGCCGGCCGGGCTGATGAGGGGAATGGTCGGATAATTCCGACCGATCCGGTTGAGGCAGCGCTGAAAGGATTCCACCTCCCGGCCGCTGCTCCCAAGCTCAAGCAAATAGTCCGGGGCCTCCTCGATGCACGGCGGAACCGCCGCTCTTTCAACAGCAATATCCTCCCCGCAGTAGTACTGAAGAATCTGGTTGGGCGGGTATCCCTCGTTTGCCAGCGTCACCGTTCCCCACGGAGGAATCACGCCGCATGCATCCATGCAGGGCTCCCGGCTGCCGGTTCTCACGAGGTACTCCCGGAAGGACGCATCGACCATGCGGTTGATTCCGGCATAACCGTTCCGGCCCCGGATAAATTTCCGGTCATGCTCTTCAGTGGAAGTGACGTCAAAATTGTAGCCCCGGCTCCGATACCATCCCGTGAAGATCCGGCTGAGGGCGAAGGTCGTCAGTGCCCAGATGTTGGCGCGGAGCGCGTTTTCGGGCCAGGTAGGATAGAGCGCCGTGGCGGCGATGTTTTTGAGATAATCCGGAAAGGGAATCGTCAAGTTCACGGCGTTTTCATTCGGCGTGCCCATATGGACGGTAATGAATTCCGGAACCGATACGTACGCCTCATCCATCCGTCATCACCCCCGGCGATGTTCCGGGCTTTTCTTCCGGAAGCGGCACCATCTCGATCTCCACAAGCGAGGTCTCGCCGCCGAACACATCCACTACCTGATTCACCACCGGATAATAGCTGGGCGCCCAGGCATTGACGAAACAGGTGACATAGGGGAGCTCCTTGCCCGGCAGGTCGGCCTTCTCCCTACCGACGGTTTTCACCGTGATTTGGGGCGTATGTCCCTCCTCATCCGTCGTCTGAAGACTGAGCAGCTCCTTTTTTCCTGCAACCTCTGTATAAACCACAACGTCCGAACCCTCCAGCGGGATTACCCCATCCCCGGCAAAGGTTTTTATCACAAGATATCCTTCATCCGTGAAATCGCATGGGGTAGGCAGAATTTCTTTAAGAAGAGGGTTGCTGCTGTTCATTTCGGTGGATATATCCTGCCCGTGAAAGTTCGTCGGCTCTGCCGGAGGAACTTCGGGGAACGGCTGGGCTTCTTGTTCGGAAGAAGCTACCGATTCCACCGTCTCTTCCGGCATGGGTATTGTCGGAATGCTGTCCACCGTCTTTTCTTCCAGTTTTTCCTCCGGCTCAGGCATCCGTCTGGCATGATAGCGCTCCATCTCTTTTATGTACTGTTCCACCATGCCCGCAAAATTTGCGGATTTTTCGTCCATGGGACCGCCTCCGTTTCTGGAAATTTTATGAACGGGCATAAAAAAATATCCCTTTCCGAAAGACCGGAAAGGGATATGTAGGGATCTGCTTATTTATTGCCGCTGAAAAGCCGCATCAGGTCGTCATCCAGAAAGCTCGGCTCCTCCTCTTTCATCGGGGCATCCTCTTCGCCGAAATTGAAGTTGACGAAATCCGGAACTTTTCTGCTGCCGGGCACGTCGTCGAACCCGGTGGCGATGACGGTGATGGACATCTCGTCGCTCATGGCCGGATCGAGCGCCACGCCGAAGATCAGGTTGACATCCGGGCTGGCGGCATCGTGCACCATCGTGGTGGCGGTGTCGATTTCCTCGAGGCCGATATCCGGCGAGGCGGTGATGTTGACAATGACACGGTGCGCGCCTTCGATGGAGGTCTCGAGCAGCGGGCTGGAGATCGCCTCTTTGGTGGCTTTTTCGGCCTTATCCTCGCCTTTGGCATGGCCGAGGCCCATGTGCGCGACGCCCGCATCCCGCATAATCGCACAAATATCGGAAAAATCCAGGTTGATGAGCCCGGTGACATTGATCAGATCGCTGATGCTCTGCACGCCCTGGCGCAGCACGTCGTCCGCGGCGGAAAAGGCATTGAGCAGGGTAATTTTATTGTCGGAGACGGCCTTGAGCCTCTCGTTCGGGATGACAATCAGGGAATCCACATGCTCACGGAACGCGACGATACCGCTCTCGGCCTGCTCCATGCGGTGCTTGCCTTCAAACGTAAACGGCTTCGTCACAATGCCGATTGTGAGCGCGCCCATGTCGCGGGCCGCCTCGGCGATGATCGGTGCGGCTCCGGTGCCGGTACCGCCGCCCATGCCGGCCGTGACAAACACCATCTGCGCGCCTTTGAGAGCGGAGGCAATCTCATCCTTGCTCTCCTCCCCGGCTCTCTGGCCGATGGAAGGATCGCCACCCGCGCCGCGGCCTCTGGTCAGCTTCTCGCCGATGGTGATCTTCTGCGTCGCCTTGGAGGACTGAAGCGCCTGTTTATCCGTATTGACCGAAACAAATTCCACGCTTTCGATCCCGCTGTCGACCATATGATTGACGGCATTTCCGCCGCCGCCGCCGACTCCGACCACTTTTATTGAAACGACTCGCCCGGTGTCGCTGTCCATATCAAAATTATTCAGCATCCTGTTAACAACCTCCGTCCGGTTTTTAACTTCCGCGGGAACGTTCTCCCTTTTATAGAAATAGGATAACATTTTATGGGAGATGTTGCAAGAGGGAATCCGGCTGTTTTTATGTATTTTTATTCCTCTTCGTCATCCGCGCCGTTTTGCGGCGAATTGCTCTCGAGCATATCCTTCGGGGAGACGGTCATGGCCTTTGTCATGACTTTTCCCGCCTCCGAGGCGTCGAGCAGGAAATAGCCCGTCTTCTCCAGGCGCTCGCGGACCACCTCGTCGACAAATTGCAGTTTATAATCCAGCTCCAGTTCGTTGCCAAGCTCGACATAGACGCGGTTATCGTAAATCATGGTGATATCCAGCGTGTCGCTGAGATCCAGAAATCCGTATCCCGTCATGCCGAGATTATCCATATCGGCGGAGATCTCCTGCAGCAGCCCGAGTTTTTTGACGTCCGCGTCGCTCTGGGCCACGGTGCCGATCCCGCGGACGGTGGTCAGGCCGTCGCCCGCGCTCTCAAGGCTGCGCTCCAGCACCTTGCCCGTCGTGCTGACCAGCGTATAGCCGTCGGCCTCCTCTAAATAGGCGAACGGCACGGCCTCGGTGATTTCGAGCACGACCTCATTCGGATATTTTTTTCTGACGACGGCGGTCTCGATGTAATTATAAACGGAGGTCATTTTGTCCCCGGCGGCTTCCCCGTCGATGCTGAAGAGGGCCTCCCCTTTTTTGATGCCGCTGGTGGCGATCACTTCCTCCGCGTCGTAGCGCGTCAGTCCTTCGATGGAGATATTTTGTACGACAAAGAGCGTGGTCACGCAGTAATAGGCCGCCGCGCCGCCGATCAGCAGAGCAAGAAACACATAAAATACTCTTAAATTTTTACTGCTTCTGCGGCGGATCGGCTTCTTATTCGGTGCAGGGGTGGGACGTTTCGGCGGAGCGGACCGTCTGGCGGCATCCGTCTTTGGTTTCGTCTGTTTTTTGGCGGGTGTCCTCGCCGCGGAAGGTTTTCCCGCGGCTCCGGACGATTTTTGCGGAGCGGCGGCAGGCTCTTGTGCATGATTCGTTTTTTCAATTTGAATGACGCGATATTTCATGCTCCGTCTCTCCGTGTTTTTTATAATGTGCTCAGTCTGATGCTTGAGCGGTTTTTCGTGAGTGAATTGTGCTCATCATTTCTTCGATGATGCGGTCGTTGGCGTCGGCGGCAGCGAGCTTTCCGGCATTTCGGCCGAGCTCAGAAAGTTTCATCGGATCGTCGGTCAGCGCCCGGACGGTCTCGATCAGCTTCTCTCCGGTCAGATCCTTCTCCTCGATGACGACGGCGGCGCCGTGACTCTGGAGCACCATCGCATTATAGTACTGATGGTTTTCCGCGACATTAGGCGACGGGATCAGGATCGAGGCGCGGCCCGCGGCCTCAAGTTCCGCAAGCGTCATCGCCCCGCAGCGCGAAATCACGAGATCGGCCGCGGCCAGACACCGAGGCATGTCGTCGATATACTCGCGGATGATCAGATTCGGATGCTCGTCCGGCTCGATGCCCTTTCCGCGGAGCAGCTCCTTATAATAATCCGGGCCGTAATGCTTGCCGGAACCGTGAATATGGACGAAATTGCGCTCCCGGAGGTGCCATGCGATCAGCTCCGAAATTGCCTCGTTGAGCCGCATGGCCCCGAGGCTTCCTCCAAAGGAGAGGATGCAGACCCGGTCGCCGACGCCGTAATAAGCGCGCGCGGCTTTGCGGTCCGCTGTAAAAATCTCCTCCCGGACCGGGTTTCCGGTGACGACATACTGCTTGCCCGCCGGCAAATGCTCTTTGCTCTCCGGAACATCGAGCAGGATTTTATCGACGTACTTCGCCAGCAGTTTGGTCGTCACGCCTGGCAGGGCGTTGCTCTCCATGGCGATGGTCTTATAGCCCATCAATGCCGCCTTGCGCAGCACCGGGCCGCTGACATAGCCGCCCATGCCCATCACAAGATCGGGCTCAAAATTGGTGAGAATCTGTTTCGCGCGGGCCGAGCTCCCGGCAAGATACCAGAGGGCCCTAATATTGTTTTTGAAGTTGCGCAGATTAATCTGCCGCTGAATTCCAAGCACCCGGATCGGCGCAAATTTGTAGCCGGCCTTCTGCACGATGCCGGCCTCCATGCCGCTCGGATTGCCGGCAAACAGGATCTCCGCATCCGGGTAAAGATTTTTGAAACGGTTTGCGACGGCAATGGCCGGATTGATATGTCCGGCGGTACCCCCGCAGGCAAACAGAATCTTCATGGCAGACTCCTTTTATAAGCAGCGGCGCATGGCCGCGGCCCGACTGTTTTTGGGAGCGGCGTTCTTTCCAATCCGACAGATGCCGCTCTCCGGAAAATACCCCCCCGGCTGGGAAAGGCCTTCGCAGGCGTTCCGGGCGGGCAGGAACACTCCTCACAATATGGGGCTATCCTACCATCCTTCCGGCCGGAATGTCAACTTTCTTTTTTCAAAAAAGGCGGATCTGCCGCCTTTGTGATTTCTTTTTAAGGATCGCGTCACTGCTTCTCCAGCGTGGAGGTGCGGGAGACGGACAGGATCACGCCCATCTCACCAAGGAGCATCAGCAGCGCCGTGCCTCCCGAGGAAAAGAACGGCAGCGAGATGCCGGTATTCGGGATGGAGTTGGTGACGACGGCGATGTTGAGCGCCGCCTGAATGCCGACGTGGAAGGTGCAGCCCGCCGCCAGCAGCGAACCGAAGCGGTCGGTGGAACGCACCGCGATAATGAAGCCTCGCCAGACCAGCAGCGCAAACAGGATCACGATGATCGTCGCGCCGATAAAGCCCAGTTCCTCGCAGACGACGGCGAAAATGAAGTCGTTCTGCGGCTCCGGGATATATAAGTATTTCTGTTTCGAGTTGCCGAGCCCCGTTCCCCAGAGGCCGCCGGAACCGATGGCGATCAAGGACTGGATGGTCTGGTAGCCGCTTCCGGAGTAATCCAGATACGGATCCTGCCACATCTCAACGCGGGTCTGGGCATAATCCAGCAGGTTCGGCGTGAAGACGACGACTGCGACGGCCGCAAAACCCACGCCCGCGATCAGCGCAAACCAGCGCCAGTTGGTGCCGCCGAACCACATCATCATCATGCCGAGCAGGCCGATCAGAATCGTGCCAGAGACGTGCGGCTCCAGAATCATCAGCACCGCGACGAGGCCGAGGCAGATGCCGAACGGAAGAACCCCGTACTGGAAGGTCTTCATTTTATCGGCGTTCTGCGCGGCAAAATGCGCAAACAGCACAATGATGGCGAATTTTGCGATCTCGGATGGCTGAAAGCCATAGTGGCCTATATAAAGCCAGCGGGAAAATCCGGACTGGTCCCGGACAAACAGCACCGCAACCAGAAGAAAGATTGAAACGGCAAAAAGCAGCAGGGAATATTTCTGTAAAATTCTAAAATTGATGCTGGTGCCGATAAACAGCATCGCCACAATGCCGATAATCGCAAAGAAAAGCTGACGCTTGATGTAGTAGAAGCTGTCGCCGTCATTGTAGTAGGCATAGGCATAGCTCGCCGAAAAGAGCATCACGAGACCGAAGGTCAGCAAGATCAGAACTAAAATCAAAAAGGTTGCATCGATCGGACCGCGCTGCTTTTTGCGCACAAAGAGCTTTTCCTTTGCCGCCGCGACGGGGATAAAACTCTGTAAATCAATGGTGATCGGTTTCATAGTCGCCTTTCCGTATATCTCAGAATCAGAGCGCTTTTATTGCGAGAATCGAGACCGCCGCTCCAAGAAGCTGTACGATGGAGAACACGATGACGATTTTCCATTCGCTCCATCCGCACATTTCAAAATGGTGGTGAATCGGCGCCATTTTGAAGATACGCCGGTGGGTCCTCTTATAATGGGCGATCTGAAGAATATCGGAGAGCGTCTCCAGCACATAGACGATGCCGGCAAAAATCAGGATCACCGGATTGTTGATGCCGAAGGCCAGCGCCGAGATCATGCCTCCGAGAAACAGGGAGCCGGTATCGCCCATAAAGACTTTCGCCGGGTGGTGGTTCCAGAAAAGGAAGCCGATACAGCCGCCCGCGAGGGCCGCCGCCATATAATTGACGCCGGTATAGGAGAGCAGAGTGCTCATCACCATAAATCCGCAGGCGCTGACGAAGGTCACCGCGCTGCACAGGCCGTCGATGCCGTCGGTCAGGTTGACCGCGTTGACGGCGCCTACGATCACAAAGACCGCAAAGGGATAGTAGAAAACGCCGAGGTTGATCTGCCCGAGAAACGGGATTGGAACGGTCGTGGAAAGCGTGCCGGTCAGATAGAGCCCCACAAGGTACGCCGCGGCGAGCAGAATCTGCCCCGCGAGCTTCTGCCCGGCAGAGAGACCGAGGTTGCGCTTTTTGACCACCTTGATGTAGTCATCCATGAAGCCGAGAAACGCAAATCCCAGCGCCATCAGCAGCCCCGCGGAAAAGCGGACCTTTTCCGCCGAGCCGGCATCCTTAATCAGAAAAAATCCGGCGATACAGGCGAGCGCCGTGCCCATGATAAACATCAGGCCGCCCATCGTGGGCGTGCCCTCTTTATTTTTGTGCCAGCTCGGCCCGATGTCCAGAATGGTCTGGCCAAAATTGAGTTTATGAAGCAACGGGATGAGCCATCTCCCGGAAACGGCCGTAACGATAAAGGCGATAAACGCAATCAGCGCTGTCTGCATGATGGATTCCCCCGATCAGTTTCTTCAGTCTTCCATGGTGAGGAGCTCGGTGATGTCCTCGAATTTCATGCCGCGGCTGGCCTTCATCCAAATCACGTCGCCGGGGCGGGCTTTTTCCCGGAGAAGAACGGCCAGCGGCTCTTTTTCTTTTTCATAATATACTTCCGCCATGCCCGCTTCCCTTGCGCCCTGCGCAATCAGTTCAGCGAGCGGCCCCTGGCAGAAAAGCAGATCCGCAGCGGCGGCGGCTTCCCTTCCGGCTTCGAGATGGCAGCGCTCCGCCACCGCGCCGAGCTCGAGCATGTCGCCCAGCACGGCGATCTTCCGCCCGCGGCACGGCATCTCCGATAAGGTCTTCATCGCGGCCCGGACGGACTCCGGATTCGCGTTGTAGCAGTCCTCGACGATACGGATATCCTTCCAGTCAATCATCTTCTGGCGCATGCCGGTCGCCTGAAACTCCGCAAGCGCCGCCGCCGCACGTTCCGGCTCGACGCCTACGGCGACTCCGGCGGCCCATCCTGCCAGCGCATTGCTGACGTTGTGGATGCCGATGCACGGGATAACTGCGGGAAAGCGGCCCTCCTTTGCCACAATGGTGAACGAAGTGCTGTTCTCGGAGGGGACGATCCCCTCCGCAAAAATATCGGCAGCAGGATCTTCCGTGGAATAGAAAATCGTATGGAACTGCGGGAAAGAGAGCCCCCGCAGCAGGTCGTTGTCCTGGTTGAGTAGCAACGTGCCGCCCGGACGGAGCCCTTCCAGAATCTCAAGCTTTGCTTTGAGGATATTCTCCCGCGAGCCGAGATTCTCAATATGGCAGGCGCCGATGCAGGTGACGACGGCGACATCCGGTTTGGCCGGAACGGTCAGTTCGCGGATCTCCCCCGGCCAGACCATGCCGAATTCGAGCACCATGGCCTCGTAGCTCTCGTCGAGCTCCAGGAGCGTCTTGGGTACGCCGACCTCGTTATTCAGATTGTTTTCCGTTTTGAGCGTTTTATATTTGCTTTTGACGACCGCGGCGACCATCTCGCGCGTCGTGGTTTTGCCGACGCTGCCGGTCACGGCGATGACTTTCGGATGAAAACGGCTCCGGTGCAGCCCCGCGATATCGAGAAACGCCTGCCGGGTCGTTTTGACATACAGAAGCCGGTCGGTGCCGTAATCGCCCTCGTTTTGCACAACGGCAAAGGCGGCCCCGTTCTCCATGGCTTTTTTCACGAAGGCGTGGCCGTCGAATTGCTTGCCGCAGAGCGCGACAAACAGGGAACCGGGCTGCACATCCCGGGAATCGGTACAGATATCGGTAATCTCGATATCCGGGATCTCCGTCTTACATTCCGCATGCGCGGCGGCGGCGATCTCTCTGAGCTTCAGCGGAAGCATACCGGTCTCCCCTTCCTTATTTTTCAGAATCGGCGGGTTTTGCGGAATCTTCGGATTCTACCGGGGCGGCCGTTCTTCCGCTCTCGGAGGCGCCTTCGGAGTTTCCGGCGTCCGCGGGCTTTGCGGCTCCGATAAACCCTTCGGAATCCATTTTCGCAAGCAGATCCTTCACGACGACCCGCTCGTCGAAATAGATGGTGCCGTAATCGAGCACCTGATAATCCTCGTGGCCCTTCCCGGCCAATAATAGAATATCACCCGGACGCGAATTTTCCAAGGCCCATTTGATAGCCTTATAACGGTCCGGCTCCACATAATACGGCGTTTGGGTATCTTTAAGGCCCTCGAGCGCCTCGTCGATAATCTCCTGCGGCGACTCATTGCGCGGATTGTCGCTTGTCAGGATGAAGAAATCCGAGTGATCGGCGACGATTTTTGCCATTTTGGGGCGCTTTGTCTTGTCGCGCTGGCCCGCGCAGCCAAACAGGGTGACGAGCCGGCTCTCTCCTTTATAGGCACAAATGGATTCAAGAATTTTTTCGAGCGCGTCCGGATCGTGGGCGTAGTCGCAGATCACGGTGAAATCCCGCCCGGTGGGAATCACCTCCGCGCGGCCGCTGACGCCCGCGCTGCTGTTGAGCGCCTCCACCGTCTGATCGAAGGGAATCCCGGCGTTCAGCGCGGCACAGGCGGCCATCATGGAATTCATGACGGAAAAATCGCCCGGCATGGCGAAGCTGATCCGGCCGATGAGCCCGTTTCCGACCAGCATATACTTGCAGCCGGTGGCGGAGAGATGAATCTCATGGGCGGTGAAATCCGCCTCGTCGCTATGAATCGAGACGGTTGTAACCGGGCACTGCACGGAGGCGGCAAGCCTTCTGCCATATTCGTCGTCGATGCAGACGACGGCCTTGTCGCAGAGGCCAAAGAGCAGGCTTTTGGCGGCAAAATAATTTTCCATCGTACCGTGATAATCCAGATGATCCTGCGTCAGATTGGTAAAAATGGCCGTCTCGAAACGGCAGCCCTCCACCCGGTGCTGGTCAAGCGCGTGGGAGGAGACCTCCATCACGCAGTACTCGCAGCCGGCCTCCACCATGCGGCGGAACAGAATATGCAGCTCGGCGGGATCCGGCGTGGTATGCTTTGCCGGCAGCTCCATGTCGCCGATTTCATTATGGATCGTGCCGATGAGTCCGGTCTTTTTGCCGGCGGATTCGAGAATATGCTTAATGAGATAGGTGATGGTCGTCTTGCCGTTGGTGCCGGTGACGCCGATGAGCCGGAGCTTATCCGCCGGACGGCCGTTAATATTGGCGCAACAGACGGCATAGGCCGCGCGGGCATCCTCCACCAGCACTTGATTCGCAAGGCCGGTGTCCCGCTCGGCGATGATCCAGCTGGCGCCAAGGCGTTTTGCGGCGCGGGCATATTCGTGCCCATCCACGGCGCCGCCCTTGATGCAGACGAAGACGGAGCCGGGCTCCACCAGTCTGGAATCGCAGGTAACCGCTTTGACTTCCACGTCCTGAATCGTTCCCGTATAATTTACGTCCCTCAGCAATTCGGATAAAAGCAAGGGATCACCTCCAACGATCTCAATTAATCTGCTTCGGAGTTTTCTTCGCCGGCCGTGCCGACGGTGAAGGCCACCTCCACGACGCTGTCCGGATAGACGAGCGTTCCGGCCTCCGGGAACTGGGAGTAGGCGACCTGATTGAGGGCCGTCTCGCTGACACCGGTGAGCTTCAGCTTGAGGCCGGCGCCGACGATGGCGTTATTGACATCCGTGACGCTCATCCCGAGAACATCCGGAACTTCGACCTGCCCCGGGATCACGCTTTCTTCCGTGTAGAGATAAACCGTACCGCCCGCATCCATCTTTGCTCCGGCCTCCGGAACCTGTTTGATGACCGTGGTTCCTTCGCCGACGACGGAGCAGCTGTAACCCTTTTGACGGAGGGTATTCATCGCGTCATGGACGATGGATTCTTCCACATACGGGATTGTGCCGTCCATGAGCGCGAGCTCTTCCTCGGTATAGACCGGCTCGATGCCCATATAGGGCAGGATATCCGCGAGCATCGCGCCGACGACAGGCGCCGCCACGACGGAACCATACGGGTTTTCCATCTGCGCCTCATCCAGAAGCATCAGAATGACGATCTGCGGATCGTCGATCGGCGCAACCGCAAGGAAGGAGGAGACATATCTTTCAACGCCGTCTACCGCCTTCTGGTCAAGCTTTTCGGAGGTGCCGGTCTTGCCGCCGATGCGGTAGCCGGGGACTTTTGCCGAGCGGCCGGAGCCCTCTTCGACGACGCCGGCGAGCAGCTCTCGGACCGTGGCCGAAGTTTTTTCGGAGATGACCTGCCGCACCAGCGTCGGCTCGGTCTCGGAGATCACGGTGCCGTCGGAGGAGAGGACCTCCGAGACGACATAGGGCTGATACAGATAGCCGCCGTTGACCGCCGCGCAGACCGCCGTGACAAGCTGAAGCGGCGTGACTTTAAACGTCTGGCCAAAGGAGCAGGAGGCGAGGTTGATCTCGGTCATGGCATCGGGATCGTAGAAGATGCCGCTGCCCTCGCCGGGCAGATCGATGCCGGTCTCCTCCGTCAGCCCGAATGCCGCAAAATACTTGCAGAAGTTTTCCACCCCGAGACGAAGGCCGATGGTGATGAAGGCCGGGTTGCAGGAATTCCGCACCGCCTCGGCGAGCGTCTGCTGGCCGTGGCCCGCGGTTTTCCAGCAGGAGATCCTGCGGTCAGCCACCTGAATGGATCCGCCGCAGAAGAAGGTATCGTTGACAGTGGTGGTATTCGTATCGAGCGCGGCAGAGAGCGTAATGATCTTGAAAACGGATCCCGGCTCATAGGCTTCTGCGATCGCTTTATTGCCCCATTGGGTGAACTGGGCCTCGGCCCTGGCATCCGTTTTGGCTTCCTCCGTGGTCTGGCTGTCGACCTCCGCCTGCGCCTCATCGGAGATCTCCAGCGGATTGTTCGGGTCGAAATCGCCTTTTGTCGACATGGCGAGAACCGCGCCGGTATTCGCGTTCATCACAATGCAGGTGCCACGCTTCTGGACGCTGTGTTCCTTGACGGCGATCTCCAGGTTCTTTTCCACAAAATGCTGGATGCCTTCGTCGATGGTCAGCTGGATGCTGTTGCCGTCCTCGGAGGCATACATCTCTTCGTAATCATAGGGCATCTCCGTGCCCCATGCGTTTTTGGCGGAAACCACTTTTCCGGAAGTGCCGCTCAGAACCTTGTCGTAGTAGGATTCGATCCCGTAAGCGCCGGAGTTATCCGAGTTCGTAAAGCCGAGCAGGTCGGAGGCAAAGTTATCGTAAGGGTAGTAGCGCTTGTTGTCCTCTTCAAGGTAGATGGCGGCGATGCCGTTATCCGCGGCAAACTGGGTGACCTGCTCCGCCAGCGGACGGTCGATATTCTTTTTGACCGTCTCATAGTAGGTGTTGCGCTCGCATTTGGCGCGGACGTATTCCGCGCTGACCCCCAGCATATTGGAAAGACCGCTGACGATCAGTTCCTTTTCCGTATCATTGGAAATATCCACCGGAGAAATGCAGACCGTCCACGCCGTGGAGCTGATGGCAAGGATATTGCCGTTGGCGTCATAGATGGTGCCGCGCGTGGCGGAGAGCTCGGTGACCTTGAGCTGTTGTTTTGCCGCCTGCGCCTGATATTCCTCGGCATTTACAATCTGCAAGTTGAAAAGTCGAAAGATCAGGCTGCCGAAGCCGATCAGTGTGACGGCGGCGGCAATGGCAAGGATCCTTTTTCTGGTGACGGCTGTGGGCGCTTTGTTCATGTTTCCTCCCGATTGAGGGGAAAAAGCGGAGATGGTATCCGCTCCCCAATTATGAAGACAGCGCCGTCTTCCGCGAAGCGGCCAAAACGGCGCTACTGTTTATCGTATTAAGTCAGAACGGATTGTATGCCTCAAACAGCTCGGTGACGCTCTCCCAAAGCGTGCCGAGCCAGCCGATTCCTCTCTCGTCGGCCACCGCAATGCGATCCTCCGAAGTCAGGTTCACATACTGCACCTGGCTTGATTCGATCTTGGAAAGGCCAAGGTCGCTCTCGGCGCTCTCCTCAAGCGTCTTGATCGAGGAGGCGGCCTCCAGTTCCCCGGACAGCCGGATATATTCGGCGTTGAGCACGGTGAGCTTATCCTGATAGCCGTTGGCCTCTTCGGTGAGCTCCGTGAGCACCACGCGGCTGTAAATCATCGTGACGCAGGCCGCAAGCACGGCGATGACAAGCACGATGGTTTTATAAGAAAGAAGTTGTTGGGGTTTGCGGCGGTTCTTTACAAGGCGCAAGGTTCTTCTGCGGAGATCCTGCTCCGTCTCCCCTGCGGATTTTCCGGCAAAGATATTGAGGTCATACGCTGCTTCTGCTGCCAAAACAAACCCTCCTCTTTTTCAGAGCTTTTCTATCACGCGGAGCTTCGCGCTCCTGCTGCGCCGGTTTTCGTCCTGTTCGGATTCTCCGGCTTCCACGGGCTTTTTCGTAATCAGTTTTCCTCTCGGAACCCGGCCGCATACGCAGACCGGAAATTCCGGCGGGCAGATGCACCCTTTGGCATACTCGGCAAAATGCTGCTTCACCATGCGGTCCTCGAGCGAATGGAAGGTGATGATGGCGAATCTGCCTCCGGGTCCCAGACGGTCAAACGCGCCGTCCAGGGCTTTCTCCAAACAGTCCAGCTCGCCGTTCACTGCGATGCGGATGGCCTGAAAGGTCTTGCGGGCGGGATGCCCGCTCTCTCCGCGCCTTGCGGCGGCGGGATAGGCACCGCTCACGATCTCCGCGAGCTCGGCCGTTGTTTCTATGGGCTTCTGTTCCCTCGCCTTCAGAATGGCGTTTACGATGCGCGGCGTGAACCTTTCCTCGCCGTAGTCGTAAAGAATCTTTGCAAGCTCGGCGCCGGAATATCCGTTGACCAGCTCCGCCGCCGTCATCCCGCTCTGGCTCATCCGCATGTCGAGCGGCGCGTCGGCGTGATAGGAAAAGCCACGGGCGGCATCGTCAAATTGGTGGGAGGAAACCCCCAGATCCAGCAGAATGCCATCCACGCCATCGACGCCGAGGCGATCCAGCACCGCCGGAATGTCGGCAAAATCGGCCTGCACCACCTGTGCATTCGGATATGGGGCAAGTCGCTCGGAGGCGGCTTTGACGGCGTCGGGGTCCTTATCGAGGCCGATCAGCCGGCCCGTGGAGAGGCGCTTCGCAATCTCGGAGGCGTGGCCCGCGCCGCCGACCGTTCCGTCGACGTAGATGCCGTCCTCCCGGATATTCAGAAGCTCCAACACTTCATTTAGCAGAACCGGGATGTGGCCGAATGCTTCCTGTGCCATCAGAAGCCCACCTCGTCCATCGCGTCCGCGATGTAGTCGGAGGTCAGCGCGTCACGGCGGCCTTCCCATTTATCACGATCCCAGATCTCGACGTGATCGTTCGCGCCGATGACGGAGACATCCTTTTCGAGTTCCGCATAGCTGCGGAGCGGGGATGAAATCAGCACGCGGCCCTGCTTGTCCGGCGTGACCTGCGTGGCGCTTGCGAACATGAACCGCTTGAGATCCCGCGCCTTCGCGGTCGGGAGAGCGGCGATCTTGGCGGAGAGCGATTCCCACGCCTCCAGCGAATAGGCGGCCACGCAGCCGTCGAGCCCACGGGTCAGAATGAAATCGATGCCGAGCGCATCCCGGAGTTTGGCGGGGATGCTGACGCGGCCTTTTTCGTCGAGGCTGTATGTGTATTCTCCGATAAACACCGGCATCCCTCCCTCTTCCGATTTTGTGAAAGTTTTGGGGGAAATTACCCACAGTTCCCCACTGTTTCCCATTACAAGTTATATTATAATGCCTTTGCCTGAAATTGCAAGCCTTTTGGGAAAAAAGTGGGCGTAAAATACCGGCTTTTTCGGGCTGAACACTCTCTTTCCCCATCGCGGTCCGTAAAACGGGTTTCCCGCTCCGCAAAGGGGATAAAAAACAGGCCCCGGAAACGGAACCTGTGGCGTCAGTGTGGCAGGAGCTTAGAATCGTAAAAACCATAAAACATACAGGCGGGCGGTTTTGCCTCTCTTTGGAACCGGCCGCTTGCCTGAAACAGGCGGACCTATGGCTCCGTTTTTACATAATTCTGAGGCTGTTTTCGGTGTGGCAGGAGCTGTGAACCCGGCAGGCAGGCAAACAAAAAAACACCGCAAACGGGAATTCCCCGCTGCGGTGTTGGATTCCATGAATATTTCGGCTCCGGATGCCTCCGGAGAAAAGCCCTTCCGCATCAAAAGCGCAGACGGCGCTTCCGTGCTCAAAAGAGCATGGCTCTTTGAAATGGCGGGTTCTTCAGCCTGTCAGGCCTGGGGGGCCTGTGGCTTCTGCTGCGCCTGACGGAAGGCGGCACGGGTATTTCTGACCTCCACGACGGCACCGTTCAGGGTTTCTTCGGTGTTCTTGAGGATATTGTCGACGAAATCCTTGGCGGCCTGGCGCATTTCGCGGCTCTGCTGCTGCGCCTGCTGGCTGATCTCCTGCGCCTTGGATTTGCTGAGGCGGACAATCTCCTCCTCCTCGACCATGCTCGCAGCACGCTTCTCAGCGCGGCCGATGATGGCCTCGGCCTCTTTTTTGGCGGCATTGACGATCTCGGTGCGGTCCGCGACGATGGACTGCGCCTGACGGATCTCCGTAGGCATATTGAGACGGATCTCGTCCAGAAGTTCGCGCACTTTATCGGCGTCAACCACACATCTGCCGCCGGTCAACGGGAGCGACCAGGAACGGTCAATCAGTTCATCCAGCTGGTCCAAAGTTTCCTCGATACTCATAAAACGACCTCCATCTGTTTATTCTTCCTGAATTCCCTGCCCCTGCAGGCGGATCCGGATTTCCTCACGGATCTCTTTCGGTACGAACGGAGAAATATCTCCACCGAGCGAGGCGATCTGCCGCACAAGGCTCGAACTCAGGTACATGTTCTCCGCATTCGTGGTCAGAAACACGGTATCCGCATCCGGCAAAAGTTTTTTATTGGCGAGCGCCATCTGGAATTCATACTCGAAATCCGATACGGCGCGCAGGCCCTTTACAATGGCGGCGGCGTCGTGCTTCCGGCAGTAATCCGCAAGCAAGCCGCCGTAGCTGTCGACCTTCACGTTCGGGAGATTCCCGATCACCCGGCGGATCATGTCGCAGCGCTCCTCCGCAGTGAATACGCAGTGCTTGTCCAGATTGGTCACCACAAGAACAATGACCTCGTCGAACAGAGCCGCGGCACGGCGGACAATATCCAGATGCCCATAGGTGACCGGGTCAAAGCTGCCCGGACAGACGGCAATTTTCATATGACACCTCGTTACGGAAACGCTTTTTTCCCGCGTCTCCGGTTCCCTTTGGGGCATCCGTCCCTTATTCGCATTTCAGGATCGCCGGGGCTCCTGCCGGGAGAGCCTCTCCTCCGGGGCCCTCAAAATCCTTCCCGGCCGGTCAGATCCCGGACTCTTTGCGGTACTGGACGACCTTCGTCCGGCCGTAGCGGTATTCCTTATAAAAATGCAGACCCTCCACCGATTCCGGCAGGTCGTTGCGCTTGGAAATTTCGCAAAAGACGATACCGCCGGGTTTCACCAGAGGCTCCACCTTCGGCAGAAGCGTCGGAACGGCCTCATCCGCATAGGGCGGATCGAGAAAGACCATATCGAACGTCTCTCTCGCGCCGGCAAGATAGCTCTGCACATCCGTCTGATGGACATAGGATTTCCCGGAAAAGCCGCAGTTCGCGAGATTTTCCTTGATGCAGGCGACGGCCTCTTTATCATTGTCGACAAAGACGGCCTTCTTCGCGCCGCGGGAAATCGCCTCAATCCCAAGCTGGCCGGAGCCCGCAAAGAGATCGAGCACCTCCGCTTCCTCCAGCAAAAACTGGATGGCGGAAAATACGCCCTCCTTGACCTTTTCGGCCGTCGGCCGGGTGGTATCCTTTCCTTCCGGCGCGGTCAGGCGTTTGCCTTTCGCCAGCCCGGTAATTACTCTCATATCCTCACACTCCGTATTCCCTATTATCGTTTGTTTTCCGGGGAATGTCAAGATTCAGGAACCGCTCCGGGAAAAATCCGGTCAGGCTTCCTCATTCAGGAAGCGGTGCAGTTCCTCCGCGACGGGCTTCGTCATACCCTCCGCCGCGGCAAGCTCCTCCACGGTTGCCTCTTTCATTGCTTTAATGGTTTTAAAATGCTGCATCAGGGCCCGCGCACGCTTCTCGCCGATGCCCTTGACCTTCGTCAGCGACAGGGCGAAGGAGGTCTTGCTGTGCTTCGCGCGGCTGTACCCGACCGAGTAGCGGTGCACCTCGTCCTGAACGGCGGTGACGAAAGAAAACACGCTTCGCACCGCGGAAATGGCAATCTCGCCGCCGTCCTCCGCAATCGCGCGGGTGCGGTGACGGTCGTCCTTGACCATACCGAAGACCGGCACGTCGATGCCCATGCCGCGCAGCAGCGGCTTGATAGCCCCGACGTGGCCTTTACCGCCGTCGAGCAGGATCAGATCCGGCAGCCGGCCAAAGCTCGTCCCGCTCTCCTTCTCCGCAAAATATCGCTCGAACCGCCGCCGTATCATCTCGGCCATGCAGGCGTAGTCGTCCGGCGCCTGAGCCTCCTTGATCGCGAATTTTCGGTAGTCGCTGCGCTTCGGGCGGGCGTTTTCATAGACGACCATGCCGCCGACGACCGTCTCCGAGCCGAAGTTGGAAATATCGTAGGCCTCGATGACTTCCGGCGCCTTCTCCATGCCCAGCAGGCGGGCCAGCTCGTCAAGAACGGCGACGTCCTTGCTCGTGACCGCGCTGCTGTGGGAAAGCTCCTCCGCCGCGTTGTTGTAGGCCATGTCGGCGATCTTTTTCTGGTCGCCCTTCTGCGGCACGGTGATCGTCACCTTCTTGCCGCGCTTTTCGGAGAGCCATCTTGCCAGCAGTTCCCGGTCCTCACATTCCTCGTGAAGAACCACCTGCGGGGGGACGTCCTCTTTTTCGAGATAATAACTGCGCAGGAATTCGGCGACGGAAGCGGGATCCGTCCCCAGTTCCTTCATCGTATAGAGGTTTTTATCGACCAGCCGGCCGCCGCGGAATTTGAGCACAACGGCGCAGGTATCCTCGCCGTTTTTGGCGAGCGCCACAACGTCCTGCTCCTCCACTTTGGAGAATACGACCTTCTGCCGCTCGGTGATGCGCTCGATGGCGTGGATTCTATCCCGCAGAACGGCCGCGCGCTCGTATTCCTCGTTTTCCGCACAGACCTCCATCCGCTCGGTCAGCTTCGCGATCGAGGAGGCGCTGCCGCCTTTGATGAAATCCAGCGCCTGATCCAGCGTCTCGGCATATTCCCCTTCCGATATTCTGCCCCGGCAGACGCCCATGCATTGCTTGATGTAATAATTTAAGCAGGGCCGGCTCTTGCGGAACTCCTGCGGAAACTTCTTGTTGCAGGTCGGCAGCATGAAGGCCTTGTTCGCCTCGGCAACCGTCTGCCGCACGACAAACGAGCTCATATACGGCCCGAGGTAGGTGGCGCCGTCGTCGGCCTTTTGCAGAACGCCGGTCAGCCGGCTGTACGGCCCGGGAGAGATTCTGACGTAGCTGTAGCCCTTGTCGTCCTTGAGCAGGATGTTGTATTTCGGCGCGTACTGTTTGATCAGGGAGCACTCGAGGACCAGCGCCTCAAATTCGCTGTCCGTGACGATATAGTCGAAATCCCAGACGTGCTCAACCATCTTGTAGACCTTCGGCAGGAGCTTTTCCACGTTGCGGAAATAGCTGGTGACGCGGTTTTTGAGCTTCTTCGCCTTGCCGACATAGATGACTTTTCCGCTCTTTTCATGCATGATATAGACGCCCGGTTCCAGCGGCAGGGTATGCGTTTTTTCTCTCAGGTACGGCAAACGCGGATTCTCCATCGGCCGGGCGCCTCCTTTTTTCTATAAATAAGAAAAAACGCCGCAAATATTGCTATCTGCGGCGCTGATTTTCATGATCGGTCAGTCAGAGAAACCGGATTGAACAAGTTTGACAAGGCCCTCCACTGCGGCCTGCTCATCAGCGCCGTCGGCAATAATCTTGATCTCGGTGCCACCGACGATCCCAAGAGACAATACGCCCAGAAGGGATTTCGCATTGACTCTGCGCTCTTCCTTTTCGACCCAGATGGAGGATTTATACTCGTTGGCTTTCTGAATGAAGAAAGTCGCGGGGCGGGCATGAAGGCCTACCTGATTCTGAACTTTTACTTCGCTCGAAAACATAATACTTTCTCCTTATATTGAAAAAAATATCTTTTTAGATATTATAGCATCCCGCCGAAAAGATGCAACGGATTGCAGAAATTTTTCCCGAAATCCCCTATCCGAAGCGGCCTCGGATGACAGAGTTTGTGCATTATCGCCACAAACCTTTCACCATCATCAACAGGTTAACCAGCACCGGGATGAAAATAGACGGAATCAGGTTGGCCGTTTTGATCTTCGGTCC
This sequence comes from Oscillospiraceae bacterium, assembly GCA_035447605.1. Taxonomy (GTDB): domain Bacteria; phylum Bacillota; class Clostridia; order Oscillospirales; family Ruminococcaceae; genus UMGS1668. The sequence goes on along the minus strand of DAOTHJ010000002.1, from coordinate 37,962 downwards.
AAAGAGAAAGTTGATGCCGATGCATAATACGATGGTATAGCCGACCATCGAAATCTGTGGAAGCAGCTCCGGGAAGCTGTCGAAAAATCCGGAAAGAGACGATGCAAACAGCGAGATCGCGCCCTGATAGATCAGCACCGGAACCGCCGCACCCAGTACGCCCACACCCATTGTGGAGGCGAGGATCAGGGCGGTGATGCCATCCAGTACGCTTTTGACATACAGAACGCTGCTGTCCCCGGTCAGGCCGTCATTAAGCGCTCCGATGATCGCCATTGAGCCGACGCAGAAGATGATGGAGGCGTTGACGAATCCCCCGGCAAAGCCCTCCGCCTTTACGCGGTGCTCAACCAAGACGCCGAGCGCGTTCATCCGGTCGTCGATCCGCAGCAGCTCCCCGCAGAGAGTACCCAAAACGAGCGAGAGTAAGAGAAGCATGCCGCCGGAATCGGAGAGCGAGCCGTCCTCCGCAGCGGTGAACATATTCGCAATCACGCCGTTGAGCCCAATGATGAGCACGGCGATTCCCTCCGCTTTTAAAACGGCTTCCTTGAGCGATTCGCGAATCCCTTTATGAAACAGGAGGCCGGCAAGTCCTCCCAAAATGATCGATACGGCGTTAACGATGGTTCCCGTCACAGCATTCCCGTCCCCTTATTTTTTATGTGTTTCCCCCAGCATATCGGGTCTTCTCTCGGCGGTGATTTCCAGCGATTTTTGGCGCCGCCACGCCGAAATCTCCTCGTGATTTCCGGAAAGCAGCACCTCAGGAACCGCTTTATCATGCCATTCCTGCGGCCTTGTGTACTGCGGGTATTCGAGCAGGCCGGCGTAGTGGCTCTCCTCTTCAAAGCAGGTGTCTTCGGAGAGTACGCCGTCGCAAAGCCTCGCGACCGCATCGGTGAGCACGAGCGCCGCAAGCTCTCCGCCGGTGATCACAAAGTCGCCGATCGAGATTTCCTCGTCGACAATCTCCTCCAAAACGCGCTCATCCACGCCCTCATAATGGCCACAGATCAGCAGAATATTGTCGTAATTTTGGGAGAGCGCAACCGCTTTTTGCTGTGTGAGCACGGGCCCTTTGGGAGATAGATAAATGGTATGCGGCTTTGAGCACAGCTCTTCGCAGATATGCTCATAGCACCGAAAGATCGGATCGGCACGCAGAATCATGCCGCTTCCGCCGCCATAAGGGGCGTCGTCCACCTTCTGATGCTTCTCCTTCGAGTACTCCCGGATGTTGTGGCAGTGCACTTCAAAAAGGCCGGCGCGTCTTGCGCGGCCGAGAATGCTGGTATCCAATACTGCCTCACACATCTCCGGAAACAGCGTCATGATGTCAATCCGCATCGCCAAAAAGTCCTTTCATCGGAAAAATCCGAAGCACGCCGTTTGTGAGATCCACCTCGTCGATGACCTCCGGGATCGCCGGAATCCATGTTTCGGTGCCGTCTTCCGCTTTTACGCAGTAGATATCGTTTGCTCCGGTCCGGGCAACCTCCGAAAGAATCCCGAAACAATGCCCGGGATCATCCTTATCCACGACGGAGAGACCCTCCAAATCCTGAATAAAATAGTCGCCCTCGGCCATCGGGATGTCATTCCGGTGCATATAGACGGTCTGCCCGCGGAGTTTTACGGCCTCCTCAGGCGTATCGATCCCTTTCCACTTGACCAGATAGACGTTTTTATGCGCCTTGACGTCCTCAACTTCGTACTTCACGTTTCCGTGATTGAGATACATGAATTTCGCATCGTCAAGGTCGCCGTCGTCGCACCACGGATAGAGGCGGAAATAACCCCTGACGCCGTGAATCGTGACGATCTCTCCGACTTCAAGAAATTCTTTTCGCATAGTTTCTGAATCCTTTTCTTCTTTGCAGAATGCCCTCATCCTAAGATGGGGGCATTCCGATTGGTTTATTCAATCGTTACGACGGCCTTTTTGCCGCAGCGGTTTGCGGCAGTGCGCATCAAAGTGCGGATGGCACGGGCGATTTTGCCTTGACGGCCGATCACTCTGCCCATGTCGGGGGCGGCAACATGGAGGTGAAAGACCTCGTTGCCTTCCTCATCCGGCTGTTCGTCAACGCTGACGCTGACGGCATCCTTATCCTCGACCAGCCCGCGGGCAATCGTCGCAAGCAGTTCTTCCATATTGATTTCGGACATCAGAGAACTCCTTCAATCTTCAGGAGAGCTTTGACCGTGTCGGTCGGCTGGGCGCCGCTGGAAATCCACTGACGGATTTTCTCTTCGTCGACCTTGATGACGGACGGCTCTTTGGTAGGATCATAATAGCCAAGTTCTTCGATGAAGCGGCCGTCGCGCGGATAACGAGAATCGGCGACGACAATGCGGTAAAAAGGACTCTTCTTAGCGCCCATGCGGCGCAGTCTGATTTTGACGGACATTTGTTTTTCCTCCTATAAATGACATTGCATGCATAAATTTATTCAAGGCACCATGGCCTGTGAAACGAGTTAAAAGGGCATTCCGCCGCCTATCGGAGGCATTCCGCCCATTCCGCCGCCGCTCTGCATCTGCGAAAGCGCCTGACGCATCTTCCGGCCCTGTTTGCCGCTGCCGGAAAGCTGCTTCATCATCTTCTGCATCTGCTCGAACTGCCGAAGGAGACGGTTGACATCCTCCACCTTTGTGCCAGAGCCTGCCGCGATACGTTTCTTGCGGGCGGCGTTGATCAGAGAGGGCTTCCGGCGTTCCCGATATGTCATGGAATTGATGATGGCCTCCGTCCGGATGATCTGTTTTTCGCCCTCGGCGGTCTCTTCGTCGGTCATCTTTTTCTTCGCGCCCGGGAACATGGAGAGAAGTTGCTCAAAGGAACCCATCTTGCGGACCTGCTTCATCTGATCGAGCAGATCGTCAAGTCCGAAGCTGTTTTCGCCGAGTTTCTTTGCGAGCTGCTCGGCCTGTTTCGCGTCGTACTGCTCCTCGGCCTTTTCGATCAGTGTCAGCACGTCGCCCATGCCGAGGATTCTTGAGGCCATCCGATCCGGATGGAACGGCTCGAGATCCGTGAGCTTCTCGCCGGTACCGGTGAATTTAATCGGCCTGCCGGTGACTTCGCGGACCGAAAGCGCCGCGCCGCCTCTGGTATCGCCGTCGAGCTTCGTCAGAATGGTTCCGGTGATACCGAGTTTCTCGTCGAATGTGGCGGCCACGTTGACGGCATCCTGTCCGGTCATGGCATCGACGACGAGCAGAATCTCCTCCGGATGCAGTTCCTCTTTGAGGCGGAGCAGCTCGTCCATCAGCTTTTCGTCAATGTGCAGGCGGCCGGCCGTATCGAGAATCACGACGTCGTTGCCGTAATCCCTCGCGTGGGCCACGGCCTTCTTCGCAATCTCAACCGGGTCTCCCTGCCCCATCTCAAAGACCGGGACATCCGCCTGTCTGCCGACCACCTGGAGCTGCTCGATCGCAGCCGGGCGGTAAACATCGCAGGCAACCAGGAGCGGTCTTTTTCCGCCCTTTTTAAAATAAACGGCCAGTTTGCCGGAATGGGTGGTTTTGCCGGAGCCCTGAAGTCCCACCATCATGATGATGGTCGGGATCTTGCTTGAAAAATTGATTCTCGCACCGTTTTGGTCGCCCATCAGAGCGATCAATTCCTCGTGAACGATCTTGATGACATGCTGGGCGGGTGTCAAACTCTCCAGCACTTCGGCGCCGACCGCGCGCTCCGTCACTTTCGCGACGAAATCCTTCGCGACCTTATAGTTGACATCGGCCTCAAGCAGCGCAAGACGAACTTCCCGCATCGCTGCCTTGACGTCGGCCTCATTGAGCTTGCCTTTATTCTTCAGCTTTTTGAATACTGCGCTGAGCTTTTCGGATAATCCTTCAAATGCCATTCGCTGCCTCCGTCAGTCGTTGAGATGTTCCGCGATCTCGACGATTTTCGCGGTGTGCTTGTTGATATCCCGGATCGTTGCGCCATGAAGACTCTCGCTGTCGATCTGCCTCGCCTCGCCGATGATCCGGTCCAGACCATTCTGGATCACGCGAAAGCGCTTGACCAGACCGAGCCGCTCCTCCATATCAAGCAGAATTGCCTCCGCACGCTTGATCGAATCGCGGACTCCCTGGCGGGTGATGCCAAGGTGCTCAGAAATCTCTGCCAGTGAAAGGTCGTCGTTATAATAATAATCGATGACATCCTGCTGTTTTTCCGTCAGAATATCCCCGTAAAAATCAAAAAGTACCGTGATCTTCATATCCTTCGCCATGGCCTGCACCTCCTTTTGTAAAGTAATTTACTTTACAATTTGAAACCTTGTTTATTATATAGGAAAAACGTCCGTGTGTCAAGCGTTTCGCGGACGTTTTTTCTCAATTTTTCCGGAATAATATGCGGTTTTCCGGCTATTCCAGCCCAAAGTACCGGGCAAAGTTGTCGTAAAGGACCATGCGGTTCTCCTCCTCCGAAAGGCCGAGGGTGAAGAAACGCTCCAATTCCTCCCGGTGATCCCACATCGGGAAATCGGTGCCCCAGAAGAAATTTTCGATCCCGTAGCGGTCAAAAAGCTGATAGGCCGTCTTCCGGTCGAGCCGAAACAGGGAGCTCGAAATATCAAAGACGATGGTGCCCGGACGGTAGGTTTCAAGGTTCTCCCACCAGACGCCGTAACTACCAAAATGCGCGCCGATGACCTTGAGCCCCGGAACCTTGTCGATGACGAAAGCCATGCGCTTCGGGTCGGAATAGGGCCGTTTATCGTCGCCAAGATGGATCAGCAGGAACATATCGTTGTCGCGGATGGCCTCATACATCGGCAGGGCCGCGTCGTCGTCGATATAAAACTGCTGAAAATCCGGGTGCAGCTTGATTCCACGCAGCCCCAGCGCCTTGATTCTTTGAATTTCGCCGACGATATCCCCATATGCCGGGTGCATCGTACCGAAACCGAGAAACTCCGGGTGCTTTTCGCACTCGCTGAGGATGAAGTCGTTGATGGTCGGCACCTGCTGCGGGACCGTGGCCGCGGAGCAAACCAGATATTTTTCGACCCCGATCTGCCGACCGGATTCGAGCAGCGCCTCGCTGCTTCCGGCATGGCGCATCGGGATCTGATAGAAGTCTCCGATGGCACCAGCGGCTTTCTCCGCGATTTTTTCCGGATAGATATGGGTATGCGCGTCAATGATACGGTAATCTGGCATGGTTTCGTCTCCTTGGTGGATGAACAATACTGTTATTTTACCACCCGCATCCACTGATTGCAAGCGGGTCGCCTCTTTTATCCGTATGAGCTGCCGGATCTCCCATATCGGCAAATCGTTTCCCTGAAACGTGAAAGGTCACCGTTCCTCTTTGTTCTCTCCCCTTCCGGCAAAGCATTTTTTCGGATTACATAAGACATGAAAAAGCGCCGTTGGGCGGATGCAGATAAAAAAACGCCGTTCGGCGGATACAGATAAAAAAACGCCGTTCGGCGGGCATAGATAAAAAAACGCCGTTCGGCGG
>DAOTHJ010000002.1:23105-32371 GCA_035447605.1 Oscillospiraceae bacterium | reverse complement strand
TACAGATAAAAAAACGCCGTTCGGCGGGCATAGATAAAAAAACGCCGTTCGGCGGATACAGATAAAAAAACGCCGTTCGGCGGATACAGATAAAAAAACGCCGTTCCTTTCGGAACGGCATTTTTCTTGCCCCAAAAATTATTGATTGGCCCAGTCAGCCGGATAGCAGACATACATGAATCTGCAGTGATCCGGAGTGGAGAAATGAATCGGGCTGCCCTTCGGGATGTAGTTGATGTCGCCCGCGTGGGACTCGAGGTCGCCGTTCGCGGTTTTGAGGGTCAGATTGCCTTCAATGACATATTCAGCTTCATCGTAGTTCAGGGTCCACGGGAATTCGCAATGATCCATTTCCATAACGCCGATGCTGATTCTCGGAGTCTCTTCGAGGGTGGCTACATCCAAGAGAGACGTGCCGTCCTGCGCATCACCGATGTCAAACGGGAACGGTCCGCATTTGACGGTATCGGTTTTCACAGTAAACATTCCGTTGCTGAGCATTTTGCGCTCAAACGGCATTTTGTTCTCAGTATCGAGGTTTTCGCAGACTTTGGCGACAATCTCTTTGATCAATTCTTCACTGATATTCATTGGATTTCGCCTTTCATATTCAGAAATTTTTGGTATAAGATTTTTTAATTGGAGCGCCTATCGCGGCAATAGGCGCCCCACATTTTCCCTACAACCGCAACTTTGTCGGGAAAAAAATCAGTACCTTACTGGTTCATGGATTCTTCCGGGATCTTCTTCAGAAGGGCCGGAGCCATCCATTTGCCGAGGATCAGGGCGGTGATACCAGCGGTAAGTTTGCTGGCGATCATCGGGAAGATCATCTCAGGGCTGTTCGCGCCAGTGAAGCCAAGGTGGTCACCGAAGACGAAAGCGGCGGAGACGGCGAACGCGCAGTTCAGCAGTTTGCCCTGCGGGTTCATCTCGGAAAGGATGTTGAACATTGCAATGTTGTTGGCGAGGTTCGCGACCATACCGGTGGCGCCGGCGGCGTTCATGCCAAGGGCGGTACCGACTTTAGCAAGGGCTTTGCCGAAGGTATCAGAAACGAACTTAACCATCGGATAAGCACCAGCCAAGGTAATCGCGATCTGTCCGCAGACGAGAAGACCACTTTCCAGCGGGGAACCACCGTCGTAATCGACCATAGTGTCGAAGAGCGGGAAGCGGATGCCAGTGTTGTACTCAAAGATAGCGATAGCGGTAACAGCAGTGATGAAAATCGTGACGCCGTTGCCGAAAGCGTTGAATCCAGAGATCATCTTGGCCGGAGCAAACCAAAGGCCAACGGCGATCAAGCCGGCGATGATGATAACCGGGATGACGTTGACAAGGATCGTACCAATGCCAATCTTATACGGGGTGGTGTTCATGACAAGACCGCCAACGACGCAGCCGATCGGGATGGTGACCATACCGACAAGAGTACCAGCGCCAAGGAACGGTCTATCAAGCGGGTTGATGATGCCAAGGGCGACCGGGATCGTGAAAACGATGGTCGGGCCCATCATGCTTCCGAGGATGATACCGGCATACTGACCAACCTCAGCGGTTTCAGCAAGCTGGAGGGCGAGCGGGTAGCCGCCCATATCGCAGGCAAGCAGGGTGGTGGCGAACATGGCCGGGTCAGCGCCGACAAGGCCATAGATCGGTCCAATGATCGGTTTCAGAACCATGGCGAGCAGCGGAGCAACGGCGACGACGCCGGCCATAGCCATGGCCAAACCGCCCATCGCGTTAATTCCGTTTTCCCACTCGGTGCCATAGCCATGTTTGTTTCCGCAGATTCTGTCAATGGCGCCCACGACCATGAAGATGGCCATGATCATGACAACGACAGTGTTGATAGCAAGATTGGATACCCAATTGCCAAACGTCTCGGTAAAAACCTCAGGATTCCAAGCAGCAGCTAATTCGCTAAAATCCATTATACTGACCTCCTAAAAAATTAGTTTTCTCAAACTATATTCATTAAAGGGCGTCAGCTGACTTTCCTCTCAGGGAAGCAGCAAAAAACAGCTGCATCGCATAGGGTTTCCCCCTGCGGGCTCTCAGGCAGACTCCTGCCTTAGCCGCAACGCCCGCAGAAAAACGATATGTATTCCCTGACATTCCGGTCAGGTTCCCTAAAATGACGGAATACCTGTCTCATAAGAGAAATAGTTTCTGAAACAGGAATTTTCAAGGTGCTTTGGATTCAGGATCACAACTGATCCTGAATATCTACGTCATCGATAACACCAACGATCGCGGCATCAACAGGCACGCGGGGGTCCCCAACGGCATAACGCGCCGGGTTCCCGGTTACCAGCAGAACTTTGTCGCCGATACCGGCATCCACAACGTCAGCCGCAACGTAAGGTTCACGAGTTTCGTTCCCGGTGAGCTTATAGTTGAGTGGTTTGACAACCATCATCTTAAGCCCCTCGAGCTTCGGTTCCTTTCTGGTCGCCCAGACACTGCCTATTACGACTCCTATTCTCATAGGATACCTCCGTTACAGTTGTACTGATCGATTAGATCAGTTCTATGCCGAGATCTCTCGCCGTATCGCGGGCAAGGCTCGTGATGACCGGGCGCTCAGGAAGTTTGATCTTCCTGAAATGCTGCGCCATGGCCTCACGGATGTCTCTTTCCGTAACGACACGCTTCTTGATCTCGTAGACGGACTCCGGATCCGCAGATTTCTCCGCAGCCGGAGTTTCTGCCTTAGCCGGTTCCCCTGCTTTCGGTGCGGCGGCGCCTTCGCAGATCGCCGCTTTTACGTCATCCTCACCAACGAGAGTGACGCCGCTGTCGAGCAGGATTTGGAGATTCTTGTAGATATTATTGTAAATCGCTTTCGGAGCAGTTTCCTTATATTTAAGGATCTCAACCTGCTCTTTTACCATCAAAACCCGTTTGCCCTTCAGAATCGCTTCAGCAGCAAGGGCCAGGAACTTGCTGTCCGTGCAGCCGTTGGCGATTTTGAACAAATTGCTGTTTGTCATGTCGTAGAGCACAACGGTGTCGAAGCAGTCAACGTCCACTTCGTAGTTTTCTTTCAGCGCGCAGGTGACTTTGCACAGTTCGCTGTCATTTTTCTCAAGGGAGCAAACCTGATCGCAGTGATCTTCAGTGAGGATCAGCGCGGTCTTTTTGGGTTCTTCCGCGATGGAAGGCGGTATGCTGCCCTCTTTTTCGAGGTAAGCTTTTACAGCTTTGACAGCCAGCTCTATTAACAAATCCATATCCATAACTATCACCTTCTTTTTCAACAAGCTTTTTCCTGTTCCCGGAGGGGAACATATAAGCATGAAGCCATTGGAAAAGATATGGTCGCGCTGGCCATTTTTAGACCAGGCAGTTCATGGCTATACCCGCGGGTGTAACCAGGAACGGGTCTGCGGGCTTGACGGTAGGGATGCCAATTGTATCCTGGAAGATTTTCTCCATGCCGGTGAGGCAGCAAGTACCTCCGCAAAGATAGATGGTATCGATGTTGTACCCGGACGTGAAATTCTTGACGATGGTTGCCATCTTCTCGATTACCGGCTTCACGATCGGAAGAATCTCCGCGTGACGGCTGGGATCGATTTTAATCTTCTCCGCATCCTCAAAAGGAATATGGTAATTCCCCGCGAGGACAAGGGACAAATGCGTCCCTCCGGTAGGTTCGTCAAACGTTGCGACGACCTGGCCCTCTTTGAAGATTGCGACGCCCGTAGTTCCGCCGCCAATATCGACGACGGCTCCGTCTGTGATACCATAGATGGAATTCGCTGCGGTAGGTTCATCAAGGATATTGGTAACCTCGAAGCCGGCACCTTCCACGCAGTACTTGTGGGTCCTTGTGCTGGATTCCGTTCCGGCAGGCATCGCGATCGCGGCTTCTTCAAGCTCGCGTCCGAGGCGTGTCTCAAGTTTCTTTTTCAGTTGCCTGACAATGGAAACGGCTCCACCATAGTCGACAATGACACCGTCTTTGAGCACCTGTGCAAATTGCTTTTCACAGGCAATGGGGTTATTTTCCTCATCGAGCACCACGAGCACAATGTACGCGGTACCCAAGTCAACGCCTACTTTCAGCTTGTCGGAAACCGGCTTGTTGACCACACGCTCGGATTCCGTGATGCGGGCCATATACGCATCGATGGATTCAAGATCAAGCATAAAACAACGTCCTTATTTGATGATTCTGCCAAGGGTAAAGCCTGCAACATGTGCGGCACAGCCCTCGTCGACATCCACATGCATGCGGGTGCGGAATTTCGGGGAAACGCGGACAACCGTATCGTCAAAAATGACGGAACGGTCGGTCATGGCCTCCACCGCAACGATCTGACCGTCGGTCAGGCCCATGAGTTCCGCATCTTCCGGCGTGATATGGATATGACGAAGCGCTACGATAACGCCTTCGTCGAGCTGGATCTCACCTTTCGGCCCTTTGAGCGTAATGCTGGCGGAGCCTTTGGTGTCACCCGACTGTCTGATCGGGGGGGTCACTCCAAGGATGAAAGCGTCGCTGTAAGAGACCTCAACCTGTACGCTCTTTCTCGCGGGCCCGAGCACGGCGACATTCCGAAAAGCCCCGGCAGGGCCAATGACGTCAACGCGCTCCTCCTCGAGATACTGGCCGGGCTGGCTGAGTTCTCTCTTCGGGGTCAGTTCATGGCCTTCCCCGAAGAGAGCGTCAATCGCAGCACGATCCAGATGAACGTGTCTGGCGGAGACCTCCAGCTGAATCAGTCCCGCAGATTTCACAGCGTTGATAACCTGCTCAACTATTTCGTCAACTGCCATGTGTCTCCTCCTACTTACTTGTATTCACCTGCCAGATACATGCACATCATAATGTGGAATGCGCTGGACAGGCGGTTGAGTGTCCTGATGATCTCAGGCTGTTGGACGTTTTTGCCGTCCACAAATGCATCCATAGCGGCGAGTTCCACTTCGCGTACTTTGGCGCGAAGCATGTTCAACTTGGCATAGTCGAATCCCATCGTATAGTTGGGAAGCAACATCTGCTTGACGTTGAAATATTTCTGTGGGTTGTGGGAACGGGCGCGCAGTTCATCCGGGCTCAGGCCCAAAATGTTGGTGACGTCCATCTCCTCATTCATAACCTCACAATACATGATCCGGTTGAGCACTTTGCCGATTTCACCGAGATCATCAATGAGTTTCTGAGAGGAGCCCTCCGAAGCCATAGCAGCCTGCATCATAACGACGGTGCTGGTAAAGCTGTCGACTCTCCCGCGGAAAATGATCCTTGGATGATTTTTGTAGACCAATCGATTACCGAAAAGCTGGCACATGTATTCCGGCTTAGAGACGTAGAATGCGCCGGTGATTTCATCGACGTATTTCGCTCCGACAGGAGTGTCGCTGACACCGGATGCAGAGGCTTTGGGTGCTGACTGCGCAGGGGCTGCCGGTGGATCGCCAAATTCTACCTTGATCTTGAGCTGATTTAGGTATTCCTTGGCCGCCGGAGAAAGGAGCTTATCCTTCGGTACATAATAGACCTCCGGATGATCGCCCTTCAGCTCATTGCGCAGGACCATCTCGGTAATGACTTTCACCTAAATCACCCCCATCTTCTAAAATTCAAACCGTACTCTTACTTTTCAAGATGCGGAAGGATGAACTCGAGCTCTTCGTGAGGTCTCGGGATCACGTGAACGGATTTCAGTTCGCCAACGCGGTCTGCCGCAGCAGCACCGGCATCGACAGCAGCTTTCGTTGCGCCGACATCGCCGCGAACAAAAATGGTCACATAGCCTCCGCCGATCTGGACTTTACCGATGAGAGTAACATTGGCTGCTTTAACCATGGCATCAGCCGCTTCAATGGCGGCGACAAGGCCGATGGTTTCAATCATGCCCAGTGCGAGTTTATCAGTCATCTTAAGTCCTCCTTAGCTTCTCAGAAGCTTACTTCTCGATAGACGGGAGGATGTATTCGAGCTCTTCATGAGGTCTCGGGATGACATGAACGGATTTGAGTTCGCCAACACGATCCGCAGCAGCGGCGCCGGCATCAACAGCAGCTTTGGTCGCGCCGACATCGCCGCGAACAAATACGGTAACAAGTCCGCCGCCGACATGGACCTTGCCAATAAGGGTGACGTTAGCAGCTTTGACCATGGCATCGGCAGCTTCGATAGCGCCGACAAGACCTTTGGTCTCGATCATGCCCAGTGCAAGTTTATCAGTCATTGTGTAGTACCTCCTTGAAAATTGGGGTCAAACCCCTTTTATGGTTCGTACTGGTAATGGAAATGGAAATCTTACGCATCACATTTCTTTCAGGGCAGCAATCACCAATTTCGCGATGGCGTCAGTATCGACCTCTTTTTCACAGCTGGCAGCCGGCTGGTTGTCCCAAGGATCCTTGGTGCCATAGGCCACGCGGCGAATGTTGATGAGGTTGAGCGGAGAAACGTTATCGCTCGTCGCAGAGCCGCCAACAGAGCCGCAGCCAAGGGTGAAGGACGGGAACAGATTGGTGGTTCCGCCGACAGCGCCCTGGGAGGACGGAGTGTTGACAAGCAGACGGGATACCGGTTTCTTGAGCGCGAACTGACGAATCACTTCTTCATCCTGAGAATGGATGACCAGCGTGTGGCCAACACCGCCAAAGGTCAGCAGCTGAATGCAGCGCTGGCAGGCGGTCTGCCAATCCTCTTCGAAGTAGATGCCAAGGCAGGGAGAAAGTTTCTCAAGAGAGAAAGGATACTCGTTGCCGACACCTTTTTCCAGGTAGCAAAGGACTCTGGTGTCTGCGGGAACCGCAACGCCGGCCATGTCGGCAATCTTGGTCGCAGCACGTCCGACGATGCCAGGATTGATCTTGCCCGGGCCTCTGGTCAGGATCTTGCAAACCTTCGCATACTCCTCGTCATTGAGGATATAGCCCTTTTCGGCTTTGACGGCGGCCAGTACCTGATCCTTGATGCAGTTCTCGGAAACGATGGACTGCTCAGAGGCGCAGATAACGCCGTAGTCAAACGTCTTGGAAGCAAAAACTCTCTTGACAGCAAGCGGCACATCAGCCGTATGGTCGATGAACGCCGGGACGTCGCCAGGTCCGACACCCAGAGCCGGGATACCAGAAGAATATGCGGCTTTTACCATATCCTTGCCACCAGTGGCGAGAATCATATTGACGCCCGGATTGGTCATCAGTTCGTGGGTGCCCGCCATATGGAGGGTCTCCATAACCTGAATCATGTTATCCGGTGCGCCGGCTTTTTTCGCAGCTTCATTCACGATCTCGGCAGCCTTCGCGATGCAGTTTTTCGCGGTTGGATGCGGGCTGAAAATGATCGGATTTGCAGATTTCATGCAAATCATGGATTTGTAAATTGTGGTGGAAGTCGGGTTCGTGCAGGGAACTAGTCCGCATACGACGCCGACCGGCACAGCCACTTCGAAGATTTTCTTGTCAGGATATTCGTTGATGACACCAACGGTTTTCATATCCTTGATGTGCTCATACAGGGTCTTGGAAGCAATCTGGTTTTTGACCAGCTTATCTTCCCATTTGCCCATACCCGTCTCTTCGACGGCCATCTTGGCAAGCTCTTCCGCGTGGGCATATGCAGCGTCCGCCATTGCTTTGACGATCCTGTCAATCTGTTCCTGGGAAAATTCCTGAATGGTTGCAAACGCTGCACGAGCTTTTGCAACTTTATCACGGACTTCCTGGATGGAGAGAAGGTCGCGGTCTTGCAGCATAGTCTACGCTCCTTTACCTGTTATTTTCTTGAGCTTCAAGAATGGCCTTGATTAAGGGCTCTTTCTTGGAGTCTCTGATTTCAATCCGCGTGAGCGGGATATTCGGGATACCGCGGGCCAGTTTGCGGAGATCGGTTGTTTTGATCTCCCTCAGTGCTTCCTCGGTATATCCGGCGCGTTCCGAAGCGGCCGCTTTGGCTTTAGGCCCATTGGCTTTTTTCGGTTCACTGGCGGGAGCGGCTTTCGGTTCCGGTTTTATTGCCGGAGCATCAGCCTTTTCCACTGCCGGCTCAGGGATAGCCTTGCTCACTGGAGCAGCTTCCGGGACGGATTGTTGTTCAGGCTTCGGGGCCGATTCCGACTTGGTGCGAGGTTTGGCGGGGAAATCGCGACGGTGGATACCAGTCGAGCGCTTTCTTCCGCCGGGCCTCTCGGTGAGAGACGAGATTTGAGTCGTGCTCTCAGCGGGCCTCGGGATTACCAGAGAAGAGATGACCTTTCCCACTTTATTCGCGGCAGCTTCGCCGGCTGCGATGGCGGCTTTGCATGCACCGACATCGCCGGTAACGAAGAAGGTAACAAAACCTCCCGTTACGTATTTGAATCCGGATAAGGTGACGTTAGCGGCTTTCAGGGCTGAATCGAGTCCTTCAATCGCGGCGATCAGGCCGTAGGTCTCCAGCATTCCCAGTGCGCCTATACTCATAATCCGTCACCTCCTGATATCTTTAGTAGTTTTTTATACCTTTAAGATATAAGAGGCAATCAGTATTTCAAAGGATTGGCGTTGCAGTAAATAACCGCGTCCGCAAATGCATCGCAGGCAGCTTTGCAGGCAGACTGAGTACCAGTAAGATAACCACCGCCGAAGTTCGTCTCAGACGGCGGCTCGAAGTAGCAGCACATTCTGACGTCGGCAGCTTTGAGGGCGGCATCCATGCCATACTGGGCTTCCATCGGCGGGGCGATCAGATAAGCGATCGGGGTGCCTTCCGGAACACCACCGCACTCGGACAGATAAGAGCCGGTACGGGAAATGGTGAATGCATAGTAAGCAGTGGAGTCGTCATCGTTGGCAGAATAGAAGGTCGCATCGCCGTTGATAAGATCGAAGGCAGCGGCCAGGCCGGCTTTGACTTCAGCAGGGTTCGGGCCAGAGAGGACACCAATGAACTCACCGGCATATTTCTGGGTGGCGTTCGGGGCGCCGCCGTACATGGATTTTGCAAGAACGACTTTGACGTCAGCCTTTTTGGTGGCCTCATCAACGGCGGTGTAGCCGACATCATCGCAGTCCGTGGAGAAAAAGCCGACAGAGCGATGGCCTTCCGGCATATTCCATTGTTTCTGGAGGTCAGGGGCAACGTTCGGGATAACCTTGATCATCAGTACAGTAGTTCTTAATTCGTCGTAAATCACGAAAATGTACCTCCTTCATAGATATAAGGTAGTAGAAAATCTTTGTGCATCACACAAAAATGCAAAATTGCGTCGCTGAACTTACAGCTTCAGATCCAGACCGGAAGCTTTCTGCTT
>DAOTHJ010000002.1:13679-23005 GCA_035447605.1 Oscillospiraceae bacterium | reverse complement strand
GCGTCCTGAGCAGCAGCATGGTCCGCACGGAAACGGAGCATGGTGTTGGTCATTTCACGAGCGCCACAATGCCATACACCCAAACGAGCAGGGGTCAGCATTTTCAGGCGGCGATATTCGGCCTCGTTATGAGCATTCGGGACCTGATACCACTCGTTCAATTTGTATGCTGTGAGGTCTTCGAGACTATCATCACAAACGTTCTCGGCGCAGCAAGTTTTGCAGGCTTTGGGGGCCTTTGCTGCGGGGGCGTCCTTCATCATCTCACCGACGACCTGAGCAATAATCTCTTTCAGTTTGTCATCAGATACCATTATCGGTTAATCCTCCCGTCATAAAATAGTATTCGCTTGGTAGAAAAATTCTACCAGGAACTCAAGAATCAAAGAAATACGGAAGCATCGCCCGAGTTCGGGCCAAGGGTAAGTCCGTCTTCTTCAAGGAAGCCCATCTTCTGGCACCATTTCTCGAATTCCGGAAGCGGCTTTTTGTGAACGGCCTGACGAGTCGCGTGGTCATCATGATAACCAGTAGACTGATACATCAGCATGCAGTCATCAGCGCACGGAACAGACATGAAGAAGTTGCATCCGGCTGCAGCGAGCAGGATCTCAAGGTTCTCGTTGTCGTTCTGGTCACATTTCATATGGTTGGTGTAGCAAGCGTCGCAGCCCATAGAGATGCCGAGCAGTTTGCCCATGAAGTGGTCTTCAAGACCGGCACGAGCAACCTGTTTGCCATCATACAGATATTCCGGTCCGATGAAGCCGACAACAGAGTCGACCAGATACGGATGATATCTCTTAGCAAGACCATAGCAGCGGGCTTCCAACGTCAACTGGTCAGCGTCCCAATGGCCGTCGGCAGACAGCTCGGCGCCTTCACCAGTCTCAAAGTACAGAACATCCGGGCCAGAGCCAGTGCCCTGATGATGCATCAGATCCTCAGCCTCATCCAGCATGGCAATGTTGACACCGAAAGCGTCGTTGGCGATCTCGGATCCAGCGATGGACTGGAAGATCATGTCGGCCGGAGCGCCGTCTTTGATGCATGCCATCTGAGTGGTGACATGGGCAAGGCAGCAAACCTGGGTCGGAATCTCCCATTTACGGGCAAACTCCCAATAATCTCTCAAAACACGGTCGACGTTGCCGACAGTGTCATCAACCGGGTTCATACCGAACAGAGCGTCGCCGACACAGTAGGAGAAACCTTCCATGTAGGTGATTCTCATAGCATCGATATCATCGGTGGTATGGTTCGGCTGCAGACGGAAAGAAAGACGATCCGGATAGCCGCAAGTGGTAACGCAAGTCTTGTAAACCGGCAGTTTCTGAGCACCGATCATCAGGTCGATGGAAGACATCAATTTGGTGACGGCAGAAGCAACCTCTGCGGAAAGACCGACAGAGATGTCACGGAGCTGATCCGTAGTGGTGTGGTCATCAAGGATGAATTCACGGAGCTGAGCAATCGTCCAGTTTTTGCATCTTTCATAGGCTTTGAAATTGATGCCATCCTGGATGCAGCGGGTTACTTCGTCTTTTTCGTACGGAGCAACAGGGTTCTCATAGATGTCTTTAACGGTCAGGTTGGCGAGGCAAGCCTTCGCAGCAATACGCTCCTGAACGGTTTCGGCAGCGACACCAGCAAGCTGGTCGCCGGACTTCAGTTCGTTCGCTTTCCCGAGAACATCTTTTACATCTTTGAACTCATAGACTTTTCCGAACAATTTGCTTTTCAGAATCAAAAATGTTCACTCCTTTGTTGAATTTGAATGCCAGGTTTTTGCCGGAATTGAAGACGGTGTTTCCTCCTTCCTGAAACCTTATTTGGTAACGACTTTACGTCTTTTTATTATTCATTTATTTAATATGTACCGGGAAGTTCCTTTAAACGGCGTTCTTTCCCTTCCCGGCCGCGGAATTCTCAGTTGAAAACCAGCGTCTTGACGACGACCGGGAGAATTCTTCCGCGCATCAGCGGCGCGCCGATGTCGATATAATCCCCCTGATTGACGTCGACGCTGTCGATGCAGATCATGTCCTTTTCTCTGCCGAGCTTGACCATCAAATTCTGGCCGAGGCATTTTGCCATATCCTCGCGGAGGATCACGATCAGCGGCTGTTTGCTCTGGATGATCGGCTGCATGCCGGCGATAATCATGTCGGCATAGCGCTCCACTTCTTTAAAGAGCGGGCAGTTTGCGCCGACAAGGGCAAGCGCGCAGAGCTCCTGACCCTCGTCCGGATCGCTGTACCACTGAACCATCGGGATCAGCTTTTTCGCGAATTCTTCAGCGGAGAGCTGCTCATCCGACGGAGCAAGCTTAATGATCGGGATGGTCTTCATCGGGAGCTTGATGTCCGGCGTATAAGAAATCGTGGAGCCGGAGAGCTCTGTGGAATACATGCCGGCGCCGATAACGGTGGCGCGGATGGTCTCCAGCGGCTCGCGGATCCGATCCTTGAACGGGGCAAAGACTTCGTTGATGGCTTTTGCGAGCACGATGCCGATATCGTTGAAAGCGAAGTCGCCCTTCGCGGACTGGTCGTGATAGATGCAGTTGCCGACGCCGCCGGAGAAGGTCACGAACTGGATTTTTTCCGTCGTGCTCAGCGGATGATCGGTGACCATGATGGCGAGGTCGTCCTCATCATATTTCGCAAAGCCGAGGGTCGTAGCCAGAACCTGTGCCATCAGGATGCAGGCTTTATAGCATTCTTTATAATCAATCTTTTTACCGATTTGAATGTCGATATGGTGCTTGGCACAGAGCTTGCCGAGGTGGTCGGAAATATAGGTCACGACATTGTTGCTGTCGAGTTTGACGAGCCGCCCGCCGATATCGAAGCATCCGGTGCTGACGGCGTGATTTTCTTTAAAAACGGCGAGGTTGGACGTGCCTCCGCCGATATCGCAGTTGGCGGTTACGACATGTTCTTTTAAAGAAGCGGCGGCGGTTCCGGCGCCTCTTCCGGCGATGACGCCCTCGAGGTCATTGCCCGCGGTCGCCACCACGAAATCGCCGGCCATGCCGGACATGAAGTTCAGAACGCCTTTCGCGTTCTCTTTTCTTGCGGTCTCACCCGTGATGATCACCGCGCCGGTCTGAACATCATCCGGAACAAATCCGGCCTTCTGATACTCGTCAACAACGATTTTGTGAACGGCATCCTCATCGATGGTCTTTTCGTTGAGCAGAGGGGTCGTATAAATCGGGCTTTGATAAACGATCTCCTTATCCGTAATGCTGATACGCGGAACCATGTACTCGCCGGAAGTATTCTCAATCGTGAAGCGGCTGAAAATAACCTGTGTTGTCGAAGTTCCAATATCAATGCCCACGCTGATGATCTTATCTTTACCCATGACTCAAAAATCCTCCTGTATCTCTTTTTCTTCCTATATGAATTGCCCGTGCAATATTTTCCCCAAAATTGCCGCCGGATTCTAATAATCACAGAGATCAAGGGTTTTGACCAGTTGAAGCAGCTCGTCGATGCCCTGTCTGGTTACGGCGCTCGTCACAACGAGATGCCTGGCGCCGGCATTTTTCAAATAATTTTTTGCCATTTCGATGTCTCCTTCGGGGCTGTCCGCTTTTGTAACAATCCCGATGACCGGTTTTGCAAAGGTCAGAGAAAACATCTGAGGCAAACGGCAGAGACTGTCCACACAGTCCTGACAGAAACAGACGATGTCCGCGTCACATGCGGCGGTGACGGCGCCTCTCCAGAAAAACGGCCGGTCGATGTATTCTCCGGGCGTATCGATCGAATCCGCAGTGGCGATAACCTCCTGCGTTTTATGATATTCAAGGGCTTCGTTGTGAATTGCTTGGAGGAGAGTGGTTTTTCCGCAGCCGGAACGTCCCATGAGAATAATCCGGCGCGGCGCAGAGGTTTCTTCGCCCATCATCAGGTCCTCGTGAGCTTTACGATATCGTAATGCATCTCCGCAAAGCGCTCAAGGACGGCGGAAAGCGCGGCATCGACGGCTCCGATCTCACCGACGAAGACGACGGCGCCGGAAAAACGGTCGACAAAACCGAGCTTGATTCTCGCGGCCTTTGTGCAGATATCGGCGGCGATGATGGCGCTCTCGGCAGGAGTGATGGTGATGATTCCGATGGCCTCGGTGAATTCCTCGGTCAGACCGAGTTTTTTATAAATCATCCGGTCCGGGCGCGAAATGCGGTGAGCCAGCGTGACCTGCTTCCCTGGAACATATTCCTGTATGGAACGCGGGA
The DNA here is from genome assembly GCA_035447605.1 of Oscillospiraceae bacterium. GTDB lineage: Bacteria > Bacillota > Clostridia > Oscillospirales > Ruminococcaceae > UMGS1668. The sequence continues at coordinate 18,753 of DAOTHJ010000002.1, read as the reverse complement.
TCGTCATCTCATCAAGATCAGCCATAATTCTCTCCTTCCATTGGCGTGGAAAATGGGTAAAAGGGCAGTCTACCCCCACACCATAACACAGTATCATTATACCGTCGCCTATTGGGATTGTAAAGAGAAAAACAAAAATTTTGAGCATCAAAAACGAACAATTTTGTTGAAAAAGTTGTTGACATTTTCATGAGGTAAAGTACATTCTTTACTTTTTTGTTCATGTTTTCTAAATTTGCGGTGTTTTTTTCGTCCGTGCTCAAATTCGCTTCTCATTTCCAAAGAAATGGAAAACAAAAAATCCGAAGAAAGAACCCCGCGGTTCTTTTTTCGGATTGATTTGTCTGTTTTTCGTGCTCAAGCTGCGAACTCCACGCGGCGGAGGTGCTCGATGCAGATGTTGTAGAAACTCTCGTAGAGCAGCTCTCCCTCCTGCTCCAGGGCGACGTCCTCCGGATGACGGAGAACCTCGGCGTAGACCTTTCCGATGCCGATCCGGCGGCCGTCCCCGCTGCGTTTGCACAGCAGATACATGGAATAGGCCGCCGACCGGGAGATGGATTCATAGAGGGACGGCGCGTTGCTCCGCAGCTCGTCGTAAAACCGGCTCTCGGCAAACTGACGGATCAGATGGTTCGGCAAAAAGGTATCGATGGCCTGATCCGCGACGAAGGCAAACAGGATGCAGCGGCTTCTGGCGGCGAAATCCTCCTCCCAGTTCCGGAAGCAGGAAAAGCCGTCCGTTTTGAGCAGGACCGAGGCCAGCACGCTGCCGACTTCCTGCGCTTTGGCAAGGTTTCCGTTTTCTTTTTCGTGATGGTAGAGCCGGGCGGCAGCTTCGCTCTCGTCGACCTCCGGTGCCAAGTTCCCTGCGATCTTCATATCACTGTCGTCGTTGCCGTACATACCGGTCCCTCCTTCTTTCTGCGGACATCGTCCCGAAAATAAACAAAAACATCCCGGAACAAAGGCCCCGGGATGCAAAGTCACTTGTTTAATTGTTCCCTGACTTTAAGCAGGGCATCCAGCGATTCGCCCGGCGTGGTACAGGTACCCAACGGGTGCGGATGGCTGGTATAAAATCCATGGTAATCGCTGCCGCCGATGGGCACGAGGCCATACTCCATGGCGATGCGGGCGATTTCCTTTTTATCCTCGTCGGTGTTGCGCGGATGGGAAAGCTCGATTGCCTGAATTTTGCCGTCGCGGGCGAGTTCCTCGGCAAGCCCGAGGGAACTATATGCGCTGGGATGCGCCATAGCGGCGATTCCTCCTGCGGCGCGGATCACTTCAACGGCCTCCCGTACCTCCGGGAACTGAACGCTGTAAGGAATGCGGCTGAAAACTTCCTGATAAAAATCGCCGAAGATTTCAAAGGAATAACCACGCTCCATCAGCGCGCGCATGATGTGCTGACGGAAAATACATTTGGCGGGACCGGCCGCCTCCACGACATCCTTCCACGTGATCGGGAAGACCTTTCCGATCTCCTCCACCAGCGGACGGGCGGCTTCGTTTCGGGAATCCAGCGTCTTCTGAACAAATTTTTCGAGGTTATCCAGACGCTTCGGCATATAGCAGATTAAATGGACGTTCCGTCCGGTCTCCCCATCCACGGTGGAGACTTCGAGGCCCGGAACGACGCGGATACCGAGGCGCTTGCCGAGATTGACGGCCCGCTCGACGCCGGCCATCGTGTCATGGTCGGTGAGCGAGATAAAATCAAGGCCTTCCGCCATGGCAAAGCGCACGACCTGATCGACGGACGCGGAACCATCGGAATAAAAGCTGTGGCAATGAAGATCGCCTTTCACTCGTTCGCCCCCCCCCCGGTCAGAATTTACCATTGCCATTATACAACCATGCTTGTTCGATTGCAAGCATTCCCGGGAAAAAAGAAACGAAACATCCCTTCAAAAAAATCCGATTTCGGTGTTGACAAAATTCCCCTCCGTAGGTATAATTGCAAATGCGATGCGGGTTTAGCTCATTTGGCAGAGCGCCACCTTGCCAAGGTGGAGGTAGCGAGTTCAAACCTCGTAACCCGCTCCACCAAACGGAGTCTGGACGCCATTTGCGTTCAGACTCCGTTCTTTTTTACAGGATCCACGCCACCGCTTTCCGAGCTTTTGCCCGAATCCGGCGGGCGGCGCGGAAAAAGCGGTTTCCGGTTTTGCGGATGCCGTTTTTTTATCTCATTTTACAAAAATGGCTCAAAACGGGATGCAAGACGTCCCGTTTTCTGGTATAATAACCGCAAAGTAATTCTTCCTTTTTATTCAGGCCCGCCTGCGGCGCTCGCCTGCGGCGCTCGCCTGCGGCGACGGCCGATATTCCCACAAGCGTGATGCGTTTGTGAAATCACAAAAATCATTTTTGGAAAGGAGGCATCCGCTTGGCATACCGCATTTCCCTGTGCGCCGGAGGGGCGTTTTTTGTCCCGGCCAAGGCGGCGGACGGCCTCCGCTTCAGCGGCGCGGCCCAACTCCGCGTGCTGCTGTGCTTTCTCTGCCGCGGCAACTGTGCGGAGGATCTCTCCCCCATTGCCGGCGAGCTGAATATGACCGCGGAGGACGTCCTCGACGCGCTCGATTACTGGGTGGAAAAGGGCGTGCTCGAAAAAGACGGCGTTTCCCAGGAAAAGACCGCTTCCCTGCCGAAGAGCGCGGGCCTTTCCGTTTCCTCCGGGACGGGACAGGTTCCCACCACGGAACCAAATGCACCCGGACAAGCCCCCGCCGAAACTCCCGCGCCGGAAAAAGCGTTTGCTCCGCCGCCGGAGATCAAGCCGAGCATGCTGGAAGTGGCCTGCATCGTCAAGCGGAATCCGGACGCGGCCTTTGTTTTAAAAGAGGCGGAAGCCCGCTTAGGCAAGGCATTTTCCAGCTCCGACACGGCGACGCTCGTCTGGCTGCTCGAATGGGCCGGCATCGCGCCCGACGTGCTCGTCACAGTCGTCGAATACTGCAAGACGGCCGGCCACCTCAGCCTGCGCTATATCCAGAAAGTGGCGCTCGAGTGGCAGGATGCGGGCATCGACAACCTCGAAAAGGCCGAGGAGCGCATCCGCGTGCTCAATGAGCGGAAGAGCTGGGAGGGCGAAATCAAAGCCGTGCTCGGCATCTCCTCCCGCGGCCTGACGGCGAAAGAAAAGGAATACGCCGAGGAATGGCGGATGCTCGGGCTCTCCCCGGAGCTGATCCGAACCGCCTACGAGCGCATGGTCGATGCCAAGGGCACTTTTTCGTTCCCATACATAAATAAAATTTTGACCAGTTGGAAATCCAAGGGCATCATGACGCCGGAACAGGCCGCCACCGAGAAGAAACCCGGTCCCCCGCCCGCCAAGGCGCCCTCTTTCGACCCCGTGGAGATCGGCCGGCGCGCCCGGGAGATGGACCCGGTATTGTAAACCGGCCCGGCATTTCGTGTGCCGGTGCGGAAGGATCCATTTTTCGGCAAACCCGTATTTTCCCGTTGTTTTTGACAAAGATGGAAAGGAGTGTGGGCCATGTCCTATTCACAGGAAGTCTACCTGAAGGCCGCCGCCGTTCTGGAGGACCGGAAACGTTCCGCCAGACTCACCGCCGCCGCCCGGAAAGAGGAAATCTACGCCGCCCTGCCGGAAGTGAGGCAGATCGACGACGCGCTCCGCTCCGGGGCGGTCTCGATGACGAAGCTGGCTCTCGGCGGCCAGGCGGATCTCGGCGTGACCATTGACAGCCTCCGTGAGCACAGCGAATCCATGCTTGCCCAGCGCAGCCGGATGCTGATGGCCGCGGGTTATTCTGCCGATTATACGGATGTCAGCCCCTTCTGCCCAATCTGCGACGATACCGGAAGAAAGCCGGACGGCACGCTCTGCTCCTGCTACAAGGAAGTCTGCCGGGCGGAGGCCCTGAAAGAACTGGATGCAAACTCCGGTTCCGCCGACTGCTCCTTTGAGAATTTCAGCCTTGAATATTACCCGAAAACAAAGGGCCCGGACGGCGTTGTCGCCCACTCAAAAATGTGCCGGGTGTTTGAAAACTGCCTTCATTATGCGGAAAATTTCACAGCGGATTCCCCCAGCGTGCTGATGAGCGGCAGAACCGGCCTCGGCAAGACGCACCTCTCCCTCTCCATTGCGAAGCTCGTGATCGCCAGAGGCTACGGCGTTGTTTACCAGAGCGCCCAGACGATGCTCTCGCGGCTGGAGAAAGAGCACTTCTCCCGTGACGGCTCCGGCGAGCCTTATCTCGACAACCTGCTCGGCTGTGACCTGCTGATTGTCGACGACCTCGGCGCGGAATTTGCAACGTCCTTTACCGTCTCCGCCGTCGGAAACCTGATCAACGAGCGTCTGGTTGAGCACCGCCCGACCATCATCAACACAAACTGCGACGAGAACGACCTGATGCGGCTCTACGGTGAACGCACCGCCAGCAGGCTTCTCGGAGAATATGCCAAGCTGTTTTTCTACGGCTCCGACATCCGCCAGATCAAATAAGCGAAGGAGGCTTTTCCCATGATGATCCGTCCCGCAAAAGAAGCGGATATTGATGAAATCATGCCCATCGTTGCAAGAATCAAGACCGGGTATTTTGAAAAGAACGGCATCCCCCAGTGGACCGGCAGCTACCCCTCCGAGGATATATTCTTTGACGATCTCGATGCCGGGCACCTGTTCGTCCTCTGTCAGGAAGATCTGCTGATCGGCTTCGTGAGCATCGGCTTCGAGCCGGAGCCGGATTATGCGGAAATCGATGGGAAATGGCTCAACGACGAGCCTTATGCGGTCGTTCACCGTCTGGGCATTGACCCGGACTGGCACGGCTTCGGCTTCGGCGGAAACCTGCTCACCATGGCCGAAAAACTCTGCGAGCAGCGGGAAATCCGGAATATCCGCGCCGACACGCACCGCCAGAACGCCGCCATGAAAAAGACCTTCGAGGACGCCGGTTTCCAGTTCTGCGGCGTGATCACGCTCAAAGACGCGGGCGATGAGGCCGATTTGCTTCGCGACGCCTACCAGAAAGTGATTCTCCCGCCGCCGGAGACCGTCCCGAACAAGGCGCACAGACACTAACGCATA
>DAOTHJ010000002.1:9178-13579 GCA_035447605.1 Oscillospiraceae bacterium | reverse complement strand
TTTCCCTGCGGCACCTTGTGGAACGGTGCCGCTGCTGACGCACCGGGAAATTCCGCCGTAACCAAAATACCAAAACAATCCCCTACCGCGCCTTATAGGCCGGCGCGGCCGCCAAGGCGTCGGAAAACTTCGTCGTATCTAAAATTCCCCTCGACACCTTGTGGAACGGTGCCGCTGATACGCACCGGGAAATTCCGCCGTACCCAAAACCGCATCTGATGATGCTGAAAGTTTTTTCTAAAAATAAACGGACGGTGGAATTTCCATCGTCCGTTGTTTTTTGTCTTAAATTTTTTCAGAGGCGCTCCGGCGTGCTTTGCGGGAGCTTATTCCAGATCGCCGTCGTCGGCGCCCTCGAACTTGCCGCGGGACATCTGTTTCAGATAGGCATTGATGAAACCGTCGATATCGCCGTCCATCACGTCGGAGATGTTGCCCATCTCGTAGCCCGTGCGGTGGTCCTTGGCAAGCGTATACGGCATGAAGACGTAGGAGCGGATCTGGCTGCCCCAGGCGATCTGCTGCTGAACGCCCTTGATGTCCTCGATCTTCTCGAGGTGCTCGCGCTCCTTGATCTCAATGAGTTTGGATTTGAGCATCTGCATGCAGACCGCGCGGTTCTGATACTGGCTGCGCTCAATCTGGCTGCAGACGACGATGCCGGTCGGAATATGGATCAGGCGGACGGCGGAAGAGGTCTTGTTGACCTTCTGGCCGCCGGCTCCGGAGGCGCGGTAGACCTCCATTTTGATGTCTTCTTCATTGATCTCGATGGCGTTGTCGTCGGAGATCTCCGGCATAACCTCCAGAGAAGCGAAGGAGGTGTGTCTTCTGCCGGAGGCATCAAACGGAGAGATGCGCACGAGGCGGTGAACGCCGTTTTCCGATTTCAGAAAGCCATAGGCGTTCTCGCCCTCGACCATGACGGTCGCGCTCTTGAGGCCGGCTTCCTCGCCGTCGAGCCAGTCGACGAGGGTGTATTTAAAGTTGTGGCGCTCGGCCCAGCGGGTATACATGCGGTATAACATCTGGCACCAATCCTGTGCCTCGGTGCCGCCGGCTCCGGCATGAAACGTCAGAATCGCGTTGTTGGCGTCGTATTCGCCGGTGAGCAGTGTCGAGAGGCGCAGGGCGTCCATCTCGGATTCCAGCTTGTCCGTTCCGGCAAGAGCCTCCTGATACAGTTCCTGATCGTCGCCCTCCATCGCGACTTCGATGAGCGTCATCGCGTCGTCGTAGGCGTTTTCGAGCCGCTGATAATCCTCAAGAGTGGCTTTCATGCGGCTCTGGCGCTTGAGCACCTGCTGAGAATTCTCCACATCATCCCAAAAACCGTTCTCAGCAGTCTGTTCTTCGATTTTGATCAGTTCTCCCTTAATCTTTTCGATGCCGAGGGCATCGGCCAGATCGTCGATCTGCGGTTTCAGGGAAAGCAGTCGCAGACGAAGTTCTTCGAGTTCCAGCATAAAAGGTGACCCCTCCGGATAAAGACTTGCGCGGATACAAGCGCGCAGCATAAAAGTAATTATAAATGATTTGTGAAAAATAGTCAAAGATATTCTTAATATTTCAAAAAAAGTTTGCTTTTGAATTCCAGAAAGTTATAATAAATTTTAGATATAAATTTTGCCTTTACGAAAGGAAGTTCTATGGATCGCTATCTCGGCTCGAAATGCCCCTACTGCGAAAAAGAGTTTCAGCCCGGCGACGACGTCGTTGTCTGCCCCGACTGCGGGACGCCGTATCACCGCTCCTGCTGGAAAGAGCACGGTGCCTGCGCCTATCAAGGCCGCCACGGCTCCTATGAATGGAAGCCGGAGCTGCCCTTCCATGCCGTCGTCCCTCAGGATGCCGAAACCGCCTACTGCCCGAACTGCGGCGCGCCCGTCGCGCCGGATGCCAAGTTCTGCCCAAGCTGCGGCACCACATTCGGCCAAACGAGTTCCGCCGGACAGCCTTCCTTTTTTGGCGGTTCCTATGCGGGAGAGGCCGGAGCGCCCGGTACGGCGGCGTTTCCGCCGAATGTCCGCGTCTTTAGCGAAGAGGAACCCATCGGCGATTTCCACGCGAAAGAGTATGCCGCTTTCGTCGGAAAAAACCAGCGGTATTTTCTGCCGCGGTTCAAGCTCTTCTCGGAGGGCAGGCACAACAGCTTCAACATCGCGGCCTTCCTGTTCGGCTATCTTTACCTTTTTTACCGCAAAATGTACGGCCTCGGCGCCATCGTGCTCCTGCTGACGGTTCTGCTCGATCTTCCCTCGCTGGCCGCTTCCTATGCCGATTTCCAGCAGGCCTTGATTAATGCCGGTGCCCTCTCCGGAGCCGTTTTCAGCATCCCGGGTAATCAGCTTCTCTCCTCGCTTTCGATGGTGGGCAGCATCCTTCTCTGGTGCGTCAAGGCCGGGCTGCTGGTGTTTGCCGACCGCTACTATTTCCACTTCTCCACCGCCAAAATCCACTCTCTGAAAGAGGCCTATCCGGAGAGCGGCATGTACGAGGCCGGCCTCCTGCGCAAAGGCGGCACCTCGGTGGCTCTGGTGATCCTGTTCATCCTTGTTACCGCGGTTATTTACTATATGCCTTTTTACATGCTTGTCTCGTCGCCGCTCTTTGATTTTACAAAATTCATGGAATTCGCGTCCTCGTACGGCGCGGCCTGAATCCAGGTGCCCGCCCGGTAAAAAACGCCGGAAAAAGATTGACAAGGATTGGCACCCTTGTTATAATTGTAACGTTGCCCGCTTATATAGAGGGCGGGAACACATCCTTGCTCCGGAACACCGGGGCCAAAGTCCAAAAGGAGGTGCAAATCAAATGGCAAAACTCATGCAAAGCTATGAAACCGTTATTGTTTTCAGCTGCAAAGATGAGGAAGCTGTCCCGGGTCTTGTGGAAAAGTTCACCAACCTGATCGCCGAAAACGGTACCGTCGACGGCGTTGAGGAATGGGGCAAACGCAAGCTCGCCTACTCCATCAACTATGAGACCGAAGGATATTACGTGTTGATCAACTTCACGAGCGTCCCTTCGTTCCCGGCTGAGCTCGACCGCAACTACAACATCACCGATGGCGTGATCCGTTCGCTGATTGTTGCCAAGAACTAAGGAGGCGTCGCAATGAACAGAGTCGTATTGCTCGGAAGACTCGCTGCCGATCCTGAACTCCGCACCACCGGCACCGGCATTTCCGTTTGCAGCTTTACCATCGCCGTCGACCGCCCGTACACCAAAGCGTCCGAGCGTCAGACCGATTGGATCGACATCGTCGCCTGGAGAAACACAGCGGAGTTCATCTGCAAATACTTTCAGAAAGGCAAACCCATCATCATTGAGGGAACCCTCCAGACAAGAAACTGGGAGGATAAGAGCGGCCAGAAACGGAAATCCGTCGAAGTGGTCGCCGACAATGCGGAATTCGTCCCCGGCACAAAAGACGGCGGAACTTCCATGTCCGGCCGTCCCGATACGCACACGGATTTCGCCCCGCCGGTCGCGGATCCCGCCCCGGTGGCGTTCTCCAACGGTGAGGCCGAAGATTTTACCGTCGTGGAAGACGACGATCTGCCCTTCTGAGTTGCAGAGCATCGAGTAACGAATTCAATAAGGAGGATTAGCATGGATAGACCCGAACGTCCGGAAAGACCCGGCAACCGTAATCGCCGGCCTAAGAAAAGAGTTTGCGCGTTCTGCGCCGACAAGATCGAAGAGATCGATTATAAAGACGTCCCGCGCCTCAGAAGATTCCTTTCTGAGAGAGGCAAGATCATTCCGAGAAGAGTGACCGGAACCTGCGCCCGTCATCAGAGACAGCTGACCGTCGCCATCAAGCGCGCCCGTCATCTCGCCTTCCTGCCCTACGTTTCCGACTGATTGATCCGAAACGATCACCGCCCTCCCTTTTTGGGAGGGCGGTTTTTTATCGGAAACTCCTATCTTGGGCCGGGTCCGCCTCCCCTATTCAAAGGTGCGGAATTCATACCCCCTGCTGCGGAAGGCTTCGATCAGCGTGGGAAGCGCCGCCGCCGTGGCCGTGCGGGTATCGTAGTCATGCAGGAGGACGACCACCGTGTCCTTCCCTCTCGAGCCGGTCAGCACCCTCCGAACGATCTCATAGGCGGAAATATACTGATTGACGCTGTCGGTGCCATCGACGTTCCATGCGCAGAGCGTCAGATCCTCCGCCTCGATCTCGGCGAGGATCTGCTTCATCAGCGCCGGAGTCGCGGTGGAATTTGCCACACCCCCCGGCAGCCGGATAACCTTTGGGGTCTTTCCCGTAACTGATTCGATCCAGATCCGCTCCGTCTCGATATCCGTTTTCCACGCCTCCAGGGAGGAATAGATGTCCGCGTATTTATGCGACCAACTGTGCAGGCCGATGGCATGGCCGGCCATCGAGAT
>DAOTHJ010000002.1:0-9078 GCA_035447605.1 Oscillospiraceae bacterium | reverse complement strand
CCCCAGACCAGATTCCGAAGAAATCCTATGCGGCGGGAGATTCTTTCTTGACACGCAACAGGGCGCCGGCTATAATTGACGGGAATGATTCCAAGGGAGGGCATTGTCTTGCAACCTTTTTCTGAAATTTCGGCGGAGGCGCTTTCCGGCGTCCGCTTTATTCTTACCGATATTGACGACACGGTTACCAACGGAGGCAAACTGACCGCCGAGGCCTACTGTGCCATGTGGGACCTGTATAAGGCGGGATTTGGCGTTGTGCCGGTCACGGGCAGGCCTGCCGGCTGGTGCAGCCTGATCGTCCGTGAATGGCCGGTTGCCGGGGTCGTAGGGGAAAACGGCGCTTTCGCTTTTTATCTGAGCGGCGGAAAGTTCCGCTCCCTGCTCCACCCGAATGTCGCCGAGGATGCGAGCACGAGACTTCAGGCGGTCACGGACGCCGTGCTCAAAGCCGTTCCGGGCTCAAGGGTGAGCTCGGACCAATTTTCCGGGATCTACGAGCTTGCGATCGACTATTGTGAGGACGAGCCCCGGCTCCCGATCTCCGACGCCGAAAAAATCGCGGAAATCTGCCGTTCCCTCGGCGCGGAGGCCAAGATCAGCTCCGTCCATGTCGACACCTGGTTCGGCAATTACAATAAGCGCGAGATGGCGCTCCTCTTCTTTAAAGAAATTCTCGGTGTGGAGGACCCCAAGCAGCAGGTTCTCTATTTCGGCGATTCGCTCAACGACGAACCGATGTTTGAATATTTTCCGCTCTCCTGCGGCGTGGCGAACATCCGGCTGTTTGAGCACGCCTTTTCTCACCTGCCGTCTTTCGTGACAGAGGGCGAGGGCGGCTACGGCTTCGCGGAGGCCGTGGACGTGATTCTCAAAAAACGAAAGATTTGACGAAAAAGCGCCTGCGGTTTTTTTCCGTGCGGCGGCCTTTCGGACAGATTCTATTAAAACAGCGGACGATCCGGCTTTGCGCCTTTTCGTCCGCTTTTTTTATTTTATGGAACTTTTATCGCCGGGGCATCGGGAACCTCCCGCCCGCTTTTTCTCCCGGCGGATCTGTTTCAAACCGCAAAATCGTTTCGGGTGATCCGAAACCAAAAACTTGTTCAATCACCCGGCTCCAGCAGGCCGTAATTCTCATCGTTGCGGCGATAGACGACGTTGATCTCGTCGGTCTCCTCGTTGCGGAACATGAAGAAGCTGTGGTCAAGCATGTTCATCTGGAGGATGGCCTCCTGTACGTTCATCGGTTTGAGCGGGAAATGCTTGATCCTGACGACGCCGTAATCCTCGGGCGTGACCTCGTCGTTAAAGGACGGCTGGAAAGTGCCTGTGTGGAACTTTGTCTCCAGTCTGGTCTTGTTACGGGTGATCTGTTTGGTCAGCGCATCGGATACCGCTTCCAGGGAATCCATCCGGTCGGAGGTCGTTTTCTCTGCCCGGAAGAGCATACCGCCGGACGTGATGGTCACCTCAACCGTCTCCCGGCCATTCTGGTTGGAGACGGTGACGACGGCGTCGGCGTTCTCGCCGAAAAAGCGATCGAATTTTTTGAGCTTCTTTTCGCAGCGCTCTCTGAATTCGTCCCGGACCGCGGTGTTGCGTGAAGTGATCTTGATGTTCATAATGCTGCCTCCTTTTTAGGCGGAACACGGCGGCTTCGAAAAGACCACCGCCTTTCTTCCACCGCTTTCATTATACCATATCGGCCCGAGGTGATTCCATTCACGAATTTTACTAAAATGTGAATCCTTTGTTATGCTCGACGACGAATTTTAAAAAAGGGTGTTTACCTTTGAATTCCGAAGTGATATATTTATATTGTTGTGGTCTGGAAGAAACTGAAACGGGTGCCGGAATTTTTTTCCGGCACCCGTTTTTTGACGATATTCAAAAAGAATTTCTACTCTTCGACAATCTCCCCGCCGGCGACCACCATGACAGGCTCCGCATAGACGGAGAAGGGATCGTCATCAAAAACGACAAGATCCGCATCCTTACCCGGCTCGATGGAACCGACCCGATCCGCGATGCCGCAGATCTCGGCCGGAACGATCGTGATGGCGGCGAGGGCGTCCTCCCGGCTCATGCCGCCGCGTACGGCGATGCCCGCCGACAGGGCGAGAAAGCGCTCCGGCACCTCCGGATGATCCGTGCAGATGGCAACCGGGATACCGGCTTCCGCGAGCTCCGCCGGATTGCAGTCGTCCATGTTGGCAAGCTCCGGCTTCGTGCGCGTGCCGATCATCGGCCCCGCGACGACCGGGATGTGCTTCGCGGCGAGCTGATCGGGGGCGAGCCAGCCCTCCGTGCCGTGGATGATGACCGCGTTCAGATGGAACTCCTCGGCGATGCGGACGGCCGTGAAGATGTCGTCCTGCCGGTGTGCATGAAAATGGGCCTGCACGGTGCCTTCCAGCACCTCTTGCAGAGACTCGGCCTTCATGTCGAAATCCGGCGGATCGACTTCGTCGTCCTCCTCGCTCGCCTGCATGTCCTCGGCGTAGCGGCGGGCCTTCATCAGTTGCTCGCGGATCACGGCCGCGGTAGCCATTCTGGTGGCGGGCGTCTCTCCGCGCTGGCGGTATGTATTGATCGGGTTTTCGCCCAAGGCGAATTTCATCGCCAGCGGGCAGCGGATGATCCTATCCTCAATCGTTGCGCCGTAGGTCTTGAGCGCGAGCATCTGCCCGGCGACCGCGTTGGCGCTGCCCGGCCCTGTGACGACCGTGGTGACGCCGGCCTCGAGCGCCTCCCGGAATGCCCGGTCCGCCGGATTGACGGCGTCAACGGCGCGGAGCTGCGGCGTGGCGGGATCAGTATCCTCGTTGCCGTCGTCCGCATCCTGGCCCTTGCCGTCCCCCCACATGCCGATATGGGAATGGGCATCGACAAAACCCGGATAGACCGTCGCGCCCTGAAGATCGACGGCGTCCTCCTCCTTCGGCAGAAAGTCCGAAGGCCCGACGTCGAGGATCTTCCCGTCCCGCGCGAGGATGAAGCCGTTTTCAATTTCTGGCCCCGCGGACGTGTGAATCCGGGCATTGTAGAAAAGCATAGTCCCACCCTTTCAAAAAAGGGTATCGCCGGAAGCAATACCCTTCGCCTTACTGATCAATCGTCATAGAAACCGCGGTTTTTATTCTTGGTGCGGCGATTCTGGGAACCTTTGCGGCTCTCGATGACATCCTTGAGATCATCCATCTTTTCGTCGCTGCACTGTTTATAGCGGTTCATCATGTCCTCAAAGGACAGATTTTGATTCTGGTTCCGCGGGCGGAACTCAAAGCTGTCGGTTCCGGGGCCGGAACGTGAACGGTCCTGACGCGGCGGACGGTCCCTGAACGGGCGCTGCGGCTGATCCTCCGGAGGCTCCTCCGCCTGCTTCATAGAGAGGCTGATCTTGCCGTCCGGCGAAATGCCGAGAACCTTCACTTTCACCGTCTGGTGCATGGTCACGAATTCCTTGATGTCTTTTACATACGTGTGCGCAACTTCGGAGATATGTACCATGCCGGTCTTGCCGCCGGACAAATCGACAAAAACGCCGAAATTCGTAATGCCGGAAACTTTTCCCTCCAAAACAGAGCCAACCTCAAGCTGCATAGATTTTTTTGCTCCCTCTCAAACTCCTTAAAAAGTGCGCCTCAATCCGTGCCGGAGACATCGACATAAAAATGCTCGTCGGAATAGGCATAGCCGAGCTTGTCCCGCGCCATGCTCTCGATGAAATCGTTGGTGCCGTAGGTATCCAAAGTACGCTGAAGCTCTTCGTTCTCGATCTGCTGGCGGTTATATTCCTCTTTGGCAGCCTCAAGCTCCGCGCGTTTTTTGGTGATGTCTACCTGAAAGCTCACGAGGGCATACAGGATATACACCCCGAATGCGATCACCGCAAGCCGGAGAAACAGACTTCTGTTCTTCTTCTCTTTGGCTTTCTGCTTCAAATCCACGACGCTCCTTCATTCCCTTTCCGGTAAACGCCCGCACACGTCCGCCGGCGGAAAATAATTTCGCATATTTCCTGATACCTAAACACACTGGATTATACACTATTTTGCGTTCCTTTTTCAATAGTTTTTTCAGGTTTTTTGAAGATTTTTTGAACATGCTTGCCCCTTTTTCCGCCGTTTTCCTGCCGATTCCCCGGAAAAACGATGCCATCCTGCGCAGCGGCGGTGCAAACAGGCGGAAAAGCGCTCTCCGGATTCGGACAATCAGCCGCCCGACCAGCGAGACGAGCCGTCCTGCCGTCTCCATCCATACGGCAAATCCGGCCGCGGAGCCGAGATAGAGATACAGCCGCGGCTGGCCGTAGTTGCATTCCAGCAGGAATGAAAAATACAGGAATCCGGCGACCAGGCAGTAAAGCACATCCCCAAAGAAGCGGCGGCGCTTTCCCGGCGGAAACAGAAAGCGGAAAAGATCCTGTGCGCTGCGGCAGAGGGCAAGCTCCGCACCGAACAGCACCGCCTCAAAAAAGAGCTCCGTCTGGAACGCGTTGATGTCGTCGTAAAAGAACATGCTGCCTCCTCAGCGCGAGAGCTTCGCCAGAAAACCCGCCCGCCGCGGCAGCCTTCCGGAATAGCGCAGATAGTCGATCTTCCCTTCCGCGGAAAGGTCTCCCGTCTCCGCGGAAAAACTGGTCACCTTGAGGTTTCTCCCGCCGATTACCAGAATCGAATCCGGCAGCGCGGCATGGATCTCCCGCTCGTCGAATCCCTCCAGCGAAACGATTCCGGCGGCGGAGAGCTTCTCCCTGCCGTCGATCTTTACCCAATGGGGCCTCACTTCGGCCTGCCCCATCTCTTTCATGCTACCGCCTCCCGAAAGTAGGTTCTCTCCGGGCATCTTATGGAAAAAAGGCGGAAAAAATACCGGGGAATGCGGAAAAGCATTCCCCGGTGCCGTTTGGCCGCGAACGGAATCCGTCGGATGCTCCCTCGGGGCTCATCCTTTCGGTTTCCTCAGCGGTGCTCTGTGCAGTCCTTCTGCTGGTTCTGTTTCTGCTGGCTCTGCTGGTTCGCTTTCTGCGGGCTCTGCGGATTCTGCGGGCCCTGGGAAGGATGGCTGCTGCCGTTAGAGCTGTTCTCTCTGGAATAGTTCTGATTGTTGGAAAGCATAAAAAGATCTCCGTTTCGGAAAAGATTAGAAAGTGCCGCTTTTACTGAGTGATTCTTTTAAAAGCACTGCTTTCGTTCTCATTTTTCCCGTACGCGGAGATATTATGCAATCTTTTGTTTTTTTGCCGGGATTCGTTTTTGCCGAAGTTCTGCATTTTATATGGGCTTTCAGAAAACCCGCGGGATGCCGGCCAGCCGAAAATACCCGCCGTTTCCACAAAATTTTTGTGACGGGCGGGAAACTTCCGGGCACCGAAAACCGGGATGCAAAAATAGCGAGGATCCGCATCACGCGGCCGGCGACGGAAAAATCCGTGGCATTCTCAAAGTTGCGGATATGGATGGCGGTAAGCTCATGATTATGAATCAGGGGGTCGGCGACGGGATTCTTCGCCGTCAGGCAAACCTCCGCGAGCCTGCCCGGCCGAGTGTCGAACAATCGCATTCCCTCGCTGCCGAGTCCCCCGACCGTCTCGGTTCCGGCGTCGCTCAGCCTTCGATCCGCATGGGACGGAAACCCTCGCCGATGATGTCGTTGGAGGGCGCGGACATGATAAAGGCGGCTGGGTCGCATTCCTTCACGACTTTTTTGAAAATCGGGAACTGGTTCTCCGGCATGGCGCACATGATGACCCGACGAACTCCGCCGGTATAGCCGCCCTCCCCGCTCAGGAAGGTGACGCCCCGATCGGTCTTTTCCATAATGCGCCGGGCCGCCGCCTCAGGATCCTGCACGACTGCCCACGCGATCACGCCGCGCCGGTCGCCGTAGAGCACCGTATCCAGCGCCCGTTCCGCGGCATAGACCGAGACGAGGGCATAAAGGGCGGCCTCCATGCTGGCAAAATAAAAGCCTGCGGCGAGGATGACGGCAAAATCAACGTACAGCAGCATCTTGCCGAGCTGAATATGCGGATATCTGAGCAGCAGCAGCCGGCCGATGATATCCGAGCCGCCGGTCGAGGAGCCCCGCTGAAAGACGACGCCCAGCCCCGCGCCGATCAGAAGCCCGCCGAAGATGGACGCCAGCAGCATGTTGCCGGTGTATTTCGGAAGAAAAACGGCGAACATATCCGTCAGCGTCGTTAGGATCAGCAGTGTGCGCAGCGTGGAATGGATAAACTTCTTCCCGAGGAATTTCCACCCGAGCAGAATCAGCGGTAGGTTGAGCAAGAGGCTCGTGATGCCGATCGGCAGGCCGGTCAGGTCGTTGAGCATCGTGGCGATGCCGGTGACGCCGCCCGGCGCGATATTGTTCGGCGCGGTGAAAATATCCACGCCCAACGCAAAAAGAAGCGAACCGAATATCTCTGCACAAATATCCCAGAAAATTCCGTCCCGCTTTCTCACACCAAGGCCTCCCCATTCAAGATTCCCAGCGATGCCTGAAACAGATCCCGCGCGCGGGATTCGTTTCCGGAAAGCCAGAGCCAGCCGAACAACGCCTCAACGCCGGTCGCCTTCCGGTACTCGGCGGCGGTGGCATTATGGGGAATGCGCCCCACGACGCTGTTTCGCCCGCGCTTCAGAATTCCCCGCTCGTCTTCGTCCAGTATCGGCTCCAGCAGATCGTACACCTTTGCCTGCGTCTCCGCCCGGACCATGAGCACCGCGCGTTCATGGAGCTTCCCCGCCGGCAAAGAACCATGCTCAAGCAGCTTTTCGCGGACAAAAATCTCGTAGGCCGAGTCTCCGACAAAGGCCAGAGACAAGCCGTTGAGCATCCCCGCCTCCTGTTTGGTCAGTGCGCTGCGTTCCAAAGACAAGCCCCCAATAAAACAAAAATCGGAAATCAATCCTTAAAAAAGCGAACAATCAAGGCCACCGAAAATCGGCGTGAATCACCGGACGTACTCAAAATCGATATCCAGCACGGAGACAGTGTCTCCCTCCTGAATGCCCATCTCTTCAAGCTTATCGATGATGCCGGAGAGACGCAGCACGCGCTGGAAATACTGCATGGATTCGTAATCGTCCAGATCGACGAAGCCGAGCGTATGGGCAAGCCACGGCGCATCCACGACGTAGACGCCGTCCTCCACCGTGACGGTGAACTCCTGTTTTTCCGTGATCTCCGGGTGGGCCTCAGGCTCCGGTTCATAGCGAAGCACCGGCGGCAGCTTGGAGAGAGCCTCCTCAAGCGCCTTCAGCAGCTCGTCGACGCCCTGCCGGGTGGCCGCGGAAATCAGGTAATAGGTCAGACCCTCGCTCTTTGCGAATTTGTCGAATTCCTCGATCATCTCGGGGATGGCGGCATCGCATTTGTTGAGCGCGAGAATCTGCGGGCGCTTCGCAAGCTCCGGGTTGAAGCGTTCCAGCTCCCGGTTGATGGTCTTGTAATCCTCGACCGGATCGCGGCCTTCCTCGGCGGCAATGTCGACGATATGAAGAATCAGCCGGCAGCGCTCGACGTGGCGGAGAAAGTCGTGCCCGAGGCCGACGCCCTCCGCGGCGCCTTCGATGAGGCCCGGGATATCCGCCATAACAAAGGAGCCGTTATCCGTTTTGACCACACCGAGCACCGGCGTGAGCGTCGTGAACGGATAGCTCGCGATCTCCGGCTTCGCGGCGGAGCAGACGCTGATCAGCGTGGATTTTCCGACATTCGGGAAGCCGACCAAGCCCACATCCGCGAGGAGTTTGAGCTCCAGCGTAACCTCCCGTTCTTCGCCGGGCAGTCCTGCCTTCGCGAAATTCGGGATCTGGCGGGTGGAGGTCGCAAAATGCGCGTTGCCCCAGCCGCCCTTGCCGCCCTTTGCCACGATCTGCGGCCGGTCGTCGGAGATATCGGCCAGAATCCGTCCGGTCTCCGCCTCCTTGACGACGGTGCCGACGGGGACGCGGATCACGAGATCCGGCGCGGATTTTCCGTAGCACTTATTGCCCGAGCCGCTTTTGCCGTCCTCGGCAAAATAGCGCTTGCGGTATTTGAAATCGACGAGACTCGAAAGGTTGCTGTCGCCGGCGAAAACGACGTTTCCGCCTTTTCCGCCGTCGCCGCCGTCCGGCCCGCCGGCATTGACGAATTTTTCGCGGTGGAATGCGACGGCGCCGTCGCCGCCTTTTCCCGCACGGATTCTGATTTTTGCAAGATCTACGAACAAAAAGGTACCTCTTTCTTTCTATACACACGCGGGATTTCTCCGCGGGCGAAACTCAGGCGGCGGCTGCCGCACATTCAAACAAAAGCCGAAAAAAATCGCGGGCGAACTTCGAAGCCCGCCCGCGGTGTACCTTACTGCTCGTCCGGGTAGATGCTGACCTTCTTGCGGTCTGCGCCGAGACGCTCGAAACGGACGATGCCGTCTTTCAAAGCAAACAGGGTGTCGTCGGAACCTTTTCCGACATTCTCGCCGGGATGAATGTGGGTGCCGCGCTGGCGAACAAGAATGTTGCCGGCAAGAACGAACTGGCCGTCCGCTCTCTTGACGCCGAGGCGCTTGGATTCGGAATCACGGCCGTTTTTGGTGGAGCCCATTCCCTTTTTATGAGCAAAGAACTGAATACCGATTCTGATCATGGTTTTACACCTCCGAAATTATTAGGTTGACTGTGCCGGGGTGGTCCTGTGAAAGATTCTGCAGCTCGAGCCGCAGGGCCGAGACGAAATGCCATGCGGCCGGCCTTGCGTTTTCTTGAAGAATCAGCTCGACGCTGTCTTCTCCGACCTCGACGCCGCATTTCGTTTTCACGATCTCCGTGATGCCGTTGACCGCCATCTCGGTGCAGGCGCTCACCGCCGCACAGACGATATCTTTTCCGCTTTCGGCATAGCCGGCGTGCCCGCTGATGCGGAAGGAGACCGGCTGGCCTTTATGATAGCAAAACTCCGCGCGGATCATCTGAAATCAGCCTTCGATCGCCCCAATGACGACCTTGGTATAGGGCTGACGGTGACCGAGGCAGCGCTTGCTGCACTTTTTGGAACGGTAGGTGAAGACGCGGATCTTCTTGG
>DAOTHJ010000001.1:0-204228 GCA_035447605.1 Oscillospiraceae bacterium | reverse complement strand
GCCAGCGTCCCGTCGGCCAGCGTCAGCCGCCCGTCCTTGCGGAAGATCTGCCGCTCGAAAAGCTGAGCCCTACTGAGCGCGGCAAGCTCGAGCAGTTTGTGACCGAGCTCTGTGCCGAAAACGGCGCGACGGCGGTTTTTCTTTATAACGTCATAGATGCCGAGCCCAAAAAGGATAAAAAGAAGCTCGAAAAATACGCCTCCTTCCGGAGACTGATCGATAAAAAAGGCGGGGGCATCATCCTGTGCGAGCCGTACACGACCGCCGAACTCTGCCGGCTGGCGGAATCGGAGGCTGAAGCTCACGGGGCCTCGATGGATCGAAAAATCTCCTATGCGCTTATCTCCCGCTGCGGAACGGACAGCGCCGTCGTGCGGGGCGAGGCTAAAAAGGCCGCCGAATACGCAAAAGGCGGGAATGTGACGGAGGAGATCCTCGAAAAGGTGACCTGCGAGGCACCGGATGCGCGGATCTATGACCTTGCCGACCGGGTGAAAGGCGGCGATTTTGCCGGCGCCTTCGCTGTGATCGACGAGCTCTGCGCGATGGGGGAGGAGCCTTCCTCCATTCTGGCAAATCTCTCCGGCGCCTATGTCGATCTGTTCCGGGCAAGGTGCGCCGCCGTCGGCGGAAAGACAAAATCCGACATGGCGAAGGACTGGCCGCAGTCCTATGCGGGGCGGGAATTCATCGCCGAGCGCGCGATGCGGAATCGCTCTCTTTACAGCGCGGCCGCGCTCTCCGGGATGCTGGATATCCTGCTCACAGCCGACAGAAAGATCAAAAGCACCGGTACGGACCCGCGGACGGTTTTGGAAGAGGCCGTCGGCAGATTATTTCTGGCCGGGCGGGGGAGCTGAAGGTGGAACCGTCACAAAAACCGTTTAAACTGAAAGAGACCCTCATCGTGGAGGGAAAATACGATAAAATCCGGCTTTCTGAGCTGGTGGAGGGGAATATCCTCGCGCTGGATGGTTTCCGGATCTATAACGATAAGGAGCGCCTCGCCATGATCCGCGCCCTTGCCGCCAGGACCGGCATCGCCGTGCTGACGGATTCCGACCCGGCTGGCTTTCAGCTCCGCGGATATCTCGCCTCGGCGATTCCTGTGGATCAGATCCGGCAGATCTATATCCCGGATATCCCCGGCAAAGAGAAGCGCAAGGTGCATGCCGGAAAAGCCGGTCTCCTCGGCGTGGAGGGCATGGATACGGAGACCCTCCGCCGCGCGTTTGAGGCCGCCGGCGTCGGAACCGACTCCGGAGAGGAGCGCCCGGCGCCGCTCTCCAAGGCCTGCCTTTATGAGCTTGGGCTTTCCGGCGGCAAGGGGTCACACCTGCTTCGGGAAAAGATCTGCGAACGCTATTGCCTGCCAAAACGCCTCTCGGCCAATGCGCTCGGGGAGGTGCTCGCCGTTCTGACGACGGAGGAGGAACTGCGCGGCGCCGCGGAGGAGCTTCGGGCCGCGTCAAAATAGCTTTGTCTCCGGAAGGCGGGCTTCGCGTTCCGGAGAAGGGACCTCAGCTTTCTTCGGGGGAACCGTTTCTTTACGGAAAGAACCGTGCGCGTTCTTCAAGAGAACGGCCTCTAAGGTCATGGCCGGGGACAGGCTCCCGCTGCGGAAAACTTCGGGGCACAGGAGCCATCTTTAAAAAAAACAACTTCCGTTTTTCCGGCGCAAGAAAGCATCTTGCGGCGGGAGGGTTTCAAAAAATACCCGGACCGGCGGCTGCCGGAATCATAAAAAAGAGGAGGGCGTCTGTGCAGCTTTACAGCCTTACATTTCTTTATCTGTTTCTGCCGGTCTCCCTGGCGCTCTTTCTGATTACGCCCGCGAAATGGAGAAGCGCCGCGCTGTTTCTGATCTCCATTGCGTTTTACGGCCTCTCGCAGCCGGATCAGTTTCTGATCTTCTGCGGGATGCTCGTCTTGCAGTATGCGCTCTCCGAAGGCCTGCGCAGAACCGAGGGAAGCCCCAGACTCCACAAGGCGATCTATGTCTTCGGCATCATGGAAAACGCCGGCGCCATGATTCTGTTTTCCGCGCTCAACCAGATCACCGGCCGGGCGATTCCGCTGGGAACAATGGTCGTCGCCTTCACCTCGCTTGGCTATCTGGTGGACGTCTATAAATACGATGCGGAATATGAGACAAATTTTTTCCGTTTCGGACTGTTTCTTGGTTTTTTCGCCAAGCTCTACCGCGGCCCCTTGGTGCGGATCGACAATCTCTGGAAGAAGCCGATTCCTCCCAAGCCGACGCTTGAACAGATCGGCAACGGGCTCGTGAAATTTATCCGCGGCCTCGCAAAGTATGTGCTGCTGTCGGTGCCGATCGGTCAGGTCTGCGCGGATCTGAAAGCCGCGGACGAGTTGACGGTGGTCGGCGCGTGGATGGTGATGATCACCTTTGCCATGAAGATCTTCTTTGATCTGTCGGGCTTCTGCGACATGGCCCGCGGGCTCGGCCTCTGTTTCGGCCTCGAACTGCCAAAGAACTTCTGGTTCCCGTTCCAGAGCGCCTCGGTCACGGAATTTTTCTCCCGTTTTAACATGACGGTCACGGAATTCTTCCATTATTATGTCTATGATAATCTTAAATCCGAAAAGCCGACGCCGCTGCAGGATGCGCTCAATACCTCGCTCGTCTGCATGCTGGCCGGCGTCTGGTTCGGCATCCGGATGAATTTCATCGTCTGGGGCCTCTATATTGCGGCGTTCATCCTGCTGGAAAAATGGTTCCTCGGCCGCTATCTGGAGCGCATCCCGCGGTTCTTTACCGGAATCTACACGTTCTGCGTCACGATGCTGTCGATGGTCATCTTCTCCGCGGATTCCCTCGGGGAGATGCTCCGCTACTTCGGTGCAATGTTCGGCTTCTCCGCCATTTTTTCTACGGCAGAGACCGCCTACGATATCTCCGGCAGCGTGATCCCGCTGATCGCCGGCGCGGTTCTGCTGACCAACTTCATGAGCGTGCTCATTCATAAACTCCGCCGCCGCAGCCCCTCTGTGGGCGGCGCATACGACCTTGTGATGAGCACGGTGCTGCTCGCCCTCTGCACGGCCTATCTGCTCTGACCGGAGCGCCATTATTATTTTGAAAAGGAGGTGCCGCCGTGAAAAAAGCAATCGCCCTGTTTCTGGCCGCCGTACTTACGGTTTCCGGAGTGCTCGCGCTGCTCAGTGGGAAGGCGTTTCCCATCCCGAATTTCGGAGCTCTTTCATCGAGCAGCTTTTCCGTGGGGATCGAGTCGTTCCTCTCGGAAAATTTGCCTGAAAGAGACAAGCTTTCTCAGCTCGCGGTGCGCCTGCTCTATCTCTCCGGCCGGCGCGAGTTCGACGGCGTCTTCCTCGGCGAGGACGGCTCCCTGCTCAAAAATATCGAAGCGCCGGAGACTGATACGATCGAAGCCTCGGCGGATGCGATCGGGGATTTTATCTCGGATCACAGAGCCGGCGCCTGCGTCATGCTGATCCCGACGGCGGTCATCATCAAGCAGCAGGAGATCAACAGCGCCGCGGCGGACCGCCTTTACAACCAGCGCCACATGATCTCCGAGGTCTATGCGGATCTCTCCGGCAAGGCTGTGACCGTCGACGTCTATCAGTCCCTTTTTGCGCACCGCAGCGAATATATTTATTATAATACGGAAGAAAACCTGACCTCGCTCGGCGGCTATTACGTTTACAGCGAATACGCCTCCGCCCTGAATCTCCGCGTGAGGCCGATTTCCGATTTCAACATTGCCTACGCGGCCCATGGATTTCAAGGTTCCCTGGCTTCCGGCGCGCTCGGCGAGTACGCATCCGGCGATTTTATCGCTATGTATGCCTATACGCAGTATGAACGCGAATATACCGTGACCCATACGGCCGCGGATGGCACCCGGACGGTGCAGGAGGGCCTGTATGACCGCCAGACGGCATGGAACGACCCGACGGACATCCTGCTTGGCGGGCTCACTCCGATCACGGAGATCGAGACAAACGGCCCATATGAAGAATGGCTGCTGGTCTTCGGCGATGAGACCGCGAAAAGCTGGATGCCGTTTCTGGCAAACCACTATGCCCATATCACCTTCATCGACCTCGCCGCCGCCCCGGACAGCATGCTTGCCGCGATCCGGGTCTCCGACTACCAGCAGGTGCTCTTCGCCTACAGCGCCGATACCTTTTTGGAGGGAGCCGGTCTGGATCGTCTGACGCTGCTGACCGAATAACGGCCTGTGCAAACGACACGGAAAATTCTTCGGAAAGAGAGATCCTTTCCAGAGAATATGATTTATAAAAACTGCCCGGAAGGATTGTTCCGGGCAGTTTCTTTTATCGTTTCGGCGAAAAATATGCCGAATGGATGTTGCCTTTGGGGAGAAAGCAGTATCCGAGGAGTGCTCTAAATCATAACCCGCGTCTTTTCGTTCATCGCGCCGATGAGCTGGGCATATTTGAGCGCGGAAT
This sequence comes from Oscillospiraceae bacterium, assembly GCA_035447605.1. Taxonomy (GTDB): domain Bacteria; phylum Bacillota; class Clostridia; order Oscillospirales; family Ruminococcaceae; genus UMGS1668. Next base: position 199,767 of record DAOTHJ010000001.1, on the reverse strand, counting down.
AGGAGGAACTCCCCGGCAGGACTTCATAATAGCTGCCGGCGCAGCAAAATTCGATCCGGCAGCGCATCTGCACCGAGATGTCGCTGAGCTCGGAGAGTGGAAAGGAAAAGACCTTGCCGCCTTCGGACTCGAATTCCATCCGGTCCGGATGGAGGGAGAGCGTCCCGGAACCGAGCGGGAGACTCCTGGAAGCGCCGGGCAGGTAGGTGAAGAGCAGGACGCCGGAATCCGAAGTGAGACAGGTTTCCGGCGGGAGGGCCGCATACTCCGGCCCGAGCGCTTTGGTACGGGCCTTCTGCCAGCGCACCCATTCCCCGATGTCGGAAAACGGCGGCTCGCCTCCACCGAGTTTCCGGAATTTCATCTGCTCGTCGAGAACCAGCTCAAGGCCGCAAGCCGAGCAGGTGATCCGGTCGCCCTTTGTATGAAACGTACCGACCTCTCCGCAGGCCGGGCAGAGATAGAGCGCCGCCTCAAGCGATTCCGCACGACGCTGGCATTTTCGCGTGCAGGGGTGAGCCGCCTCATAGGCATATCCATCGGCGACGAGGTGCTCGGCGATCAGCCGGTCGACCTCCTCGTTCGTCATGGCGGCGAGCTCTCCGGCGGTGTACTGCGCCGCGAGCGTTCCCTCCAGATTGCCCTTCCGGACGAAGGACGTCCAGCGGGGCATGCTGAAATAGCCGCCCTCGATGCGGTAGATATAGAGCGGGACGCCGCATTTCCGGACCAGCCGGCCGGTTCCGGGGTAGGCGGCGGCGGTACGGCCGTCCCAGGTGCAGCTCCCCTCCGGGAAGATGCAGACGCTGTATCCCGCGCGGATGCAGTGCAGAATTTCGGCCGCGGAATGGGCCTCGGTCCGGGCCTTCATGCGAAAGATCGGGCTGACCAGAAAACGGATCAGCCTGCTCTTGAACCCCATCCGGGAGAGATGATCTCCGGCAACAAAGTACATCTGCTGCCGAAAAGCCGCGGCCACCAGCAGCGGATCCCAGTTGGAGGTGTGGTTGCAGACGACAAAGCACGCTTCGGACGGATTGTCGATTTTTTCGTAGCGGTAGCCGAGTTTGAGTTTCAGCAAAAGGCGAAGCGGCAGTTTGAGCAGCTTCCAGACCAGAAGATGCAGCCCCCGGTTTTTCTTTTTAAATTCTTCCCGCATCCGAAGGCCCCCTTTTTGAGAATCTGACCTTACCTTACCGCGGCTTCGTGAACCGGATATGAACTAAAAGGATGGTACAGGCAAAAAAAACGAAGACCGAAAAAAGAAGGCGGCGGTCTCGGCAAAGCCCGGCTTGACAGCCGCATACGCCGAAACTCTATTCATGGATTGTTTCCGAAATCATCCCCGATGTAAAGATCCTCACCCCCGAAGAGATCATGGCCGACTGATATTTCCCCCCGAGCATCGGCTCGTCATGAGCGGCCCTGTACAAGCGGTAAGGGAAGCACTGATGAAAACCCCACATGTCTTACCTGCGTTTTTTCGCCTGCCGTATCGGAAATGCTCAAATACATACAGCATGTACGGCGCGTTCTTCCTTGCAGAATGAAAAATGCGTACGGAAATCCGCATAAGACTTCTTTCGTCAGCGCTTCCCCGGCAACAGAAGACGTAAAAAAGAGCATATTGGGTACACGACCGTAAGCGTTGAAGGACAAGTGAATACGGGCGGGACTCAATACGCTCTTTTCTTGTTTAATACCTTATTTATCCGGCGCTTTTCTCACTGGTCGGCCGGCCGACCGTGGTTCTGAAGAGTACTTTCCAAGATTCTCCCGCGAAAAAGTCTAACCCCTTATCCGCAGCATTCTAACCGGTATAGCCCGTAGAATTGGAAGGAACACTAACAACAGCTCTGTAATATGAAGGGATGAATACGCAATGGATGATACGCTGAGAAACGGTATTTTATCTATCATTTCAAACTACAGTAAACTGACCGGGTTACAATGCATTTTTTGTCCCATATATACTTTGGACAAAATGGATGCAGGGGTCAGTTCCACCTGTAACCTGTGCAGGCTTATCCAAACCTCCGACAGCGGTAAAATCGCTTGTATTAGCCAACGCAGAGCGGCGGTAAACAAATCGTTCGATGAGTATAATTACCAAATCATAACTTGTCATGCGGGCCTCTTCGAGTGGATCGCGCCGGCATTTTACAAGGGGAAGCCCGTGGGGTATTTTGTTTCCGGCTTTGTTTATACGGACGATGTCAATATCACGAACGCCAAAAGGATGCAGTACTCATGGATGAACCGGTTCCATCTTGATACCGAGAAAATCGAAGAGGCCTTGACAACTCAAATGATCTCGGCCAAGGACGATATTGTGCCTTTGGCGGAGCTGCTCTTTTCGCTGGCAAAACTCAATATCCCGCCAGGCAGAGGCATCAACAGGAAAACGACGGACATTGTCAATACGGCCAAGGCCAATTTTATTGTGAATGAGGCTGAAAGGGAAGCAAATATCCCGGCCTCAAAACCACTTTCCTTTTACCTTTGTCAGAATAATCTGGACTCGAAACAGCTTGAAACGTTTTGGAAAGGGATAGAAGGAAAAGCGGCCGACATCTTTATGAATCTTATGGCCGGCCGCTATGACGAGAGCTATGCCGGGTTCGATGAGATCATGCAGATGGCATACCGGGAAAACGATATCATCTGGGTGCGGACAGGTGTGGAAATGCTGTTCCACATCATCTATCTGAAATTTTATAACAAAGACCTCTATGACACCCGTTTTTACCGGCTGACCTTTGATACGATGAACAGTCTCTCGACAGCGAAAAACATAACGGATATCAAATGTGTGATGGATATTGCCTTTGGACGCATATACCAGTTTTATAATGTGGATTACGGCAATCCCGGGGTGAGGACCGTCTCTCCGTCGATCGTCAAATATCTGGAGGAAAATTATAACCGGGATATTAAAATTCAGGAAATAGAAAATCTGGTGTATATGTCTCCGGCCTATGCCAGCAGGCTTTTTAAGAAAGAGACAAGCTTCTCCATCCAATCATGTCTGGTCAACATCAGAATGAAACATGCGCAGGATCTGCTGATCAGTACGGATCTGCCGATCAAGGATATCGCCATGGCGGTAGGCTACAGCGATATGCGCGGATTTTATAAGATGTTCACCAAGTATTTTGGGATGACCTGCTCGGAAATGCGTGAAAACAGCAAGACCGAGAACGAACCCTATACGCCGTAATCCCTTTCGTCGTTTCACAAACGGCCGCATCTTCCTGTTTGGCCGTATCAATCCCCGTATAATTAAAAATGTATCTATATAAATATCTTGATAGACTTTTGTTGGGGAAGCGCTGATTCCATCGCCTCACGCGGCTTGCCTTCGTCTTTTCCGCTCGGCTGCGGCTATGTACGGCAATCCGAATGAGGTTTCCCTCATCAGCGCTTCTTTAGATAACTATACGCTCGTATCGTTGTATCCATCCGAACCGAAATACGTACACCTTCACTTGAATAAGAGGAAAATGAGTTATGGATGACGAAATTCAGCCGCCCTGCATGACAGAAGAAAGTACCGATGTAAAAAACTCGAGCTTTCCACGTCACCCGAAGATAAAAAACTGCTGCTGGTTAGAAATATCATGTGCGTAATCGCTGCCGCGCTTTTCATGTTTGCGGTGTTCTCTCAATATGCCGGAGATGAGGTACATATTATCCTGCGCGGCATCGCCTATCTGTTTGGCGCCATCTCATATTATTTTGAGCTGCTGGTGCTCACGGATAGGTTCACCGTGAAGCCCGGAGCGCGCGTCATGCTGATGCCCGTACTTTTCAGCGCACTTTACATCTTTCTTTGTATCAGCCATCTGATAAACTGAGAAAACGCGGATTCAGCACCCCATGCGTCTCGTCTGTATCCTTTCCGTGGATATAAACTGCGGCGCCGATGAATATAAAAATGCCCGGGCGGAGTGCCCGGGCGTTTTTTTGTTCTCAGTGTTGGATTACTGCTGCTGGCCCTTCATTTTGGCGAAGCACTCGCTGCAATAAACCGGACGATCCTCACGGGGCTTGAACGGAACTTTCGCTTCTCCGCCGCAGGCGGCACAGGTCGTGGTGTACATCTCTTTCTGGGTCTTCAACTTGTTTTTGCGGGAATCACGGCACTCTTTGCAGCGCTGGGGCTCGTTGACGAAGCCACGCTCCGCATAGAATTCCTGCTCACCGGCGGTGAAGATGAACTCTTTTCCACACTCTTTGCACACTAAGGTCTTGTCTTGGTACATGATTTTACCTCTTTCATGGATTTGAATTTGCCCTTGGTTCACCACAACCGCTAAGTTGAATAGACGTTGCCTGTTTGCCCCGGGGCATGCGTATATATCCAGCCCGTATTGGCTGCATACCGGAAGGATCACCTCCGGCCGTTTTCCGACCGGAGCTTTTGCCGGACGCGTTCCATCGCGTTGCCGGCGGATTTTGCCGAAATGGAGAGCGCCCCGCCGATCTCCTCGTAAGAATTTCCGGCGAGATAGAGCCGGAGAACGGAACTCTCAAGCTCTGAGAGACGGGAGAGCAACCGCAGCACCGCCGCAGAGGAATCCTCCTTCTCGATCCATGCGGTCTCCGGGTCGGCGCCCGGTTCCGAAGGAAAGTTCCCGTCGAGAGGAAGGTACCCGACCATCGGCAAGTTTTTCTGCCGCAGGCCGGAGCGGATCACGGAGGCAAGTCTCCGCCGAATACAGACGGCGGAATAGGTCCGGAACGACGCTTCTCCCGCGGCGGAGCCGTAGGAGTGGAGCGCCTTGAGCAGGGCAATAACGGCCTCCTGACGGAGATCGTCGTATTCGAGCCCGAGCCCGGCGCCGGTTTCAATGGTCTTGGGAGAGATGTAGACGCAGCGGCGGATCAGAGTTTCGAGGCCTTCCTCTTCGCCGGAGCGGGCGGAACGAACCGCCTCTTCGAGGGAACCATCTTTTTCGCCGGTCGCCATCTGCCTCACCTCTTTGGACCTAGGGAACCAGTCGCTATCATTTTAACATATTATTTGTACCTGTCAAGCAAACAGCCTGTCATTTAAATAGTAAATTTTTCATGCTTCGGCGGACTCCCGGCAGCCCGAAACCGCCACGGTCACGTCGCGAATCCATTTGCCGCGCTGGATGCGGACGGTGGTGACGAGGAATTTAATGATCTCGTCGGAACGCAGCGCCAGAAGAACAAACGGCGGACTCCACTTGAAAAGGAAGCCGGCGCAGAGGCCGAACGGGATCGCGACCGTCCAGAGAAAGAAGGTATCCACAAACATCGCAAACCGGGTGTCGCCCCCGCCGCGCAGGATGCCGACGATCGATTGGCAGGTCGCGCCCTGGCTGACCATCAAAATTGCGCGGACCACCAAAAGATCCATGGCGAGTTTTTTCGTCTCCTCAGAGACAGAAAAGAACTGGACGGCGAGCGGCCGGATCAGCAGCATCAGCAATCCGGAGAGAAGGCCCATTCCCAGCGCGAGATAGGTGACGGTGTCGGCCTTGCGCTGAATAAGCTCCCGGCTGTCTCCCTCGCCGATTGCGTTGCCAATCACGACGGCGGTGGCGTTGGCCATGCCGGATGCGGCGACCCAGAAGAACTGCCAGACCACGGTGGCGATGCTGTTGGCGGCGACAAACTGCGTGCTGATGTGGCCGATGACCATCGAAAGCACCGTGGCGCCGACACTCCAGAGGGATTCGTTGGCGACCACCGGCGCGCCCAGCTTCAAAAAGGCCTCGGAATAGCCTTTTACGGAGCCGAAGAATTCACGGAAGCGGTAATGAATTTTATTCTCTTTAAAACGCATGTAGACGACCGCGATGGCAAATTCGGTGAAGCGGGCGATGACGGTTGCAATCGCCGCGCCGCGGACGCCCATCGCCGGGAACCCGAAGTGACCGAAGATGAAAATCCAGTTCAGCGAGATGTTGACCATCAGGGAGATCAGATAGGCGATCACGGAGATCCTGACGGTGTGCACCGTGCGCAGGATGCTGAAGAGCGCGTTTCCGATGCTGAAAAAGATGTAGCCGAAAGCCATGATGCGCAGATAGTCGGCGCCCTGCTCGATCACGGCCTCATCCTCGCTGTACCAGCGCATGAACGTCTCCGGCAGAAACGCCGCGATGCAGGTCGCGAGGACCGAGACGACGAGTGTGATGCGCAGCATGATGGTGATGATTTTGCGGATCGAGGCGGGGTCCCGCTTGCCCCAGTACTGGGCGGTGAAGACCGTCGAGCCCGAGGTGATGCCGAATCCGATAATCATCAGCATGAAATAAAGCTCGTTGGCGAGGTTGGCCGCGGAGAGCGCGGTCTCGCTCACACGTCCCAGCATGACGGTATCCGCCAGGGAGACGGTGAACGTAATCATATTCTGCGCCGCCAGCGGTACGGCAATGGAGAGCAGAGCCTTGTAAAACGATTTTTCCTTGACGGGTGCGAGCATAGTTCCTCCAAAAAAAGACGGAATGGAACCATTCTATTCTTTTTTCTTAATAAAAACAAGAGGGATGTGGCGGTGAAAAAATAGAGTGATAAAACAAAATAACACCATCAAGGAACAAGCGTTCGTGTTTTTTTCCAAAACCCCTTGCATTTTGCCGAAGGAGCGGTATAATGAAACCAGAAAAGAGAACGGATGTTCTATTTGCCCGGGGCGGGCCGGCGAGACACCCCCGCCTTCACTGAAAGGATGGAAAAAAGAAATGAAGAGAACATATGTTTTCAGACTTCTGTTTGCCGCGCTGGCAATTGCCGGCATTCTCATGGTTTTTGGCAGCGCAGGCGCCAGCGATCTGGGGCTTATCGGCAACGGAGAACTGTTCCTCCGCGGAGGAGCCGGGGCCTTCTTTGTCTTTGCCGGAATCCGTGGCGCAGTAGTCTGCGACCGGGCAATCGAAGCCTCGAGACGGGCCCGGCTTCGTTCCATCCGCTGCGCATCGAAAGCCTGCCGCACCGCCGCGTGACGGGCTGAAAAAACGCCGTCTGCGGGAAAGAGACCGCTCGGTGTTGCTTTCGGGATTTGGCCCAACGAGACAGGCGGATTTATTTTCCGCCGTATCGGATGTTTATTGGCGGGCCGGGCGAAATTGCCGCGTTCCGAACCTTTCGGGTTCCCGCAGGGGAATCCGACATTGGGCGGCGATCTCCGCTCTGAATCAAAATTTTTCCTATGCCACTCCATTCTGCCGCCTTCCGGATTTTATCTCCGGGGGCGGCTTTTTTTCAGCTCCTCTGCGGATAAAAAGGAGGGCGTCTTCTGCTGAAACGGCCTTTCCCTGCATAGAATTTGCGGGGAGGTGGCGCCGTGTCCAAAATCCGTACCTTTGCGGTCAATGCCGGCGTGCTGACGCTGACTTCGCTCTCCCTCGGAGCCGTCGGTGTGGTATATAATGCCTGGCTCACGCGGAATCTTGGCTCCGCGGGCATGGGCCTTTTTTCTTTAATGATGGCAGTCTACCGGCTGGCGGTGACGTTTGCCTCATCCGGCTCCGGGCTCGCGGCCACGCGCATCGTCGCGGAAGAGACGGCGGTCGGGCACGGCGGAGGCGCGGCCGCGGCCATGCGAAAGACCATTCTGTATGCGCTGCTGTTTGGATTGGGCGGCATGGTGCTGCTCGGTCAGTTCAGCGGCGCGGCGGCCGGCGCTTGGGTCGGCGATATGCGCGCGGAGGAGCCGTTTCAGATTCTCTCGCTGAGCCTGCCGTTCGTAGGCGTCGCCGCGGCGTTCACCGGCTATTTCACCGCGGTCATGCGGGTAACACCGGCCGCGCTCGTGCAGATCTTTGAGCAACTTTCGCAGATGGCCTTTACCGTCTCCGTATTCGCCGTGCTCAGGCCGGATACGCTGGCCGAGGGCTGCGTGCTCGTCGCCGCCGGAAGCACCGTCTCCGAAGCGGCATCCTTTCTGCTTTTTTGGCTTTTCTATCGGGCAGACCGGAAACGACACCCGCTCTGCGGAGGAATCCTGCCCCGGCGCTTTGAAATGTGGAAGCGCGTCGTCGGAATCGCGATGCCGGTGGGCGCATCGGCAGTGCTGCGTTCCGCTTTGAGCACGGTAAAACACCTGCTTGTGCCGGCTTCCCTCCAAAAATTCGGACTGACGGAGGAGGCGGCGCTCTCCTCCTACGGCATTGTCGGTGGCATGGTGCTTCCGGTGCTCATTTCACCCTGCGCCTTTCTGCTGGGGTTTTCCAACCTGCTGGTGCCGGAGATCGCCCGCTATAAAGAACTTGGCCGCAGGGATTCGATCTTTTTCGTGATCCGCTACACGTTCCGGCTGACCCTGATCTTTTCCGTTGCCGTTGCGGCGCTGCTGACCGTCTTTTCCAAAGAACTGGCCGTGCTCCTCTACGGCAGCGAGGAGTCGGCAGCCTACATCCGGGCGCTCGGGCCGCTGGTGATCGTCATGTACCTCGACAGCTCGGTGGACGGCGTTTTGAAGGGCCTCGGCGAGCAGGTCGCGGTGGTGCGGATCAACGTGCTGGATACGGCGATCTGCGTCATGCTGGTTTGGCTGCTGGTGCCGCTCTTCGGCCTCCGGGGTTACATGATGATGATCGTCATCAGCGAAATCTTCAACATGATTCTCAGCGCCGGAAGGCTCGTCTATGTCACCGGCTTCCGCGCGGATATGCCGCGATGGGCGGTTGTGCCGTTTCTCGGTGCGTTTGGAGCGGTGTTCGCCGCAAAATACGGCGCGGTCCTGCTCGGATTCGACGTCGCGAAAGCCGGGGGAATCCTGCTTGCCATTGTCGCCTTTCTGCTGCTGTATTATGTGATTCTCCGGCTGACGGGCTGCCTGACGCAAAAGGACCTTGCACTGTTCGCAAGAGTTTTTCGAAAGTGACGGCTTTTTCTGCCGGCATTCCGAAAGGCCGTCCGACCGGCAGTTCCAATCTTTCCGGTACAAAAAGGGCCTCAGCACCGTTCACGAAGGCCTTTCGGGAAAGATATGCTCACATCCTCTTTTCGAAAATATTGTCCGCTCGGCAATTTGAAAATCTGACTCACCTGCGTTGCATCTTCCAAGGCAAAAAGCCGTTTTTCAGAAAATTAAAAAAGACCTCCGCATGGTTCGCGGAGGTCCTTTTGCGGACGGCTCAGTCCTCTTTCTGATATTCCAGAATGTCGCCCGGTTGGCAGCCGAGCGTCTCGCAGATTGCCGAGAGAGTCGAGAAGCGGATGGCGCTGATTTTTCCGGTTTTGATGTTGGAAAGGTTGACGTTGGAGATGCCGACTTTTTCGGCAAGTTCGTTGAGGGAAATTTTACGGTCCGCCATTACGCGGTCAAGCCGCAGTACGATTGCCATACGGATCCCCCCTCAAAGCGTTTCGTCGGCCTGCTGCTGGAGCCGGCTTCCGTAACTGAAGATGAGCGCGATGCACCAGAAGGCCGCGCCGAGGGCGATCGTGGAGGAGTTGAGCATCAAAACCGCCAGCAGGGCGACCAGTTTCAGCCTGCGGACGTTTTTTTCGGCAAAAGGCGTCGCGCCCATCCGGATTTCGCGGAACATCCGGAGCAGGATGATAAAGACGCCGCCGACCATCGCAAGATCCCAGGCGAGTATCGCCAATGCCGCCGCCGTCCCGCCGGAAGTTCCGGTGTCGAACGCGGAGCCGAGAGGATTGAAGCGGAACTCCATCCGTACAGCGTCCGGCAGAGCAAGGGACATTACCGCACCCACGGCACAGGCCAGAAAAGCCAAAATTACAATTCCGAGCGCGACCGCCAGAATGATGGAGACGGTACGGCTGCTTTTTCTCATTCCTTCTTGAATTTCATTCATAAAAAATACCCCCTTTACGCATTCCAGTATAAAGGAGGATTTATTGTTTGTCAAGTATAATTTAATGAAAAACGATAAAAATTTAACGACAAAATATGTAAGGGCTTTCGCCCTGAAAGAACCGTCAGGTTTTGCGGACGAAAGAGCGGCAATCGGTGCATTCGCAGACGATCGGATTGGTCTCATGGCAGCCGACTTCGATCTTATCGAGCGAGCAATAGTTCTCGTCCTTGCAGTGATAGGCGCATTCGTTGACGGTGCAGCCGATGCATTTATTGGTGCGAGCGTTCATTGATATCCCTCCTGATTGATTTGTTATAAGTTTGCCCGAAACCGTTGGGAATATGTCTGCGGCGTTCTGAAAAAAAAATCTTCGCATATATTTTCATGAGAAATTCAAAAAACGGAGGAAGGGGAGATCCGTATGGCGGAAAAGAGCAGCGCGGTCTATGCGGATATTGCGAAGCGGACCGACGGCAGCATTTATATCGGCGTGGTCGGCCCGGTGCGCACGGGCAAATCGACCTTTATCAAAAAATTCATGGAAACGCTTGTCCTGCCGAAGATTCCGGGCGAGTTCCGGAAGGCGCGTGCCACCGACGAATTGCCGCAGTCCGCCGCCGGCAAGACCATTATGACGACGGAGCCGAAATTCATCCCGGAGGAGGCGGCGGAGATCAGTCCGGCGGAAGGCGTGAAGCTGAAAGTCCGTTTGATCGACTGTGTCGGCTATATTGTGCCCTCTTCCATCGGATATTTTGAAAACGATGCGCCCCGCATGGTGATGACGCCATGGTATAACGAGGAAATCCCGTTTAACATGGCGGCGGAAATCGGCACGCAGAAAGTTATTACCGAACATTCCACAATCGGTGTCGTGGTCACGAGCGACGGTTCCTTTACCGAAATTCCGCGTCCGGAATACGAAGAGGCCGAGGAACGCGTCATCAACGAGCTTAAAAAGATCGACAAGCCTTTCGCCGTCGTGCTCAACTGCGCGGATCCGGACACGAAAGCCGCCCATCAGCTCCGCGACCGCTTGCAGGAGAAATACGGCGTGCCGGTGGCGGCGGTCAATTGCCTCAAAATGGGTGAGGAGGAGATCAAAGACATCCTTGGCCTGATGCTGAACGAATTCCCGGTGCGCGAGGTGGGCATCGATCTGCCGGGATGGCTCGTGGGTCTGGAGAAAGAGCATCCCGTCCGCGGTGCCGTGATGGGTTGCATCCGCGACTTTGCGGGGAATCTCAGAAAGATGGGCGACATCGAAAGGGAGATCGGCCGCCTCTCCGGAAACGAGTACGTGGAAAACGTGTTCCGGGGCGAGACGGATCTGGGCAGAGGGAGCACTTCCGTTGTGATCGTGCTGCCGCAGAAACTGTTCTATAAGATTCTGGAAGAAAAGACCGGGCTCGGCATCACCGGAGAGGACGGTTTGCTTCCCTGCATGGTCGATTTGGCCGCCGTCAAGCAGAAATACGAGCGGATCAAGGGCGCTCTCGATCAGGTGGAGGCGACGGGCTACGGCATCGTGATGCCCACGATGGAGGAACTGTCCCTTCAGGAGCCGGAGATCGTGCGCCGGGGAGGAAAATACGGCATCCGGCTGCGGGCGTCGGCCCCGTCCATCCACATGATGCGGGCGGACATCACGACGGAAGTCTCTCCGATCGTCGGCAGCGAAAAACAGAGCGAAGAGTTGGTCACCTATCTGCTCAAGGAGTTCGAGGAGGACCCGACGAAGATCTGGCAGTCCAATATTTTCGGGAAGTCCCTGCATGAGCTGGTCAACGAGGGCCTCCGCAACAAACTGAGCCGGATGCCGCAGGAGGCAAGGCTCCGGCTGCAGGAGACCATCGAGCGCATCATCAACGAAGGCTGTTCCGGGCTGATCTGCATCATTCTTTAAATTTTTACCAACAAGAAAACGGCGGACCTTATTACAGGCCCGCCGTTTTCTTATTGTGGGGAAGAGAGAAAACAAAAATGAAAAAGTACAAAACACCCTTTGCTCGCTTTATAGTTTACCGGATGTTTGAGAAGAATTCATGAAGGTCGCATGAACAATTGCGGATTTTTTCATGTCGATTCCGTGAAAAACGGCGTCAGAGCCCCACGGTGAATACCAGCACCGCCGTCACGAGGCCCAGACCGAGAAACAGAAAAAGTCCGGCCTTCGCGGGTTTCGGGATGTAGAATTTCAGAACAAACAAGGCGCCGAGGACAAAGAGCGCGATCTGGTAGATCACCGGAGTCGCCCCGCCGAGCAGGTTGGAAAGGCCGTAGATCAGCGGAAACAGCAGGGCCGAGGCCGTGACCGGGCACCCGCAGTAAAATTTGCGGCGGCCGGTCTCCACGCGCTGGCGGAGCGTCTCGTCGACGTTAAAGTAGGAGAGCCGGATCACGGCGTTCATGATGAAGAAAAGCGCGGAGAGAAAAAAGATCACGCCCCGCAGCCCGAGCGACCAGCCGATCACCGTCGGCAGCACGCCGAAGCTCACAAGGTCGCACAGGGAGTCGATCTGGATGCCGAAGAGCTTTTCCTTTTCATTCCGATCCATCGTGGCGGCGATCTTTCCGTCGAACATATCCGACAGCCCGGCAAACTGGAGGCAGATGACCGCCCAGAAGCTGTTGCCGGAGACCGCAAAATAAATTCCCAGGATGGAAGCCATCGCTCCGGCATAGGTCAGGAGGACGGTGTAGTTGTAGTATCCGATGAACATCATCGAATGCACTCCTTTCGGCTCGGTTGAAAAGTTCATATTTTATAACTATACTAAAGGCTCATAATCGGCGGCCGTTTTTCCCGGAATGATGCCAAAATCGACGCCGAAAAAGGATATCGCGGAGTCCGTTCCGATGCTTTCCCTGCGGATGAGGAGAGGCCCCTCGACGTACGACATTTTTCTAATTTTATCACTTTTTGCGGTTAAATTCAATCTATTTCCCAATGGAGGACGGTCATGGAACATTTTGTCGAATTGCGGGATGTCTGCAAGCGCTATCAGATGGGCGAGGTGACGATTACCGCCTCGGATCACGTCAGCTTCACCATCGAAAAAGGGGAGTTCGCGGTCATCGTCGGCCCCTCCGGCGCAGGCAAGACCACGATTCTGAATATCCTCGGCGGCATGGACACCTGCGACGAGGGCAGCATCCTTGTGGATGGGCAGGACGTGAGCGCCTGTAAAGGCAAGCGCCTGATCGATTACCGCCGCTATGACATCGGCTTCGTCTTTCAGTTTTACAACCTGATCCAGAACCTGACCGCGGAGGAGAACGTCGAGCTTGCCTCGCAGATCTGCCGGGATCCGATGGACCCGGCCTCCGTGCTCGAAAAAGTCGGGCTTGCGGACCGGGCAAAAAACTTTCCCTCCCAGCTCTCCGGCGGCGAGCAGCAGCGGGTGGCCATCGCGCGGGCGCTCGCCAAAAATCCGAAGCTGCTGCTCTGTGATGAGCCGACCGGCGCGCTCGATTACGTCACCGGCAAGAGCATCCTCACGCTGCTTCAGGACTGCTGCCGGAAAGAGGGCATGACCGTCGTGCTGATCACTCACAACCTCGCCATCGCGCCGATGGCCGACCGCGTCATTCACATCAACAGCAGCCGGGTGACGAAGATCGAACAAAACGCGCATCCCACCCCGGTGGAAGAGATCGAGTGGTGACGGCACCCGAAAAAGCCGTTTGGTAAGTCTATGAGGAAGGAGGCGGTTCCATGAGGTCCGCGGCCGTAAAGGATATTCTGCGGGAGATCTGGCGTACCCGAAATCGTTTTCTCTCCATTTTTGCCATCGTCGCCCTCGGCGCGGGCTTTTTCTCCGGGCTCAAAGCCGTCTGCCCGGATATGCTCGCTACCGGCGACGAGTATTTTGCGGGGCAGAATCTTTTGGATATCCGCCTCGTCTCCACCTACGGTTTCAATGAAAACGACATGGAGGCCATCCGCGGCGTCGAGGGCATTCGGAGCATCCTGCCTTCCTATTCCAAGGACGTCTTCGTGAAAAACGACGGCAACGCCAACATTCTCGCAAAGGTCATGGCCCTGCCGGACGATACGCTGCCCGACTATGCCGACGGCTCCGTCAATCAGGCGGTTTTGCTGGAAGGCCGTCTGCCGGAGTCGGCCGACGAATGCGTGATCGAGCGAAACGCCCAGATGCCCGTGGATTTTGAGATCGGCGATGTCGTCTCGGTCTATACGGGCGATCCGGACGACCCGCTGGAAGACAGCCTCGCCCGCTCGAGCTGGACCGTCGTCGGCGTGGTCCGCTCGCCACGCTACATCAGTTTTGAGCGCGGCAGCACGGATATCGGCAACGGCAACCTCAATACTTATATCATGGTGAACGCGGAGAACTTCACCATGGATGTCTTCACCGAAGTCAGCGTCACGCTCGAGGATACGGCGGATATCTCCGCATTTTCCGATGCGTATGAGGATACGGTGGAGAGATACGAGGATACGTTTGAAGCCCTCGCGGATACCCGGGAGGAAGAGCGCTACGGCGAGATTCAGCAGGAGGCCGGCGACAAGATTGCCGATGCCGAGCGGGAGCTGGAGGGCGGAGAGCTGACGGCCAACGAGGATCTCCGCGACGCGCGGGTCGAGCTCTATGACGCGAAACGGGAGCTTCGTGACGCGCGGACGGAGCTGGATGACGGCTGGGTCAAATATCATGACGGCGAGGCGGAGCTTGCCGATGCGAAAGAGGAATTTGCCGATAAGATCGCCGACGCCGAGGAGGAGCTCGCCGACGGGCAGAAAAAGATCGACGACGGCTGGGACGAATACCACGACGGCCTGGACGAATATAAAGAGGGCGTCAAAAAGCTCGAGCGGTCGAAAGAGCAGCTTGAAGATGCGCAGGCGGAGCTGGATGCCGGCATCGCCGAGACCGGTTTTTCGAGTCTCGATGAATTTGAGGCCTACCTGAATACCCAACAGAGCACGCTGGATACCCAGCGGCAGCAGCTCGACCTTCAGGAGACGCAGGTCCGGCAGGCCTATGCCGCCGGGCTGATCAGCGAGGAGGAGCTGAACGCCTCGCTCGCCGAGATCGCCGGATACCGGCAGCAGCTCGACGCGGCGCAGACCGAGATTTCCGGCTATTTCGACAACCTTGAGACGATGAAGTCCGCGCAGGCACAGATCGACGCCGGCTGGGAGGAATACCACGACGGGGAGATCAAGCTGGAAAACGCAAGAGATGAGCTTGCGGAGGCGCGGAGAGAGCTCCGTGACGCGGAGGAAGAGCTTGAGCAGGGCCGCCTTGATCTGGAGGAGGCCCGCGCCGATGGGCAAAAGGAGATCGACGACGCGGAAAAGGAGCTTGCGGATTCCTATCAGGAACTGATCGACGGCGAGGAAGATTATGCCGACGGCCTGAAACAATACGAGGACGGCAAGCAGGAATATGAGGACGCCAAAGCGGACGCCGACGAAGAGCTTGCCGACGCGCGGCAGAAAATCGACGACGCGAAGGAGGAGCTCGCGGATCTCAAAAAGCCGGTCTGGTATGTGCTGGACCGGAACGACGATCCGGGATACAGCACCTACGACGGCGACGCCCACCGCATCGAGGCGGTGGCGAAGATCTTTCCGTTCTTCTTCTTCCTCGTCGCCATGCTGGTCTGTCTCACCACGATGACGAGGATGGTCGAGGAGAAGCGCACGGAGATCGGTACTTATAAAGCGCTGGGCTACCGCCGGGGACAGATCGCCTCAAAATTCCTGATCTATGCCTCGGCCGCGAGTGTTGCCGGTGCGGCGGCCGGCATCGCGGCGGGAACGGTGGTGTTCCCGGAGGTGATCTACAATGCGTATTCGCTGATGTATATCATGCCGGGGCTCGAACTGGTGCCGGACTGGGGCCTCTGGGCTGCGGTCACGGCGGTCTGCCTTGCCTGCACGGCGTTCGCGGCGATCTGGGCCTGCGACCTTGAGCTCCGGGCGCAGCCTGCGGAACTGATGCGCCCGAAGGCGCCGAAACCCGGCAAGCGCGTCTTTCTCGAATCCGTCGGCTTTATCTGGAAGCGCCTGAGCTTCCTCAAAAAAGTCACCGTCCGCAACATCTTCCGCTACAAGAGGCGCATTTTTATGACGGTGATCGGCATCGCGGGCTGCACGGCGCTGACGCTGACCGGCTTCGGGCTCTATTCTTCGATCAGCCGGATCATGGACCGCCAGTATTCCTCCGTCTTCCTTTACGACCTGACCACTTCGCTTGACGGAAACGCCAAGGAGGCGGAGAAGGAGGAGGTCTATGAGGCGCTTGAGGAAAGCCCGATTGCGGAAAAGAATCTTCCGGTTTACGAAAAGAGCGCGGAGGTCGGCGGCGTCTCGGAGGTCTATTTCCTCGTCTTTGAGGATGGCGGCGAGGCTCCGCAGTTCATCAGTTTTCACGAGCGCGTCTCCGGGGAGGAGCTTGCCCTCCCGGACGACGGCGTGCTCATCACGGAGAAGCTCTCCGAGAAGCTCGGCCTCTCCGTCGGGGATTCGATCACCTTCACCGCGGATGGAAAACAGATCACCGCTCCGGTCTCCGGCATCACGGAGAACTATGTGCTCCATTTCATCTACATGACAAAGACCTGCTGGGAACGCTATGCCGGAGAGACGATGGAGCCGAATGCCGTGCTCACGATCATGAGCGATTCGGGCGAAGAGGCGCAGAACACGCTCGCCTCGGAGCTGATTCAGAAAGACGCCGTGCTCGCGCTGACCTTCTCGAGAGATTCCAAGGCCTCCTTTGCCGATACGGTGGGGAACCTCAATTATGTGGTGGCCCTGATCATTCTCTCGGCGGCCATGCTTGCCCTCACGGTGCTTTATAACCTGACGAACATCAATATCACGGAGCGCACTCGCGAGATCGCCACGATCAAGGTGCTCGGCTTCTATGACCGGGAGACCTCGGCCTATGTGTTCCGCGAGAGCCTGCTGCTTTCCCTGATCGGCGACGCGGCAGGTCTCTGGCTCGGCGTCTATCTCCACCGGTTTGTCATCAGCGTCGCCGAAACCGACACCGTCATGTTCGGCCGGGATCTGCCGGCGTGGTGTTTCTTTGCGGCCTTCGCGACGACCATGTTGTTTACTTTTTTGGTCGACTGGATCATGTATTTCCGGCTGAAGAAAATCAGCATGGTTGAATCCATGAAATCGGTAGAATGAAAGTAAAAACAACGAAAAATTTATAGAAAATCCCTTTTAATTGGGAATTTTATGTGTTATAATGACTCTATAACAAATCGGGGAGGCCATTATTATGCTTAGCATTGAAGATCAGATCAACAATTCCACCGTTATGATAAAAACTGCCGATTATATCGAGTCTCAGATCCATAAGGTCAAGAGCGACGGCGGCGCCGCCGACGAATTCTCCACCATGGCAACCGATATGGTCGAAAAGCTCCGCGATATGATGAAGCAGTACGGCATCATTCGCTGAACCCGCATCCGCATACAAAAAAAGAGCAGCGCCGCCCGTTTTGGGTGGCGCTGTTTTCGTGCTCGGGATTTTTTGTTCTTCCGTAAAGCCTATGGAGAACCGGCCTGCCGCGTACTCCATGGAACGGTGAAATAACCGCCGGCCCATCGCGGAGAGAAGGAAAAGCGGACCGGCGGGATACGATGGCTTGCCCGCCGGGTGCGGATCATAAAAAAGAACGGCGGCGCAAAAGTTCGTTTGGATATTTAAAAAGGCGGCCCGTCACGGACCACCTTTTTGTGCTCTTTTTTAGTATCCCAGCATGCCCGCGCCGATGATGCCGGCGTCGTTGCCGAGGAAGGCCCGGATCACCCTCGGGGTGGGGATGTCGCCGGAGGCGTAGCAGAGCGCCGCGACTTTTTTCTCCAGCGGGATCAGCAGGGAGTCGCCCTGATTGCTGACGCCACCGCCGATGACGACCGCCTGCGGACGGAAGATATTCACGAAACCGCTGATTCCATCGGCCAGATAGTCGAGGTACTGCTCGACGACCGCTTCTCCGGTTGCGTCTCCCTGTTCGGCTGCGTCGAAGGCCGTTCTGCCGCCGACCTTATTGAGATCGCCGTCGCAGAGCTTCCAGATCAGAGACTCCGGGTGCGCTCCGGCGGCGGCCCGGGTCTCGCGTTTGAGCGCGATGGCGGAGGCATAACATTCAAAGCAGCCCTTTTTCCCGCAGGTGCAGGGCAGGCCGCCGTGAACCAGTGTGACATGGCCGTATTCTCCGCCGAGCGGCGCGGCGAAAAGCTTTCGGTTAAGGATCACGCCGCCACCGATGCCGGTGCCGATCGTCAGCATCACCAGACTGTCGTATCTGATGCCGGCGCCGGCCTTGGCTTCTCCGAGCGCGGCGCAGTCGGCGTCGTTGCCGAGATAGACCGGCATGCCGAGGCGAGCCTCCAGCGTCGGGACACAGTCGATATTTTTCCAGTCGATGTTCGGGGCGAAGATGACCGGCCCCTTTTTGGATTTGCAGACGCCGGGGATGCCCACGCCGGCAAACGAGATCTCCTGCGGATCCATGTTCGCCTCAAAAATCGCCGTCCGGGCGGCGTCGCCGATCTGCCGGATCAGGTCTTCCGGGCCCGTTCCGGAAGGGATCGGAACGCCGACTTTGGAGACCAGGTGACCGTCTTCCCGGACAACGCCGGCGCCGATATTTGTGCCGCCGAGATCGACGGCTACGGAATACTTCATAGGAAACCCTCCATTCCGTTTTTATCCGGATATTCCGGAAAAAAGTCAATCATAAAACAGCGCCTTGCGCCGATGGGTCCAGACGCTCAGTACCAGCCCTATCCCGAGATACGTAATCAGGACGGAGGAGCCCCCGGAACTCAGCAGGGGCAGCGTGACGCCGATGACCGGCAGCACGCTCAGGCACATGCCGATATTCAGCGCGCACTGGAAGAAGATCATGGCAAAAAAGCCGTAGCAAATGTAGGTCCCCAGCGGATCCAGCGCGGTGACGGCGGTATGGATCGAGCGGATGCAGACCGCGAGCAGCAGCCCGACCACCGCAAGCGCGCCGATGAAACCCAACGCCTGACCGATAAACGAAAAAATAAAGTCGTTGTGCATTTTCGGAACGTACCAGTAGTTATCCTGAAACAGTCCCTTGCCGGTCATCTGGCCGGAACCGATGGAGATGCGGCTCAGGCGCTGCTGGTAATCCGAGCCGACGGGATCGGCGTAGGCGGAAAAATAGACGGAGAGAAACCGCTTCCGCTGATCATCCGAAAAGACATACTGCCAAACGATCGGTATCGCGACGGCGACGCAGCCTGCCGCGGGGAGCAGATATTTCCACGAGACCCCCGCCAGAAACACCACGGTCACGAAAATAAACAGAAAGATCAGCGCTGTTCCGTCGTCGCCCTGAAGATGGACGAGCAGCATCGGAACCGCGCCGTGCAGACCGAGCAGAAGAATATTGACCGGCCGATTGATGCTGCCCCTCAATTTCGAGAGATGATAGGCGAGGCTCAGGATGAAGCAGATCTTCATGAATTCGGCCGGCTGAAACGTCATGCCGAAGGGCAGACGGAGCCACGCCTTGTCGTCGATGGTCTCGTCGACCTGAACGCCGTAAAAAAAGGTCAGCCCGACCAGCAGTAGGGCGAGCGGGATATAAAACTTCCAGAGCTTGGCGAGAACGTGATAATCCAGCAAAGACAGGCAGACCGCACAAAACATGCCCATGCCGATGGCGCCGATCTGAACGATGACGTTGCGTTCATAGGCGCCGAGTTTGGGGCCTATGTCGGAGTGGACAATCGAATACAGGCAGACGACGCTGATGCCGGAGACCAAAAGGCACAGCAGCAGCATCATTTTGTCGGTGAAACGGATATATCTCAGAGCGGAAGCCCAGAATCTTTTCATGACGGAAGGCCTCCTTTCCGGGGCACCTTTACCGCTATTTTATCATGAAAAAGCCTGTTTGTAAAGCGAAGAGCCGCCGGATAAGCTTCCCAGTACGGCCGGGTAAAAGGCCGCATGGAGGGATACGCTTTTTTCGCTTTTGACCGCTTTTGCCGAATTTTAAATTGTAAACGGGGAAGGCCGGTGTTATAATAAAATTTTAGAAACGGAGGTCGGTATTACGCGCAGATACTCATCCCATTCCGAATCGGATACCGCAAAAGCCGCGGAGGAGATCGCGAAGGAACTTCACCCCGGTGATGTTGTCGCGTTCACCGGCGGGCTCGGCGCGGGCAAGACGACGTTTACCCGCTATCTGACCGCCGCGCTCGGCAGCCGGGACGATGTCTCCAGCCCGACCTTCGCGCTGGTGCACTGCTACAAGGGCCCGGTGCCGGTCTGCCACTTCGACATGTACCGGATTCACACCTTCGACGACCTCTATTCCACCGGTTTTTTTGACTATCTGGAATCCGGGGCCGTCCTGGTGATCGAATGGAGCGAAAACGTCGCCGGATTTCTGCCGGAAGGTGGCATCCATATCGACATCCGCAATACCGGCGAAACCGACCGGGAGATCACGGTGGAGGGAGGGCCTTTCTGATGAAAATTCTTGGCTTCGATACGGCGGCAAAAACCGCGTCGGTCGCCGTGATGGACGAGACCGGCCGTCTGTTGGCGCTCTCCTATCTCGACAGCGGCTTCACCCACAGCGAGACCGTGCTCCCGATGGCCAAAAACCTGCTGGATGCCCTTCATGCCGCCCCATCCGACATTGATCTCTATGCCGTCAACTGCGGGCCGGGTTCGTTTACCGGCCTTCGGATCGGCATTGCGGCCGTAAAGGCGATGGCCTTTGCACTGGACAAGCCCTGTGTGGGTCCTTCGACGCTGGAGGCCCTCGCATGGAACGCCGCGGATTGGAAAATGCCCGTCTGCACGGCGATGGATGCGCGCTGCGGTCAGGTTTATTTTGCGCTGTTTGACTGTTCCTCCGGCGAGCCCCTCCGCCTCTGCGAGGACCGGACGGCCGCCGCCGGTGAGCTCCGGCCGGAGCTTGAGGCTTGTGCCGCGCGATTCGGCAAAATCCTGCTGATGGGCGACGGCGCAAAACCTCTTGTAGATCTTTACGGGGATCTTTGCCGCCCCGCGCCGCCGAACCTCGTTCTGGGCAGCGCGTACGGCACCTGCGCCGCGGCACGAAAGATGTACCGGGAGGGGAATACCGTTCCGGCGGATGCGCTGGTTCCGAATTATCTCAAGGTCGCACAGGCCGAACGGGAACGGGAAGCAAGGCTCGCGCAGACTTGATCTGCTTCATAAATAGGATTTGATAAAGAAAGGGAGTTGTTCCATGCTTGCGATCGGTTCGGATCACGGCGGTTATGAACTCAAGGAGGAAATCAAAAAACATCTTGCCGATATCGGCGTCGCCTACGAGGATTTCGGTACGGATTCCGAAGCCTCCTGCGATTATCCGCTCTTTGCGGAAAAGGTCTGTGGCGCCGTGCAGACCGGAAAATGTGAGAGAGGCATCCTGATCTGCGGCACCGGCATCGGTATGAGCATGTGCGCCAATAAATGCAGGGGCATTCGCGCCGCGCTCTGCGGAGATTGCTTCTCCGCCGAATACGCCCGCCGCCACAACGACAGCAACGTCCTGTGCATGGGCGCGCGCGTCGTCGGGCCGGGACTTGCGCTCAAAATCGTCGACACCTACCTCGCCGCCGAGTTCGAGGGCGGCCGTCATGCCCGCCGCGTCGCCATGATCACGGAGCTTGAGGGCCGGGCATGCCTGTAATCGGCAAATTCGATTTTGGTAATTTCTATAATATTATCTTCAAGGAGGATCCCAACATGATGAAACAGCCCGTCATTCTCGATCACCCGCTGATCCAGCACAAGCTTTCCATCCTTCGCCGCACCGACACCGATACCAAGACCTTCCGCGAACTCGTCACCGAGATCGCCATGCTGATGTGCTTTGAGGCCACCCGCGATCTCCCGACGGAAGAGGTCGAAATTGAGACCCCGGTCGCTCCCTGCGTCGCGCATCAGCTTGCCGGCAAACAGCCCGCCATCGTCCCGATCCTCCGCGCGGGCTTGGGTATGGTCGACGGGATGCTCAAGCTTCTTCCGCAGTCCAGGGTCGGCCACATCGGCCTTTACCGCGATCCGGAAACCAGCAAGCCGGTCGAGTATTACTGCAAACTGCCGGACGATATCACCGAGCGTGAGGTCATCGTCGTCGATCCGATGCTCGCCACCGGCGGCTCCGCCACCGACGCCATCAGCCAGATCAAGAAACGCGGCGTCAAGCATATCCGCTTTATGTGCATCATCGCGGCCCCCGAAGGCCTCAAGGCCCTGAATGAGGCCCATCCGGACGTCCCGATCTACTGCGCCGCGCTGGACGATCACCTCAATGAGCATAACTACATCGTCCCCGGCCTCGGCGATGCCGGAGACCGCATTTTCGGTACGAAATAATGAAGATCCTGTCCGTGGATTTCGGGGATGCCAGAACCGGGCTCGCCGTCTGCGATCCGGCGGAGCTGCTCGCCTCGCCGGTCGGCGTGATCCATGAGCGGCATATGGAGCGCGTGCTCGAAAAAACCGCCGCCGCGGCGAAGGAGAACGGTGCTCAAAAAATCGTTGTGGGCCTGCCGCTCAACATGAACGGCTCGGAAGGCCCGCGCGCCGAGCTATGCCGGGAGTTTGCCGGGCAGCTCGCCGCCCTCTCCGGGATCGAGACGGTCCTCTGGGATGAGCGCCGTACCACCGTCACCGCCGCCGCCTATCTCAACGATACGGATACGCGCGGAAAAAAGCGCAAGGCCGTGATCGACGAGGTCGCCGCCGTCGTGATCCTCGAGAGTTACCTCGGCTGGCGCAGGAACCATCCGGACGAATCTTAATCACAAACAGAAAAAAGCCTCTGTTCCAAATGCGAGGGCGTCATAAGACAGTATTTCAATATCTTACAGGAAACGGCATGGCCTTCGGGTCATGTCGTTTCCTGTTTCATGAGCTTATCCAGCGGAATGTACCCAACAAGGTCATAGGAGATGTGGATTGCCTGACGCCGCTTTCCGCTGCTTTTATCCGGCGCTTCTACATAGATTGCCTTTACAAGCTCGCGGAGCGCATAGGGCGTCAGGCTGTCCAGTTCCGAATACTTCTTGACCCGCTGAACAAACCGATTCAGGTCATCTATCTTTTTGCTCTGTACTTCAATCGTTTCCTGCAGACTTTTCGTTCTTTCCTTCAGTTCCTGCTGCTCATCCTCATAGCTTTTGCTAATCGTGGAGAATCGCTCGTCGCTGATTTTGCCGCTGGCATTGTCCTCGTACAGCTTCATGAAAAGGCGGTCGAGTTCGCCGATCCGCTTCTCTGCGGCAGCGAGTTCCTTCCTGCCGGTTTTCAGGGCGCTTTCGCTCTCCAGACGGAGTATCTGCTCCATTTCCGAGCGGAAGTGATCTTCGTACCGAAGAACATACCCAATGACGCCCCGCATGTGTGTCCAGACCATATCCTCCAAAATAACGGCGCGGATGAAGTGTGCGGAACAGGTGCCGGTATTGCTCCGGTAGCTGGAACACACGAAATGATCCTGTCGCTTTTCAAAGTAGCTGGTGGTGCAGTAGCGCATCTTCTCATGGCAGTCGGCACAGTATACCAGGCCGGAGAACAGGCTTGATTTGCCGGTCTTTGTCCGGCGGTGCCGCTGGCGGCGAATCTCCTGAACCTTGTCAAAGACCTCCACGTCGATGATGGCGGGATGCGTCCCGTAAAATACCTTTTGCTTTTCCGCCGGATTCTCGCGCTGCTTTTTATCCCAGATGGAATTGGTGTAGGTCTTGAAGTTGACCGTACAGCCGGTGTATTCCTGCCGTTCCAGCAAATTTACAATTGTACTCTCGTTCCATTGATACGGATTTGCCGGTACAGGGTGCGTTGTGCTTTGCCCAGCCTGCTGCCGGTACGCCGTCGGCGTCAGGACGCTGTCCGCCGTCAGCTGCTTTGCGATCTGCATCGGCCCGCGGCCTTCCATACACAGCTTGAAAATTCGCTTCACCACTTCCGCGGCAGCAGGGTCAATAATCCAGCCGGTTTTGCTGTCCGGGTCCTTTGTATAGCCGTAAGGGATGTTGGTAGTCAGCGGTTCTCCGCGTTCGCCCTTAGCCTTGGTAACAGCCCGGATTTTCCGGCTGGTGTCGCGGGCATAGAACTCGTTGAACCAGTTTTTGATTCCGGCAAAATCATTGTTGGCACTGTTGGGGTCGATGGTGTCAAAGCTGTCGTTGATCGCAATGAATCGGACCTCATGCTCCACAAAGGTCACGTTGACGAACATGCCGATCATGGCGGAGTTGCGGCCAAAACGCGACAAGTCTTTCACGATCACCGTGGAAACCTCGTCGTTCTCGATCAGATCAAGCATCTGCTGAAAACCGGGCCGGTTGAAATTGGTGCCGCTGTATCCGTCGTCCACGAAGAATGCCGTGTTTGAGAAATGATGCTCTTTTGCATAACCCTGAAGGATGATTTTTTGATTTTCGATGGACAGCGACTCGCCGAGCCGCTCGTCCTCCTGAGAAAGTCTGCAATAAAGTGCTGTGATTTTTTCTGTTGCCCTCATATCTTTATCCTCCTTGTCCGGGGCAACTGTCAGTACAGGATTGGTCTTTATATCAAGAGGCTCGTCTTGCTTCATTCCGAGTCCTCCCTGATACCGTCTTTGAGATTTTCTTTGAGAATACGGTCAAGCTTTTTATCCAGCGTTTCATCACCGTCGTAGCTTCCTGTGACCGTGTATTCCGTCCCGCCGATTTCCTCGGTAAGTTTCAGTTCCGGCAGCCAGTAAGCGGCCAGATTTTTGACCACGATCCGCCCTTCGGCATCACGGGTAAACTTGTGCTTTGCCTCGCTGTCGGCCTTGGGCTTTACCTTGGCATACGGGTCGGGATTGCGGAAGCCATATTCGCTGATTTTAGCGTCGCTTTGCTCGCCGGAAACTTTTGCGTCCTGCTCCTCGGCTTCCAGCTCTGCGATATATTCGTCGTCCTTGTCAACCTCTTTCATCCGTAAAAGCTCCTTTCACAAGCAAAAAAAGCGAAAACCAGCAAAAACGCTGATATGCGGAAGAATGCGATACAAGTTTAGCAAGCAGGGCAAAGCGGTACCCACTTTGCATTTTGCTTGTTGGGGGCGCCGCCCCCCAATCCCCTCTGATCGCAGGATTTTATCCTGCAGCTGCGCATCCTCCGGACGCTTGTACACATTGTTAGCGTGCTGCGCCTGCTTTGCGCAATTATAGTCCATGAACGACTTCCATATCGAGATTTTTTTTACGTTCTTTCCAATCTGGCATCTGGATACTCAAAAAATCATAAAATTGTTTGCTGTGATTTGGATAAAGAAAATGTACGAGCTCATGCAGCACTACATATTCAATGCAAGCAGGCTTTGCCTTTATTAAGTACTGATTGAATGTAATCATCTTACGGTTTACACTACAGCTGCCCCATAAGGTTTTCATTTTTCGCAACGCAATACTCGGCTTTTCAATCCCGTATTTCCCGATGATAGGGTATAGTTCATCTACCTTTGATTGAAGAATATGAAGCGATTCTTTGCGCCACCACTTTTCAAACTGTGACAAAAGCTTATCTTGGCTGTTGATATCCAGAGATATGATACATAGCTTTTTGCCTTCTTTGTAGATTCGGGATTTGTTGCCATACGATACTGAAAAAATCAAATCTTCGCCCAGCATTTTAATGGATTGTCCGTTCCGTATTTCGGTCGTAGCTGCATATCCAGATGTCTTTGCAAACCGCTCCAGCTTCGATTCTATCCATCCGGCTTTCTGAACGAGAAATTCCAGAATCCAATCCGTTGGTGCAGTTTGCGGTACAGCAATCACCACAGATTTGTCCGGGTAAACTTTTAACCTGCAGGTTTTCATGCGCTTTCGATCAATGGAAACGGAGAGCTTTTTTTGTGATGACGGCAACAAAATTTCAATCATTTCCATGGTCAGTATACCTTTTTTGCCACCATCATAATTTCATCAATAATGATATCGATGGTATCCAGCGTCCAGTTTAATTTGTGTTCTTCCAAATAGTCAAACAGGAGATCATCCAGTTCTTTTTTGATATTGCGATGGACGATGACATTATCTCTCCAGTCTCGTTTGGCGTTGGAGGCAACCACATTTTTGATGTTCAGCGCCAAATTGCCGAGGCTTTCTTCGTCATTGTCATTCATTTCTCCCATGGCCTTTTTTACGCCGCTGCATACAGCGCCATAGAACGCTTTTGCATCACCGTCATCCATTATGACTTCTGGATAGGTGACGGCACTTCTTCCGGCACGGTAGTCTTCGGCCATACGCTCCATAGAAGTCAGGTATTTCTCACTATCACGTTCTGCAAGATAATCCTGAATAGTCTTGTTGATCCGCTCCATAAAGGTCATGTACTGAATGGGATCGTCATATCTGTGACTTTCAAGGATTTCCACCTGTCGAGTTTGAATCGCTTCGGCTTTTGCCTCATTGGAACCCAGTCGGGCCAACTGCTCTTCCATTTTTGCCTTGTTTGAAATGTCCAGCGGTTCAATGACCGTCTTAACATCATCAGCATTTACATAGGTGTTCAAAAGTTGCCGGATTCCGTCTTCATATTTTGAAAAATCTACACTGTCATTAAAGCGAAGAGAAACGCTGTCTTTCAGCTTTTTGAAAAACAGATAGTCGCGCCGATACTCCTCCGCCTTTTTGTCCCCGACTGCCTGATACAATTCATAGCTGGAGAACATAAAATCAACCTGCTTGGCAAAGGAAGACAGTTTGTCATAGAAATCCTTGCGAACCTTGAATTCGCGCAGTCGTTCCTGCCAGATATCCGCAGAGGTTTCGTTCCTACTGATTCCGTCAAAAATCTTCCAAAGCTCTTTATGCGCTTCATCCAGTTTGGTCTTTTCGTCAGAAACTGTTGAAATTGCATTTTCAATATCAACTTTGTCGAACGAGTCCATTCCGGACTGCACATCACTGTACAAGTCAAGTGCCGTGTTGAGCTTTTTGAAAATACCGATGTAGTCTACAATCAGGCCAAAGTCCTTGTTCTCATATACACGATTGACACGCGCAATCGCCTGCAAAAGCGTATGATCCTGCAATTTTTTGTCCACATACAATACGGCCGCAATAGGCGCGTCAAAGCCGGTCAGGAGTTTGTCTTTGACGATCAAAAGATCAATGTCGCCTTCCGGGTCAACGAATGCGCCGGTTACGGAATCCTCATATGCGTCATAGTTGTTCTTGTAGAGCGGGTCCACTTCTTTTCTGAAGAAATCGCCGATGATTTTCTGCGACTGCGGCGTATTTTCCTCGTCGTCTCCTTCCTTGGCACTGTTCGGCGTGATGACAACAGCCGGAGTAATACCGCCGAGATCGCGCAGTTTGTAAAACATCTGCACTGCCGCTGCGCGGGAAGAGCAGGTGAGCATTGCCTTGAAATGTTTCGGCTTGACATAGGTGAGAAAATGCTCATGCAGGTCGAAAGCGATCATGTTGAGTCGCGGCTCAGTCTGTGCCAGCGCAACAAAGCGGCTGTACTTCATTTCCAGATCTTTGCGCGCTTCCTCCGTCAGGCCGACCGTAATGTGCTTTAAGTGCGCATTGATCTGCTCGCTGGTCACCTTTTGCGGCACCACTCGGCCCTCATAGACCAGCGGAACAGTTACCTTGTCATCGATAGCGTCCTGCAGCGTATAGCGGTCGATCTCCGGGCCGAATTTGAGATAAGTGTTTCTGGCGCTCTCGATACCGCGTTTATCATTTTCCTTTGGCTTTTTGATCAGCGGGGTGCCGGTGAACGCGATCTTTGCCGCGTTGGGAAGTACCTTGGTCATGTAGATGTTCAGCCGGCCGTATTGGGTCCGATGTCCCTCATCAATAAACAAGAAAATGTTCGGGCTCTCATTGCAGTATTCCTGCTTCACCGCCGCCTCGAACTTGTTTACAAGCGCGGTGATAACCGTGTTGCCTTCATCCTGCAGCAGTTCGATCAGACCCTTGCCGGTCTTCGCCCGGTGGGGACTCATCTGCGTGTAGATAAAGTTGTCGCGGATTTGCTTGTCCAGATTGATGCGGTCGGTGACCATGATAAAGCGCGGCCGCTTGATGGTGCTGCCCGGCTTCATACTCTCGCGCAAAATCATCTTGGTCAGCATGATCATGGTCAGCGTTTTACCGCTGCCCTGGGTATGCCAGACAACGCCGTTACGCGTGTTTGCACCATCTTTCAGGAGAATGCGGTTCATGCACTTTTTCACCGCAAAATACTGCTTGTAACGGGCAATCTTCTTGACATTGTTATCATAAATAATGAAATTGCGAATGATGTCCAGCAGACGCTCCGGGTGCAGCAGCGAAATCAGGGCGCGGTCCTGTTCCTTAATGCTTCCATCCGGCGAGCATTTCCGGCACCAGCCGTCCAGCCACTCCTTGTCATCTTCGTGCCAGGAAACAAAGTATTTGGATGCGGTGCCGCAGGTTCCGTAAAGGACCTTGTCCGGGTTGACGGCTATGACGAGCTGCGAATACTGGAAAAGCTGGGGAATATAATCGTTGCCCCAGTTGCGGATGTTCTGTGCGACGCCTTCCATGACATCCACACTGGACTTTTTGCACTCTATCACAACAAGAGGAATACCGTTCACCAAAACAACAAGATCCGGACGGGCAAACTTCCCGTTCGGACGTTCCACTTCAAATTCGTCTGTCACCTGAAGAATGTTATTCTCTGGGTGTTCAAAGTCAATGAAGCTGATATCAAACGATTGCCGGGTGCCGTCCGGAAGCGTTTCTTCCAGACTCTTGCCGGAGCAGAGAAGATCGTAGCATTCTTTATTGGCAGCATACAACCCGGCGGCACTCTGCAGGTCCACCGCGCGAACAGCCGCGGCAATGGAGCCACCGGAGAAGAAGCGCCGCTCTCCGTTATAGGGATAGGTTTGGCGGCTCAGATACGTCTGCAGTTCCTTTTCAAACAATACCGCGCGTCGGGAGCCGCGCTTTTCCTCTGCCTCGCTGCGGGGGACAATCGTATATCCCAGCTTTTCGATGACCTTCAGCGCCCGATCCTGTGACTCCGGGCGTTCGTTAAATATCGTATGGTTTGGCATAATCCTCACACCTTACTTCGTCGGAATTGCTTTAATTAGGGCTTTTGTTCTGCTTTTCAGCGAGTCAACCATTGCCATCTTGCAGATAATATCCCTGACTATCGTGTCAAGATCCCCGCCCTCAGAGTAGTCGGCCAAAGAAATGAAATCCACTCGCATGTGTGCGATCAAATCTTCAACCTTGCGTTTTTTACCTTTCTGATATACTGCAATCGAATAGCCGCCGTTTGCTTTTACAAGTTTCATACACGGCACATCGGTCAATCCATCGCCTATGTAGATCATATTTCTGAATGGTACAGGTCTGTCATCCTCTGGCGTGTATTTGTTCAGATCTTCATCATTGGAAATGTCCAAAATCCCCTTGTTAATGCGAAACAGGAATTGGGTTTTAGTAGTATAATTTACCGCGTTTTTCGGCCAGCAGGCGACATTATTCTCGTCATACAGAAATTCGCAGGCAAAAACGTCCTGAAAGTATTTGTTGATGCTCGATCCCTCGATGATTTCATGGAGACCGGATGAAATAATAAAATGTTCCACCTTCACCCCGAGATCGTCGCCAATCTGATTGATTCTGCCAAACCAATCTTCGACTCCAGGATAAAACTCAAGGTCTTTTCCGAGTTTTACAAATTCTTCTCTCTGAACGCCCCGCCCCGCCGCATGAGCTTGCTGAAGCATTACATACATATAGGCAAGTATACCGTCCATCTTTTTGCCTTTTGCAAGAGAATTAGATTTAGTCCAGAACTCTGTCGCAGTCATACCCACATTGGGGATAAAAGTGTATTCCTGCATGTCTTTGGTGCAGAGAGTTTTATCAAAGTCATACATCAGTGCCACAACCGGTTTTTGTTTTTTCACGTCTGCGCCTCCGTCATTTCTGATCTTTCGGCGGGCAGGGATCATGACCATGGCTGTCCGACCGCTGAATTTTTCCATCGGTACCGTGAATTACAAGCTCGCTCCCGGAGCGCTGGCTGATCACGCGCCCCATCTTAACTGCTTCAGCCTTTGTTTCGGTATGGACGCTGGCGCGCTGCGCGCCGCTCTTTTGAACATTCCAACCACCACGGTCGTTGTTGGGAACGATATGAATACTCTTATTTGCCATATAACTTCTTCCTTTCACTTTACTCTTACGATGCCCATCAGCAAAAGCTGCATCAGGGCTTTTTTATATTTTTGGGTTTCCTCTAACTCACGCTGATGAAGAGTGATAAGGTTGTCGAGTTCCCGGAAATAATCACCAATTAATATTTGTTCCTTGTATTGAGGGCACGGGATCAGAATATTTCTGCACATCTCTTGATTAAGTTTTGGCATTGCCATTCCAGTATTATATTTCGTATAATTTTTCATTTCTAACGAATTGCAAATAAAGTTGTTTTCAAAATATTTCTTTGTTCTCAAGACGTGCGCGTGATTATTTACCCAGCTTTTTCCCTTAATCAGGAATGCTACAGGGTAATTTCTATCAGTGATATTTGCTCCATCCTCGCTTAATAAAATAAGCTCCTCATCAAACAAAAATCCTTCTACATAATCAACAATACCAGACGCCCCATAATATGGATATGGGCCCTTAACACGGGTTGTTCCCTCCAAAGGCCTACGCTGAGTATCGAGAAATTCAACACAATCCCCCAGCTTACGCTGTTCCCAAACTCCAGTAAATCCGGGAAAGCGCAGTTTCGGGACGTTATGCCCTTCTTTCGGGAACATTTTGCTTAAGCAGGTCTTTTTCAGCTCTTGCAGCTCTTCAATTTTGGATTGCTTTAGTTCAATTACCTTGTCGCACTGCCTCAGAATTTCAGCAATCTTCTTCTGCTCCGGCAATGGGGGAACAGGCAAACAGCAACTATAAAAGTCGCTCCCTGTCAAATTCAGCAGGCCATCGTCTCGAACACCGTGGTTGATTTTTGAATAGAGCTGCTTATTTAAGAATCCATTGACAAATAGTTGTTCGTAGTAATCCCCATCTTGCGCCGTGAACCGAAAGCTCTCAAAAACATTCGGTACAGCCGCTTCTTTCCTATCGTTGAGGCGATAAATACAGCCTTGAGGATACAGGTTTGAATTGCCTTTGTTATAGGAAAAATCCCCTCGGTGAAGAACTGTGTACTTTGCATACTGCGCACCGGACTTTTCCCGCCCGAACTTTTGCGCCTGGTTTACAAAGCCTATTCCAGCAGATATGCTAAGGGTTTCGTACTCACCCTCACCAGCCGTGTCAGTGATCTCATCAGCAATATTGCTAATCGTTGCTTCGTTCCAGTCGACCGGTATCGTACCGGAATGGACTTGCTTATATCCTTCCGGCACCTGCCCGGCTTTGATCTGTTCAATTCTGCTTTTTATCTCTTCGGTCATGAAGTGACCTCCTAAATGCGATTGATTTCAATATGAAATCGCGCTGTAGTCTCCACAAATAAGGCCAATTACTTTTTACCTGGGCCAATGGCCTTTACTTCGGTTTCCAGCTCTCCGAGATCCGCGGCTTCCAGTTCTCTGCGGTGCGCGTCGTACTTTTCATATTGCTCCAACGCCAGTTTTTCCGCCAGTTCGCGTCTTACCGTACCGAAATTCTGCAAAACCTCCCGACCATTGAACCGGAGAAAATCGCCCAGTTTGTTTTCCCAGTCAGCCATGTGCATTTCGCGGTGGTTCTTTGCCTGAAGCTCGGCATAATCCAAATACATGTTGACGATCAGATTCAGCGTGCCGATTTCATCCTGCGTCATGTAATTTTTAGCCACCGTCACATCGCCGCGGCGAACCTTAGCCCCCTTGAATGCAGTAAGGCCCATATTGTCTTTTGCCGCGTTTGCACGAGCGGCAATGATCTCCGGCGCCGTATGGCCGGTGGCTGCGTATTCCAGTTTGTTTTGCACAGACATGAAAAAGTTCTGTGCCGCTTCGCTTTTGCTGTCGTAGTCAACCGAAAGGGCATAGATGTCCTTCACCTTTTGATAAAGCCTTTTCTCGCTGGCTCGGATATCGCGGATGCGCTCAAGGAGTTCGTCGAAGTAGTCTGCGCCAAATTCCTTTGGATTGCGCAGCCGCTCATCGTTCAGCACGAAGCCCTTCTTCATGTACTCTTTCAGCACACCGCTGGCCCAGCGCCGAAAGTGGATGCCGACGTTGCTGCGGACGCGATAGCCGACGGCCAGGATCATATCAAGGCTGTAAAAGTCCTTCTCCCGTTCGACCTTTCTGGATCCCTCTTGCTGAACTGTTCGGAATTTCCGAACAGTTGACCTCTCATCGAGTTCTCCGTCCTTAAATATGTTGCTGATATGTTCACTAACAGAAGATTTTGCGACTTGATATAGCTCACAGATGCTGCGCTGGGTCATCCACACCGTATCTTCTTCAAAGAAGACATCAATTTTGGTGTCGCCTTTTTCGTTCTGATAGATCAGAATTTTCCCGCTGTTTTCAAGTTCACCGCTCATAAGCCAAGCTCCTTCAGGTAGGCGTCCATCTGTTTTTCAGCTTCAGCAATTTCCACTTTCAGTCGTGCGATGTTTTGCTGGACTTCATCAATGTCGACAAGCTCTTCCTCTTCGAAGGTGTCCACATAACGGGGAATATTCAGGTTATAGTCGTTTTGGATGATCTCGTCTCTTGTCGCCACATGAACGAATTTGTCCACATCCACACGGTTCTGATAGGCGGTTATAATGTCTTCGATATTCTTGGTTCCCAGCTCATTCTGATTGGATGCTTTTACATACCGAAGGTTTCCGTTTTCATCCTTTTTGCTGGCATCGATGAAGCAGACGTCTGTGTTCTGCCGGCCTTTTTTGAAAACCAAAATGCAGGCAGGGATGCTGGTACCGTAGAAAAGATTTTCCGGCAGGCCGATCACGGCATCCAGAAGATTCTCATCAACCACCCGTTGACGGATTCGGCCTTCGGCTGCGCCGCGGAAGAGCACGCCATGCGGTGCGACAGCCGCAATGCGTCCGCCGACGGCGAGGCTCGCTATCATGTGAAGCAAGAAAGCCCAGTCGCCCTTGCTCGCCGGCGGCACACCCCAGTCAAAGCGGTGGTACTTGTCCAGCGTAGCCTCCATTTTGAATTCTTTCTTGCCTTTTCCGCTTGATTCACCGCCCGGATTGAAGCCTGCTGCCCATTTGTCTTTTGAAAAGGGCATATTGGCGACAATGGCGTCAAAAGTAAGCAGGTTCCCATCGTCATCCTTGAACATGGGGTTTGCCAGTGTGTCACCCCAGGCGATCTTTGCATCGCTGATCTCGTGAATATACATGTTCATCTTCGCCATGGCTACGGAAGAACCGTTGACCTCCTGGCCATAGATGGATATCTGCTTGGACCGAGCCTGCTTTGCAGATTTGATCAGAAGCGAACCAGAGCCGCAGGTGGGGTCATACAGACGATCGCCGGGCTTTACAGCGACAATCCGCGCCATTACTTCCGATACGGCTGCCGGCGTATAGAAGGAGCCAGCCTTCTTGCCTGCCATGCTGGCAAACTGGCCGATCATGTATTCGTAAGCGTCGCCGATGACGTCGGCCGGTACCTGACCTTCCTTGATTTCGATTTGGGAAGGGCGCAAATCCAACGGATACAAATCTTCAAGCAGTTCTCTGAGAATTGCGTTTTTGTGCTCCCTTGTCCCCAACGCATTTTCGCTGTTATAGTCCGTCGTATTTAGGACTCCGGCAAGCTGCTGGTCGTTGTCGTTTTCAATTTGCCGCATGGCCATGTTGATAAGTTCGCCGATTTTATCCGAATACCGCTGTTCGTACAGCGAAGTGAAAGAGCAATCCTGCGCAACGGTAAAAGGCAGGTATCGCTTTTGTCGCTCCAGCCTGACACCTTCGTATTCTTTCTCGAGCTCTTCGACCTTTTCTGCATACGTATCGCTTAGATACTTGATAAACATCAGCGGGAGGACGTAGTCTTTATAGTTTGCCGCATCGATCGTATCGCGCAGTGAGTCTGCACCGCGCATCAAGGCATTTTCGATATCTTTTTTGGATGTACTCATTCTGCTGTGCCTCCGATTATTTTTTGAATTTGCCCGTTTGCATATTTGTTTTCCTGCTGAACCAGCTCTTGATAAAGCCGTTCGCGCAAAAATACAGTCTCACATATTTTTTTAATCAGCAGTTGCTTTTCAATCGGCGGAATTGGAATCAGTACGTCAGAAAGCGCCCCAATTTTTATTGCACGCTGAAGCTGTGAACCGTCCTGCAAGAGCAGCTTTTCAGAAATAGCGGGGGTTGATAAATACCACCTCAGATACCCAGGCAGTATCAGTTTCTTGTTTTTAATTCGTATCACAGCCAACTGTGAGGGAATAACGAAGCCGGATTCATCTGCACTTGTTTCCACAGGAAGAATTGGCGCAAAGAGGCGTACTACCACATCTCCCGGCTGCGTCAGAATTGATTTCTCCAACGGCTCAGAAGAACAGAAATCATCCAATTCTCCAATTTCCAAGTGCCCGTCTTCGCCAAGAGAACGAAGATTCAACCGTTTGTATTTTTCCTTGACTGATCTTGGATTTTTAGCTTCTTTGCGGCTCAACACAAGCCCGCATTGCACGTCCGCGATCAGGGATAATTTTTTGTTATCCATAAAATACTCCTTATGGAATTTCAGCCCGCCCGCAAAATACGGGCGGGCTGATTGCGCATTAGGAAGTGTGGGATTCCGGGCAGCAGTAGGCGCAACCGTCAACGCGGTTGTAGTATTTTCTGGCTTCCCGAACAGCCTCTTGGGATGTTACGAAATCGCCCAGATACAGACGATTCTCAGCATCAGGCAGCCAACTGCAAGTTGCGCGATGTACTTCGTGATCACCGTTTTGCTGCGCATTTTTGTTTACATAGAAACGCATGATAGCTCTCCTTTCATAGAAAGTAACAAGCCTCATTGACAAAACGGCCGGTTTTTGCTATCATGCCATTAGGTTATTAGCATATCAATGAGGGTGCCGTCATAAGCAGTTGCCGCTGCTTTTGGCGGCATTTTCTTGTTCTGCATACAGAATAACATAAAAACCTGATGCTGTCAAGACTTTTTTAGTATTACTTATGTCATTTTTTATGCGTGACCTCTTTTCTTTGAGTCTATCTCTTACCTTGCTTGCTAAGGTGCTGAAAAAGGCAAAACGAAAAACCAGCTGTGTGCAGTTATATTAACTACACACAGCTGGTTTTCTTCAATCCCATCTGACAGATACCCGAAATAATCTTACAGGAATACTTTCTTATGAGCATCCCCATAAATGGAACGGAGGCTTTTTTGATGGAAACAATCATTTTCGGGTGCGATTTTAGAGTAATATCGGATTTTCTGGAGCGGCAAACGGGAGTTTTTCGGGCCGCTTTTGCTCTTCCAAGGTCATGTATAATCTGACCTTATTTTGCGTATCCGTCTGAGAACCGGATATCCGGCGCCGTGAAACGCTCTTATTTTCCGTAAGACGGCCGTCCGCTAACGTTTCCCACCGGCGGCAGGCTTTTGCTAACAGACCCTCTTTTGCGTATCCGTGTCCGGATGCAGCCTTTTCCGAAAGCAAAGAAATTGCTTGGTGCCGCAAAACGTTTTTTCTGCGGCAGGAGCCCGGGAAGGGGATCGCTTACCGTTTTCCCTTGTCGTAAATCTCGCCCAGAGCCCGCGGTGCGCGGTTGTTGCCGGAGAAGAAGACCAGCAGCAGCAGCGTGACGACGTAGGGCAGCGTCATGATGAGGTCGGAGAACATGCTCTGCAAACCGAGGATCTGCACCAGCTTGTAGCCGCCGCTGCGTGCGAAGCCAAAGAGCAGGCAGGCGCCGAAGGTCGGCAGGATCTTCCAGTTTCCGAAGATCAGGGCGGCGATGGCAAGGTAGCCGTAGCCCATGTAGATGCTCGAACTGAAGCAGGTGGAGATCGAGTAGGCGAAGCAGATGCCGCCGATGCCGCAGAGCCCGCCGGAGAGCATCACCGCAAGGAAGCGAATCTTTGAAACATTTGCGCCGGCCGCGTCGACCGCGTGCGGGTTGTCGCCGCAGGCACGGAGCCGCAGACCGAACGGCGTTTTATAAAGCACATAATAGGCGATCAGCGCGACGAGGAGGATGACGAACTCGAACGGATAGATGTTGGTGAAGAAACCGCCGAGGATCGGAATCTCGCTCGCGGCCTCCCAGGTCAGCCGGTTGCAGGCACCGAGTTGGAATTTATCCGTAAATGCGCCGGTCAGCGCGCCGTTGATCTGGGAAGTCAGGAAGCCGGTCAGCGCCATCGCAAGAATATTGATAACGACACCGGAGATCACCTGATTGGCCTTGAAGTTAACGCAGAGAATCGCATGGATGACGGCGAAGAGCGCGCCTCCGACGGCGGAAAACAGCATCGCCGCAAACATCGTGCCGGTCGAGCCGCTCGGAAAGACACCCGCGGCGAGCGTGACCACAAGGGCGCCGATAAACGCGCCAAAGCCCTGAAAGCCCTCGACCGCAAGGTTTGTGATGCCGCTGCGTTCGCTGTAAATGCCGCCGATCGCCATGATGAAGAGAGGAAGCGCAAAGGCAAGCCCATCGGTGATGATCGTATTCATACGCGTTCGCTCCTTTCCGCTTTTCCGGAAGCCTCGTCAAGCCGTTCCTTCTCTTTTGTCCAGCGGTAGCGGATGAATGCGCCGCAGGCGGAGAACAGCAGGATGATGCCGATGATCAGGGAGGCGATATCCTGATCGACGCCGACGGAGGAGCTCATGTAGGTGCTGCCCTTCGAGAGAATAGTGATCAGGAAGGAGGAGGCGAGAATGCCGACCGGATCGGAGTTGCCGAGCAGGGAGACCGCAATGGCGTCGAATCCGGTGGAAATCAGCACCCTCGGCTGAATGGAGCTGAAGTATCCAAGATAGTAGGAGACGCCGGCGAGCCCGGAGAGCGCGCCGGAGAGCGTCATGGCGAGCACGATGCTTTTGCCGACGTGGATGCCGGCAAATTTGGCGGCCTTTCGGTTGAGGCCGACGGTCTTCATCTCAAAACCGGTTTTTGTGCGGCTCAGGAAGAAGCGGACGGCGAACGCCATGAGCACGGCGAGCGGAAAGGCCAGCGGAAGCACGGTCTTGATATCGCCGATAGCCACGTTTTGCAGCGTCAGGCGGGAGGCGTCGGTCACATACTTTGACTGACGGGAGACCGGATCGACATATTTATAATAAATGAAAAAGCTGATGACGTAGTTGAAAATGTAATTGAGCATGATGGCCGAGACGACCTCGTTGATGTTGAACCTGTATTTGAGCAGGCCGATGATGGAGCCGGCGGCCGCGCCCACGATGAGGCCAATGACCAGGACAATAGGCTTCGCGAGGTAGGCCGGCAGCGCGCTGTAACCGACCAGCACCGTGGCGATGAAGCCGGAGATCAACATCTGGCCCGATACGCCGATGTTGAAGAGGCCCGCCTTGGCGGCCACGGCGACGGCCAGCGCGGCAAAGATCATCGGCGTCCATGCGTCAAGGAAGCTCATGAAATCGGTGAAGATGCTCTTGCTGCCCGCATATTTGAGCTTCGGCCACAGCCCGCAGCCGCGCAGGTAGCTCAGCAGGGCATCCCACGGGCTGACCTCTAAAATCAGATAAACGACGGCGCCGACGATGAGGCTGATCAGGATGGAAAACAGCGGAATGCTGATTCTCTGGCGTTTTTCGTCGCCGAGCAAAAAGACGAAGGCCTTCCGCAGCGCGGTTCCGATGCGTTTCATTCTTCCTTCACCCCCATCATATACCGTCCGACCTCTTCCTTGGTCATGGTGTCGGCCGGGGCGGTCTTACGCAGTTCGCCGTTGTAGATGACGCCGAGGGTGTCCGCGAGCTGCATGATCTCGTCGAGCTCGAGGGAGATGAGCAGGATCGCGCGGCCCTTCTCACGTTCGGCAAGGATCTGCCGGTGGATGTTTTCGATGGCGCCGATGTCAAGGCCGCGGGTCGGCTGCACAAAGATCATCAGCGGGGAATCCATCTCGATTTCGCGGGCGACGATGGCCTTCTGCTGGTTGCCGCCGCTCATCGAGCGCACCTGCGTGCGGATGCCCTGGCCGCTGCGGATATCGTATTCGGCAATCAGGCGCTCGCCTTTCTTATCGAATTCCTCCGGGTGGAGGATGCCTTTGACGCAGTAGGGCTCCTGATAGTAATTTTTGAGGGAGAGGTTTTCGGCAAGGCTCATATCGAGCACAAGGCCGGTGTTTTGGCGGTCCTCCGGGATATAGGCCATGCCGTCCTCGGTACGGCTGCGCACGTCGAGGCGGGTGATGTCCTCGCCGTTCATCGTGAGGGTGCCGTCGGAAAGCGGGATGATGCCGGCGACGGCGTCGGCGATCTCCTCCTGCCCGTTGCCGGAGACGCCCGCGACCGCGAAGATCTCGCCGCCGCGGATGGAGAAGGAGACATCCCTGACCACCGGGAAGCCATCCCGGTTCTTGACGGTCATATGAGAAACGCAGAGAATTTCTTTTCCGAAATTCGGCGCGCTTTTTTCGAGTTCAAAGTTGACTTCGTGGCCGACCATCAGGCTGGCGATCGTCTTGGTCGAGGTCGACGCGACATCCAGCAGGCCGACGAGCTTGCCGCGGCAGAGCACCGCGCAGCGGTCGGCGACCCTTTTGATTTCTTCCAACTTGTGCGTAATCAGAATGATGGTCTTGCCGCCGCGGCGCAGCTCCCGGAGAATCTCCAGCAGGGAGTCGATCTCCTGCGGCGTCAGAACGGCGGTGGGCTCGTCAAAGATCAGAATCTCCGCCTCGCGGTAGAGCATTTTCAAAATCTCGACGCGCTGCTGGGTGGAGACGCTGACGGTCTCAATGACCTGCGTGGGTTCCACCTCGAGGCCGAACTGCTTCGAGAGGGCGGCAATTTTTTTATCGGCGCCCTTGGTATCCACGATGGGCAGGATGCCGACCTTTGTTCTCGGCTCCAGGCCGAGGATGATATTTTCCGTGATCGTGTAGTTGGAGACCAGCTTGAAATGCTGATGCACCATGCCGATGTTGAGCTGAGTGGCATAGCGCGGGGAAGTGATGCGCACCTTTTCTCCGCGGACCCAGATCTCGCCCTCGTCCGGCTCGTACATGCCGAAAAGCATGCTCATCAGCGTGGATTTGCCGGCGCCGTTTTCGCCGAGCAAGGCGAAGATCTCTCCTTTTTTAATGCCGAGACTGATGTCGTCGTTTGCAACGATGCCGGGAAATTTCTTTGTGATGTGCCGCATTTCGACGATATATTCGCTGTTTTCTTCCATGCGCACCCTCCTGTTTTGTAAAAAAGGAAAAAGGGATACCCCGCTTTCACGGGGTATCCCATGCCTGTTTTGAACTCAGAGGCCCGGGAACTCTTCAGGCGTATAGCCGTTGAAGTTGGAGGCGGGGACAATCTCGCCGGAGACAATCTTGGCAAAGCACTCATCCAGAGCGGTGATCGCTTCGGCGGAGAGCTGCTGACGGCCTTCCGCAGTGACGATGCCGGTGTAGCCCTGGACGGCGCTCAGATAGACGTTCTGGCCGGTGAGGGTGCCGGCGACATACTCGTTGAGTCTGTCGTAGACGGTGGTATCCATGCGCTTGAGGGAGGAGGTCAGCACGACGTTGGTGTCGCCGTTGACGCCGTCGTCATACTGGTCGCAGTCGCAGCCGATGAACCAGAGGCCGGCTTCTTTGCAGGCGGTGAGAACTCCGTTTCCGGAGCCGCCGGCAGCGGCATAGAGGATGTCGCAGCCTTCCGCGATCAGGGCCTCGCCGATGACTTTGCCGGTGGCCGGATCGGCGAAGGAGCCGACATAGTTGCCGCCGACAGCCGCGCCGGTGACGTCGGAGCTGCCGTAAGCGGCGATCTCGACAACCTGGGCGGTGGTGCCGTAATGGGCATTGGCATAGTTGACGCCGGATTCAAATCCGTACTGATAGTTGACGTTGGAAGGATAGGCAACTCCATGGACGGAAGCGACCTTGCCGGAGACGGTGGTCATCGCGGCGGCGACGCCGGCGAGGAACCCGCCTTCCTGCTCAAGGTACTGGCAGGCATAGACGTTGTCAAGCGTGACTTCAGCGCCGGTCGCATCGGACGGGAACGCATCGATCAGGATGAAGGTGGTGTCGGGGTTTTCGGCGGCAATGGCGCCGATGCCGGAGAACTGGAAGCCGTTGCAGACGATCACCGGATAGTCGGCGACGATGTCGGCCACAGCCTGAAGGGCGGCGGAGGTGTCACCGGTGGTCTCCTGAACCGGAGTGACGGTGGCGTTGCCGTTGTCTTCGCAGAATTTGACGATGCCTTCATAAATGTTCTGGTTGAAGTTTCCGTCGTCCACGCCGGAAGGGCTGGAGACGACCGCAATTTTAAGGGGTTCGGCGGGCTGCTCGGCTTCAGAAGGGGTTTCTTCGGAAACGGGCTCGCTCTCCTCCGGAGTAGATTCCTCTTCGGTGGTGCCGCCGCAGGCAGCAAGGGCGAATACCATAACGAGTGCAAGAATCAGAGCAAACAGTTTTTTCATATTCGTTCTCCTTTTTTTAAATTATGTTTTTTGGGTACACGGAAAAACTGCAACATTAATATATACCATTTTATAAATACAAACAAGAGACCAAGCCGATTTTTGTATATCATTTTGATTTGTTGTCAAAATCGCGAGCGATTTTTCAACAGAATTTACGCAAGTTTCACAAGCGGTAATCAAATCCGGATTTAAAGGCCGTGCTGCCGAGCGCCTCCTCCCACTGCTCCGGCCGGAAAAGCCGGATTTCGGGCAGAAGGATCAGGCCGCGCTCCATCAGCCGCAGGGCCGGCGGAAACGGGCCGCACCGACTGCCGACGACGGTGATCTCGTTGACGACGAGGTCGCTGAGGTTGTTCGGAAAATCGCCGGCATAGGTGCTCTTAAGGATGATCCGGCCGCCATGGCGGACGATCTTCCGCGCGGTATCGAAACCGGATGGGCTTCCCGAGCAGTCGACGACGGTTTCAAAGGTCTCGTCCGGCGCATGGGTGATCCGCGCAAACGGACGGAAATTTTCCAGCTTTTCCGGCGAGAGGCCGTATATGACGACCTCCGCGCCGGTCAGGGCGAGCACCTGCGCGCAGAGAAAGGCGAGCCTGCCGTCGCCGACGACCGCGGCCGGCTGGGAAGGCCGGATGTGCGCGAGCTCCGGGATGCAAAAGGCGGCGGCCAGAGGTTCGGTGTTGACGGCGACCTCGTCCGGCATATCGTCCGGGACCACATGCAGACAGCCTGTCCGGATTGTCATGTAGTCGGCGAAGCATCCGTCCTTATCGGCGATGCCGATGCATCTGCGGCTGAGGCAGTGCTTCTCCCGCCCGGTTTTGCAGTAGATGCAGTCGCCGCAGCCGGCGTTGATCTCGCCGACCACGCGTTTGCCAATCAGAGAGGCGTCGCCGGAGGTTTCGACGGTGCCGACAAATTCATGGCCGAGCACGCCGTGAAAATCCGGTTTATATCCTTTTATAATTTCCTTATCCGTGCTGCAGACGGCGGCGACGCGGATATGGATCAGAGATTCGCCCTCCTCCGGCTGCGGGAGCGGGGCATCGCTGCGGAAAAAGACGTTCTTCGTCCGGTTGTCATAAAATAAGGCTCTCATGGCGTTCCCCTTTTCCCAATATCTTATCTTTATTATAATCCGAACCGGAAAGCATATCAAGACGGAATGCGTCCCTCTTCGCCGGGGAACACTTTTACGGAGAAAGCCACCTTGAGAATCTTCTTTTTGCCCGATACTTCTTTGAACGGACATTTGCCGCTCCAAAACCGCTCTCTCAAAAACACATCGCGTTCCCGCCGGATGAAATGCGTCGGAAGAGACTGCGTCGTCTACGGCCGGATACCGGGTATTTTTTCGCAAGAAAAAAGAGCCCAAAAAGGCTCTTTGAATCCGTGACCGGGCATATAAGCCGGGTTCTGTATCATGACGACAATCTATCTTCGCCGCCGGTCGCCCGTGCGGCTGACGCCACCTTTGCGGAGGAGGCCGGGCCGGCCTCTGATCTCCTGTACGGTGTTGCTCCGGATAGGGTTTACAGGCTCCCTTCGTTACCGGAGGGAGCGGTGAGCTCTTACCTCGCCTTTCCACCCTTACCGCCCGAAAAAATCGGACGGCGGTATATCTCTGTTGCACTTTCCCTAGGGTCGCCCCCGGCTGCCGTTAACAGCTATCCTTGCCCTTGGAGCCCGGACTTTCCTCATATGGCACCTTTCGGCGCTCACACGCTGTCGTCCATCCCGCTCACGGAACCTTAGTATATCTCAAAACGGAGGCTCTGTCAAATTTCAAAAGAAACGAATTTTTTGAAAATAAAACTTGCATTTTAAAAAAGACGAGCATATAATAGGAACATGATTTTTTTTGTCCAAAAGGTGCTTGCTCCCGCAGTTTGCGCCCGGCGGGCCGGAATCCAAACAAGAAGGAGCGAAAACTATGTCATTCACAAACGCCTATCTGCAAAAAGTCTATGAAGCCACCGAAAAAAGAAACCCCAACGAGCCGGAATTTCTTCAGGCGGTCCATGAGGTGTTCGCCTCTTTGGAGCCCGTCGTCGAGCAGGATCCGAACATCGAGAAATGGGGCATCATGGAGCGCATTGTTGAGCCTGAGCGCGTGATCGAATTTCGTGTCCCGTGGGTGGACGACGCCGGAAAGGTGCAGGTCAACCGCGGCTATCGTGTTCAGTTCAACAGCGCCATTGGTCCGTATAAAGGCGGCCTCCGGCTTCATCCCTCCGTCAACCTTTCCATTATCAAGTTCCTCGGCTTCGAGCAGACCTTTAAAAACAGCCTGACCGGTCTTCCGATGGGCGGCGGCAAAGGCGGCTCCGACTTCAGCCCGGCCGGAAAATCCGACAGCGAGGTCATGCGTTTCTGCCAGAGCTTCATGACGGAACTTGCAAAGCATATCGGACCTGATACCGACGTTCCGGCCGGAGACATCGGCACCGGCGGCAGAGAGATCGGTTACATGTTTGGCCAGTATAAGCGCCTTCAGAACGAATGGACCGGCGTCCTGACCGGAAAGGGCATCCCGTTCGGCGGTTCTCTCGCAAGATCCGAAGCCACCGGCTACGGCCTGTGCTATTTCACCAGAGAGCTTCTCGCCAGCAAGGGCAAATCCTTCGCGGGCAACCGCGTCATCATCTCCGGCGCCGGCAACGTGGGTGTCTATGCCAACCAGAAAGCGACTCAGCTCGGCGGCCTCGTCGTCGCGCAGAGCAACTCCACCGGTTACGCCTACGATCCGGCCGGCATCAAGTTTGACGTCGTCGAGGATCTCTATCTGCACCGCATCTCCCTCAGGGAGTATCCGAAGTACGTTCCGACCGCCAAATACGTCGAGGGCTCGAAGAATATGTGGAAAGACGTCAAGGCCGACATCGTTCTGCCCTGCGCCACACAGAACGAGATCGACGGCGAATCCGCCAAAGCGATCCTCGCAAACGGCGGCTGGTGTGTCGCCGAGGGCTCCAACATGCCGAATACGCCGGAAGCCATTGCCGCTTACAAAGAGGCAGGGATCCTTTACGCGCCGGGCAAGGCCTCGAATGCCGGCGGCGTCGCCACCTCCGGACTCGAAATGACCCAGAACTCCATCCGCCTGAGCTGGAGCTTTGAGGAAGTCGACCAGAAGCTCGACGATATCATGAAGCACATTTATACCGCCTGCTGCGATGCCGCCAAACAGTACGGCATGGAGGGCGATATGGTTGCCGGAGCGAATATCGCCGGTTTCCGCAAGGTTGCGGATGCCATGATCGCCCAGGGCGTCGCTTACTGAGATTCCTCCATACATCTTGATATTTTGTTCGGCAAAGAGGCGCCCCGCAGACCGCAGGGCGCCTCTTTGCGTCAGGAAAACATTGTGAGCATCAAGTTATTGCGATCCGGCGCCGCAGGTCTCCTTGGCCAGCCGCAGAAGGTAATTCATCCGGGCAACCTGAGCGCTGCGCTCATAGATGAACGAATCGACAAGGTCTTCGTCTGCGGCAAGATTGAACAGCGCATCCGTCCTCTTCATTTCCTCTTCCAGCGCCTCCATTTCCTGCCGGAGTTCTTCCGCTCTTTTTCTGCGGAGCAAAAGATCCGGCGATTCCTTTTTGAACAGCGTTTTCATGTTGTCGCCCCCTGCCTTTATTTATTCGCAAGTATGGGCGGAAATGCCGGATTTTAATCAAATTGACAAAACGGGCGCCGCTGAGTATAATATTTGAGCGGACCGTCTCCGAAGCGGAAGCCGTCCACAATTTACCGGGGTGTAGCGCAGTTGGTAGCGCGCCAGCTTTGGGAGCTGGATGCCGCGAGTTCGAGTCCCGCCACTCCGACCATACAAATGAACCGTAAGGTTCATAACGACAAAAACAGGTTGGTTTATGCCAGCCTGTTTTTGTTTGTGAGCGTATTATGCTATAATAATATTATATGGTCAAGATAAGCGGCAATCGACGTGCTAAAGGGGTGAATATTGTGAGTGAAATTCTGGAGTTTTCGAATAGGGCGGCGTTTCGTGAATGGTTATACCAGAATGGAACAAGCAGCAAAGGCGTGTGGCTGCTATTTGGCAAGGCCGGCGGTCCGCA
Source organism: Oscillospiraceae bacterium (assembly GCA_035447605.1). Taxonomy (GTDB): domain Bacteria; phylum Bacillota; class Clostridia; order Oscillospirales; family Ruminococcaceae; genus UMGS1668. The sequence continues at coordinate 155,239 of DAOTHJ010000001.1, read as the reverse complement.
AACAATAACCGCAAGCGAAGCGCTTGAGGAAGCACTTTGCTTTGGATGGATTGACGGGCAAATGCAAAACATCGATGACAAGACCTATCAAAAATATTTTTCACAGCGGCGGTACAACAGCAAGTGGTCGGAGAAAAACAAGGCACTGACCGAAAAGCTGGAGCAGCAGGGCATTATGACCGACCACGGCAGGGCGAAAATAGCCGAAGCCAAAAAGAACGGCCAGTGGAATGCCGCCAAAACACCGGCTGTGACAGACGAGCAGATAGACGCGGTAGCCGAGCTGCTGAGGGCATATGAACCCGCCTATACTAATTTTCAAGCCATGCCGCCGTCGGTTAAGAAAACATATACCCGGGCCTATCTGGATGCAAAAACAGAGGACGGACGGGAAAAGCGGCTGGCGTGGATGGCGAATCGGCTCAATAACAACTTAAAGCCTATGTAAGCGGCGGCTGCATACCCTGCCACCCCCAAATTTCACTCCGATCACTCGAAAAGACCGTCGACTTTTGTCGGCGGTCTTTTGTTTTGCCTGTTCATGAGGGTTTACAGATAAGCCCTATAATTCCACTCGGAAGCAAAATAGAGAAACAGGATTTTTTTATTGACCTTTACATTCAACGGGTATAATATGTTATACAAATCATACTTATTAAACCTGGAGGATAGATATGGGCATAAAAAATGGAAAATATGCTGGGACGGTTACGGTTGGTGAAAAAGGGCAAATCGTGATTCCGAAGCAGGCAAGAGACATGTTCGACATCAAACCCGGCGACACGCTGATTATACTTGCCGATGAAAAGAAAGGAATTGCTATTCCGCCCAAAAAAAGCTTTGCCGAGCTTGTAGCAAAAATCTTTGCAGATAACGAGGAAAATTGACAATGAGAAAATACTACATAGACAATATTCGCTGGGCTACAGTTTTGTTGGTTCTGGTTTATCACGTCTTTTATTTGTTCAATGGCGTAGGCGTGCTCGGCGGCGCCGGCGGTTTTTCAAAAATACAGTATCAGGACGCCGTACTATATTTCGTATACCCGTGGTTCATGGTATTACTGTTCCTGATTGCAGGAATCAGCTCCCGGTATGCATTGGAGCATAGGAGTCATAAGCAGTTTATAAAAGACAGAACCGTAAAGCTGCTTGTTCCGTCCGCGCTCGGACTCTTTGTGTTTCAATGGATGGTTGGTTACTTCAACATAAAGCTCGGCGGTGCCTGGGATATGATTCCGGCATTTATCCGTTACCCTGTCATGGCCATTTCAGGGGTGGGCCCATTATGGTTTATCCAGATGTTGTGGGTGTTCTCATTGCTGCTTGTGGTAATTCGGAAAATCGATTCTGAGGATAAATTTTACATGCTCTGCGGAAAGTGTAATTTTTTCGTGATCCTGTTTCTTTTCCTTCCCCTTTGGGGAGCGTCGCAAATTCTTAATATGCCGGTTGCTACAACTTACCGCTTCGGCATTTACTTTGCTGCATTTTTGATCGGTTATTTCATCTTCTCTCACGATAGAATTCAGGATGAAGTGCAAAGGATTCACCTGCCGATGTTGATGATCGCGGTCGGGATGGGGATTGCTTACACAGCTTTTTATTTTGGCCGGAATTATGCTGACGGTTCCTGCCTGAAAAGTATTTTCACCAATGTTTACCTATGGATGGCGATTCTTGCAATTTTAGGTTGCGGAAAGACATGGTTCAACAAGACATCGAAATTTGCAGCATATATGACAAAATCGAGCTTTGGCATATACATCGTCCACTATCTTGTTGTACTTTCCACCTGTTTTTTCCTGAAGTTCTATACGGCCTTGCCTGTATATGCAATTTATCTGATTGCCATTTTGTCAGTCCTTATCATTTCTCCCGCTTTATATGAGCTGCTGAAGCGTATCCCGATTCTGAGGTATATGGTTCTTGGCATCCAAACGGAAAAGATTAAAGAGCAGTAAGCGAGGAGGGAATCTCGTGCAGAAAACATTTTCTGAAATCAAACTATTTCAGGTAAAACCGGAAAAGCTGGAACAATTCGAAGCCCTTGCGGACGTATGAAACGTTTCTATATGATTGATGGCGTCCCGCTCGGCAAAGCGCCAAGAGAATTAACGAAGATTGTAAAATGCGTCAATACTATTCTTTTTGGGAATTTGATAACAAAGAGAACTATGGCAAAGCGACAAAATGGTTCTTTGAATCCTATTTAAAAGAGATTTAAAAACTGCTGATTGCTCCATTTGATATTAGTTGCGGCAATTCTCTATAAAACAGAAAAACTGAAAATAGTCACTCATAACTCCCAAAATGCTTCCGCAGGATTTGAGATTTTTATCCTACGGAAGCGCTTTTTTCCTTTACAGCGGTGGTACCGGTTATGCGGAGTATGGTATAATTAAAATATGAGACTGATTTTGGTGAAGAAAACCCGCCTGACCGCTGTTTCGGGCAGCCAAAATCGTTTGTCGTTTTTAAAACTAAGGAGGATGGAATGAAGAGACTCGTCATCTTGGATCTTGTAATGGAATACGGGAACATTCGTGATATCATCCATCCCGTCGTGCTCTGTGATGAGAGCAATTCTGTTTTAATAGACTGCGGCTGTGTGGGCTCTTTGCCTGAGATAGAAAAAGCGCTTCAGATGAATGGGATCGGCCCGGAGGCGATCACGGATATCATTTTAACGCATCAGGACCATGACCATATCGGGGCCGCCGCGGCATTTAAAGGGAAGTATCCCGGCGTGGGGATTATGGCCTCATCCATAGAGACACCTTATATTTCCGGAGATCAGAAGTCCCTTCGGCTGGAACAGGCTGAGCAGCTGCAAAAAACGCTGCCGCCCGAGCAACAGGCATTTGGGGAGGCGTTTTGTGATTTCCTGCGTACGGTTGAACCTGTTCCCATCGACCGCCAGCTTCACGAAGACGATCTGCTGCCCTTCTGCGGAGGGTGCCGGGTGATTGCCACGCCGGGCCATACGCCGGGGCATATCTCGCTCTATCTCCCAGAATTGGATACGATCATTTCCGGGGATGCCATGGCGCTGGAAAACGGAAAACCCGTCATAGCTAATCCTCAATTCACCTTGAATATGGAGGAAGCGGCCGCTTCCATGGAGCGTTTATTCTCCTATCCCGCCAAAAGAATCATTTGTTATCATGGAGGCGTGCTTAATTTATAAAACCGTGCGCCGGAAGCCTGTCCAAAATTGAGGAAATAGGCCGATCATTTTCCAATGATCGACTTATTTGTTATTATATAATGGAATTAACAAAATGTTGTTTTTCAAAAATAAAAGGAACATTTTGCGTAAATAAAGTACGTCACGCTGAGGAAATGGATTTAACGGAGAAAGGAGCTGATTGTTTGCAACAGAGCAAAGAAATCAATGTGGGGATCGGTTTTGCAACAGGACGCAAAAATTTTCAGAGAATATTGAAGACCAATATTTATAACTGGCGCGAAAGCGGGTTGACGAAAGAAAAAAATATTCGGCTAAACCTTTTGGTTGCGTATGATCTGCAATATTCCAATACAAAAGAAACGGATTATACCAATGTCAGCAATCAGCTCTTGGAACTGATCGACGACACCTATTTTATTGGCAAAACGGCCATTCAAAAAGAAACCGACTATCTGGTGCAGAAGAATATTCTCAATGAGGCGCAGGCCCGATTGATTTTTGGAAGCGGGTATGCGGCCAAGCGAAATATTATCCTGTATACCGCGCTGAAAAACCATATGGATTATCTGGTTTTTCTTGATGACGACGAATATCCCGTGGCGGTGACCAATACCCGTTCCTCGGCTATTTGGGGCGGCCAGCATGTATTGGCAACCCATCTGCGGAATATCGAACAGGCCGATATCACAAACGGGTATCATTGCGGGTATATCTCGCCCATTCCGTACATTGAGTTTAATAATATCCTGACGGAAGAGGATTTTCGCTTATTTATTGAAGCCATCAGCAACGACATCGTCAACTGGGATACGATCCGATCCGTGATGAATAACGGCGGAGTCACCTATGCGGATACCAAGGTTCTGGTCAGTGACGAGGCCGAGGAAGTACAGGAAGTCAACCATACGAAGTTCATTTCCGGCGCGAACCTGTGCATCAATCTGACTAAGCCCGACCGGGTCAGCCCGTTTTATAATCCTCCCGGCGCACGGGGCGAGGATACTTTTTTGAGCACCTGCCTGAGCCAGAAAAAAGTGCTGCGCGTGCCGTGCTATGCCTTCCACGACGGGTTTTTAACCTATCATCACCTGATGGACGGCGTTCTTCCGATCAAATTAAAATATATTACGGCGGATTCGGAGGCGATTACCACACGCTTTTATCTTGCCTGCATCGGCTGGATTCGATATAAGCCCCTTCTGCTGTATATTACGCAGCGGGAACACTATGAGGAAAAGATCAACGAAATGCGCAGGCGGCTTTCGGTCACGCTTCCCAAGGTATGCGTCTATTTTGGGCGCGAGGATTTCATGAATATCGCCAAAGAGTTGGAACGCTACAACAGGAATGTGAAAAAACATTATCAGCAGTTTCTTGAAACCCAACAGATATGGGCGGGAATTTGCGAGTTCCTCGCAGACGGGCGCTCCTGAGAATCGGAATTCCGAAGGGATCCTTGAACGGCCATATTCCAAAAATAATGCCTGCCGGTGACGTCACCGTTTGGACAACCTTATTTTAAATTTCACCCACAAACCACCGCTATATGACTAAACCCTGTCGTAAAGTAAAATTTACGGCGGGGTTTTTCTATATTTACAACAATAGGAATAATTTCCTCTCATCAATAGACAATATGTAGTACTACAAGATTGGAGGAAAAAATATGGGTATGGTAAATCCGGCGACCGATAAGTATCAGACGTGTATAGACGCCTGCACCAAATGTGCGCAGGCCTGTTTGGAATGTGCGACGATGTGTTTGTCCGAAGCCGATGTGAGCGCGAGAAAGACCTGTATCTCTTCGCTGAATGAATGCGCCTGCCTCTGTAAAGAGGCCGCTTCGTTCATGTCGATGGATGCGAAACATGCGATGGAAGTATGCAAGCTCTGTGGGACAATGTGCATGGAATGCGCACAGGAATGCGGCATGTTCAAGGATCAGCACTGCAAGAAGTGTGCGGAAGAATGCAATGCGTGCGCGAACGAATGCAAAACGATGTCTAAATAAATCCCAAGTCCGTTTCAGCCATAGAAAGGCCGCCGTTTTCTTCGACGGCCTTCTCTATGGCTGAAATCAAAGCGCTTATAGAAACATATCCCGCGAACGCGGGGACGGTTTGCGGGATATAGGATTTGGCGAAAGGCTTTCACGCCGGACTTTTATGACTGCGGGATCTGAGATTTCGCCATTTCAATCATTTTTTTGACCATTTGGCCGCCGATGGGTCCGCCCTGCTCGCCGTTTACCCGGCTGGGGAGGTCACCTTTGTAATGATCGTTATTTTCTTTTACATACTGCAGATGACCGACTTCCTCCGCGCATTCCATCTTAAATTTTGTCCAATCACTGTTGGGAGCCGCGTTGCGGTTATTACGAGCCATATTCTTTCACTTCCTTTCTTTATTATTATTTACATAAAAATAAAAATTCAGAGGCGACAAATCTTTACAAGGCGATTTGGCATAATAGTTAAAAATAGGACGGCTTCAGAAATTTTAAAAGGCGCGGGCGCGATAGAACATTTTGCTCGCGAAAAATATAGGAGAGCCGCCGATAAAAAAGGCCGCCAAATAGGGATCGGCTCTTTTTCTTTAAGGTATATTTAATGATTTTTATCCTCTTCAACTATATAAATATCGCTTGCCGAACCGCATGGAGTAAGGAATTCCACAAAACATCAAAACAGGCCGCCGGTTTTTATCGGCGGCCTGTTTGTGAGATTCCTCTTTTGTGACTTTGGCAAAAAACTACGGAAAAAATCAGCGGATCGTTTACCCTGCATGGCGGTTTCAGCCGATTAAGGATTTATTTCGGCTCCTCCTGTTTTTCCTCCGAAGGCTCTTCCGCTTTTATCTCTTCCGCCTCTTCCACAGCTTGCACGGCTTCCACGGCTTCCGCTTCCTTTTCTTCGGCCTTCTCCAAAGCGGCGAGCATCTCTTTGATTTCGGCGAGCTCGGCTTCCACCCGATGCAGATGCGTATGCATCTCGTTCGTCTCCTGCTCCGCTTTATAATTTATTGCGAAGTCGATAATTGCCTCGTGCTTGTCGCGGGCGGCCTGCCGGTTCTGGCTCATCATGATGAGCGGGGCCTGAAAAGCGGCGATGAACGACAACACCAGGTTGAGCAAAATGAACGGCTTCGGATCAAACTGAAGGAACAGGAAGGGAGAGATATTGATCAAAATCCATACCACCAAAAATGTGCCGAAGGTGATGATGAAGGTCCAGCTTCCGCCGAAGGACGCAACCTTGTCGGCAATGCGGTCGGATCTTTTTGTACTCGTCTCATATTCTTCGTCGAGCCGGGAAGCGATCTTCTGCTCATAATTCTTTACCAGCCGGTCGATTCGCGTGAGTTTATCATCGTTTAGTTCGATTTCAAACCCGTGGATTCGTTCCGGATCTTTTTTTTCGGATTCACTTTTGGAAAGCATGAAAACACCCCCACAACATCCTTATTTTGCTTTATTATATAAGAAAAACCTTTCCGAATCAATATGCACCGCCGCGAAATCGCCGTGAGTGCCGATGTGAAAAAAGCGCCGTTTCCACCGGGGCGTCTCTTGGCTGGAAACGGGTTTTCTTTTATGGTATAATAAAAAATCATTTGGGAACTTCGAAAAACGGAGGCAAAATCGGATATGGAAAAGCGGTATCTGACCATAGAGGGAATTCCGGCAATTTTGTGGGGGCCTGCGGAGGGCCGCCTTTTTATTGCCGTGCACGGCGATCAGTCGAATAAAGAGGATGAGGTGCCCGCGCTGTTTGCCGAAGAGGCCGCGCAAAAAGGCTGGAGGACCCTGAGCTTCGATCTGCCGGAGCACGGAGACCGAAAGGGGGAGCCGCGCCTCTGCAAGGTGCAGAACGGCGTCGAAGATCTCACGCGGGTGATGCAGTACGCCCATGCGCTGACAGATGAGATCGGGCTCTTCGGATGCAGCATCGGCGCCTATTTCGGCATGCTGGCCTATCGGGACGAGCCGCTTCGGCAGGCCCTGTTTTTGTCGCCGGTCGTCGATATGAAGCGCATCATCGAGAATATGATGAAGTGGTTCGACGTGAGCATGGAACGGCTGCGTCAGGAGAAGGAGATTGCAACCCCCGTCAAAACCCTTTCCTGGGATTATTATGAATATGTGCTTGAGCATCCCGTGGAATGGAAAGTGCCCACGGCCCTGCTTTACGGCAGAGGGGACAATCTCTGCGAGTTTGACGTCGTGAGCGCCTTTGCCGAGCGCACCCATGCGGAAATGACCGTATTTGAGGAGGGCGAGCATTACTTTCATACGGAGGAACAGCTCATGTTTTTCCGCCAGTGGCTGCGGGAGCATATCCCCGACTGATACCATCCGGCGAGACGGCCGCGACAGACGCCCGCTTATAAAAATTCAAATGATTCCTATGGTAAAGAAATTCCCCTTGTCGGGGGTATGAAACCGGCCGCCGCAAAAAGCGCCCGATCTTTCGGATAATTTCAATCATCCTTACAAGCAAGCCGCCCTGCAAACCTTTTACGGTTCGTGGGGCGTCTTTTTTACGCGGTTTTCCTTTTCTTCCGCGGTGAATTTTCCGGACGGATTCCAGCGCCCCAGAAATCGCCCCTTTTTTTGCCGATAAAAAAACAAAGCCCCAGCCGTGTGGCTGAGGCTCTGTTTTGTATCTGGCAGGCGGGCCGGGTCGGGCGGCTGCTGCTAAATTACAGTTGCGGCGTTGCGACGAGGAAGCACATATCGTTCAGCTCGTCTTCCTCGAAGAAATTGTAGAAGGTGAAGTTGTAGATGAAACGCTCGGCGCTGTATACGCCGTAGCCATCCTGATTGTGGTCGGTGGTGTCGTAGGAATCGGCCACGATGATCACGTCGTCCTGGGTCGTCTCGGTGCCCATGGTGTCGTAGCCGATGATGACCTGCCAGTGCCCGCCCCAGTCGTTCCAGCCGATCATGATGGGGTGTCCGGCGGCCAGCGTCTCTTGGATGTAATCCAGCGTGAACACGTCGTGGACGTTATCCGCGCAGTCGAAGGTCGTATAGAGGTCGAAACCGCCCACACCCTCGAAGATCTCGATGGCCTGACGGAGACTGGTTGCCGCCGGCTCGGTGCCGTTGCTGCGGAACTCGGCGAGGGTCTCTTCGTTGTAATCGCCGAGGGCCTGATACCAGTTCAGGATCATCAGGGCGCTGGAGACGCCGCAGCTCCATTCGCTGGTCTGCTGCTGGGTCTGAAAGTGCGAAAGAATGGTGAGCGTATCCGTGCTCTCCATGTTGTAAAAATCAAGCGTGTTAAAATAGGGGCTGTCTTCATGATCCCCGTCGCGCTCCACGCTGTCCGCGCCGTATTCGGGATCCAGATCTACGCTGTAAGGAATTTTCATCTCATCCGTATAATTACCACCGAGGCTCGTGTCCTCCTCGGTTTCGGATGCCGGTTCCGAGATGGATTCGCTGCTGAGGCTCGTATTCTCCTCAGTTTCAGGTGCCTGCGTCTCGGCCGACTTGCAGCCGGACAGGACAAGGCAAAGAATCAAAACCAATACAATTAACTTTTTCATGGCAATTTCCCTTTCCAAAAAAATTTAATTGTACCTGTATAAGGCAGCGCTGTGCGCCGCCCAAACAAACCCGCCTTGATTGTATTATTTATTCGATTGGGGGGCGGTTTCCCCCGCATTTTATTTATCCAATTTCCGGTCGTTCTCCTGCGTTTTATATAGTAATTTGTCTGCAGATGCAGGGACGGTCTACTTTTAATACGCTCATGTTGTTTTATACAAGTACGCGTGGAGGAGCTGCCTCCACGAAACCCACAGGATCAAGCCTGCGCTATAAAATTTTGAGCCCGCCTTTGGGCTCCGACATGAGGTGCGCGTTTTGCGCATGGCAGCGGATCCGACCCTCCCACTGTGCCAAGAAATCATTATACCAGAAAAAAGGAAAAATACAACCTAAAAAGGCCGCCGGCGGATACCGGAGGCCTTTTCATCCTTTTAAACGGCGGCGAGCGAAGAGGGATAGCCTCCCGGGCCGCCGGCGATTTGAGGTTGTCTATCATGGGTTTGGCTCCCCGGTACAGCATGTGTAGAGCACCGTTCCGAAGGAATTTTCCTCATGTTTATGTGCTTTTTGCGCACAGGCCGGCGGAATCACGGAGCTTCCCGATATACTCCTCCAGCTTTTCCAGAACGCGGCCCCGGTCCCGCTCACAGCAGGATTTTTCGCGGAGCGTATTCTGCAAAAAATCCCAGAATGCGGCGTTCATGTTGCCTTCCCGCATGGCCAGAACGATGGGCGGATCGGAGGTCTTTGCCACGATAACGCCGAGATCCTCCTTGGCGTAGATGATATACCGCTCGTCCGCCGCGGCTTTGGTGAGGCAGACGTGGAAATGCTCAAAGCGCCTGAGCAGGAAGACGAGATGCTCAAGGTGCAGGAGAAACTCCTCCGCCGTGTAGCAGATGGGGTCTCCGCTCAGCATCACGGAGAGCGAGACCTTGACTTTGCCCGCCGTCACGGCGTCGGGATCCGGCAGACAGACGATCTCCCGGAAGTCGTTTGTCTCCAGAAGGGATTCCAACAGTTCCGTCCGGAACCTGTGCAGGCCGGTAAACTGCGTCTCTTCCATGCCCAGCCGGGTGAGGATGCCTGAAAGAACCGGCTCCGGCATGGTGACGAGCGACAGTGATTCCGTCCGGATGACGGCGTCGCTCCGCTCTTTTTCAAATTCCAACAGGGTCTCCAGATAGGCGTCCCGGCTGCGGAAGGTGAAGATCCGCATGAGGGGCTTGCACATCGCAAGATACCGGAGAAACTCCCTTTCGTGAGCTTCGACGGATTTCTTGTCGCGAAACAGGAGGTTTGCCGCCCCCTCGACGGAATCGCCCACCGAGCCGGAAGCCACCGCCGCGACGCCGGGTGCGATAAACAGCGTACGCTTGAAGATCCCGTCCCTCTTTTTTGGATAGAAATAGGGCTCGATCGCGCCGGACATATAAAGCGGCATCCATTGGCCGATCGCGTGCAGCATCTCGTCCAGGTCGCGGCTGATCGTGTGAATCACGACGATCCGGTTCCCTTTTTCCAGCACCTGCGACATCAGCGACGCCCATGCGGAGGCAAACCGGCGGTCGGCCGTCATCCAGTCGGTCGACTCGTCGGAAAAGAGCAGCAGCGTGATCGGCCGCTCCTGTGCGAGTACCGCGTTTAAAAATTGGACCACGGCGCGCCGCTTTCCGTCGACGCCTAAGAAAACGGAGACCTCCGCCGGATCTGCATCGGAGAAGGCGCTTTCGCAGGCCGGAGAAGCTGTTTCCCGCGGGCGCACCGCCTCCTGCGGAGGTATTGCCTCCTGTGGAGGCGCCGGAACACGGTTGAGGCCCGAAAGAAAATGCTCAACCGTCTGTACGCCGTCCGTTTTTTCTTCCGAGAGCCACTGGGCGATTCGCTCCGCAAGGCTTTTTGTGTCGCCAGTGCCAAGCTCGGCATCCATTGTATCCAGCAGGGCCTTTCTCCGATAGGCCTCTTCGCAGTGCCTGGCGAAATATTCGGCCATGGCATAGATGCACGCCTGGTTCCGGAGAGCGCGGCGCTGTCCCCTGCGCAGCCGGCTGATGTGGGAGGCATCCAGCCTCACGTTAAGAGCCAGCGCGCTGTTGGTGGTATTCGTCATGTTCATCAGAAAATCCAATTTTTCGGCAAACTGCACGGTGATCACCTCTTTTTTGATTATAGCAAAGGCCCGATCACAAAATCAACACTTTTCCGGATATTTGACATGATTCATGACGAAAACGGACAATGACAGTTTGCCTGAAGCGGTTTATCCGCGGCCGCGGTCCTGATACACTGAATATAGAAAGGGGGCGGTGCCGATGATTCTCGAGGTCAGACTGAGGACGGGATTCTATGAGACGAAGCCGTACCGCCTCTCCGCAGGCAGGGGTGTGCTGAAGCTGCTTCCGGAGGAGCCGGGGGAGGAGCTTCTGATTCTTCAAAAAGAAAAAATCCTCTCGGTCACTTTCATCGGCCAGAGATCCGCCGGGGCCGAGATTCAGACGGCGGACCGAATTTACCATATCACCTTATGCGATCCTTCACGCCCGGAGGCGCTGGATCGGTTTTTAAAAGAAAACCTGGGGAACCGGACTGATTTTGAATTTGCGTATGAGGGAGGGCGGTCATCCAAAGGCGGCGGAATCTCCGGCCCCGCGGCGGGAAAAAACCCGCATGGCGGCTGATTTTTCTGTGATCTTCAAAGATAAGTGAGGAGGAACGAAATGATACTCAGAAAAAAGTTACCGGTTTTTGTTTCCCTGATAATGATTTTTCTCTTAATGGCGCTGAGCGCCTGCGGATTCGGAAAGGCCTCCGCTTCGGTAAAGGACAACCGGATCGAGCTTGACGGAGCGGCGCTTGATTTCGGCGGCAATACGGTGCCGGATTCTTCCGAGACGACGCTCACCGCGCTGAAAGTGAAGGAAAAGGAAAAGCCGGAAGGCCTTGCCTCCACGCTTTACGAGCTGGAGCTGGATATGACCTGCACCGCGCCCGTCACGATCAGCATTCCGTTTGAAGAGGGCGACGCGCCCGAGGATGATGCGGAAGCGGTGCCGATGCTGGGGCTCGGCAACGATCTCACGCTCGCCGACGGCAGCGTGAATACGCTTTATACTTATGTACCCGCGCAGGTGGGGGACGGGGTGGTGACGGCCTCCTTCATCCCTGCGGAGTATCTGGAAGAGCTCTCGGTCAACGGCGCGTCGGGCAGCGCGAATCCTTCCCGGGAACATCTGCGCCTCGGCATCTTCTGGTGCTCCACCACGTTTGTGGACGGCGGGCACTTCCTCGTCTATTTCCCCGCCCAGATGCACACGGCGTTCATCAGCTACAACGACCGCAGCGCACTGCTCTCCGATCTCGAGGGCGTCTACAACGAGTATCTGAATAAGGGATACGTCTACGCGAAGCGCAGCAGCTGGCCGATCGAGGTCAACATCCAGTCCCTCGACGCGATGGGGTATTATTCCTACGGCTGGAACGGCGCGGAGGGCAAGATCTATCTGAACCGCAGCCTCTTTGAGGGCGGCTATCAGGCAAACGCCGTCAAGCCCCTGATCGCGCACGAATTTTTCCATTTCGTGCAGCTCAATTATGTGGGGAGCGGGGATGACAACCCCTGGTTCGACGAGGCTACGGCCACCTATTTTGAAGGGCAAAAGGGCGGCGGCATCCCGAGCATCGTCGCCGAATACAACGAAAAGATTTTCTCCGGGGTTTTTCCGGAGGAGAACGACGCCGCGAACGGCTATGCCCGCATGCCCCTGATTCAATATCTGTCTCAGAGTCGGGGTGAGAGCTTTATTCTCAACGCATACACGATCGCAGGCGAGGGAGCGGATTGGGACAGTGCCCTTCTCTCCTCGATCGGGCCGCCTGCCGGCTGGGCCGCGGACTTCTATGAGGCATTGGTGAAGGGCGATGTCGGCAGTTACGCCCCTTATACCCTGTATTCCAATCTTGCCGGCAACGGCCTCGCGGGAATCGGCACCTCTTTGGCGCTGCAGATTCCCACCGAAGAAGAGATCGCGGTAATTATGGAGAACGACGAAATCCCGAGTTTGGGCGAGACAACCGTAAGCGTCGGCCCCTATGGCGCACAGCTTGTCGCCCTTACCATCGATGAGAAGAGCCTCTCCCGCGTTAAGGAGGGAAACGATCCGACGGTTTCGGTTGCCGGCGCGGATCTGCGGGTCTTTGCCGTCCGCGGCAGCACGGTCACGGTGCTTCCCTCGTCGGGAGAGAGCGTCAAGATCGGCGATTTCAAAGAATTATGCGAGAATCAATATGTCTTTCTGGCTCTGGTGACGGGGCTTCACGCCAGCGGAAAACAGGATTATACCCTAAAGGTCGAGCTCGCCCCCTCTCCGACGCTTGACGAGTTGGTCGGCACGTATGAGGATGGAGCGATCACCTTTACGGATGTTTACATTTCACCGGAATACCGGGCCTCCGCGGCGGCCGACGATGAAGAAGAGACGGAGAGCGACGACGAACTGGGCTGCGACATCGATATTGATATCATCGGCGCCCTGGATGCGCTGAAAGGGCAGACCCAGCAAAGGCGGTTTATGATCTCCAAGACGGGCGAGGAGACGGGCACGATCGCTTTTTATGATGAGGATGGGGAAGACCCCACCGATCCGATCCCGTTTACCTATCTGAACGGAAACCTGATCTTTGATTATGAAATTGAAGGGGCGACCATCGACGGGAATCTGCTGGCCGCCTACGGCACCAACAGGGATGTGACCATCGACGGCGACCTGAGCATGAAGCTGGGAGAGGATATTCGCATCGATCTCCATATTGCCGGCAGCAAGCCGCTCGGTGTGGAGTAGGCATGTACCCTGAGATTGAGTTTTCCCTGTTCGGCGCCGTGCTCACAATCAAATCCTATACGCTCTTTACGGTGCTCGCCGCGCTGGCGGGCGTGCTCACGGCCCTTCCCCTCCTCCGGCGGGAAGGGCTGCGGGCAAAGCAGGCGGGGCCGCTGATCGCTCTGATGGCGGCGGCCTTTCTGATCGGCGCGCGGCTTTTGAATGCTGCCGTGAATCCGGATGCCTACGGGGAATCCCTGAATCTTTTTTCCCTGAAGCTGGCCGGTCTTTCCGTCTATGGAGGAATTTTCGGCGCTTTGGGGATGCTGCTGCTCTGGGCGCGGCTCACAAAAAGAAATCCGTTGCCACTGCTCGACGCGCTGGTGCTTCCGTCGGGCCTCGGCTTCGCGCTGGCCCGGGCAGGCTGCTATCTGAACGGCTGCTGCGCCGGCATTCCGACAAATTCGGTCTGGGGCGTGCGTTTTCCGATGCGGGGCGGGGAAGAGGCGGCGCTCGGCGGGCTTTTTTCGCTGCTCGGAAAAAACAGCGTGGCGGTCTCCGTCTATCCCACGCAGCTTTTTGAGATGGCTCTCGCGCTGCTGGGGCTTGCCCCGGTGCTGTGGCTATATTTCCGCAAAAAGCTGCCGCCGGGAGGAGCATTTCTGCTCTACGGCGTTTGGTTTTCCGCCATGCGGCTGATGATCCTGCCTCTGCGCAGCCTGCACTATCCGGAGCCTGTCGTCCGGTGGATCTATCCGCTTCTTTACTTTGCTTTGATCTTTGCGGGCCTTCTGCTTCTACGGCGGGCTTATAAAAAGGCGGAAACTGCCCAGAAAAACTGAAAATGGGCGCAAAAACCGGGGGCTCCCATCATGGAACCCCCCGGATGTTTCAGCAATTCTTATCCGTGGATGTCAGCAGCAACACCTGCGCCGACGGCAGCGCCACCAACAGAAACGGCAGCAACGGCAGCACATAAGAATACCCCCCTTCACATGGTGATGTACTCCTGGCCCTGCGGCCGCTCTGTTAAGATCATATTCCACAGACTCCGCCGGCGTGAGAAAGTCAAACTTACATGCGGCCGGATGCAGGAAAATTCCGCCGCCGCAGGAAAGTTTTGACAAAATAAAACCGACGTGATAAAATATATTGACTTTTATAAATAGAAAGGACATGTGCCGCATGCTTGATCCGATCTTTCGCTGAATTCAGGAGGATATCATAACCGTGGCTATGAAAATAGCCTTGGTTTGTCATACGCTTGAATCGGAGAGATCGCGGGAAAGCGGTGTGGAAATGCCTGTATGGGTTTGCACACTGTTTCGGTGTGCTTTTTTCATATCCAAAAAACCGCGTCTCTTTTTTAAAAATTGAGAAGTGAGGTTTTATTATGTTTGACATCAGAAACATACAGGAACAGGTATTATTCGGCGCGGTGACGGCCGCCGGCGGCGAGGAAAAGGCGGCGCGGGTCGTGTACGGAGAGGCCGGGCAGGTCTCTCGGGAGGAAGACGCCGCATGGGTAAAAAACGCCATGGGCAGGCTGCAATGTCTCTTTGACAAGGATGCCTTAAGACAGGTCAGGATGAACTGCCAGTGCGGGTATGGGATGGATGAAAAGCTGGCTCTTTTGAAAAGACTGATGGAGTCGTCCTCCTGTATGGAAGAGTTCGCGGCTCAAAAAGAAGCGGAGGCGGCGGGCCTCTTTTGCCGGGATGGGGAGCTCTATTTACAGTTCCTATTTTGCCCGTGCCCGATGCTTGCGCAGGTCGAAAAACTGGATACGGATGCATGGTGCCAGTGCACGACCGGATACAGCAAGGCCCTCTTTGAAAAAGCTTTCGGCTGCAAAGTCGATGTAAAGCTGCTGAAAAGCATCAAAATGGGCGACGACGTCTGCCTTCAAAAAATCATCCCTCTTGGCCCTGTCGCTTGGGGATAAACGGGTGCCTTTTATCCGGCACAAGGTTCTGCCGTTTTAGGCCGGCTCTATGCCCTTCGGAATCTTTCGATTCCGGAGGGCATTATGTTTTGCATTCCAGATAGCGTTTCTCCGCATTTGCCCAATTTATGAGATTCCACCAGTCGTCGATATAGTCGGCGCGCTTGTTGTAATGCTTGAGGTAGTAGGCGTGCTCCCAGACGTCGATGTTCAGAATGGGGCAGTGGAGCGGAAGCATAGGCGTCTCCTGATTGGCCGTCGTGATGATCTTCAGGCCGCCGTACGGGTCCCGCACCAGCCATGCGTATCCCGAGCCAAAGACGGATTTGGCCGCCGCGGTAAATTTTTCGCGGAACGCGCCGTAGGAACCGAAGGAACGGTCGATCGCCTCGGCCAGCGCGCCTTCCGGCTGAAGGCCGGTTTCCGGCGTGAGGCTGTCGAAATAAAAGCGGTGGTTGTATACACCCCCGGCGTTTCGCGAGACCGGCGTGCCGACGTTTGCGGGCATTCGCTCCGAGCGGGCGATCAGCTGCTCAAGAGAGAGCGTTTGCAGCCTCGGATGGCTCTGCAATACGGTGTTCAGGTTATCAATATAGGTTTGTAGGTGCCGGTCGTGATGCAGAATCATCGCCTGCTCGTCGATATACGGCTCCAGCGCGTTGTCGGCGTACGGCAGCGGCGTATTCATAAAAGGATAGTGCTCAATCAAAAAAAATCCCTCCTTCGGCTTCATTCTATGCCGCGCCGGAGAGAGGATTGATGCCCGGTGCGGGATTTTTCTCCGCGCCGTTTTTTCTTGCCCAAATTCGTTTTGCCTTTCGTGCGTTTGTCACGGAAGAGAAAGAAAAACCGTGGTAGAATTGATTTGTTCCTTCAGAGAAATGGTTTTCCGCCCTTTGTGCGTTTGTCACGGAAACGGAAAGAAAATCGCGGTAAACTATAGTTGTTTCCCGGACCGATCGTTTCCTTACCGGGAGGCCCGTTCGGTGAGTTTATCACGGAAGGAAAACGAAAATTCCTGTATCATACAGACAGAACAGATGAAGGAGATGAGGCCGGAATGTCTTTCGGATATGAATCCGGAGAGAGCGCTTCGGATCACGCGGAAAAAAAGCTCACAGTCGTCAAAAGCCGGTGCCCCCAGAATCACTTTTGCCCCGCGGTCAGGGCCTGCCCGGTGGGCGCGCTGAAACAGGATTGGTTTCATGCGCCGACGGTGGATCAGGAGACCTGCATCCGCTGCGGAAAATGCGTGAAGGTCTGCCCGACAAGAGCGTTGGTTTTAGAGTAATTCAAAATTAAAACATACTTAGGAGGTAACAAGATGTCTGTCATCACTATTACGAAAGAAAATTTTCAGGAAGAAGTTATGAAGAGCGACAAGCCCGTCCTGCTGGACTTTTGGGCCAGTTGGTGCGGTCCGTGCCGGATGGTCTCTCCCACCGTCGATGAGATCGCCGAGGAGATGTCAAACATCAAGGTCGGAAAAATCAATGTTGACGAGCAGCAGGAATTGGCCGCGGCCTTCAACGTCATGAGCATTCCGACGCTGATCGTCATGCAGAACGGCAAAGTCGTCGATCAGGCGGTAGGCGTAAGACCGAAACGTCAGATCGTCTCGATGATTCCGTAAAAGAGAACATAAAAATGCCGTCCGGAGAAATCCGGGCGGCATTTTCGTTTATTCGGAAAGCTGCTGAAGCCGTTTTCGGTCCTTGAGTTCGATGGCGCCCCGCGTGAGAGCTACCATGCCTTCCTCCTGAAAATAGCGGAGCATCCTCGTCACCACTTCGCGGGCCGTTCCCATATGGGCGGCGATCCGGTCGTGGGTGATCCGAAGCGTGTCGCTGCCGTCAAGTGTGCTCTCCTCCAGAAGAAAAGAGGCAAGCCTCTTGTCGAAACTTTTCCACATGATCTGCTCGACAAGCCACATGACCTCCGAAAAACGCGAGGCCATGACCTGATTCGTATAATTTGCCACGACGGCGGAGGTATCCATCAGCTTTTTGTAGACGTCCGTCGGGATGACCCAGAGCTCCGAATCCTTTTCGGCCTCGATCGTGACGTCGAACTGAATGCTCTGCATCATGCAGGAGGCGGAAAACAGGCAGAGATCCCGCTCAAACAGGCGGTAGATCGTGATCTCCTTGCCCTCGTCGGAGAGAATAAACGCCCGCAGCTGGCCGGAGCGGATCAGAAAAACCCCGACGCAGTCCGATGAACCGTTGTGCAGCATCGTGCCCTTGGGCGCGGTGCGTTCCACGGCGGACTGCTCCAGCAGCGCCTTCTCGGCAGCCGTTAATTTTTCCCAAATCGGAAAATAATGCTCCAGTTCCATGCCGTCCCTCCTTTTTCTATAATAAAAATATTATACTTCATTTTTTTCATTCGTCAAATTTTGTTATTGACATATGCCGATAATCGCGTATAATAAAAACATAAATGGCATATGCCAATAACGAAGGAGGGGACAAGGATGCCGAGACCATGCAAGAGGCGGCGGATCTGCGCGATGCCGGGATGCGGGCGTTTCGGCCCGAAAGATCATGCCGGCGCGGAGCATCCGGTGGTCACGATGACGCTGGATGAATACGAGAGCATCCGGCTGATCGATCTGCTGGGGATGACGCAGGAGCAGTGCGCGGAGCAGATGAATGTGGCGCGCACGACGGCGCAGGCGATCTATACCAGCGCCCGGGTCAAGCTGGCGGAATGCCTCGTGAATCAGAAGGAACTGAAGATCGAGGGCGGGGACTATGTTCTCTGCGACGGAGGAACGGAAGAGTGCGGCTGTGGCCACGGACGCTGCTGCCGCCGCCGGGAAGAAAAAAACAGGGAGGAAAATCAAGAATGAGAATCGCGGTAACTTATGAAGACGGACAGGTTTTTCAGCACTTCGGGCATACGGAACGCTTCAAGGTTTATGACGTGGAGGACGGAAAAGTGACGCTTGCCGCAGTGGTCAATACCGACGGCAGCGGCCACGGCGCCTTGGCCGATATTTTGAAAAAGATCCATGTGGATACGCTGATCTGCGGCGGCATCGGTGGCGGCGCGCGCAGGGCTCTGGAGGAATCCGGGATTGCGCTCTACGGCGGCGTATCCGGCGATGCGGATCAGGCCGTGGAGGCGCTCTTGGGCGGAAGCCTCCGCTTTAATCCAGATGTTCTGTGCAGCCACCACGGCGACCATCACGACGGCGAATGCGGCGAGCATGGCTGCGGAGGGCACCACGACGACGAATGCGGCGAACACGGATGCGGCGGCCATTGCTGCTGAAATAAGAACCATTTTTATTTATGCAAAATGAAATGCCACCATTCAAAGACTATCACATAAAAACAGTCGGATACCCCGGTGCAGCGAATGCCACCCGGAAAAACATCATAACGCCGAAAAATTTTTGCGGATAAACCCAAAAAATTCTGAAAAAGGCCTCTCACCACAAAAGATGAGAGGCCTGAATTTTTGCGCTCATTTTCGCTTCAGGAGCCGGACTGGTTTTTGAGCAGGGTGCTGATGAGCTCCGCGCGGCTTCCGACGTCGTATTTGGAGAAGATGTTACCTACATGGGTCTTGACCGTGCTCTCGCTGATGAAAAGGGCCTGCGCGATCTCGCGGTTGGATTTTCCGGAGAGAATGAGCACCAGCACTTCTTCCTCACGCCCGGTCAGCGGATCGAGGGTCTTTACGTGGCGGAGGACGGTGGTCTGCTGCTGCGGGCTCATGCGGTCATAGACGGCGAGATAGGCGTGGCTCTTGAGCAGCATGGCCAGCTGCCGGTTGAGCGGGGGCAGGAGGGAGAGCGTGATGCAGACGACCACCAGCGCGATCACCGTCACTTCCGCGCCCGGAAGTTCCATGGAGGTTACGCCGAGCCCGATCAAACCGCCGCAGAGCACGCCGAATACGTTAGCGGAAAGCCCGATCCCGAACACGCAGACGGGATTGTCGGTATAATCCAGCATCTCCCCGATGACGCTCCACCAGAAGAGATCGAAGATGCCGCAGGCGCCGAGCATCAGCGTATCCACCGCGAGGTAGTCGCCCTCGCCGCGCCCGAGCAGCATGAAGCAGATAAACGCGCCGATGATCATCGCCATGCCAACATAGAGGAGGCGGGAGCGTTTCGCCTTTGCGGGCAGGTTGCGTACGATCACCATCGCGACGATATACGGCACGGCCCAATACCAGGTGACGAGCCCCGTCAGATGGGCGAAGGCCGGATTGATCACCTGATACATCAGGCCGGAGTCGATCGTGATGATGGCGACAAAAAGAAACAGAACGCCGAGCGGTGTTTTAATGTCGCCGGGCAGCCTGTTTTCGGGCTCATCGCCCCATTTTCTTTTTTCTGAAACGGGCAGCATGGCTATGAAGATCATGCCGACCGGAATACACACCACAATACAGAGAAGCCCCGCGGCGGGGGAAACATTTCCGGCAACCAGATCGATAACGATCATCAGCAGATTTGAAAAGATCATCGCATCCGCACAGGATTTGATGCGCTCATTCTTCGGCGTGAAGGTTTTGAGGTAGTAGCCCCACGACGCCAGCGCGCAGCCGCTTGCAAAGCCGCCGACAATGAGGCCGGAGAACCACAGCACCGTCGGCGGGAAAAAGAAAGGCAGCGTAACGAGCAGGGAGACGCCCATGCCGACGAATAGGGCATACTTGGCCGCTTTTGGAGATTTTACGAAAAAGCCGGCGGAAAACAGCCCCGCGAACTGGGCGGCAATCGCGGCCATGATGTATCCGGAAGCCTCCACCTGCCGGGCCTCCAGCAGGCCGTAAAGGACCTGCCCTTCAAACAGGAAGGCCATCAGATAAGAAAAAAGAAAGGCGAATCCGGCGACCGAAAGAACTCGGTTGCTGATTTTTTTGCGCGTTTCCATTCTGCCGCCTCCTGTTCTCCAAAAATCCTGCTGTGCCGGAGCGATCCGTCCGCCTCGGTACCCGATAGACGGTCCTCTGAGGAAGACCGCGCGGCGCTGCAAGGCATCGCCGTCTCTCGTAGCCGTCCAAAAAAGAATGATCCTCCGGAACATCCATCAAGGCCGGGGAACATTCGCCCGGAATTCGTTTCTCCGGCCCGGAACGATTCTCCCATACGCCGATTCCGGCTGGATTCAAGCCCTTTTCCGTATGGGGATGTTCCGGATTTTATTGAAATTATGATACCATAGTCAGGGCAAAACAACAATCCTGTTTGTTGATTTTTGCCGGAATCTGTCTTTTTTGGATGCCGGTCCGGCCTGTCGGAGTATGACTCCCGGTCTCGTATCGGAGAAAAAATCGTGGGAAATTTACGGATCGTTTGAGTATTTTATGGGAGCCCGCCGTCTGCCCATCTGTGCCGGCGGAAAAAAGCGCCTGTATCTTTTGCCGTGTAAAAGTGCCTGTTTTTTTATCGGCTCCGCGGCCCGCAGGATTTTTTCTATGAGAGCTTGCAGTATATCCGCCCAATCCGGCGAGGGGAAAGCAATCTGACTTTTTGCCGCATAAAAAACGCCCCATCATTTTGATGGAGCGTTTTTTTCTTTGGCTTATCCTGCCCGGGACGCGGTAAGGGATGACCATTCCGCCCGGATTTTTCAGAGGCCTCTTTCCGGCTTATGCCTGCGGTTTGTGCTTGACGCGAAGGGCGGCGGCGGCGCGGGCAAGGTTCGCCTGCGCCAGCTTGTATTCCTGAAAGCTCTGTTTCTGACGGAGCTGTTCGAGCGCTTCGTCCATCTCCCGCTGTGCGCGCACGGCGCTGACCTCCTCCGGCTTTTCGGCGCTGTCCACAAGGACCAGCACCTCGCTGCCCGTGACCTTGATGATCCCGTTTCCGACGGCCACGATGTTATCCGGCTCATCGGGCAGGCGGTATCGCAGCTCACCCGCAACAATGGCCGCGATAAGTTTGGAGCGGTGCGGCAGGATCTGCATCTCGCCGTCCTCGGCCGGCACGGTGACGGAGGCGGCGGGGCCGTCATAAAAGACCCGGTTTGCCGCCAGAATGTGAAGCTCCATCGTGTCGGCCATCTCAGTCGCCTCCCGTCAGGGTCTTTGCCTTGGCGATCACGTCGTCGATGGTGCCGACGTTATAAAACGCCTCCTCCGGGCGGGAATCCATGTCGCCGGAGAGGATGGCCTGAAACCCTTTCACGGTCTCTTTCACAGGCACATATTTTCCGGGGATGCCGGAGAATTTTTCGGCCACGGAGAAAGGCTGGGAGAGAAATTTCTGCATCTTTCTGGCGCGGTAGACGGTGGTCTTATCCTCTTCGGAGAGCTCCTCCATACCGAGAATGGCAATGATATCCTGAAGCTCCGCGTATTTTTCGAGCGTCTCTTGCACCTTCCGGGCGGTTTCGTAGTGTTCCTGCCCCACGATCTCCGCTTCAAGAATGCGGGAAGTGGAGGAGAGCGGATCCACGGCGGGGTAGATGCCCTGTTCCACGATCTTCCGGGAGAGGACGGTTGTGGCGTCCAAGTGTGCGAAGGTGGTGGCCGGGGCCGGGTCGGTCAGGTCGTCGGCCGGGACGTACACCGCCTGCACGGAGGTGATCGAGCCGTCCTTGGTGGAGGCGATGCGCTCTTGCAGCTCGCCCATCTCGGTTGCGAGCGTCGGCTGGTAGCCGACGGCGGAGGGCATCCGTCCCAGCAGCGCCGAGACCTCGCTGCCCGCCTGCACGAAGCGGAAGATGTTGTCGATGAAGAGCAGCACGTCCTTGTGCTCCACATCCCGGAAATATTCGGCGATGGTGAGCCCGGTCAGGCCCACCCGCATCCGGATGCCCGGCGCCTCGTTCATCTGGCCGAAGACCAGCGCGGATTTTTCGAGCACGCCGCTTGCCTTCATGTCGTTCCAGAGCTCGTTGCCCTCTCGGCTGCGCTCGCCCACGCCGGTAAAGACGGAGTAGCCGCCGTGCTCGGAGGCCACATTGTGCATAAGCTCCTGAATGAGCACGGTTTTGCCCACGCCGGCGCCGCCGAAGAGGCCGATTTTGCCGCCCTTGGCGTAAGGCTCCAAAAGGTCGATGACCTTGATGCCCGTCTCAAGAATTTCAACGTCGGGGTTCTGGTCGGCGAAGGAGGGCGGGGCCCGGTGGATGTTCCAGCGCTCCGCATCGGGCGGAATCAGTTCCCCGCGGTCCGTCGTTTCACCGAGCGCGTTAAAAAGCCGCCCCAGCGTCGCGTCTCCGACGGGCACCGTGATGCCCCTGCCGGTGGCCGTGACGGCCATCCCCCGGCAGAGCCCCTCGCTCGCCCCCATCATGATGGCGCGCACCCGGCATGCGCCAAGGTGCTGGGCAACCTCCATGACGAGAGTTTTGCCCTTCACTTCCACGGTCAGGGCTTCGTCGATCTCCGGCAGATCCTTTTCATTTTGAAACAAAACATCTACGACCGGTCCGGAGACGGCCCGGATCGTTCCTGTTTTCATGACTGAACAGACCCCCTTGCTTGGGATGTTGCGAAACTGCCTATGGTTCGGCGCGGTGCAGTTTCTGGGCTCTCGCTCCGGCCGTGACCTCCGTAATTTCCTGTGTGATCGCGGCCTGCCGGACGGAGTTATATTTTAAAGAAAGGGCGCCGAGCATCTCGGTTGCGTTGCGGCTGGCGGTATCCATGGCCGACATGCGGGAATTCTGTTCCGCACAGAAGCTGTCCACCAGTACGCTGTAAATATAGCCCGAGAGGTAGCTGCGCACGACGCTGTCGAGCACTTTCTCGACGGTCGGATAGAATTCATAGGAAGAAATTTCTTTGGCCGCCCAGTCGTACTTCGCCTCGCCGCCTGTCTGTTGGGTGGAGAAGTGTTTCCGCTCAAACGGGAGGACCCTGCGCATGGTCGCCTCGGTGACGATGCTGTTGCGCATGACCGTGTAAATGACGTAGATCTCGTCGAGCTCCCCATGGTCGAAGGCGTCGAGCAGGGTGGCGGCGATCTCTCCGGATCGGTAAAGGTTGGGGTTCTGGGCGGTGTAGAAGAAGCTGTGCTCCACCTCCACGCCCTTCTGGAGAAAATACTGGCGCCCGAATCTGCCGATGACGTAGAATTTCGCCGCGGCGGTGTCGTGCAGATGCGCCATAGCGAGCTTCAGCACATTGTGGTTGTAGGCGCCCGAGAGGCCCTTGTCCGCAGTAACCACCAGATAGCCGCGCACTTTTGCGCTTTCCGGCCGCTTGTCTCCGATATCCACGTAACGGCTCGAGGCGTCCGGCAGGTTGTCAAAGAGGGATTTAATGCCCTTGCGCAGCGTGAGGAAATACGGCAGCGTCTTTTCAAGCTCCCGCATCGCCTTGCGCAGCTTGTTGGAGGAGATCAGATACATGGCGTTGGTGATCTTCCGCGTATCCCGGACGCTCGTGATGCGGTCCCGGATCTCCTTGGCGCTATCCATTGGCGCCACCTGCCTCCGAAGCCGCAAAGGCGCCGAGCGCGTCGGAAATCTGACGGCGGAGTTCCTCCGTCATCTGTTTTTTCTCCTCGATATTCTGTACGATCTCCGGGCGGAAGGTCTCGAACCACGCGAGCAGTCTGCCCTGCATGGCCTTGACCTCCTTGGCGGGCGTGCGGCTGAAGACGTGAGCGTTCGCTGCGATCAGCGTGAGAACCTGTTCGTGCAGACTCATCGGATGGTACTGCGGCTGCTTGAGCAGCTGCATCAGCGCCGCGCCGTGGCTGAGCTGCGCCTTGGTGGTATCGTCGAGGTCACTCGAAAATTGGGTGAAGACCTCGAGTTCCCGGTACTGCGCAAGATCAAGACGGACGGAGCCGGCGGCCTTTTTCATAATATCGGTCTGTGCGTCGCCGCCCACACGGGAGACGGAGAGTCCCACGTTTACGGCGGGGCGCTGGCCTGCGTTGAAGGAATCCGTCTCCAGAAAGATCTGGCCGTCCGTGATCGAAATGACGTTGGTCGGAATATAGGCGGAGACGTTGCCCGATTGGGTTTCAATGATGGGGAGCGCCGTCATGCTGCCGCCGCCGAGTTCCGGCGAGAGGCGGGCCGAGCGCTCCAGCAGACGGGAGTGCAGATAAAAGACGTCGCCGGGATAGGCCTCGCGTCCCGGGCTGCGTCCGAGCAGCAGGCTCAAGGCACGGTAGGCCACGGCGTGCTTCGAAAGATCATCATAGACGATCAGCACGTCCTGTCCTTTGCGCATGAAGTATTCGCCGATGGCACAGCCGGAATAAGGGGCAATGTACTGTAACGGCGCAGAGTCGCTGGCCGTGGCCGAGACCACGACGGAATACCCGAGCGCGCCGTTTTTCTTGAGCGTACTTACGACGCTGGAGACCGTGCTGGCTTTCTGGCCGATGGCGACATAGATGCACACGACGTTCTTATCCTTTTGATTGAGGATGGTGTCGAGCGCGATGGCGGTCTTGCCGGTCTGACGGTCGCCGATGATCAGTTCCCGCTGGCCGCGGCCGATCGGGAACATGGAGTCGATGACGAGCAGGCCGGTGTCCATCGGAACGGAGATGGCCTGCCGGTCCATAATGCCCGGGGCCTCCGATTCAATGGGGTTCCAGCCCGAGGCGGCAAAAGGACCGAGCCCGTCGATCGGCTCGCCCAGAGCGTTGAGCACGCGGCCGAGCACGCCGTCGCCCACCGGAATGCCGGCGGTTTTACCGGTGCGGATCACCTGAGTGCCCTGCCGGATACCGGTTTCGGAGGAAAAAAGGATGCAGCCGATGCTGTCCTCCTGGATGTCCTGTACCATGCCTTTGGCGCCGTTGTCAAACAGAACGATCTCGCCGTAGACCGCGCAGTCGATCCCGTCGATCACGGCGATGCCGTCGCCGACGGCGCGGACCGTTCCGACCTCTTTTTCCTGTACGGTGACGCCGAATTCCCCGACGCGCTCCTTCATAATGGAGATGAGCGTCTCCGGGGAGGCATTCTGCGCCGGGGCGGAGAGCGCCTCCTGAAGCTGGCGTTTCCGGCCCTCGCTGGACCAGTCAAGCTCCATGTCGCCGTATTTAATTTTAAATCCGTCTTTGAGGGAGGGATCCTCCACCACATGGAGCACGAGATTTTCCACGCCGAAGCGGCCGGCAAGCCAGTCCCGGATTCTTCCGTACTGCTCATAGCCGGGCGCCGTCACGCAAAAAAGCTGCGCCTCATTTTCGCCCGAAGGGGTGCAGGAGGAGCTCTTTTCCGGATCACTCATGGCTTTCACCCGCCTGATCCAAAAATCCGCCGTACAGGGCGGAGCCGTCGCCGGAGGCACCCTGCTGGAAGGAGAGCTTTTCGGCGGCCTCCGCGATGATGTTTGCAAGCTGAGCCTGCGTACCCTCAAGAATTTCTTTCTTCTTCATTTCGCCTTCCGAGGCGGCGTCGGTCAGCATCTTCTGCGCCTTTGCCTTCGCCTCGGTTAGAATCCGGTCGCTCTCCGCGGAAGCGGAGATTTTGGCATCCCGGATGATTCCGGCCTTTTCCTCTTCGACGTTGGCCATGGTTGCCTGATGCTGCGCTTCAAGCTCTTCGGCGGTTTTCTTGGCCGCCTCCGCATCCGTGAGCGCGCCGTCCACCTGCTTCTGCCGCTCGTCCAAGATTTTATGCACGGGTTTGAAGAGGAAAATGCGCATGGCTGCGACCAGAACCAACAGGTTGATGACCGTAAACAGCAAGTTCCAATCCACCTTAATCAATTTACATAGCCTGCCTTTCCGGGTAAGAAGATTACTGTGTCAGAATCAGGATCAGGGCGGTCACGAAGCCGTAAATGGCGGTGGCCTCGGCAAGGGCGCCGCCGAGAATCAGCAGGGTCATGATTTTACCGCTGGCGTCCGGCTGGCGGGAGCAGGCCTCCACGGCCTTGGCAGTGGCGATACCGATTCCAATTCCGGCTCCAATGCCGGTAAAAACTGCGATCCCCGCAGCGATTGCAGTAAGTGACATAATAAAAACTCCTCTCTGTTATTCGGATAATTCAATAGCTTCCTTAATATACACACTGGTCAGGAATACGAAAACATAGGCCTGCAAAAATCCGTCGAAGAAATCAAAATACAGGCTGAACACGGCCGGAATGCCGACCGGGACGAAGGACTCCAGCAGGATCATGACGACGAAAGCACCCAATACGTTGCCGAACAGCCGCATGCACAGCGAGAGCGGCC
Source organism: Oscillospiraceae bacterium (assembly GCA_035447605.1). Taxonomy (GTDB): domain Bacteria; phylum Bacillota; class Clostridia; order Oscillospirales; family Ruminococcaceae; genus UMGS1668. The sequence continues at coordinate 128,600 of DAOTHJ010000001.1, read as the reverse complement.
GCGTAAACAGATCCAGAATATTGAACGGCGTCACGATGGCGAGCGGCTTGGCAAAAGATTTTAGCCATCCTCCGACCCGCCGCTTCCGGATGGAGGCCGCCTGTACGAGCACGATGCTCATCACCGCAAGCGCGATCGTCACGTTGAGATCCTTGGTCGGCGGCTTGAAGCCGAACACGCCCATGATGTTGGCAAATCCGATGTAAACGAGCACCGTCACCAGATAGGGCGCGTACTGCTGTCCGTCCGGACCGATGACGCCGAGAACGACGCCCTCGAGCTTCGTCACAAACAGCTCCACGGCGGCCTGCCGCTTCGAGATGTGATCGACCCGGAGATTCCGCGTCAAAAGAAACGAGGCAAGAATCATTACGGCCATAACGATCCAGGTGACCACCGTTCCCTCGTCCACGCCGATGCCGCCGAAAACGGGGATCGTAAAGACCGTTTCGGTGTTCATCTCCGAGACGATTCTTTCGGAAAGATCACTCAACAAAAATCATCCTTTCCCACAGATTAAAACTTATTGCTTGGGATAGCGGATCGCCGTCAGATCCACGACAAGGCCCTGCACGCCGAAGACGAGCAGGGAAGCGCCGAAAATCGACATCAGCGCGGAGGCGGCCTCAAACGGCGCGGCGATCAGCAGAAGGGCAAATATCCCCGAAAGGATTCCCGCCAGCAGGATCAGCCACCACTGCTCCAGCCCGAAGCGCCTGGCCTCGTGCGCGGTCTGAAAGGTAAACGCGCTCTCCGCCAGAATAAAGATGCCCAGGGCAACCGGCAGCACCTGCATCAGGATTGCCGGATGGAGCAGCAGCACCGCCCCGAAGACAATGCCCAGGATCCCGAGCGCCAGATCAAACTGAAACGCGAGATCGAACAGGTCGTGGGTGAAATATCGGATAATCTTGACAATACCGGTAATTAGTATAACCGCCCCCAGCAGATAACACAGGGTCACCACCGAAAATTCGGGCCGGATCATGATAACGGCGCCGAGTCCGATCATGGCGAGCGACAGAACGATGCTTCCAATTTTGACGTTTTTCAGGCGTGACATGGCAGCCCCTCCCTTTTTTCAATGCCCTCCAAGTTTAGCGCGGCCGCCGAATAATTCCACGGACAAAAAAAGCGCCGTGAGAGATTTTTTCCCATGACGACGTTTTTTGTCACATTTTTGCCCATACCCGCTTATTTGTCACCATCGGCGACATTTTGGAGCGCAAAACGACTCGTGCCCCGCAGCAGGTGGCCGAGGTCATGGATATATTGATCCGGAGGATCCTTCATGCCGCGCCGGATCCACTCCGATGCAAGACCGGCAAACGCGGCCATATACCAATCCGCCAGAATACGGATCTGGTCGTCTCCGCAGGGGATTCCTTCCGCCTGCTTCCGTACGAACTCCATGGCTGCCTTTTCTGCGCCTTTGAAGATATATTCCTCCAGATGGTCCCGTTCGGGAGAATTGTAAACGTGCAGAACCAGTTTCCGGTTCTCATAGAGCTGCCGCGCCAGATCCAGAAGCAGCGTCTCCAGGGAGGAGCCGTCCACTTCGCCTGCGAGGATGCGTTCCGTGTTCGCCAGAAACAGGTCTTCCACCAAGGCACAGGTATCCTGATAATAATAATAAAACGTTTTTCTGCTGACGCCGCAGTCCTCAACGATATCCTTGACGGTGATTTGGTTGAGGGGCTTTTGGTTCAACAGCTTGACGAAAGAATCAATAATTGCCTTCTTCGTAAATTGAGGCATGACATTCACTACTCCTGGTAATATTTGGCTCCTATAATTATAATAGTATGAGTATACCTCAGTTCAAAGGGGAATTCAACAGGATTTTTCGGAAATCCGGCGGTTCGGGAGCCATTCTTTTGGGGATTTTAACGGCAAAAAATAGTGAAATTTTACAGAATGTAAAAAAAGGACGGCACATCCCTGTGCCGTCCTCGTCTTCAGTCATCCGAACCGCCCTCGCCTTCCTCATCGCACTCGTCGCAGAAGGTCAGCGGATCCGGTTCCGGATCGTTCGTTTCGTCGGCCTCAAAATCTTCGTCGAAAGAGTTCCTTTTATGATCTTCTCCCAAAAGGATCTCGCCGTGAAGCGTTTCAAAGTGAATCAGTTTTTCCGGATTATCGATCATTTTCATTTCCTCCTTCGCAATATCATGCAAAATCAACATTCGGACTTGTCGGAGGAGCCTCTGCCGCTCCTCGGAGGTTATGAAAGCGAACCGCCGGCCGAAAAGCCCCGGCCGGGAATCGAACGCGGATGACGCTGCCGGCATCCGTTCTGATCCCATCTTTATTTTAGCACAAATTCTGTACAAAGAAATGGGATTCTGGTAAAATATTGAAAGAAGAGCAGCCGCTGTCCCAAAACTGTCCGGACAAAAACGCACCGCCGAAAGAGGACAAATTTTTTCGGGCGGCGCGGCAAATCCGGCAGATGCCCACTGGGATCCGCCCGGGTGCCTCTCCGGATAGAACGCTGCGGCGGCTGTAACCGGGAGATTCCACGACCCGGATGCCGGAACGGGTTCCCGCTTTTGGAAATTCCACCGGGCTTTGTAATCCGGAGATAAAAGAGCTATAATAGGGAAAAACAGGGGCCGCCCCTCCGCCGCGGAGACGGAACGAGGCCACAGCCAAAAATTCGGGGAACAGGAGTGAGCAGAATGGATTCCTTTTTTCAGCGTCAAAACCTGAAGATGCATTTGTTCTGCCTCGGAAACGTGCTGTTGATCTGCGCGGGCTCCACGCTGCTTTCGCTGTTCGTTTACCATATCGGGGTCGCCAAGGAAAACGTGCTGATGATTTTCCTTCTGGGCGTTCTGCTGACCACCGTTTTTACAAAGGGCTATTTCTACGGCCTGCTTTCCGCCGTGATCAGCGTGTTTCTGTTCAACTTTTTCTTTACTGAGCCGCTTCATACGATGGCGATCCGCGATCCTCAGGATATGCTGCTGATGGTGTTCTTCCTGATCGCGGCGTCCATCTGCGGGGCGATGTCCTCCAAATTCCGGGAGCAGGCCAGCATTGCAAAGGAAAATCAGAAAACCACGCAGCTGATGTATGAAATTACGGAGAGCTTTCTCAACCTGACCGGAACGGAAAACATTGTGATGAACGGAATCCGTTTCATCCATGACCACACGAAGTATGACTGCTGCGTCCGGCTGGACAGCGGCAAATTCGATACGGGGAATACAGAATATAAAAGTGAGGGCTACGAGGCCTCCGAGGGCGATCCGGTGTTTCCGATTCAGGGGCTGGCGAGCGTGATCGGCACGCTGTCGGTCAACCGGCGCCCAGGGAAACCGTCGGAGGAGCATACGAAGCTGTTTCAGGCCGTCGTGCATCAGATGGCGATCGTGCTCGACCGCGAATTCATCTATCTTGAGCGGGAAAAGATCCGCCTTGCGATGGAGAAGGAGCACCTGAAAACCTCCCTATTGCGCAGCTTGTCGCACGACATCCGCACGCCGCTCACCGCAATCTCCGGCGCGAGCGGCCTCATCATCGACAACTACGACTCCCTCTCGGATGAGGAGGTGCTTGAGCTTGCCAAGGATATCCACGAAGATTCCTCGATGTTTATGCTGACCGCCCAGAATATCCTCGATATGACGCGGATCACCGACGGCCGGATGGAGATCAAAAAGAACTATGAAGCGGCGGACGATCTGATCGGCCAGGCGGCGGCCCAGACACGGACCTTCCTTGAGGGCAACGAGCTTCAGGTGCATCTGCCGGAGGAGATCCTGATGGTCCGCGTGGACGGCACGCTGATCGTGCAGGTGCTCGTCAACCTGATCAGCAACGCCTGTAAGCACGCGGGCGGGCAGGTAAAGATCGAGCTTTCGGTTTATCGTTCCGGCGGGGATGTCGTCTTCGAGTGCGCCGACAACGGGCACGGGATCGACGAGGGCCTTCTCGGCACGCTGTTCGACGACTTTGTCACCCTGCCGCGCAACATGTCGGATAAGGGGCGGGGCGTAGGGCTCGGTCTCTCCATCTGCAAAGCCATTGTGGAGGCGCACGGCGGGCGCATTACGGCGGAGAACCGTGCTTCCGGCGGGGCCGTGTTCCGATTTTATATTCCGGATGAAGAAGCGGAGGAAACCGAGGGATAAGATGGAGCAGATTCATATTTTGCTGGTGGAGGACGATCCGAAGATCGTCAACTTCATGTCGATGGCGCTCAAGGCAAAAAATTATAAGGTGACGACCGCGGCGACCGGAAAACAGGGGATTCTCGCCTTCTGCACGCAGAATCCGGATATCATCCTGCTCGATCTCGGGCTCCCGGATATGGATGGGAACGAGATCATTCAGGAGGTCCGGAAGGTCTCGGAGATTCCGATCCTGATTGTCTCGGCGCGCGGGATGGATGACGACAAGGTCGCGGCGCTGGATCTCGGCGCAAACGACTATGTGACGAAGCCGTTCTCGATGACGGAACTGCTGGCGCGCATCCGGGTGATGGAGCGGTTTATTGACCGCCGGGATCTCACGCAGCCGGAGACCGTCCTGCATTTCGGCGCGCTCACCATCGATACGGAGCGCCACCGCATCTTTCTGGATGAGGAGGAGGTCCATCTGACGCCGCTGGAGTACAAGCTGCTCGTGCTGCTCGCCGAGAACTGCGGCAAGGTGGTCACCCATTCCCAGATCATGAAAGAGGTCTGGGGCTATGAGGAGACCGGGGACGCCAAGAGCATCCGCGTCTGCATGGCCTCCCTGCGGCGAAAGATCGAAAAGGATACGGCCAACCCGCAGTATATTTTTACGGAGGTCGGAATCGGGTACCGGTTCGCGGATAAATAAAAAAGGAGAGGGCAAGCCTCTCCTTTTTCTTTTGTTTAAACAGGCGGTCACGCCGTATCTGTACGGTTTCCGGTCCTCCGTCTTTCTGCGTGTGACGCAGGGAAATGGAACCGGCCCCGCGGGAATTCCAGTCAGGATTTCCCTGCGATTCTGAAGATATACAGGGATTCCCCGATGACGACGATGTGGTCGTCCTTCTGGAAGCAGTAATCCCCGCCGGGCGCCGGATTCAGGGAATTTCCCTGTTTGACGGCGATGATGTTGACGTGGAATTTCTGGCGGACATTGATCTCTTTGATGGTCAAATTGACCCAGGCGGCCGGGACCGGAATCTCATAGATCGCGTAATTGTCCGTGACCGGGATAAAATCAAAGATGTTGTTCGCGTTGTAGCGGATCGACAGCCTCTCCGCAAGGTCCGGTTCCGGGTAGATGACCTCGTTGGCCCCGATCTTGTAGAGGAGTTCCTTTTGGATCTCCTGTTTCGCCTTTGAAACGATGTATTGGGCGTTGAGCTTCTTGAGCAGGGAAGTGATCACCAGGGAGGCCTGGAAATCCGAGCCGGTCGTCACAAAGCAGATGTCGAAGTTGTTGATGCCGAGCGACTGAAGCACCGCTTCATTCGTGCAGTCGCCGATCAGGGAATCGGTGAACTGCGGAGCAACCTGCTCGATGATCTCCGGATTCCGGTCCACGACCATGACGTCGTTGCCGAGCTCCTGCATTTTTTTTGCAAGATGGATGCCGAATTCGCCCATTCCGATCACAAGGATGGATTTCATAAACGCACTTATCTCCTTAACCAATTAATATATTTTCAGTGGGAAGCTCCGTTACCCGGCCCTTCCTTTTTTCTCCAAGAAGCAAGACAAACGACAGGCCGCCGACTCTGCCGGCGAACATCATGAGCATGAGGATCAGCCGTGATACGGAGCAGAGCTGGGGAGTGATTCCCATGCTCAGTCCTACGGTGCCGACCGCGGAAGTGACTTCAAAGAGCGTCTCCTTCATGCCGAAAGGTTCCAAGGCATAGATCGCGAAGGAGGCCACCATGATGCCGAACCCATAGACGATGGCGATGGCGCTGGCACGCTTGACCATGGCGTCGTCAAGTTTGCGTTTGTGAATGTTGATGCTGCTCTGCATGGTAGCCGTGGCGATGGTATCCAGCAGCAACACGGCGATCGTTGTCGTTTTGATGCCGCCGGCGGTGGAGCCGGGGCTGCCGCCGATAAACATCAGAAAGAGCGTCAGGATAGTGCCGCCGTCGGAAAGGCTCGCGGTATCGATGGTGTTGAAGCCGGCCGTTCTCGGCGTGATGGACTGAAACAGGGAGGCAAGGATCTTTTCTCCAAGAGGCATGCCGGCGAGGCTTTCGTCCGCCTCCGTCAGCAGAAAGATGACCCATCCGCTGAGGATCAGAATGCCCGTCGTATCAAGGACGAGTTTGGTATGCAGATCATATTTTCCGTAATGAAATTTATTTTTGATGATGTCGTCCCAAACAAGGAAACCGATGCCGCCGACGACAATCAGAGAGATCAGTGTTAAGCTGACCAGAGGGTCTCCGACATATCCGGTAAAAGAGGAAAACGGGCCGTACTTTCCCATGATATCGAAGCCCGCGTTGCAGAAGGCGGAGACGCTGTGGAAAATGGCGTTCCAGATCCCTTCCGCCAATCCCATCTGTGGGATAAACCGGATCGAGAGCATGCAGGCTCCAAGGAATTCAAAGAAAGCCGTAATTGCGATGATCCGGCGCGTCAGCCGGATCAGGCCGCCGTGGGTCATCGAGCCGGCCGCCTGCATCAGCAGGGAACGCTCGTGAAGCCCGATTTTTTTGCGTATGGCGACGGCAAAGGCGGTCATGACCGTCATGAATCCGAGTCCGCCGATCTGAATCATCGCCAGGATGACCAGTTGTCCGAAAAACGACCAGTGTGTATAGGTATCGGTGACGACAAGCCCCGTCACACAGGTCGCGCTTGTGGCGGTAAAGAAGGCGGTGAGGGGTGTGGTCCAGGTTCCGTCGGCGGAGGAGATCGGCAGAAGCAGTAGCAGGCCGCCGACCGTGATGACGCCGAGAAAGCTGAAAGCAATCAGCTCGGTATATGTCGGTTCAAATTTTTTATACATCGCCGGTTTCCCCCTGATAGTTGGTAAACATCGCAGCAAGATCCGATCCCCGCATCTGATAGGGGATTCCCTTCTCTTCAAAAATTTTTCGGTGCTCCGTGCTGTTGCAGAGTGAAACCATATTGCCCTCCGGTACGCCGAAGATGCGTTCCCCGATCCGGCACATCATGATGTTGTCGAGATCGTCGTCGGAGAGCGCAAACAGATAATGATAAACAAGCCCCCTGTCGATTTCGAATTCCTTCGAAACATGCAGATAGGGGATCTTTTTAAAAGACAATATTTTTTCCATCTCCTTTGCGGAATCTGTTCCACCGAACAGCAGAACCACCTGCTTCGAATCGGCCTTTTTTGGCGCATGTTTTTTTTGCCGGTCCAGAAAGCGGTCGAGCCCTTTCATCCACCAGAATCCCGCAGCGATGAACGCAAGAAACAACGGGATCAACATCCACTCCATTCTGCAAGCAAAGTCTCCTTCCGAATTTTGCGTCCATTATACAGCGCCGGATATAAATTCGGGATAAAACTGCAGAAGATCCCATAAGATTTGCGTTAGGATTCCGGTATGACCTTCTTAACGAAAATTTAACGGCATAACAAAAAGTTGTCCCCATTCGGAGGAAGCCGATCCGTCGGAAAAGGCCGTGAGCATGAAAAAGGGCAAACACTTTACATTATACATTATACCCCAAAAAATACATTCTGGCAAATCGGCCCGGACCGGCGCGGAAAAGAGTCAATAATAAAAGAAAAAAGCCGCCGCACGGGGCGGGGGCTTTAAGGAGGATATTTCCGCTTGGGCGGTCAGACGTTTTTTTGCACGTTGTAGCGGGTCGAGATCAGCGCCCAGTTCTGACTGAATGGCCGCATGATGTTCCAGTATCCGGCGCCGGAGAGGCCGGTTTCGTCCACAAGGTCGAATTTTGCCTCGATGCTCCGCACATCTTCAAACCAGACGACATGTTCCGTGCCCTCGGACATATAGCGGAAGAAAGGCGACTGTACGGTCTCATCATATTCGATGCCCGCGTTGTTCCGCGAGGCAATCCGTATCGCCTGCTCATTCCCAATGCTCATGGCCTGGGAGATTCCCTGCTCGAAAGGCAGCCTCCAGTTGTATCCGTAATTCGGAATCCCCAGCAGGATTTTTTCCGGCGGGATCACCGATACGGCATAGCGGGTAACGGCCTTTACTTGAGGAAGTGGCGCGACGGCCATCGGCGGCCCGTATGTGTATCCCCATTCATAGGTCATCAGGAAAACCATATCTGCGATGCCGCCGGTGGCGGGATAGTTATGGGCTTCATATAAAAGACCCGGCTGGTTGGCAAAGGTCTTGGGGGCAAGGGCCACGCTCAGCAAAAGTCCTGCCGCAGAGAGCCTTGCCTTGGCGTTGGAGAGAAAATTGAGGTAGGCCTGCGCATCCTCCGGCGCGATAAATTCAAAGTCCACATCGAGCCCGGCGTAGCCCTTTTCCTTCATGACCGCGAGGATATGATCCAGAACGCGGTTTTGGTAATCCTTGTCGTTGAGCAGGCGCTTCGCCTTTTCGGTGGAGAAGGACCCCCCCTCCGTGATCGTCGTGAGCACCATGATGGGCTCCGCCTGATACTGATAGGCCAGACGGATCAATTCGCTGTCGTCGACAGGAATCAGATCGCCGTTTTCCCGGAAGCCATATGAAAAGATCGAGAGATAGGTCAGAAACGGCAGGGCACGGAGCAGCGTATCGCGGTTAATGTACGGATAGGCATATCCGCTGATGCGGATGGTGCGGGTTTTCTCTCCGCGAAAGCGGATGGTCAGTTCCTGCCCGACGCGGAGTATCGGATTTTCCACAAGCTCCGGGTTGTTTTGAATAAGCACGATGGCGGTGGTCCCATAGGCCGCGGCGATGGAGTCGAGGGTATCGCCGCGCCGGACAATATAGACAATCTTCGGCAGCGTGATAATGAGCGCCTGCCCGACGACGAGCCGGGAGGGCGCCGAGAGGCCGTTGTCGATAAGAATTCGTGATGCGGAGATGCCGTACTGTCGGGCAATCCCGTATACAGTTTCTCCAGGCCTGACAATGTGGATCAGCATGGGGATTCCTCCTTTCTTTTCATGGCCCGGCGATTGCCGGTTACGAATTCAGTCTATGAAAACCGGAAAAAAGGTGTGAGTTCCATTTGGCAAACGGCGTTGCGCGATGCTTTTATTTATGATATAGTTACACACAGAGCGGCGGCATGGTCGGCGGACCGGCGGCTCAATTCTCGATTTTGGCGGGTAGCATGAAAGATTTGTCTGAAAATCGGAGGCCGCACTGCCTCTATGTCGTATTTACGTCCACTCCTTACAAGATCGGACGGCTGATCCGGGTGGTCACCAGAAATCTGTATAATCATGTCTCCATCTCGCTGGACGGCAGCGTGGACGGTATGTATTCCTATGCGCGCCATTACAAAAACACGCCGTTTTACGGAGGCTTCGTCCGCGAGTATCCGGATCGCTACCGGAAAGAATTCGGCGTCACGCGGGTCAAAATCTGCGCGCTGCCGGTGACCGAGGAACAGTACCGGCGAACGGAGGAGCGCTTCGCCCGGATGATCGCGGAGAGCGACCGGTATCCCTACAATCTGATTTCGGCGTTTGGCGTACCGTTTCACAAGCGTTTTCTGGCGGACGGCTCCTTCACCTGCGCCGAATTTGCCGTGGATGTGCTCAGCACGGTGGACAGCCGCTTCGATCCGAGGCGTTTCTATACGATCCGGGAGCTGGAACAGAAGCTGGATTCCGGAAAGATCTACGAGGGAGAATATCCCGCCCCGGTCCTCGGATGCGAGGATGATTTTGAGAAGGAGCAGAGCACCCTTTTTTACGCGAGCCATACGGCCCGCAATTTTGCCCTCCTGCTAAAGTGCAGATTCGGCCGGGTGACGCGGCAGGCCGACGCCTTTAGGCCAAAGGAGAACGCATCCTGCCCGACTCCGGAAAGCCCGCCGGAACAGGCCCGCTTTCCACGAAATCAAAAATAAAAGAAGCCCGGTTTCCTGCCGGGCTTCTTTTTTATAAAAATCACATTATTCGCACATGCCGCGCAGACGGTCGAGACAGACCATCAGGCTCGGATAGACGGGAGAGGTTCCGGCGATGCTTCCATCTGCGCCGACGACACGGAACTTCCAGCCGCCGTCCCCTTCCGGGATGATCTCGAATCCGCCGCAGGCCAGGCCCGGCTTCGCATCGTTTCCCGTGAGACCGTCGTAGACCGCGCGGAAATAGGCGGCAACCTGTTTTCCACCGTCCGCGCTGACGATCTCTTCGTTTTCCTCCGTCGTGGACGCGACGATTTTTGTCACGGCCTCAAAGATGGTTTCGTCATACTGCTCCATTTCGATCGCTCCTTTTTAGTAAATTTTATACGCCGCGGAGAGTAAAATTGGTAAAATACCGTCGGTTTTTAAGAAAAACGATTTTTCTTTGGAGAAGCAAGGGCGCAATTTCCGGTTTTTATCCTCATCGATGCAGTACCGGAGCTTGCTAACGCCCGGATTCCAGGGCTTCTATACGCTATGGACAACGAAATCCGCAAAATACTGTCGGTTTTTGAAAAAAGCGTTCTTTTCTTGGAGAAGGGCAGGCGCTATTTCAGGTTTCCGTTTTCATCGAGGTAGTACCGGGGTTTGCCGACGCTCGTATGCCGATATTCCACCGCATTTTCCGGGCAGGCGCTGATGCAGGCCATGCAGTGCGTGCAGGCGTTGCCCCAGACCGGGCGGTCGTTTTGAATTTCGATGTTGCGCATCGGGCAGAGCGCGGCGCATTTGCCGCAGCCGGTGCAGGCTTCCGTCGTGCGGAAGTCCTTTGCGCGGATGAAGAATCGATAAAACCCATGGTTAAGAAGCCCGCTTTCTAGATTACCCACCGGTCCGGATCTCTTTCCGGGGAATGTCAGTCCGGCCCGGATCCGGGCGGCGGCTTTTCGGAGCACCGGCACCGCAAGCTCGAGGATCTCCTGCGCCTCGGCCTTTTCCGGCGTATGGAACATGGCGATATAATTTTCCGGCATCACGACGGAGCGAAGCCCCATGTAGCTGAGCCCTTTTTCACGGCAGAACGCTTTCAGATAGGCGGCCGCGTTTCCGGTGCCGTCGCCGCAGGTCATCACAAACCAGGCTTTGTCGCTTCCCGTCAGGCGAACGGAGGAGAGCCACTCCTCCACAACGGCCGGAATGCGCCAGGCGTAGGTCGGCGTCACGATCACCCAGGGGCGTTCTGAAAAAAGCTCCTCCCGATTGCCGGAGCGGATGGCGTCGTTCATGGAGAAACACTCATCCTCCAGCTCCTTCGCGAGGATCTTTGCCGCATAACGGCTGTTTCCCGTGCCTGTAAAGTAAAGGACCATTTCCCGCATCTCCTGTCAATATCTTCCGGTTTTATTTTATCAGGCCGGGCGGCTTTTTACAATGAAAAATTAAAAAGGATGCCGCAGGATCTTCGCTTTCCCCCATGTTCGGCGGAAAAAAGTTGAAGGTCTGGCCCGTCGCGCATCCGACTTTGCTTGGTAGCGTGGGGGGAGGCGGATCCGCTCTGGCAGGCGCGCCACGTCTTCCGGATGGAAAAACGCCGGGCAGAGCGGCGAAAAAGCCTCATAATATGGCTGTTTATGGAAAAATATAGGGAATATTAAAGAAAATAAGATATAATACTTTGAATTATATAATTTTGAAATTGACGGCGGATTTGTCTACGGAAGCGCAGCTGCGGCAGATTTTACAAATGTAAACTTTTCTCGACGGTATGCCGGAAAAAATCGTTTTATGATATAATAAAACTCTCATGGGGCGTCCGCCCCGGAAAATTCACGGGCCTGTGCCCGGGCAGGAGAAACGGACGGGAATATGAAACATTTCTCACAAACGTTCAGGGAATGGCTACGCAAAAATCCGCATGCGTGGTATGCGCTGCTGTTTCCGGCTTATATGGCGAGCTATTTTGCGACGGAAGCCATTGTGGGGGAGAACGCGGATTACTGGGTCTCCTATCTGCCGCTGGATGACAAGATTCCGTTTCTGGAATGGTTCGCCCCGATTTATTATATCTGGGCGTTTTGCCTGCTCTTCGTGGGGCTGTACCTGCTTTTTAAGGATGGGGCCGGTTTTAAGAAATTTATGATTTTTCTGTTCGGCGGGATGTTTGCCTCGCTGCTGATCTGCCTCCTGTTTCCGAACGGACAGAATCTCCGGCCGACGGTCTTTCCGCGGGAGAATTTCTTTACGGAGATGGTGCAGATGATCTATTCGGTGGATACCTGCACCAACGTCTTCCCCAGCATGCACGTCGTCGGTGCCATCGCCGCGCTCGGAGCCGTTTTTCACAATCGGGTCCTGCGGCGCTACTGGCTGCCGGCCGTCATCCTGTGCATCCTGATCTGCGCCTCCACGGTCTTTCTCAAACAGCACTCCATTTTGGATGTCTTCGGAGGCATTGCGCTTGCCGTTCCGCTCTGGCTGCTCGTCTACCGGGAGAAAAAGACCGCTCCGCAGGAGGCAAACTCCTCCGAGCAAAACGGATGAGCACGGGATTTCCCGGGCTTAAAAGCAGCGGCGTTTCCCCACGGCGGGAGAATCTATTCCACGGTGGTTTTTCCTCATTCCGACGGTGTGACGCCGCGATCATGATCCTATAAATATAAAAAAGCCCGGAGATCCGGGCTTTTGTTTTTTATGTAATGAAAAAATCGGTATATCAGAAAATCACGCTGTGCGGATCAAAATTCGGTATATCAGAAAATCACGCTGTGCGGATCAAAATTCGGCATTTTTTCGGGAGGAATGCAGTTGCGGTAGAGTTCCGCAAGGCCGTCCCAGGCCTGTTGGCGGGTGCAGGGAGCGCCGTCTTTCGGCAGGACCAAGATGACGTAATGCACGCCGAACAGAAAGACGCGGACGCCGGTATCGGTGAGTCCGCTGCGGAAATAAAACGCGAGGCGGCGGTTCCGGGCCGAGAGATCGGCCTCATCCGCGGCATACTCCGGGTCCTCAACCTCCAGAAGCAGCCACCGGCAGGACATCTCCTCCCGAATCTGCCGCAACAGCACGCTGCCAATGCCCTTCCCCTGAAGGTCTTTCCGGATGGCGTAGTAATCAAGGAGCTGAAAATCCGGATCCCCGGCATGGATAAATAGCGCATAGGCCTGAAAGTCGTCGCCGTCCGGCACCAAAAAGCCGGAGTTGATGCCGCAGTCAAACAGCATTTGCATATAGGGCATCGGTTTGAGCTCATCCGGCGGGAACTGAAGTTCCATATCCGCGTAGACCATCGGAAAATTCTGTGTGCCGAGGGTTACGGTTTCCATATTTCCTCCACGGTCTTGCCTTCGCCAAAACGGGCGGCGGTCTCCATCAGTACCCGGCACATCTCTTTCGTCTTTTCAAAGCCGGCCGATTTGGTCATGGTCCGCTCGTCCATATAGAGCTTCCGGTTGACCTCCACCATGACGCTCAGCACGCGGTTGTCCTTGCCGTAATGCTTCATCGGCGTGATGGTTCCGGAGTAGGGGAAATTGATTTTCACGGAGTAGCCGTGTTCCCGGCAGACCTCGGCCATCACCGTGCGCAGGGCGGGCGGCGTATGGAAGCGGTCGGTGCCGATGCAGAAATCCGGCAGATCAAAAAGGCTGATCGGCAGGACAGGCAGGGAGGAAGAGAACGAATGCCCGTCGAGGATCGTACATCGGTTACAGGTTTCAAGCGCGTGATCCACGGCAGCGGCCAAGCGCGCGTGGTGCGGGTCGTAGAACTCTGCCAGAATCCGGTTGCGCAGAGTTTCATCATAATCGCGGATCTTTTTATAGTCCACACCGCGCAGGTACATCAGGCCCTGGCCCTTTTGTGCGCAGGATTCATCCTGATCGTTGCGGAAGCGTTCCACATCGCAGACGAGGCGGCTCACGGGGAAGAGAACATGAACCGGGAATTCCTCCTCCCAGCCAAACAGCTCATCACAGAAGGCATCGGTCATGGCGATGATCTCCCGGGACAGCGTTTCGTCGTCGAGGACGATGGTGTTCCGGTAGTCTTCCGGAATGGAAACGGAGCTGTGGGGGATGTGAACGACAACGTGTTCAAATGACATGAAGAAGATCCTTTCTTTGTTTAAAACAAATAACCGGAGACGGAGTTCGGCACCCAGGGGCACCAGTAATCGTAGACCGGCGCGTAAAGATTCCGACAGAAGACGATATATAGAATGGTAAACACCATGAGGAGAATCGTAAAAGTCCGAACCGCATAATCGGCCTTTGAGGGCTCGTGCTCGCAGTACCAGGTGCGGCCTTTGTGTTTGCCGAAGCCGCGCAGGTCCATCGAGTTTGCGATCATCTCCACCTTGCCGAAGCTGGAGGTAATCAGCGGGATCAGCATCAGCACATACTGGCGCAGCTTTTTTCGGAGGGAGACTCTCTTGCTGTCCAGTTCGAGCCCCCGCATCTGCATCGAATTCCGGATATCCGTAAAGTCGCGCGCGATATCCGGGATGGTGCGAAAGGCGAGGGAGAAGATGATCGCCGCCTTGTAGGGCAGGCCGATGCCGTTGAGCCCGGCGGCCAGCTCGGAAGGCGTGATCGACAGCACAAAAGTGATCGCAACGGAGAAGGAGACGACGCGCTTGAAGAACATCATGCCGACGTACCAGAGCAGCTCCTTGCTGAGGTAGAAATGGCTGCTCACCTGCCAGAGGATCTGCTCGGTCGGGGCGACGTAGGTGAGGCCGGAGGCGGGCTTGATCAGCCAGATCATCAGCGAGCCGATGACACCGTTCATGATAAACAGGAATCCCAGCATGATCAAAATCGGTTTCCAGTTCGGCTTCATCGAGGCGGTGCAGGCCGTGCAAAGCAAGAAAATGGGAAGCAGCAGTCGCACATCAAAGGTGGAAATTACGGCTACCATCATCACGATGAGGGCCAGAACCTTGGTTCTTCCGTTCAGCTTGTGAAGCGCGGTGGTACCCGGCGTGTAGTTGATGACAAACCGGTTATTCATGGGAAACCACCTCCTCTGGCGGGAGTTCTTCTCCGCTTCCGGCGGCCGCGGCTGTTTCGGAAAAGGCGCCGGGTGCCCCGGAAGGTTTTGCAGAACCGGCGGCCGCGGCTTCTTCCGCGGTGCCGGCTTTCATGGTCCGTTCGTAGTCGATAAAGTGCTCGATGAACTGTTCCGGCGGCAGGCCGAGATTTTTGGCCAGCAGGTAGAGCGAGGTCTGCTTGAGGTTCGCATGCCGGATGATCTCGTCGTCGGAGAGCACGGAGTAAACCGAGTCGTCCGCGATGATCTCGCCGTCTGCAAAGACGACCGCCCGCTCGGTGTTCTCGATGGCGAGATGCATGTCGTGGGTGATGAAGATAATCGTCTTGCCGTATTCGGAGTTCAGGCGATTGATAAATTCGATAAAGTCGGTATAGTGGCGGTAATCCTGGCCGGCGGTCGGTTCGTCGAGGATGATCGTATCCGGGCCGAGCGCGATGATCGAGGCGACCGTGATGCGCTTTTTCTGGCCATAGCTGACCGCGTCAACCGGCCAGTTGCGCATCTTGAAAATGCCGCAGGCCTTCATCGCGGCCTCCGAGCGCTCCCGGATCTCCTCCTCCGGCAGTTTCCGGAGCCGCAGCGCCATCTCCACCTCGTTTTTGATGATGTCGTTGACGAGCATCTGGTTCGGCGTCTGCATGACGTAGCCGACGCGCTCGCCGATCTCCCGGATGGTCATTTGCCGGGCATCCTTGCCGTCGATATAGATATTTCCGTGCTGCGGGCGGCTGATTCCGGTGACAAGGCGGGCGAAGGTGGATTTTCCCGCGCCGTTCTTGCCGATCACGGCGATGCGCTCCCCCTGATGAACGGTCAGGGAAAGTCTTTTGACGACGTCCTTGCCGGGTTCATAGGCATAGGTCACGTCCTCGAGGCGGAGGGCCTCCGCTCCGGACTGCCGGCTCTGCTTTTTCGTTTTGGCGCGGAAGAAGGTGAGGAGCTTTTCCCGGTCGCCGTCGGAGAGCGTCAGATGCTCGATGTCACAGAGGGTGGGGTTATCCTGAATGTCGCAGCCGGCGTATTTCATAGCGGTCAGGTAGAGCGGCTCGCGGATGCCGTTCTCCTCCAGCAGGGAGGAGGTCAGCAGTTCGTTCGGCTTTAAATCCGCAAGAATGCAGCCGTCGCCCATCAGAAGGATGCGGTCTACCGGGCGGTAGAGCACGTCCTCAAGGCGGTGCTCAATGATGAGCACGGTTTTTCCGGTCTCTCTGGACATCCGGTCGATCAGGTCGATCGTGGTGACGCCCATCTGCGGATCAAGGGCGGCCAGCGGCTCGTCGAAGATCAGAATGTTGACGTTGTCCCCCAGGACGCCCGCCAGCGTGACCTTCTGTTTCTGCCCGCCGGAGAGGTTGAACGGCAGCTCGGTGAGAAACTCCTGCATCTGTACGATGTCGGCAAGGCGGTCCACTTCCTCAAGCATCTTCGGGCGCGGCGTCATCTCGTTCTCCATCGCGAAGGCGATGTCCTCGCCGACGGAGAGGCCGACAAACTGCGCGTCGCTGTCCTGGAGCACGGTTCCGACCTCTTTCGACAGCTCGAAGATCGAAAGTTTCCGCGTATCGCGTCCGTTAACCAGGCAGGTGCCGGTGATTTCGCCCTCGTTGGAGAACGGAACCAGGCCGTTGATGCAGCTGGCCAGGGTGGATTTGCCGCAGCCGGAGGGCCCGAGCAGCAGAACCTTTTCCCCCTCGTAGATCGTGAGGTTGATGTTCCGGAGCGTCGGCTGTTTTTGAATCTTATATTTGAAACTGAAATCCCGGAATTCAATGACGGGCTTGCGTTCCATGACAAAACTCCCTTCGGTAAAAATAGCCGAAAGCAGATAAAACAAGACAAAATTCGTCATAAAGAGGATATCGCTTTTTTGCCCTGTTTTATCTGTTTCCCAAAAATCAGCCCCCCGGATTTCCGCCGGAGGGCTGATCGGATTCCGGGGATTATTCCTCTTCTGTCAGGTTGTTTCGCTTTGCGTTGCGTCTGGCGAGGATAAAGAGCAGCGGGATGCCGACGATAATCAGCACCGCGGAGTTGGAGATGCTGGATGCGAAGCTCTGAAGGAACGTGATCTCCAGATCGGTGGAGTAGAAGAGGGAGGTCATGACCGGGGTCACGACGCCGAACGCGAAGGAGTTGCAGAGGACGGCGATGATCGCGTAGATGATCGCGTGTTTCACGGTGAAGATGCCTTCCTTGATTCTCGCGCCGTAGAGCGGGAGCAGGCCGATGCAGAAGCCGAGGACGCCGTTGCCGATGGACCAGTCAAACCAGAACCCCCAGCCGCCGATCAGGTCGGCCAGGCAGTTTCCGACGAGCGTGGCGATGCAGGCCGGAAGCGCGCCGAACAGGGCCCCGACGATGACCGGAATGATCATGGCGGTCGTCAGGTAGGTGTTGGTAAAGACCGGGATGGAGCCCCAGACCATCAGAACGCCGAACAGGGCGGCTCCGATGGCCACCGCGACGATGGTGCGGGTGTTCCATTCCCCAAGAAGAAGTTTGCCGATAGATTTCTTTTCCATTTTTGTAAGTACCCCCAGTCGATGGTTATGTCAGTTGCGAATAATATGAAAACATGCCTCCGCATGCGGAAAGAAGAGGTTACGGCTGGCTGAAGATGATACGCCAGTTGGTGCCGGTCCCGATGCGGTAAGCTCCGGCGAACGAGCCTTGGTTGATGGCTACGGCCATGCGATAAAGAGAATTAATGTAGAGGATCGGTTCTCCGATGCGCACGTCCGCGAAGGAATGGCCATAGTGAATGTTGTTCTGATAGACCAAGGTGGAGTTGTTGGAGATCGTTGCCCCCACCCGGTCACCGTACTGAAAGCCGGCGGCCTCGAATTTTTCGCGGGGAATGTTGGTCCAGATGCTCCCAAAGCGGACATCCAGAATGTCGATGCAGCCGGAGACGAAGCCGTTTCCCGTGATCACCTCGCCGCAGGGCAGCTCAAGAATCTGATCCAGAGGCAGCTCCGGGCCGACCTCTTCAAAGGCAATCTGTCCGGAGGCAAGCTTCGCGCCGGTGTTGGCGTAGACGTCGCGCCCGTGGAAGGTATAGCTATATTGGGTGTTTTCACGGCGGTGGCGGCTCTCGTCGATCTCCCGCATCGCTGTGATGCCGATATATTTGTTTACATGCGTCAGGGTGCCGTTGTCAGGCGTCACGATGTAGCGGCCGTCCTTGGTTTTTGCGGCAACACTCTTTCGCGAACTGCCGACGCCGGGGTCGACGACGGAGACAAAGACGGTGCCCTTCGGCCAGTATTCGATTGCCTGAAAGAGGCGATAGGAGGCCTCCCAGATGTTGTACGGGGTGATATCGTGCGTGAGGTCGAAGATACGGAGCTCGGGATCGACGGTGAGGGTCACGCCATACATGGCCGAGACGGCGCCGTCGGTAAGACCAAAGTCACTTTGAAATACAACGGGAGCTTTCATAGGATCCACCCTTCCTTGTCGGGGAGACAAATGCCGGCCTTTCAGCCGATTTTTCTGATGGTGACGGTCCACGAAGGTCCGAAGCCGAGCGCCATGCTCTGCATCAGGTTGTCCTCCCGCAGAGCAGCCGAAATCCGGAGCAATTCGTTGACATAGAGCAGGGGGGCGCCTTTTTCCACCGAGCCATAGGTCTTTACAAACGGCACCTCGGTTGTGAGCACCGTCATGCCTTGATGCGCAATCTCGAGCATCAGCAGGTCACCTTCGCGGATCCCGGCGTGCTCAAAATCGGCGGCGGCGATGTTGCTCCAGAGGTTGCCGAAGTTGGGGTCGGCAATTTCAAAATATCCGCGTACGGTGTCATCGGTATCCACCGAAGCCTCCAGCAGAGGAAAACGCACAAGTTCGGATTCCGGATATTCCGGCCCGGTCTCTTCAAAGACGATCTGGCCGGCGGCAAGCCGTGCGGCGGTATAGGCGAAAAGATCACGGCCGTCGAATACGCTGGAGCCTTCGCTGGTCGGACGGCGGTGGTAGGATTCGTCGATCCGGCGGAGAGACGCGATGCCGTGATAGGTGGCGATATGCGTCAGAGTGCCGTTGTCCGGCGTGATGATATAGTAGCCGTCCTTTGTGCGGACAGCCGCGGCTTTCCGGTCGGTGCCGACGCCGGGATCGACGACGGAGACAAAGATGGTCCCCTTCGGCCAGAAGCGCACCGTCTGCCAGAGGCGATAGCTGGCGCTCCAGGCGTCAAAATGCGGGATCTCGTGGCTTGCGTCAAAGATATCCAGTTCCGGGTCCACGCACTTTGCGACGCCGTGCATGGCAGAAACGGCTCCCTCCTTATAGGTGAAATCCGTTTGAAAGACGAGGATGGGTTTTTCCATGGAATTCTCCCTTCTATGATAAACAAAAAAGCAGTCCCCGAAAAAAAGAGGACTGCCGTTTATCCTCATCTTTCGGATTATCCGCAGGAGTTGGCACCACGCGTCACCGCAGGTTGTCGGGCTTCAAAGGGCCTGTCCCTCAGCCGCTCTTGATAAGGCTATTAAAATTATGTTCTTATTTTAACGACCGCAGTCGTTCCTGTCAAGGGATTTTGCGTCGAAGGAGGCCTATTTCTTCCGATTTTCGGGGCTTATCCCATCAGCAGGCCGCCGACAAGGGAAAAGTATTCCGGCAGATGACCGTCCTTGATCCAGAGAATGTCGTAGCCGAATAGCCCTTTGGTCAGCTCGGTGACGCTGCCGCCGATGGATTCGATGGAATAATGCATGTCGCAGCCGCGGACGCATTCCTTTCCGCAGAGCCGGAGACATTTGCCGTAGCCGCAGAAATCACAGGTGCCGGCAGAAAGATAGCGCGAACCGGGGGTCTCCCATTCCATCTTTGCCAGATAATCGGTCAGCCTGTGACGTTCCGGAACGGTGATGGCCTCCATCAGGTAATTCAGTTCCTCGGGAGAGAGCGTCTTCTGCGTGGTCTCCGGGTCAATCACATATTTCCGCGCAACGGCGTGAAGCGTGCGATACTGGCGCCAGTAATCCGCTACGTCGAAATTAAAGGGCGGGCAGGTCCAGTACTTTCCAAAATTCGGGCAGCCCTGGCAGCAGGCAAAATACCGGCTGAAATTGAAGTAGTTCGCAAGAAAATCTTCCACCCGCAGATCCTGAATCTGTTCTTCGATCGTATAAAGCGGCCGATCAACGGGGATCAGCGCCGATTTTTCTTCTTCCGTCATAAAACAGCCTCCTTTCGACTTCCGCGAGTTATTATACACGATTTTTTTAAAATCTGCAATGTCGGGGCTTCCCTCTTTTTTTCCAAAAAAACGGGGATATAAAAAAACGGCGGGGATCTCCCGCCTGCCCATTCTTACCGGAGCCCGTCCATGAGCTCCCAAAACCGGTCCATCAAGCCGCAATGCGCTTTGCCGGCGTTCGCTTTCTCATACAAAACAATCAGGGTTCGCGGAGGGCCGTCCCCATTCTTCCCGATGCCCATAAGTGGGAAGATCCGGATGAGGCTGCCGCCGGAATGCCATTCGCGGGCGCCGACTTTTGCGGTACCCGGCTGTGCATCGAGAAATTCCTCGATTTTGCCCGAAGAATCCACCCATAGTTCGGGATTTTTCATGCCGTCCCCTTTCTGAAGCGTCAGTCCGCATCCCGGATGCGAAACCGCGCAATCAGGTTTTCCAACATCCATTTTTCACCGAGAAGCTGGCGGAAGGAGGCGGTCTTCGTCTTTTCCTCCGACCGAAGCCGCGCGATCCTTTCGCATAAGCCGTTCCGTTCCTCCAGCAGGGAATCGTACAGGTCCTCGATCTTTCCGAGCTTCTGTACGGCCGCATCCGGATCCTCCGCGGTGTAGCGGAGGTCGGCCTTTTGAGTGAGCCTTGTCATGCGAAACCGCCTCCGTCCCTGTTTTGAAAGTGGAATATTTTCTTCAATCGCTTTTTTCTAAAGATACCTTCCGCGGAAGGGAAAATGGTGCTGCCGGTATTTGAGCCGGAAACGGGCGCTTTCCTCCCGCACTTTGCTCATGCCGCCGATCAGCCCGCCGAGCGCCGTAAACATACCGTCGAATTTTAACGACGGCCGATCCGGGATGCCATCCTTGTATTTTTCAATCAAATAATCATACCGGTCGGCGGCCCGGGCAACGGCGTCCTCCCAGGAGATATAAAGCTGGGCGGCCGCATTTTCGCCGATCCGGCGCAGGGCCTCCGGGTGTTTGCAGGCTTCGCCGATCACGGCGGCCAGAGACTCGGCATTTTCGTCGATCAGCAGGCCGTTCTGCCCGTCCATGATGCCCTCTGCGGCGCAGCTTCCCCACACGAGCACAGAAGGAAGCCCGCAGGCCGCAGCCTCCCGCACAACGATGCCGTTCGTGTCGAAGGTAGAAGGAAACAGGAACAGATCCGCCCGGCAGTACCAGGCGCGGAGCAGTTCCCGGTCCTGAACCGCCCCGGGGAACAGGCATTCCGCCTGAAGGCCGAGAGAATCCCGGTACGCGACAATCTCCTCCAGGTTGAGGCCGGAGCCGATAAAGGCGGCGGTGAAGGCAAGCCCCTTTTCTTTTTGCATTTTCAGCGCATCCAGGATGATGCGGATTCCTTTGTACCACATCATCCGGCCGACGAAGAGAAAGAGCGGCTTTTGGGGGTCGAGGCCGTATTCGGCATCCAGTTTCCGCAGTTCGGCATCCGGCACGCGCCCTTTCGGGAAGTCGACGCCGTTCTCCATGATGATGTAGTCGCCCTGATAGCCGAGTTTCCGCATATTTTCGCCGGCACCGTGGCTGACGGTCCAGACCTCGTCTGCGGCTTCGATGTTGTTGCAGAGCATCCGGAGCGCCTCCTTCTGGAGGAATTCCGAACGGACGGCGCGGCCGACGTCGATATCAAATTTTGTGTGGTAAGTGAGCACGATCGGTTTTCCGGTCAGTTCCCGCAGGGTTCGGGCCATCACCATCGACATGACGGGGCAGTGGCAGTGAATCAGGTCCGGCCGGAAATTCCGGAGCGTCTGCACCGGCTCCATGGTAAACGGATATCCCGCCCGGTAGCCGAGCCATTCGGTGGTGTTGATGCTGGGATAGCGAACAACGGGGAACGAATAATGATCTTCGACGCCGGGGTATTCCGGGATGCCGACCGCGATTTCCGTGCCGGCTCTCTGCAAAATGGATGCATAGTTCACCACCGCGTTCGCAACGCCGTCAAGCTGCGGCGGGAACGAGTCGTTGAGCAGGCAGATACGTTTGCTTTCCAGAGGAGCACCTCCTTTTTTTCTTCCTGTTTTCCGGGGCGCCGATGAAATCCGGCAGCGGCGATGTTCTCCGACGGGCCGTGCCCTGCGGATGAATCCACGGGGCTTGCATTTCCCGGAGAGAGGTTGCCGGCTTCCGTTCCGGCACAGGGGGGCGCGGGGGTTCTTTCTATCAAAGTATGGGCTCTTTTTCTTCATTTAGCGAAAAAGAGATTCCGGTCTCTCGCATAAACATAGGGTTTTCATTTATTCCTTTGTGCTCATTTTAGTGCCCGCTGTCGGGGAAGTCAAGAAGAAGCGGCCGGTTTAAAAGAAAGTTTACAGTTCGATAAGAATTGGCCCGCCGCCGAATCGGACGTTTTAGAATTTTCGGCCCGGAAGAAACAGAAAAAGTTCGGATTCTGTCTTAATGCGCATTTTTCGGGGAATCCTTGCGGGAGGTGATGGGCGTCGTTTCATAAAAAGGCCCGCCCCATATGGGACGGGCCGGGCGTTTATTCCTGTTTTTGAACAAACAGCGGGTTAGTTCCCTCGCCGCACTCCTCCGCCGTTACGGCACGGGCGAGGGTATCCTCGTCGTACCATTCCAGTTCTGCGCAGCAGCAGCCCTTGCCTCTCGCACGGGCGCAGGCCGGGAAGAGTTTGCAGACATAGCGAAAACAGACGCGTTCCTCCTCGTGCATGGTTCAGGGGGCCGGATAGTAGCCGGAGGGAGCTTCGCTGAGGTTGATCATAATGTTCTTCATCTGCGTGTAATGCTCAAGGATGACCTTGTGCGTCTCGCGGCCGATGCCGGAATCTTTGTAGCCGCCAAACGGAGAGGCCTCCGGAATCTGGTTATATGTGTTGACCCACATGCGCCCGGTCTCCACGGCGCGTGCGACGCGGATGGCGCGGTTGAGATCTCTGGTCCAGACGGCGCCGCCGAGGCCGTAAATGCTGTCGTTGGCCATCTTGATGACCTCGCTCTCGTCATGGAATTTGATGACGACGGCGACCGGTCCGAAGATCTCCTCCTGTGCGACTCTCATGTCGTTGGTGACGTCGACAAGCAGGGTCGGACGCATGAAGGCGCCCTTCGCAAGCTCGTCGTCGGTGACGCGGAAGCCGCCGCAGGCAACGGTGGCACCTTCCTCCTTGCCGATCTCAACGTAATTGAGGATTTTTTCAAGCTGCCTCTCGTTGATCTGGGAGCCCATCTGAGTATCCGATTCCCAGGAGAGTCCGACCTTGACCGCGTTGAAGCGCTTGATGGCCTCCTCGACGAATTTGTCGTAGATCGTGTCCTGCACAAAGACGCGGGAGCCGGCACAGCAGACCTGGCCCTGATTGAAGAGGATGCCGAGTTGGAGGCCGTCCATGGCCTGTTCCCAGTTGCAGTCGTCGAAAAAGATGTTGGCGGATTTTCCACCGAGCTCCAGCGTGGAGGGGATCAGGCGGTCGGCGGCCGCCTCGGCCACGGCATGGCCGACTTCGGTGGAGCCGGTGAACGCGAGTTTGCGGAAGCCCTTGTGCTCAAGAATATACTGGCCGCACTTGCTGCCGGAGCCGGTTACGACGTTAAAAACGCCCGCCGGAATAATATCCTGTACGAGTTTTGCAAATTCGAGCACGGAAAGCGGCGTATCGGAGGAAGGTTTAAAAACCGTGCAGCAGCCGGCGGCGAGCACGGGGGCGAGCTTCCATGCGGCCATCAGGAACGGAAAGTTCCACGGCACAATCTGGCCGACGACGCCGATCGGCTCGCGCAGGATGATGGAGAGGAATTTCTCATCCAATACGGTGGCGCTGCCCTCTTCCGCCTGAATGCAGGCGGCGAAATAACGGAAATGCGCCGCGCTCAGCGGAACGTCGACGGATCTGGTCTCACGGATAGGCTTGCCGTTGTCGAGCGCCTCGACCATGGCAAGATGTTCCGTGTTTTCGTCGATCCGGTCGGCAACCTTATTAAGGATGGCGGCGCGCTGCTTCGGCGTCTGCTTTTTCCAGTTTTCAAACGCGGCCCATGCGGCTTTTTCCGCGTCATCTACGTCCTCCCGGGTGGCCTGCGCGCAGATTGCGAGCGGTTCGCCGTTGGCGGGGCATTTGGTGGTGAAGGTGGCTCCGTCGGAGGAATCTTTCCACACACCGTTAATAAACAGACCGTACTTCTCCTGAAGGTGGACATCAGGCATAGATATCATTTTTACCTCCAAAATTTTATATTTTGAAACGCGCAAGGCGGTTCAATCCCTGTAGTCTTCTAGGAAACGTCAAATTTTTCAGTATTATTCCAAAATTATGAATGAATTTTCGGTTTTAAATCTTCTCCGCTTGACATCGAAAATAAAGCCTTTTAAAATAGAAAAAGTGTAAATCATGAAAGAGGGGGGCTTCCTTTGAGCTGCCGGAATAAAAAAGAGTATTATGCGGCTTTCGAGCGGATCCTTTCGGAGTATCCGGGCGACAAAAGCCTGCTGATCCCGCTGCTGCAAAAGTTACAGGAGGCCTATGGCTGGCTGCCTCCGGATATTCTGGAGGCGCTCTCAGATCGTACCGGAATCCCGATTCCGGAGATTCTGGGCGTCGCGACGTTTTACGCCCAATTTCGTCTTCAGCCGATGGGCAAACACAGCATCCGGCTCTGCTTCGGCACCGCCTGCCATGTCAACGGCTCGGAGACGATCGGCGACGCACTGCGGGATGAGCTGGATGTTGAGCTCGGCGGCACCACGGAGGACGAATTCTATACGCTCTCGACGGTCGCCTGCCTCGGCTGCTGCTCCCTTGCGCCGGTCATGATGATCGACGGGGAGGTCTATGGAAGACTGACCCCGGATAAGGCCCGGCAGATCGTCCGGGAGTTCCGGGATGCTCACGGAGAGGAGGCGGCTGCGGAATGAAAATCGTCGTCGGGCTTGGAAGCTGCGGCATCGCCGCCGGCGGAAAAAAGATCTACGCCGTGCTCGAATCCCTGCTGGCCGAGCATCCGGAGGTGAAGGTGGAACTCGGCGGCACAGGCTGCTGCGGCATGTGCTATGCGGAGCCGCTGGTCGAGATCCGTGAGGAAGGGCGAACCACGCTGTACGGCTATGTGACGGAGGAATCCGTCAAAGAAATTTTCGAATGCCATGTCCTTCATGAGACGCCTATCTATAAATATGCGATACGTGCCACCGATCATACCTGTGCCGAGGAAAGATTCTTTGAAAAGCAGCACCGGATCGTTCTTGCGCGCTGCGGCGTCATTGATCCGGAGTCTCTGGATGAGGCGCTGGCGGCGGACGCGTATCAGGGCCTGAAGAAGGCTCTGACCATGCAGCCGGAGGAGATCATCGAGGAGATGAAGGCGAGCGGCCTTCGCGGCAGAGGCGGCGCGGGATTCCCGACCGGCCTCAAATGGAGCTTCGCCCGCAAAAACGCCGCCGATCAAAAATATGTGATCTGCAACGCCGACGAGGGCGACCCGGGCGCCTTTATGGACCGCTCCGTTCTCGAGGGCGACCCGCATTCGGTCATCGAAGGCATGGTGATCGGCGCCTATGCGATCGGCGCCTCGGAGGGCGTCGTCTATGCCCGCGCCGAGTATCCGATCGCCGTCAGGCGCATGCAGAAGGCCATCGAGGACGCGGAGGCGGCCGGCTTCCTTGGAGAAAACATCCTCGGCTCCGGTTTCAGCTTTCATTTACAGATCAAGCAGGGGGCCGGCGCCTTTGTCTGCGGCGAAGAGACGGCCCTGATGGCGTCCGTCGAAGGCAAGCGCGGGATGCCCTCCATGCGCCCGCCGTTCCCGGCCGAAAGCGGGCTTTTCGGAAAGCCCTCCAATATCAACAACGTGGAGACATGGGCAAACGTCGGCTGGATTCTCCTGCACGGCGCCACGGAATTCGCGAAGCTCGGCACCGAAAAAAGCAAGGGCACCAAGGTCTTCGCGCTGGCCGGAAAGATCAAGCGCGGCGGCCTTGTGGAGGTGCCGATCGGCATGACGCTCGATGAGATCGTCAACGACATCGGCGGAGGTTCCCGTACCGGCAAGCCGGTCAAGGCCGTGCAGCTCGGAGGCCCCTCCGGCGGATGCGTACCGGCAAGTCTCTTCGATACGCCCGTCGATTATGAAACCATTGCCGCGACCGGCGCCATCATGGGCAGCGGCGGCATGATCGTCATGGATTCCGACACCTGTATGGTCGACATCGCCCGTTTCTTCCTCAATTTCACGCAGGAGGAGAGCTGCGGCAAATGCACCTTCTGCCGCATCGGCACGAAGCGGATGCTCGAGATCCTGACGCGGATCACCAAAGGCGAAGGGCAGGAAGGCGACATCGAGACGCTCGAGCTGCTCTCCGATCAGATCCACCGGAATTCCCTCTGCGGCCTCGGCCAGACCGCGCCGAACCCGGTGCTCACGACGCTGCATTATTTCCGCGACGAATACGAGGCCCATATCCGCGAAAAACGGTGCCCGGCCGGACAGTGCCGCGCGCTGATCCGTTATCTGATCAATCCGGACCTCTGCCGGAGCTGCTCGCTCTGCAGCAAAAAGTGCCCGGTCGGCGCGATCACCGGCGAACGCAAGGTTCCTTATGTCATCGACCAGCAGAAATGCATCAAATGCGGCACCTGCCTCGAGACCTGCCCCTTCGGCGCTATCCGGAAGGAATAACCTTCCGCAAAAAGGCTGTTTTAAAAAATCCCTGTTTCCGGCCGGAATCCTTATAGATGCCTCGGCCGGAAAATGAAAGATATCTGCAGCATCCGCTTGCTCCCGCCCATCCGGTGGGGCCCGAAAAAGCGGCCGCAATCCGTAAAAGGAGAAAAGAGTTGTCTCCGGAAGGCCCGGATTCTCCGGCCGCCGTGCCGCAAGCCCGGTTCGCCGGATCGTTTCCTGAAAGGATGATTTCGCTATGGAAGAACTGAATTTTACGCTGAACGGCAGGCCCTGCACCGCCCCTGCCGGCTCCACCGTGCTTGAGGCGGCCGTCCGCAACGGCGTGGAGATTCCCGCCCTGTGCAACGACGCGCGGCTCAAACCGTTCGGTTCCTGCATGCTTTGCAGGGTGGAGATCGACGGCGCACGCGGCAATCCGCTGGCCTGCGGGCAGCGCCTTGCCGAAGGGATGGTCGTCCGCACCGAAAGCGACGCGATCCGCCTTTCGAGAAAGACCTGTCTCGAACTGCTGCTTTCCGAGCATACCGGAGACTGCGTCGCGCCCTGCACCATGACCTGCCCGGCGCATGTGGATGCCCGGCACTATATAGAAAAGATTGCGGAAGGCGACTATTCCGGCGCCGTCCGTCTTGTTCGCGAGCAGAACCCGCTGCCCGCCGTCTGCGGAAGAATCTGCACACGCCCCTGCGAGGACGAGTGCCGCAGGAATCTGGTGGATGAGCGGATCGCCATCGACGGCCTCAAGCGCTTCGCCACGGATTATGAAGCCGCGCATGAGATTCTTCTGCCGGAAAAGGACCCCGCGACCGGAAAAAAGGTTGCCGTAATCGGTGCCGGTCCGGCCGGGCTCTCTTGCGCCTATTATCTGCTGCTCAAAGGCCATGAAGTCACGCTGTTTGAGCGCCATCCGAAGGCCGGCGGCATGCTCCGCTACGGCATCCCATCCTACCGTCTGCCCAGAGAAATTCTGGATCGGGAAGTGGGGCTGATCGAATCCCTCGGCGCAAAGATCCGCTGCGGCGTCGAATTCGGAAAGGACGTCACGCCGGAAAGCCTCAAAGCGGAGGGATATTCCGCCGTCTTTCTCGGCGTCGGCTCCCAAAAGGGCTGGGCGCTTGGCTGCCCGGGCGAGGAGACCTGTACGGATTGCGTCTTCACCGGTGTGGAGTTTCTCGGCCGGGTGGAGCAGTCCCATGATATCGACTTCACGGGGAAGAAGGTTGTGGTGGTCGGCGGCGGCAATACAGCCATCGATGCCGCAAGGACTTCGCTCCGTCTCGGCGCTGCGGAGGTCGAAATCGTCTACCGCCGCGGCAAGGCGGAGATGCCCGCCCATCCCGAGGAGGTCGCCGCTGCCGAGGCGGAAGGCATTGTCTTGAATGTGCTCACCAATCCGAGGGCTCTCCGCAGAGATGAGCACGGCATCGTGCTCGCGCTGATCCGGATGGAACTCGGCGAGCCGGATGCCTCGGGCAGACGCCGCCCGGTCGAGGTGGAGGGCTCCGAACATGACCTTTCGGCGGACATCGTCATTTCCGCCATCGGCCAGACGCAGGATCTTTCGTTCCTGAATGAAGCGTTTTCGCTTGAAACCATAAAGGGCCGTCTGGTAGCGGACAGAGTCGCCGGGAAAACCGCGCTGCTGGGCGTCTATGCGGGCGGCGACGTCGTAACGGGGCCTTCGACCGCCATCGAGGCCATCGCCGCCGGAAAACGCTCCGCCCTTGCCATCGACGCTTTCCTCCGCGGGGAGGAATATCAGGCGCCGGACGCATATTTTCACGTCAAAGGCAAAACGCTTCATGGGGTGGATCCTGCGGAATACGAAACGATGGAGAAACTGCCGAAGCAGCACCCGGCCGAGGTTCCTCCAGAGGAGAGAAAGCATACGTTCGATGAGGCGGAGTGTTCCTTTACGGAAGAGGAGGCGCGGAAAGAGGCCGCCCGCTGTCTCAAGTGCGGCTGCGAGGCGCAGAACGACTGCCTGCTGCGGAAATATTCGGCGCAGTACGGCGCGGATCAGTTCGCCTTCACCGGCGATAAGAAACAGGCCCCGCGGGATGAAAGCCATCCGTATTTCTACCGCGATCCGAACAAATGCATCCTCTGCGGCCGGTGCGTGCGCATCTGTGCGGAGGTCAAGGGCGCGCATATCTTCGGCTTCAAATACCGCGGCAGCAAGGCCACCGCGGAACCCTACCTGCCGATGGTGGTGCAGGGGGAGGATGTTTGCCGGGACTGCATGCTCTGCGTCAATACCTGCCCAACCGGCGCGCTGATCAAAAAATAATTGAACCTATAAAAAACAGGAGGCTGGACAAAATTGTCTGGCCTCCTGCTCTTTTTTGTGGATAACTGTGGGGCGGCGCCTGTCCCGCAAAAAAACAAGAGCACGGGGCCTGGAATTGGAGAGAAAGCATCCGGAGAGCGGTGGCTTCTCCAAAGGGATGAGAAGGCTTTGTGAAAGACGGCGCTGCGTCACAGCTCCGCGGGAGACGAGAGACCGGGGGCCTCCAATTTGACGGAAGGAATCCGGCGGGCGGCGGCCTTTCTTAAGAAATGCGAAAATTGGGGAAAGTATGTATTTCCGGAAGAACCATGCGGAAAGTGGTTCGCGGAGGACTTCCCTTCCCGAAAGGGAAATAAAAAAGAGGCGCAGTCCAATAAGGATCGCGCCTCTCTGCATAATTAAAAAGAAAAAGATTGATCAGGCCTCTTTGCCATTCATGAATTTGGCAAGGTCGGCGCCGTCGTAACGGACGGAATACGGATACCCGGCGTTCTGCATGGACAGAGAACGGGCGCGGTCTTTTGCGTCGAGAACGTTGAAGCATCTCTCGTAAACGCGGCCTTCGCGGACAACTTCATATCTCTTGAGCTGCTCTTTTTTAGGCTCCTGATCAATGGCCATTGTATTCGTTCCTTTCGTTCTTCCCGGGGGCGGGAAATTCTTTTATTACGCTTCTATTGTACCGTTTCTTTTGGCTTTTGTAAAGCGGAAAAACAAATTTTTCCGGCGGCTTCGGCGGCGTGTGGGAATAAAAAACGGGGCCGCCGTTTTGCAGCCCCGTTTGTGTGCGGATTCAGCCGGATTATTTTTTATCTTCGTTGATTTTGGAGAAGTCGACCTTGCCCATTTCCTCCGCGGCGGCGGAGAGACCGTCTTCCTCATTGGTGCCGGTGCCGATTTTGCCGTTGTTGACGATCAGGCTGGTCAGCAGGCCGCAGATCAGGGCGACGGCCAGGGAGGTGATGGAGAAGAGGGAACCGCCGGTCACGGGGTTCTGGCCGAATTCCAGGGTCAGGCCGCCGATGCCGGTGACGAGGATGGCGCTGACGACGAAGAGGTTGCGGTTGTCGCCCAGGTTGACCTTGTGCAGCATCTGGAGACCGGAGACCGCGATGAAGCCGTAGAGAGCTACGCAGGCGCCGCCCATGACGCATTTCGGGATGGAGTTGATGACCGTGACGAACGGAGTGAAGAAGCTGAGGATCATGCAGCCGAGGGAGGCGTCGATGATGGAGACGATGGAGGCGTTTCTGGTGATGGCGACGCAGCCGATGGATTCGCCGTAAGTGGTGTTCGCGCAGCCGCCGAAGAGGGCGCCCACCATGGAGCCGACGCCGTCGCCGAGAAGGGTGTTGTCGAGGCCAGGATCGGTGATCAGATCTTTATTGATGATGGAGCCGAGATTCTTGTGGTCGGCGATATGCTGGGCCAGTTCCACGACACCGATCGGGACGTAGATCATGGCGATGTTGCCGATGGCGGCGATATCAAGCGGATACTGTCCGTTTGTCTCAATGCCCTTGAGGAAGAAGAATTTCGGGTAGTCGATGAAGCTTGTGAGGCTGAGGTTGCCGAAGGTGTCAATAAAGGGCTGGAAGCTGAGCAGCTTGAGGGATTCGATGCCCGCGGCATTGCCGATGATCGTGAAGACCAGGGCCAGACCATAACCGGCGCCGACGCCAATGATGAACGGGATCAGCTTCAGGGTTTTGGAGCCTTTGACGGAGACCAGCACGATGGTGAAGAAGGTGACCAAGCCGCAGAGAATGGAGACGAGGTTGTAGGTGCCGCCTCCGTTGGCGGACATCCAGCCGGTGGCGGTGCTGGAAAGGCTAAGTCCGATCAGGGTGACGATCGGTCCGATGATGGCCGGAGGCATCAGGCGGTTAACCCAGTCGGAGCCGACCTTCTTAATGATCAGAGCGATGACGACATAGACAAGTCCCGCAAAGACGACGCCGATGATGATGCCCCAGTATCCGTAAAGCTGGTTGATGGAGGCGGCGTAGGCGCCGAGGAAGGTGAAGGAGCTGCCGAGGAAGACCGGGCTTTTCTTTTTGGAAAAGAAGATGTAGACCAGGGTGCCGATGCCGGCGCCGAAAAGGGCTGCAGCCGGGTCAGCCGGAAGGCCAAATCCCGTGATCAGGATCGGTACGAGCAAGGTGGCGGCCATGATGGCGATCATCTGCTGGAACGCAAAGATCAGGGTTTTGCTGAGTTTCGGCTTGTCGCCGACGTCATAGATCAGATTCATGTGTTTTCTCCTGTTCCCTCAATATATTCCAAAATATACCGCTCCCGCCTAACAAAAAAGACCTTGCCGCAGTTATGGCAAGGTCATAGAATTCTATCCTATCCGAATCTTGCCAATCTCTCTGTATTGGTTTAAAGATCGATATATTTTGTTTGATTTATCGTAACACCCCGGGTTCGCTTTGTCAAGCGGGCGTACGAAATATCCGCGAAAGTTTTTTAAAAAAATCGAAACCACGCCGGATAAGAAGAATGCCGATGCACCAAAAAAGGTGTTGCCGGCAGAATTTTGTAAAAAACGGCGGAAATTTTTTCCTGCATTCTATTTGTGGTCGGCGGGGATGTTTCTTCCGCCAGAAGAAAAACGAGGCGGATGAGAGGATGGACCGGCCTGTTTTTACAGGGATTTTTTTTCATGCCGGGCCGGCCGCGGTTTCTATTTATAAAGGCATATAAAAAAGCGGCACCGTTTTATGTGCCGCTTTTGGCCGAATTTTGCCGGATGGGCAAACCTTATTTGATTTTGCCCTTTTCGATCTCCGCGGCGAGGGTACTTTTTCCCGCGCAGACCGCTTTTAAGGAATCATAATAAAATTCAATATAATGAAGCATCAGGGCAAAATGATCGAGCGCCTGCTGTTCCGCATCCACAATATCCGTCTCGCCGCGGAGCAGAAGGCCGTCGCGGTAGGAGACGACGCCCAGATCCGTCTGGATGAGGAAAGCGCCGGTTGCCGTCTTCCAGTTGCAGTGGCGGCAGAAGTGATCGACCTCCGCGAGGTTTTCCGTCTCGATGGGGTCGATCAGCGCAAAGTGAATCTGCAAAGTCTGCACGTCGTCGCCGGTCAGAATCTCCAGCGGGGCAAAGACGCAGGTCAGCGCGATCACGTCGTTTCCCTCCGCGTCGCCGAACGCGGCATGCAGCGAGACAGGGAAACCTTCCATATGCTCAACCGTCGGTTCAAAGCCGTAGCTGCGGAGCCCCTCCGCCAGTCCGTTCAGAAATTCCTCTTCATTGAAGCGGAGCGTCTCCTCCGGCTCTTGGGATGTTTCTTCCGGCGCGTGGGTCCTCTCGTTTTCGTTTTCGCTCATGTTCCATTCTCCTCCGTTCCTTATTTTCGGGAAAAGTGGTTCGTATCAGACGACGGCGTTCCGGTCGCCGAACATATCTCCGGCGAGACGGCGGGCACCCATGCTGCGCATATGCTGCTGCGCGTAAGCGCCCCTGCCCGTGCCGCCGAGATCTCTGCCGTAGCCGGAAAGGAACTGCTCCTTGTGGGCCGCAACCTCCTCGTCCGTCTCGTCGAAATGCCCGAACTTCGCGCCCACGTCGGCGCGCCATTGGACGAGCTCCGGGAATACCCGGATCGACGGGTTTTTAATCAGGTTCCGATAATCTCTGCGCTCCGCACCCATCTTTTGGGCTACGTCTTTCAGCGTCGGCAGCGGATCCCAGAGATTCTTAATCACGCCGAGATCGATCAGCGTCTGGATGCCGCCCATCGCCGCAGGATCCGGGCGCGTCACGGCGGTTTGTTTTTTGTTTGCCTTCATCGCGTCGCGCCAGTTCTTGACCGCGCCCGGCGTATGCGCTTCTTTGGAGGCATCGACCAGCATGTTCGCCGCGTTGCGGTAGATGGAGATATCGGAGAGCTCGGCGCGCTGTCCTTTCGGGGAACCCATCTCGAAGCAGATCAGCCGCTTAAAGAGGCGGGTGGTGTCCCGGCCGTGGGAGCGCTTTCCGTCCCGCGTGACGTGGGCGATCTTCGCAATCTCCTTGTCGGTTTTTCTTTCTTTTTTCGCTTTTTCGATCTCCTGTGCATGGGCGGCGGTATAGGCCTCATCGATGATATCCTGAACGATCTCATCGATCTTGACAAGCTCATCGGAGCGCCCGCCGAATCTTCCGAGGTGAGAGAATCCGGCGTTTGCCTGCAGCTTTTCCTTTTCCGCTTTCTTTTCCTCATCGGTCATCGACGTGGAATCGACGGACTCCGAGGAGGAGGAGAGCGCGCTGGTCAGGTATTTCTGCCGCGCCTGCAGCGTCTGCCCGAGGTTCATACGGATGCGGCTGCGCTTCTGGACATGCTTCGCGATCATCTTCGCGACGGAGAGACCGGCGCTGAAGGCGCTGATACAGGCACCGACCCAGGCGGCCACGCCCGCCACGTCGCAGGCGCCCGCGGCGACATCCAGAATGCCTTTCAGGATGTCGATGCCGGCGTTGAACATCTCCTGACCGGCCTTTTTCTTCATCAGGTCTCCCATGCGGATGGAACTTGCAAACTTTTCAAAGGCGAGAGGCGCGGCCTTCATGGCATTGTCATAGGAGGTGCGCTTGCCCTTGGCGGCGGTTTCGGCCCGATTCTTGGTATCGACCATCTTGTCGGCGTTGGAATCGTTGATCCCGCCGGGGTAGCCCTGCTCGAAGGAGGATTTGAAAAATTCAAAGTCGGCTTTCGGCTGTTTGTAGGCCTCCAGCGCGGCGAGCATCTTTTTCTGCGAAGACTGACTTTCGCTTCCCTTGGCCTTTTCGTCGTTCTCGAGAGCTTCGTGCTCGGTGTCGCTCTTGTGCGGCATGGCCTCCGTGGTCGTCGTATGGGAGGAGATGATCTTCTCCTGAGCGGCGAGGGATTTTTGAGCATTGCGCAGCTGTGCCTCTGCCCGAGCAAGCCCGGATTCCCTTGCTTCAAAGCCTTCATAGAAGGACCAGACATCCTCGTCCTTGGATTCGGAGGTGACATAGAACCCCATGATCCCGCTGAAAGACGGCATCAGAGCCTCAAACGAGGTTTTATCGGATCCTTCGGAGCCGGTCAGTCCCAGATTGGCTCCTTTGAGACCGGCGCCGACGATCCCGGAAAGGGAGGAGGTGCCGCCAATTTTGCTTTCTTCGGCCGTCTTCCGTTGTTCATAAATACTTAGGAGCTTCGCCATAGGATGGAACTCCTGCCTCTTATCCTTTGCCACGGCATCGAGGTCGATGCCCTCCGTTTTAAATGCGGCGGAGACGGTGTCCTTCCGTTTTTTGGAGGCGGTGAGGGCGTTTCTGTTCCGGCTGACTTTGGTCTGTGCCTCCGCGACCGCCTTTGCGCGTTCCTCGCGGATCTGCTCCATGGTACGGAGCTTATCACGTTCCGCCTGATAGGCCGAGCGCTGGTTTTTGGAAGTCAGTGTGGCCGCGGAAGCCTCCCGGAAAGTCTGGTTCTTTTTGGAATAATCCTTTTGCGATGACTCCACATTGCCGCCGGCGGTGGCGAGCGCATTCTTGAGCTCCCTGTATTTTGTGCCGACTGCGGCGTCGGAGGTGGTATCGATGTTGAAGCGCTTGCCCACATGGAAGAGCGCGGATTTCATCTTTCCGGCGACGGCGGAGGTCTCGTCGGCGTCGTAGCGGAGATCGAGCAGGCTCTTGTTGATGGCGGCCTTCGGATTCTCAAGGTCGATGCCGGCGGCGATCGATTTCGTCTGCATGATGCTGATGAATTTTTTAGCTTTCTCACGGGCAATGCCCTGCTCGACCATGTCGCCGATGCCGATGGCAATATCGGCGACGCCGGCGACCGCTTGAAGGCCGGGGACCAGTTTCCCGATGCCGGTGACTTCGCTGATGCCGGTTCCGGAGATGACGTCCTTCACGTCGCCCACGACGTTATGGATGCCGGTGAGAAACTTGACCGAGTTGCTGCAAAGACTGACGACGCCCTGCCAGCTTGGATCTTTGAAAAGATCATAAGCGTCGGTGACGATGCCCACGCCGCTGCCGACAACGCCGACGGTATCTCCGAGCCCTTTGAAGTAGGAAGCGGAAGAGGCCCCTTTACGGACGGCGTCTATGGCGCTGGAGACGGAGGTGGAGCCGGAGCCGATCGGATCGATGGCGTCCATCGCCGTGTCAAGACGGTCCCTGGCGCTGGTTTTCTTGCTTTTGTGCCGCGAGGGGGCGGGAGAAGAGCCGGTCGGGGCTTTTTCCGCCTCGTCCACCAGTTTCACGCGCAGCACAAACATGTCGTCCAGACCGCGCTTCCATACGCCTTCGCGGACGAAAGGGGCCTTGTTGACGATTTTCATTTTATCGGATTTTGTGATGATGCCCTGTGCCGGGGCGTTTGCCGAGTTCCCGGCGCCGACGTGGATTCTTTCGCCGCCGACGGAGAGACCGGATGCCGCCCGGGTTCCCTGAGCATCCGCCCGGTGCTCGAGCATGCTGCTGTGGAGGAGACGTCCGCCCGCGCCGGAGGATTCCCCTCTGGCCTGAGAGACCACATGGGAAACCTCGTGCCCGATCACGCTGCGGCCGGAGGCGGTCTCCGGACGGAAGCGGCCCGGCGCGAAGCCGATGGTGGAACCCTGCGCAACCGCTTCAAAGCCGTGATGCTCGACCGACGGACTTTCATAGAGGCGGACGCCGGAGAGATCGGCGTTGAAGGAGCCCTCCATGCGGCTGCGCAGAGAAGAAGGCATGCTCAGCTTCTTCACGGCGGAGAGTGCGTTTCCGCCGGTTCCGAGCAGGCCTTTTCCGGTTTCCGCAGGCTGTTTGATGGGCCTGGGAGGTCCGCTTTTCCGTTTCTTCCTCTCGGTTTCCAGATCCGCCGAAACCATGGGTCATCCCTCCGTCTCTCAATTCGTTGTCACAGGCTGTTCTTTATGATAAGCCGCCCGCAGACGGGCGTCGACCGCCGCGCAGGCTTTTGTTTTTTTACATCAGGCGCAGGCGGGGCATGACCTTACCGTTTTTGGCAAAGTCGAGCCGGATCGCCTCCACAATATATGAGGCGGTGATCTTTTCCGCGTTGTCGTAGGCGGCGAGATAGGCCGCATTGCGCGCCGCCGTCTTGATCTGGCTGGGGCTGTATTCGAGATCCTCCGCCAGATACTCGAAAGGAATTCCCTCTGCGAGCGGGCACTCCGGCGGGAACGCGTTTTTCCACAGCAGGAGCCTCGTGGCGGGCTCCGGGAACGGAATGTTGACCATATATTCGATCCGGCGGTAAAACGCCTTGTCGAAGTTCATCATCATGTTGGTGGTGAGGATGCAGATGCCGCTGAATTCCTCCATCTTCTGGAGCAAGTGGTTGGTCTCGAGGTTGGCATACTTGTCGTTGGCGCCGTTCATCTCCGTGGAGCGCTGCGAGAACAGGGAGTCCGCCTCGTCGAAGAAGAGGATCGCGTTCGTGCTCTCCGCTTCCCGGAAGACTTCGGTCAGATTCTTCTCCGTTTCCCCGACATATTTGCTGAAAATCGAGGAGAGATCCACCTTCAGCAGATCGAGCCCCAGCGCGTGGGCAATCACATGGGCGCACATCGTCTTGCCGGTGCCCGGACTGCCGTAAAACAGGATGCTGACGCCTTTTCCGTAGGCGTATTTTTTGCCGAAGCCCCATTCGCTGTTGACGACATATTGTTTGTTGATCCGGTCGATGATATGCAGCACCTGCAGGCGAACAGAATCCGGCAGGATGATGTCGCCGAGGGTATAAAACGGCTTCACCTTGCGGCAGTGCTGCGTGCCGGCCCGGACGTCGCTCGAGCGGATGACGGCGGCGATATCCTTCACCGCAAGAGGCCCGTCCGCGTTCTCAAAACGGGCGGTGCGTACGGCATTCCGGATCTGCCCGGGCGTCATGCGGTAGCGTGCGGAGAGGACGGAAGGATCCTCCTCCTTCAGCAGGCCGCCGGCATATGTATTCCAGAGCGTCTCCGCCTCCAGCGGCGTGAGCCGTTCGATCGGGAAAAAGACCGGGGAGAATTCCCCGTTTTCCGGGAGAGGCGGCACATGGCCGGTAATCATAAATACGAAGAGAAAGCCGAATTCCGCAAGGACAGAGAGAAGTTCCTCCGCTTTTTCCGCCGGCGGGGTATCTCCGCAGCAAAGGACGGGAACAAATCCGTTGATCGAGCAGGCGGCCGCGGCGGCGAAGCAGGCCGTATGGAAATCCGCCGGAGAGAGCGCATCCATCGCGGCAAGGTCGATAAAGAGAAGATCGAGGCCCAGCCGGCGCGCGGCGTGGCGGATCAGAAAATGCCGGCCAGAGCTCTCCTCGCCGCTCAGAACGGCGAGCACGGGATATTCCCGGTCCGCGGCGGCGGAGCAGACCATGCAGATCCGGTCCAGAAGGTCCTCCCGGATCAGGACGGGCTCAAGGCCGTCCCCATCCCGGCGGCAGTCGAAAAGCTCGGTAAATTCGGAGAGAAACGCGTCCGGCATCCGGCTGCCCAGAAACGCGTGAAAGACGCTTTCCCTCAGCAGAAAGGAGGCGGAAAGTCCCCTGCCGCTGCTGACGAAAAAGAGATCCCAGCGGTAGCCGGAGCGCGGAAAAATCAGACAGTCGCGTAGGGAGGGCGCTTCCTCCAGCGCAGAAAGACCGTAGGCAAGGGAGAGCGTCGGCAGCGTCTCGGCGGGATTTCCCTGCATCCGGCCGAAGATCTGCTCGTATTTTCTGTCCGCAAGCACGGCCGCGCCCAAAAGGACGCAGAGGCGGCGGAAATGGTCGTGAAAGAGATTCCCGAATACCCACGCAAGCGGATTCGGGAGCCCTTCGCAGGAATCCCCGATCCGGCTCTCCAGGTAGCCCCATGCGTCTTCGATCTGCCGGCGGAATTCGGGTTTCAGCCGCAGGTCGCCGTTTTGGAGGCAGGAAAATTCCAGTGAAACGGAGGCCTGTTCCGGGCGCACGGCGGTCCCGGGCAGATGAAAAAGGGAAGGCTCCCCGTCTTCTCCGGCCTCGGCCAAAGCGGCGAAGCCGAGATAGAGATCCACGAGCCGCAGGCAGTCGCCCATCTGCTCCTCAAAACTGAGAAAAGGGGTCCCTATTTTTTTTCGGTCGAAATACTTGTCAAACAGTTCCAATTTCTTTCTCCCCAAAAGAATTGTGCGGTGGAGCATCTCCCGGCCGGAGCGATCTTCCGGGCCGAAATCGTACCTTTTCAGGAAGGTACTTCCAATTATTCTATTTTATTATAGCGGTATAAAAGGAAAATTGCAACTGACCAAAAGTACAGGATCTGGCTTTTTATCCGTTTTTTCCGCCGGATTTTCCCACGGTTTTCCCGCTTGATCTTCCGTGAGAGAAGCATGTGCTTCGGAAAGAAAACCTCGCCTTTTTATGCTCAAAAAATACAAAACTGTTCCCATTCGGCATATCCGTGCTCGCCCCTTAAAGGCATATGCCGGGTTTAAAATGAGCACGCCCGCATTGAGACATTCGGCTTGAGGCCGGAAAGCCGTAGGTACCAGCCGAAAAGATTTATCCCTTAATGTCCCCGCTTTTTGAGAGAGCACCATTTTCGGAAGAAAAACGCTGTCGGCAGCGGAATGACATCTGTCCCGCCGGGAAAGAACATGAAAATGACAAATACTTTCTGGTGATTCGGAGAAAAGGAAGAAAAAAACACGGTAAAAGTTCATAAATTGTCATAAAAACGAAAATTTTATGATGCTTGTTCTTGTAAATTTATTCTCAAGGTGATACAATGAGCATACAAAATACTAAAATTTCAAGGTACAATTTTATAGAAATCCCCGGCAAAAAGGGAAAGCCCCCGGCAAGGACATAAAAATGAGGACTGCTTTCGGCGCTCCGAATATCGGTTCTCCGCCGGGCGTCGTTTTTTATGGATTTTTATGCCGATCGTGGCCCGGCGAAGCGCTCCTGCATTTACAGGATTGGATACCGGGCGGGAACCAAACCACAGCGCTTTTGCTGTCTACGGAAAGGCACCGGGGGATTCTATGCGGCCCGCATGAATACTCATGCAAAGAGGCGGAAGAGAACGGGTCCGCCCCGGAAAAGGGCGGCCGGGTATGATTTCGGGTTGGAATGCAGGAGGAATTTTATGCAGCATCCGTTACTGATCGAACTTGAAGCATTGGGGTGCAATGTCAAGGATGGGTTGTACAACTGCATGGACATGGAAGATTTCTACATAAAGATGGTGAAGAAAGCGGTCGCCCATGATTCCCTCGCCCCCCTGATTGATGCCTGCGGAGCTGAAGACGTCAAGGCCTGCTTCGAACGTTCCCATGCACTGAAAGGCGTGTATGCCAATCTTGGCCTGAAACCGCTTTTCGATCTCAATACCCCCATTGTCGAGACGACGCGCCACGGCGGGTTCGACGGCGTACCGGAGGCATTGGAAAAGCTGATTTCGGAACATAAGCATTTTGAAGAAGTTGCTAAGAAATACCCGGAATGAGCTTGACGAAGGAAGAATCTTTGTATGCAGAATGACAAGATGAAAATTCTGATCGCGGATAACACCGAAGTTACCCGCGAAATGATAAAGAACTCCTTTCAAGGGCAGTTTGATTTATTGGAAGCGACAGACGGTGAAGAGGCGATCGAAATTCTGAGACGCCATCACGAAAGTCTGACCGCTGTGGTTCTTGATCTTTTTTTACCGAAACAGGACGGTTTTGCCGTGATGGATTACATCAAACGCAACGGCCTGATGCATAAAATTCCGGTCATCCTTTGTACGGATGAAGTGACAAACGACATTCTGAAAAAAAGCTTTGATTACGGCGTGGTCGACGTCGTCACAAAGAGCGATTCGGTGCGTCTGGCTTATAACCGCGTCATGAACGCAATCAGCCTGTTCCGCTACCGGCGCTGTCTGCAGGTCAGCAAAGAATCCCTGATCATGGAATATGTGCCGGAGAAAAACGCCATCACGATCCTGAAGTCCGCCGAGCTGCAGGTCGATCTGTTTAAGGTGTATCCGGCCGAAAGCATCAACAAGTATCTGCATCCTGAGGATATGGATCCGGTTCTGGATATTCTCTCCAAGCTTTCTGAAAACGACTATGACAACGTGCTGCTTCTGCGAATCAATTTCGGAGAGACCTATCGGTGGCACAGTGTCTCCTTCAAGCCGATTCTGGCGGAGAGCGGAATCGTAAAATCCATTATCATTTCGGCAATCGACATCCATGAGGAGCACGAGCGGGAGCTGCAGCTCAAGCGGATGTCGGAGACGGACGCCAAGACCGGAATGAAAAACGAGTCGGCCTTTGAGATGGAAGTGACGCAGCGCATCAAAAAGATGTCGGGCAAGGACCGCGGGATTTTTGTGATGATCGATGTCGACGGCTTCAAGATGATCAACGATATTTACGGTCATATGGTCGGAGACGATGTGCTCGTCATCATCGGCGGCGTCATCAGACAGATTCTTCGTTCCTGCGATGTCGCTTCCCGCCTGCACGGCGACGAATTCGCGATCTGGCTGGACGGCGTGGGCAACAAGAGCTTTGCAACGGCGGTCATCAAAACCATCAACGACATGATTGAAGAAGAAACCGTGAGGAGGGAAAAACCGGCCGCCCGTATTTCGGCGGGTTTTGCTGTGGCAATGCCGGGTTCCTCCTATCCGGCTTTATATAAGCGCGCGGACAAAGCGCTTTATCTTTCTAAAGAGAAGCGATTGCCGTCCCCCGAGATTACATAGCCGGCCGAGGCGGCGGGCAGGAGCGGAGACGGGGATGGAAGATCGCGCGGAAGAGCGTTGCCTCTGAAAATCCACCGGCCGTGACCGTGCCTATGGGCCCGGGATCTCTGCGGACGGTTTTTCTTTTACCCCAAGGCCGCTTTTTATCCGGCGGCACGGAACAAAAATGGGAAATTCATTTATTTCTTCATAAAAACGGCGAGACGTTTTCCAAATGCAACAGGAAAGAATGAAGGAGTACGATCGGGCGTTTCCCAATGAAAAGCAGGAGGAAACTATGACGGGCGTTCAAGCGGGCAGATCTGAAGCAAAACAATCCGGGCTCCACGAATGCAAAGAGGCGGGGAAGTTCCCGCGGTTTGCCTCCGGGGGAAATTTTCGTACCCTTTCCTTGCCGGAGCCAAGCTGAGAACGCCTTCGGCAGGAGGCCGCTCCTTTTGGGGGACGGGCCTGCCGGTACTGAAGTACAACAAATCCGAAATGCCGGAGGAAAAAGAATGCTGAGGCGCATCACTCCATTTGCATGTGCTGTTTTTATCTATATTTTGCTGACGGCGCTCCCTGCGTATGCGGAGGGGGCGACTGAGGAGGAGTCTTCCCCGTCGGCGGATACCCCGATTCTGGTCGCAGGCTGCTATGACTACGACCCGATTGAATCTTACGACAGCACGGAAGACAAATATGTCGGGATCATGCCGGATATCCTCGCGCAGATCAGCGAGCAGACCGGCCTGACCTTTCAATATGTCGGCTCCACCACAGGCGACAACCGGGAAGAGCTGATCGATAATCCACAGGTCAAAATCATATCCGCCGTCCAGGATCACGACGATTTTGCTGAGCCCGGCCTTCAGAAAACCGAGCAGAGTTTGGATTACGAGATCGGCGGCACGGCTCATCAGACTTATTTCGCCTTTACGGAAGCCGCCGAACCGGAACTGATCCAAAGCTTCAACAAGGCTTTTGAAGAGGTTCTGAAAAGCGACGAGATGAACCATATTCTGATGAAGTATGCGGTGGAGGGCAAGCAGGAGAAAACTTCCGGCTGGCTGGTGATGCTGGTTTCCGCCGCCTATCTTGCCGCGGTGATCTCCATCATTGTGCTCGCGGAAAAAAACCGTGCGCTC
Organism: Oscillospiraceae bacterium; assembly: GCA_035447605.1. GTDB lineage: Bacteria > Bacillota > Clostridia > Oscillospirales > Ruminococcaceae > UMGS1668. Next base: position 86,574 of record DAOTHJ010000001.1, on the reverse strand, counting down.
AGGCACAAACAACGGTACAGCGAATTATTCGACGACCTGACCGGCGTGTGGAATCTCGACCATTTTTGCCTGACCTATGACAGACAGCTGACGGACAGCCAGCGGGCGGAATATTCCGTCGTCTATTTCAGCGAGGATTTTAAACAGCTGTACGACCACTTCGGCACCGAGGAGGTCAACAACTTTCTGAAATATATGGCCCACGTCCTCGCAAGGAACATGGGCGATGCCGGGATGCTCTGCCGGGTGGAGAACGATTCCTTCGTCCTTGCGCGGAAGACGGTCTCTCAGGAGGAGCTGGAGAACTGGGCGGTCAGAGTACTTGACAAGATCGACGCCTATCCGGTGGTGTTCTCCAAAGAATATGAGATCGGCATCCACGCGGGCATCTATTCCGTGCAAAAAGAGGATCGTTTCGCCCAAAACGTCATTTATTACTGCAAAGAGGCCTACCGGTATGCGCTGAATCACAATCTCTCGTATGCGATCTGCGGAAAAGACATCCTGAATGAGATGCAGGAGCAGGATCAGCTCATCTCCATGATCTCCGAAGCGTTCCGGACGGAACAGTTCGCCATCTATGCGCAGCCGTATGTCAGCCTGAACGAAAACGGCATCTATGGCTGCGAGGCGCTGGTCCGCTGGAACCACCCGACCAAGGGACTTCTGAAGCCGGACAAATTCATTTCGCTCTTCGAGGGCCAGGGCACGATCATGGATCTGGACCTGTATTTGTTTGAACGGGTCTGTCGATGGCAGCAGCAGCGGAACATCCGGGGAGAAAAACGGATCGTCATCTCCTGCAACTTTTCAAGATTTGATTTTGATTCGCCGGATCTGGCAAACAAGCTGATCGAGATCTTCAACCGTTATACGGTGGATCCCAGACAGATCGCCATCGAGATCACCGAAAGCGTGGTGCAGGAGAACAACGCGACCGCGCAGAGAAATATCGAGGCCCTCCGCCGGATGAAATTCAGCATCTATCTCGATGATTTCGGCTCCGGCAGCACCTGCTATTCCGACCTGAAAAATTACCCGATCGACATCCTGAAGCTGGACCGTTCTCTGCTGCTGATGGCGGATAACGAAAAAGGCGCAGTCATTCTGGATTCGATCGTTTCCCTCGGGCACCGGCTGAATTTCAGCATCGTCTGCGAAGGCGCCGAAACCGAGGAGCAGATCGAGCTGCTCAAGAAACTCAAATGTGATTATATCCAGGGATTCTATTATTACCGGCCGATGCCGCTCAACGAGGCGGATAAGTTGTTGGATGAGTAATCGCGGCTTCGGCCGGAGGTTTTTCCTCTGCAAAAAGTATAAAAAGGGCACACCGGACGGTGCGCCTTTTTTTGATGGGATACGCCGGGTGGAACAGACTCCGCGCCGCTTTGGGAATCCATGCGCCGAGAGAGAATTTGCCGAAGCCGCGAAGCCGGGGGTGATACTTCCCCGTACCCGAACATATAAATGTGTTTAGGAAAAAAACGGTCGTTTCGGACTTTAGCGCACGGTGCGGCCGAATTTTTGAGGAACCGGGGGAGGATCTGTCTTGGATAGAATGTTTCCGGCCACAGAGACGCAAAAGCGGCTGCTCACTTTTCGGCCGACACGCCCGCACTGCTTGGCTGAGGCGGATGTGGGTACCATCGTGAATTGCATCAATATGGTGGTCTTCGTCTGGCTGACCAACGGGAACGGATACTGGTATTTCATAAAACACGTACAAGGCGATACCCTAATCGGCTATATACTTGTAAATAGCAGATGGATTTATAATCCGATCCCCCAAAAACAGGTTTGGATCTATTACTGAGAAAGGAGGAGAAATGCTCCGATGCGAAATCCTTACAGGCGAGACAGACCTCAGAGCCCAGGAAAACTCCGCGCTCCGGTAGAGGTCCTTGAGAATGGGGTGCAGAACCTGCTCCCGGAGGATGTAAACGAGACGGAGGTCATCGCCAAATTTCACGGGGACGTCGCCTCGGTCGCGCAGGATCTGCAGGCAGAGGTGGAAATTCTATCCCAGGGGTATGCGATCTTCACGATTGATAAAAATAAAATTTCAAACCTTTATTTTTATCCGCAGATCGAGCATCTGGAACTGCCGAAAAGCTTATATATTGCCTCTCCCGTCAACCTGGCTTCATCCTGCATTCCCCCCGTTCAGAGTCCCGTAGGCTATAACCTTTCCGGCGCCGGCGTCATTGTGGCGATTATTGATGCCGGCATCGACTATACCCACCCGGATTTCCGGAATGAGGACGGAACCAGCAGGATCCTTTATCTATGGGATCAAACCGGAGAGGGAACCCCTCCGGCCGGGTTTACCGCCGGGGCGGAATACACGCAGGAGCAGCTCAATGCGGCTCTGAGGGCGCCCAATCCGCTCGCGGTCATCAACTGCAAGGATCCGACCGGCCATGGGACCGCCGTAGCCGGCATCGCGGCCGGAAACGGCCGGGGCAACGACGGGCAGAATATCGGCGTCGCCACCGAGGCATCGCTCATCGTGGTCAAGGTTGGCATAAAAGGCTACCAGGCCTTCACCCGGACTACGGAACTGATGCGCGCAGTCAGGTATATCATCGATATAGCAAGAAATCTGAATATGCCGGTCGTCATCAATATGAGCTTCGGGATGAACAACGGTTCCCATCGAGGGGACAGTCTGTTTGAGACCTATCTTACCGCAATGAGCGACGAATGGAAAACTTCCTTCGTGATCCCAACCGGGAACGAGGGCGCGGCAGGCCACCACTACCATGGGCAGATTGCCACGAATCAGGTCGAGGAAATCGATTTTTTTACCGCCCCGGGGATTGAGGAGTTTTATATCTCCTTCTGGAAAAACTTTGCCGACAGCCTCTCGGCGGAGATCATTTTCCCGACAGGGGAATCCTCCGGCATCATCAGGATCAACAACCAAGTGAAGAACATCCGTATGGGGAATCTGGTGCTCACCATTATCTATGGTCAGCCAAGCCATTATGCCATCAGCCAGGAGATCTTTTTCCTGGTTCGGGCCACAGATAGTACCGTGAAGGCCGGCTTATGGAAGCTCCGAATCATTGCCGGCAGGATCGTGGATGGAGACTTCAAGATGTGGCTGCCGACTTTGGAGCAGGTCACCGATGAAACCTATTTTTCCAACCCGACCTCCGAAGACACCATGACGATTCCTTCCACCGCCTATAAAATGATCCGCGTGGCGGGGTACAATGACAGAGTGGGCAACGTCGCCGAGTTTTCCGGAAAGGGAAACGCCAACATGGCGCTGCCAAATCCGGATATTGCCGCCCCGGCCGTGAACATCCTGACCACCAGAGTGGGCGGCGGCTACGATGCTTTTACCGGCACCAGTATGGCGGCTCCCTTTGTCACCGGCTCCGTCGCGCTGATGATGCAGTGGGGAATCGTCAACAACAACGATCCCTTTTTATATGGGGAGCGGGTCAGGGCCTTTCTCAGATTGGGGGCCAGCCGGCTGGCAAACATCAGCTATCCAAATCCAACTTCCGGATATGGCGCGCTATGCCTTAGAGAAACGATGGCATTTTTGGAACAATATAAGTGGGGAACAAGTGACATATGGCTATAAATATTAATGAGGATGACCTCCCGCTCGAAGAATTCGTAAAATTGCCTACCACGGTGGATTTTCAGGCGATTGTGGATCCGAAATTCGTCGACTATGTGAAAACCAGGCCGTACCTGCACCTGGGAACGGAGCTGGCCAATCGATATATCGTTGTGTATGTCAACCAGAAATATTTGTGGGACGTATATGAGGAAATGGGGAAGGATTTCGCGACCTTTTTTCCGAGGATTCTCTCCCCGGTGGATGTCACAAGCAATTCCGCCGCCGGGATTACCATGGTTCAGAACCAGCCTTTTCTGGGGCTTACCGGAAGGGGGGTCATCATCGGGTTTGTCGATACGGGGATCGACTATACCCAAAACGCATTTAAATTCGAAGACGGAAGCACCAAAATCCTCAGCATTTGGGATCAGACCATCGACGGCCCAAGATCAGGCAATATCTATTTCGGCGCGCGCTACGACGCTGAAATGATCAATCAGGCGCTCATGTCCGACAATCCCTATAGTATCGTACCCAGCATCGACGAGGATGGCCACGGCACCTTTCTTGCCTCGGTGGCGGCCAGCAACGAGGCGGGGAATTATTTGGGTGCCGCGCCGAAAGCCAGTATCGTCGCGGTGAAGCTGCGCCGTGCGAGAGATTATTACATTAATCGCTATCTGATACCGGCCGATAACCCGAATCTGTATGAGGCCACGGATTACCTGCTGGGAATCAAATACATCCTGGACCGGGCACTGGAGCTTAATATGCCGGCAGTCATCTGCATCGCCATGGGTTCCAACTCCAGCGGTCGTGACGGGAATACCCCGTTTGAGGAGTATCTTTCTTTTATTTCTTTGTGGTCCGGATATACTTTTATTACGGCGGCCGGCAACGAGTCGAACGCCAAGCATCATACCCAAGGGAAGATCCCACAGACCGGAGCTACCGATACCATCAGCATCAAGGTGGGAAGACAGGGTGCCTCCTTCACGGTGTTTATTTTCAGCAATGCGTTCGATAAGATTACTGTGGCCGTCACATCTCCCACCGGCGAGGTGCTGCCGAGGGTCAACTTCAAAGTGGGGCTCATATATTCAGAGAAACTACTTCTAGAAAACACCACCCTTACGGTCATCTATTCCAAAAATTCCGATAACCAGATCATTGTGGGTTTTCAAAGCACCACCGAGGGCATCTGGGATATCACCTTGTTTGGTGAATCCATCATCAGCGGAGAATACTATGCCTGGCTTCCCATCACCGGCCAGGTTGACGAGACGGTCGAGTTTTTAAAACCGGTTCCGGAAACGACCATTGTATTCCCCTCCAGTGCGTTGAGAACCATCACCTGCGGGGCATACGACACCAGCGACAACAGCCTGTATGTTTCTTCCTCCTGGGGCCCGACCAGAGTTCCCAGGATATCGCCTAATTTTGTGGCGCCCGGGGTCAAAGTCCCGGGAATCTACCCGACGGGTTATGGCACGATGACCGGAACCAGTGTGGCGGCGGCGATTACGGCCGGCGCGGCTGCGCTGCTGGTGGAGTGGGGCGTCGTCCAAAGAAACCTTCCGGCCATGGACGGAGAACTGGTCAAAAGCCTGCTGATCAGCGGATGTGAGAGGGTGGAAAACGTCCAGTACCCCAATATCAAATGGGGATACGGAAAACTGAATCTGCATAATACGTTTAGCACGCTTAGAGAAACCATCATCTGACCGTATCTGACATAAGACCATGAGGAGAGAGACAGCATGAATGGAGACAATACGGCACCTGTGGAAAACACCTCAGGCGGATTTGGAATGCTTCAGGTCTATGTATATACGGACCGGTTGGGCAGCCCGGCGGAAGGCGCGCTGGTGCGGGTCACCGACCCGGATACCGGCGCCGTGCTGGAGGAAACCCAAACGGACGCGACTGGCAGGATACCGGCGGTTACCCTATCAACGCCGCCGTTATCCTATTCTCTTGAGCCCGATCAGCCAAGGCCGTTCAATCAATATAATCTCACCGTCACCGCACCGGGCTTTGAAGAGGCCTCGGTCGAGAATGTGCAGCTTTTCTCTTCCAGCACGGCACTTCAGGAAGTCGTCCTGAAGCCGCTGCCCACGAATATCCTGATTCCGTATCCCACGCTGTGGGGGGATTTTCCACCGAAGATCCCGGAGGCGGAGGTCAAGAAGCTTCCTTTTCCGCAGGGGTTGGTGGTCCTGCCGCGGCCGGTGGTTCCGGGGCTTATCGTGGTTCATGCCGGCAGACCGGAAGATGCCTCGGCCCCCAATTACACCGTGACTTTCAAAGACTACATAAAGAATGTAGCCAGCAGCGAAATTTACGCCACTTGGCCAAGAGAGACGCTGAAAGCCAATATCTATGCAATCCTTTCTTTTACGATGAGCCGGGTCTACACCGAGTGGTATCGGAGCAAGGGGTACGATTTCACAATCACCAGTTCCACCTCTTTCGACCAGTCGTTCACGTTCGGCAGAAATATTTATCGGGAGATCTCCGAAGTGGTGGATGAGATCTTTACCACCTACGTTTCCAGGCAGAATATCATTCAGCCCCTTTTTACGCAGTACAACGACGGCGTTCGGGTCAACCGCGAGGGCTGGCTCAGCCAGTGGGGCTCCAAGAATCTGGGCGATCAGGGATATTCGGCCCTGCAGATCCTGAAAAACTACTACGGCTACGACATCGTGCTCAAACAGGCGGAGAAGGCCGAAGGCATCCCGATCTCCTTCCCCGGAACGGTGCTCAAGATCGGTTCCACCGGGGAATACGTCAAGGTCATCCAGCAGCAGCTCAACGCCGTTTCGCAGAATTATCCCCTGATTCCCAAGCTGGTGGTGGACGGCATCTATGGGGAGAACACGGCCGCCTCCGTCAAGATCTTTCAGGAGGTATTCGACCTTCCGGTGACGGGCGAGGTCAATTATCCGACCTGGTACCGGATCTCGGAGATCTTTCTGGCCGTTACGATGCCGACGTAAGCGCCCGCGCCGTTCTCGGGAGAAACTTTCCAAAACGGATGGGAAACGCCCTCCGGAATCGGAGAAAAGCCGGGTGCCGGCCGCGCTGTGCATCCCGCCCCGGCACTTCCTGTAATAAAATAAGCCGGTCCCCGAACGGAACCGGCCTTTTCTTTTTACTTAAACGGGGACGGGAAATTCCACCGCCCGCAAGAGCATTTACTCTATGGATGTTTTCGGGGAAGCCCTTTGGAAGTTCCCCGCCGGGCCACGCCTCTTTTTCCGGAGGTTTTACCCAAACAAGGGGAAGAGCCGCAGCCCCGTTTGTCGCCCAAACTTGGCGGACAGTGAAACGGCGCCTATCCGGACGTTTTCTTCAGTGTGGCGGAACCAAAATAGATGGTATCCTTATCGCGCTCATATGTTTTGGAGATTCCGTTGTTGCTGGTAAAGGTGATGGAAGTGGCCGTTGCGGTGTAACTTACGCCGTCCCGGTCCGCTTTCTGGCGGATACCGGCGACATCGGCGATAATATCCTCGTCGGAAAGGCCGATAATCCCAAAATAGGCTTTGCCGTTCTTAAAAATGACGGCCGGGTCGTAGCTGCCGCGCGAGGTGGCCTCCCACCGCCCGGTGAGCGATTCTCCGCCGGAAGAGAACACCGTGCTATCGACGAAAGAGAAGACGGCGCCGTCGGTGAAATAATTGGCGGCCATCAAACCGAGCCCCACGAAAAGCGCAGCCATTGTTACTTTCAGCACGCGGCCGGCGATTTTCTCGGTTTTTCCCGGAACATTCTTTGCCCCGCTGCCGTTTGGGGCAGATTCGCCGGGCGTCTTCGGCACGAATTTGCGAGGCCGGCGCATGGATTCCTTGAGCAGCGAAGCGTACTGCTGCTGCGTCAGGCCGGCCTTTTTGATCCTTGAAGTAAAGTTTCTTCTGGCGGCGATCAGAGAAAACGGCACGGCGACGGCAAACAGAACGATCATCCACATCCCATAGGAGGAGAAGCTGAAGAATGTTTCGTACCGGTCGCTCCGCAGATAGAAAAAGAAAAACAGGAATCCGATCAGGAGGAGCAGACCAATCAAAAACGCGTTGGTGGCGGATAATTTGTAGATGCCACGGACCGTATTCAAAAGACGCCCTTTTTCCTCGCGATCCTCTTTTGTGGGAAGTTCCGTTCCGCAAAAAGGACAGACTTCCTTATCGCCGGGGGCAAAGCGGGCCCCGCAGTTCGGGCAGGAGATAATCTCCGGTTCGGCGGAGACGTCTTCGTTTCGCCTAAGATCTTTTTCGGGCGGCGTACCCGCGGCCGGGACAGCTCTGCCTTGTTCGCCGCATTCTTCGGCCGGCACGCCGACGGCCGGAGGGGAAACAGCGCCGTTTTCCGCCTCCGGGAGATTGTCTTTTAACTGCCTTCCGCAGCCTTCGCAGAAGACCGAGTCGTCGGGCAGCATCTTTCCGCAGTATCTGCAGTAAATCACAGCACCACCTCCAAAAAATCCTCTTTCTATGGATACAACCGATGGATTTGTTTTGCCGCCGTACAAAAAGGATGCGGGTACGGACTTTTTCCGTGCGGCGAACGTACTTCATACTGATTCCGTCCGGCAGAGGAGTGGAATCGGATCCTTCTCACCGTCCGCCCATCTCTGAGATAAGGGCAGGCGGCGTGCTCATAAATCCGATGAGCATGTATGTATGGGGCCGCCTTTTTCGGCAAATATTATACAACATTTTCCAAACGGATTCAATGCTGTGAAAATTTCGCCGAACAAAAGCGTCATGCAAATCATTGACAATTCCCAATTTATGGAATATACTGTATCCATAGCGACCGGTCGGTCGCTAAACCATATTTCAAGCGGCTGGGAGGGTATAGGATGAGCGTTTCTTTTCCCGTCGGGCTGGTCAAATTCCATCGGAACAAACTGTTTAATTTTCAGCTGAACCGGTGGTACTCGTTCGGATGGCCGATAAAAGAGGAGGCGCTGGCGGCCTCCAAGAGGATAAAAGATTTTAAAACATGGAAGACGAGTCTGGTTTCGTCGGCGAAGAAAGCCGAAAAAGCGGGAAAAACCGTCACGGCGGCCTTTTTATACAGAGCGGCGGATTTCTTTACGTTTCCGGATGACCCCGATAAGGCGGCGCTGTATGAAACATTCAGTGCCTTGTTTGATCGTGCTTATGGAGGAGAAACAGAGCGGCATAAGGTGCCTTTCGGGGAATCCTTTTTGCCGGCAATCCGGCTGAAATCAAACGACGTCTCCAGGGGCACGATCCTCGTCATGGGCGGTTTTGATTCCTACATCGAGGAATTTTACAAGATGATGCGGTATCTGGCGGACGGCGGATACGACGTGATCGGATTTGAAGGCCCGGGGCAGGGAGCCGCTTTAAAGAAATATGGCCTTCTGCTTGACCTCGAGTATGAAAAACCCGTGGGCGCGGTACTTGATTACTTCCACAAGAATGAGGCTACGTTATTTGGAATCTCCATGGGAGGATACTGGTGCATCCGCGCTTCGGCGTTTGAAAAACGGATCAAGCGGGTGATCGCCTCAAGCGTCGTCTACGACTGGATGGAGGCCCCGGGCGCCTTTACGCGGTCTGTGGTGGAATGGATGTTCAGGCATCCAAGGCTCATGGAATTTTCCATGAAGGCGAAAATGAGATTTTCCAAATACAACAACTGGGTGGCCCGCAACTGGATGTATATCACCGGCGAAAAAACGCCCCTTGAGGCCGCCCGTCATATTCTTATGATGAATTCAAAAAACCTGCATTCGGAACAGGTGACGCAGGATATTCTGATCCTGACCGGCGAAGACGACTCGTTTTGTCCGCTCAAGCTTCACAGCCTTCAGGTTCGGGCGCTGAAAAACGCCAGGGTGACAAGCAGAATATTCACGAAAGAAGAGCATGCCGCCAGCCATTGCCAGATAGGAAATGTCGGGCTCGCCATGGAAGTGATTCTGGATTGGCTTAAAAAAACGGAGGAAACAAATGCCGCAGAAAACATTCAACAACCTGTCTCCTGAAAGGCAGAGAGAGATCGTCAACGTCGCTCTGGAGGAGTTCTCCCTGAACGATTATGAAAGCGCCTCTCTCTCGGCCATCATAAACCGGCTGGGGCTCGCAAAGGGAAGCTTTTACCGATATTTTGAAAGCAAAGAGGAGCTCTATTGCTATCTTCAGAGCTTTTGCAGGGATCTTTTTACGCCGCTCTCGGTGCAGATGCTCCATGCGCCGGAAAAGGAGTTTTCCGTCCTTTGGCAGGATTTATTTATGACCTTTAAAACAAAAGAAGAGGAATATCCGATGATCATACGGTTCTGGCTAAAGATGGCGAAGGACCGGCCCCTTTCTTTTGAGGCAAAGACCGAGACCCTGAGACGGAAGCTGGATCTGCTGGGAGACAGCCTTTCCGACCGCGGCGAGACGGACTCCCGCGGAGAGAAACCGGATGAGGATGTCTCCATGGTTGTCTTATATCATTTGATGGCGCTCATAGAGTATATATGCCTCAAATATCGTATTCCACCGGATAAACCGATTTTTTCCGTTACGGAGGATCAGCTCAAAACAGAAGTGCGCCGGTTTGCCGATCTTCTGCTTAACGGAATCAGGAGACGCCCGGAGTAGGGAAAACCGGAACCTATAAACAACACCTCAGGATTCCGTCGGGCCGGGGGCGTTTGATTTCTTCGGGAGCCGGAAGCCGATACGGCCTCACGGTGATCTGTTTTTGACCGGTGCGGCGGGTCGGCCATACATACTCCTGCGAAAGCTCTTTTGTTTCAGTGTAATCTCCTGCACGGTCCGAATGATATGTCCTTAGCATAGACTGAACTGCAAGGAGGTCTTGCCATGGAAAATCATCTTTCACTCGGAATGCAGGCGCCCGACTTTTCCGCAACCACGACTTTCGGACCGCTGAGCCTATCCGATTATAAAGGAAAATGGGTGGTGCTGTTTTCGCATCCGGGCGACTTTACCCCGGTCTGCACCACAGAGTTTATTGCATTTGCGCAAGCACAGCCGCAGTTTGCCGCGCAGGACGCTCAATTGCTGGGGCTGAGCATCGACAGTAACCCTTCTCACTTGGCGTGGGTATATGCGATCTATCTGACCACCGGCGTGGAAATCCCATTCCCGGTCATTGCCGATCGAACCGGAGAAATTGCGCGGCTATACGGGATGATCGGCCGGATGCCAGTAAACAGGAAACGGTTCGCAACGTATTTTTGATCGACCCGCAGCAAAGAATCCGTGCGATCTTGATCTATCCGCTGACCAACGGCCGAAGCATTCCGGAAATTTTGCGGCTTCTGACGGCGCTTCAGACGACGGACAAATATAAGGTCGTTACCCCCGCAAACTGGCAGCCTGGTCAACCCGTGCTGGTTCCGCCGCCTCAAACATACGAGGCCCTTTTGAGTCGTCAGAATAACCCGGAATCTCAGGGACTCACTTGTAAAGATTGGTTCCTCTGCGGAAAAGAATTGCCCGACGGTAAAGAACAGGAAAGCTGAAATTGCTGTATGCTTTCAGGCAACCGATTGGATTTATATCCTGCGGTTCTATTTGGAATACAAAATAAAATATATGACGGTCCCCGCTTTTACGATAGATGTATAAAGCGGGGACTTGTTTATGCTCTAAAATAAGGGGATGCCGATGAATAGAAACGCACATTGCGAAAATGAGGGCGCGGGCGGCGAAAAAACGGGTATGATATTTCAGCAAAACGGTCCCTCAAATTTTTGTCTTGCCGCGTTTATGGCGGTTGTCTATGGACGGCTCATCCGTTTCGACGTTTGGGACGAGCGCTTTGCGCATGCGGCTGTACCATGAAAGCGGGCTTCAGAGACGCTCTGAGCCTGACGAATGCAGGATCTCTTTCGATGAACTGAGATGCCGAAACGGAGATTTAAAAATTTTTAAAATTTACTTGACATTTTTTAAAAGCAGTGGTACATTAATTACGCGGTTAATTACTACACCAATTAACCGAAAAGGAGGTGCGGAAATTGACCTTTCAAGAGGAACGCCCAATCTTTCTCCAGATTGCAGAGCAGCTGGAGGAGGGAATACTCTCTGGTGCCTATCCGGAGGAAAGTCAGGTGCCGTCTATCACAGAGTATTCGGTGACGTATAAAATCAATCCGGCGACTGCGCTGAAGGGAATCAGCTTGCTTGTGGATGCGGGACTGCTGTTTAAAAAAAGGGGACTGGGTATGTTTGTTGCTACCGGAGCAAAGGAAAAGCTGAAATCTCAGCGCCGGGATCTTTTTTATCACAATTATATTGAAAAACTTGTGCGGGAAGCCAGAAACTTGGACCTAACCGCCCCTGAGCTTACGGCTATGATAGAAAGAGGGTTTCAAGATGCCGATCGAAATTAAAAATATTACCAAGGATTTTGGCGATACCCGCGCACTCGACCATGTGACGCTGACGCTGGGGGATAATCAAATTTATGGCCTTTTAGGAAACAACGGCGCGGGCAAAACCACCCTTTTAAGCATCCTCACCGGACGCCAGTGCCCTACGGAGGGCACGATAACGATGGACGGCGAACCTATAGAAAATAATGACGCGGCGCTGGGAAAGGCTTTTTTGGTTGCCGAACAGAATATGTTTCCCGACGACATGAATGTGAAAAGGGCTTTTAAAGCGGCGGCGCTGTTCTATCCTCAGTTTGACAGAGAATATGCCGACAAGCTGGCGGAGAAATTCGGCCTCAAGACAAAGAAAAAGATAAAGTCGCTCTCAACCGGCTATGCCTCCATCTTCCGGCTGATACTGGGCCTTTCCGTAAATACCCCGTATCTGTTTTTTGACGAGCCCGTGTTGGGGCTGGACGCGCAGCACCGCGATATGTTCTATCGGATTCTGCTGGAAAAATATGCGGAGTGCCCCTGCACGGTCGTCATTTCCACGCACCTGATTGCCGAGGCGGCAAACCTGATTGAGCACGCGGTGATTATCCGCAACGGCAAAATTTTGAAGGATTGTCCCAGGGAGGAACTGACGGCCGACGCTTACTCCGTATCCGGCCCCGCAGGTTTAGTCGACAAATTCATTGCGGGAAAACACGTGTTATCCTTCAATATTCTGGGCGGCCTGAAAACAGCCTGCGTGCAGGGCCCGTGCGATACGCTGCCGGAAGGGCTGGAGCTTTCCGCCATAAATTTGCAGGACTATTTCATCAGCCTGATGGAGGAGGAAGACAGGAAATGAAAATGAATATAAAGCCGGCTTTCCGGTACCAGTTCGACGTTTTTTTCAAAGGATCCGCCATAACCTTTCTGGTAATTATGGCTGCGATAGCGGCGCTTATGGTTACTTCTATATATATAAGCGCGGATACGACGACCATAAGCTTTACAGGATACGGCATCACGGCGGTGATTTTCCTGTTTATCATGGGGATCGTCAATATCCGCAGCGATCTGCGGCTTTGCCTGCAGTATGGCGTTTCCCGCCGAACTTCTTTTGTGAGCGAGATCCTGGCTGTTCTGTCGGTTTCCGCAATCCTGGCCGCAGCGGGAGAACTCTTGACAGGGATCGCTCAGGCGTTTTCAGCCGGAAATTCCCAATTCCTTATAGCCGACCTTTATCAGCTGATTTATGTAGGCCCGGATGCCGTTTCGCTCTCCTTCGGCCAGCATATCCTGAGCATGCTGCTCAACACAAGCCTGACGTTTTGCGCATGTCTGTTCGGAATGTTCTTTTCCCTGATGTTCTGGCGCCTCAATAAGGTCTGGACGGTTGTCGCCGCCATCTCCATCCCGGTTTTGATCAATGTCGTTCCCATACTGCTCAGCAGGCTGGGCATCAATCTGATACTCCTTATCAATTGGATCGGTGCCTCTCCGTTTAATTTTGTCTTGTTCTTTTTGCTCCTTGCGGCTTTATTCGGTGCCGTCAACTGGCTGCTGCTTCGGAGAGCGAATATAAAAGAAGCCAAGTAAGTAAAGAGATAATAATCGGGATCAGATAGCAATAAAGAGAAAACAGCAAAAGCGTGAAGGGTAACCGTTTTGGGCGATCCTTCACGCTTTTCGGCTGTCTAATACGTTTTTGGGGTATCCGAGCGGTTGAAAACCGGGCATGCTTTCCATCCGAACTCCATAGAAATTATAAAAAGCCACGGAATCCTAAGATCCCGTGGCTTTTTGGTGGAGACGAAGAGGATCGAACTCTCGACCTTACGGATGCGAACCGTACGCTCTCCCAGCTGAGCTACGCCCCCGAAAATGCTTGTTTATTATATCATGGTGTCCCCGGCTTTGCAAGACCGGAGGATAAAATTTTTCCGCCGCTTTTCAAGAGCGGGATGCCATGATATAATAAGACTGAAAACAATCGGAGGTGATCGGATGAGCGGTATGGAAGATATTTATGTCGGCCTGATTTCGTTTCTGCCGGCCATATTGATCTTTGTGGCGGTCGCAGCCATTGCGGCCAAAAGACTGAAACAGCGGGATGACACCTCCGGCAAAAAGCCTGCGCAGGCCGGCGGCGTGCAGAGCTATACGCCGAAAGGGTACTCCCGCGAAGTCAAAGAGATCCATCAAACCGACCCGGAGGAAAATTACCGGCGCCGGATGGAGCAGCTTCGCGCCCTTTTTCAAAATGGTATGATGGAGCGAGATGAGTTCGAGGACCGGAAGGCCGAGATCGAAGAGGACTACCGGCAGGGGATCCGCACGCGCTGAGCGGAAAAAATGAAAGAAGAAAAAACCGGAGCGAAAGTGAATCGCTCCGGTTTTTCTGTTTATGAAGTTCAGGCAAGCTCGAAGGCGCCGGTATAGAGCTGATAGTAACGGCCTCTCTGCGCGAGCAGCTCCTCGTGGCTACCCCGCTCGATGATCTCCCCGTGCTCGATTACGAGGATCAGATCGGCGTTGCGGACCGTGGAGAGCCGGTGCGCGATGACAAAGACGGTGCGGCCCTGCATCAGGGAATCCATGCCCTTTTCGATGTGCGCCTCGGTGCGGGTATCGATGGAGCTGGTGGCCTCATCGAGAATGAGCACCGGCGGATCGGCGACGGCGGCTCTCGCAATGGCGAGCAACTGTCTCTGTCCCTGCGAGAGATTGGCTCCGTCCGCCGTGAGCACCGTATCATAGCCCTGCGGCAGGTGGAGGACAAAGAAATCGGCGTTTGCGAGCTTTGCGGCCGCGCCGACATCCGTATCGGAGGCGTCGAGCTTTCCGTAGCGGATGTTCTCGCGCACGGACTCGGTAAACAGGTGCGTATCCTGAAGCACCATTCCGAGGCTTCGGCGCAGGTCGGCCTTTTTGATGCGATTGACGGGGATCATATCATAGAGAATCCGGCCGTCCTGCACGTCGTAAAACCGGTTGACGAGGTTTGTGATCGTGGTCTTTCCGGCCCCGGTGGAGCCGACGAGCGCGATCTTCTGGCCCGGCTTCGCATAGAAATTCAGATCTTTCAGGACGGGCTTATCCGGCTCGTAGCCGAAGGTGACATGCTCAAAGCGGACGTCGCCGCGAAGCTCGATATAGGTGGCTTCGCCGTTCATCGGAATCTTCCATGCCCAGTGCTCGGTGCGTTCCTTCGACTCGGTGATCGAGCCGTCTTCATGGAGAACGGCGTTGACGAGTGTGATGTCGCCCTCGTCCGTCTCCGTCACGGCGTCGATCAGGTCGAAGATGCGTTCCGCACCGGCCAGAGCGGTCAGCACGGCGTTAAACTGCTGGGAAATCTGCGTGATCGGCTGGCTGAATGAGCGGGTGTAGAGCAGGAAGGAGCCGATGGTGCCGATATCCAGCGAACCGGTGATTGTCAGCACGGCTCCCACCACGGCGGTCAGGGCGTAGTGCACGTGGGAGAGGTTCCCCATGATCGGGAAGAGGATGTTGGCGTAGGTGTTTGCGTTTTTCGCGGCGACGCGCAGGTCGTCGGCCCGTGTGCGAAAGCCCTCTTTGGCCTGCGGCTCATGGCAGAAGACCTTGACGACCTTCTGGCCTTCGATCAGCTCCTCAATATAGCCGTTGACCGTACCGAGCTCCTTCTGCTGCGAGATAAAGTATCTTGCGGAGCCGCCGGCGACTTTTTTCACGACGAACATCATGAAACCGAGCATCAGCAGCACCACCAGCGTGAGCTGCCAGCTCAAAACGAGCATCATGGTGAAGACGCCGACGACGGAAATCACGGACGAAAAGAGCTGCGGCAGGCTCTGGCTCACCATCTGACGCAAGGCATCCGTATCGTTGGAGTAGCGCGACATCAGCTCGCCGTGCGTGTGCGTGTCGTAGTACTGCATCGGAAGATCCTGCATATGCGTGAACATATCGACGCGGACCTCGCGCAGGACGCCGGTGGAGATCGTGACCATCAGCCGGCTGTAAAGGAATGTGCATACGATTCCAAGGGCATAGATCCCGGCCAGCAGGAGGATGATTCCGGCAAAACCGGAGAAATCCACATTCTGCTGCCCGATGAAGGGCACAATATAGCGGTTCAGGATCGGCTTCATGAAGTAGTTCCCAACCACGGAGGAGAGCGTGCTGAGCAGCATGGCCGCCGCGACAAGGATCAGTCTGCCTTTGTATTTCTTCAAATAGCTCAGAATGCGCAGGAATGTTTTTTTCGCGTTTTTGGGACGCGCGTATTTCGTATTATGCTGGGGACCGGGCATTTCAGTCATCCCCTTTCTGCTGGGATTCATAGACTTCGCGGTAAATCGGGCTGTGAGCGAGCAGTTCCTCGTGGGTGCCGCAGTCCGCGATTTTTCCGTTCTCCAGAACGAGGATGCGGTCGGCATCCATCACGGAGGCGATCCGCTGCGCGATGATGAGGACGGTCATGTCCGCCCGTTTCTCGCGGAAAGCCGCGCGGATCTTCGCGTCGGTCGCGGTATCGACCGCGGAGGTGCTGTCGTCGAGGATCAGGATCTTCGGTCGGGCGAGCAAGGCTCTGGCGATGCAGAGGCGCTGCTTCTGGCCGCCGGAGACGTTGACGCCGCCCTGTCCGAGGTCGGTATCGTATCCATCCGGGAAGGAGAGAATAAAATCGTTAGCCTGCGCGGCTTTTGCGGCCTCAAACATCTCCTCGTCGGAGGCATCCGGGTTTCCCCATTTCAGGTTGTCGCGGATCGTGCCGGAGAAGAGGACGTTCTTCTGAAGCACCATCGCGACCGCATCGCGCAGGTTCTTGAGCTTGTAGTCCCGTACGTCATGGCCGCCGACCGATACATGGCCGCCGCCGACGTCATAGAGCCGTGGAATCAGTTGTACGAAGGTGGTTTTGGCCGATCCGGTGCCGCCGATGATGCCGATGGTCTCGCCGGAGCGGATCGAAAGACTGACGTCGATGAGCGTCAGGTTTTTCGGGTCCTTCGCGTAGGAGAAATCCACATGGTCGAAGGAGATCGAGCCGTCCGCCGGTTTGAGCGCCGGGTCGGCTTCGTCGTCGGTGATATCGATTTTTTCGTCAAGCACCTCGATGATGCGCTTTGCGGAGGCCTTTGAGAGCACCAGGTTTACAAAGACCATCGCAATCATGACGAGCGACATCAGAATCTGCCCGACGTAGGTGATGAAGCTGATGAGTTCGCCGGTCAGCATCGTCCCCTCGATGACGGCATGCCCGCCGAACCAGAAGATCGACAGGATGCAGGCGTACATCGCAAGCGTCATCAGCGGCATCGCAAAGACGATCAGGTTTTCGGCCTTTCTCTGGGCGGCGCGGAGGTCGTCGGCGGAGGCGGTGAACTTTTCGTTCTCAAAATCCTTCCGAACGAACGCCTTGATCACGCGGATGCCGATCAGATCCTCCTGTACGGAGGCATTCATGGCGTCGTATTTTTTGAGCATCTTCGTGAAGAGCGGGTGTGCCTTCGCCATAAAAAAGGCGAGCAGCAGCCCCACCGCCGGGATGACGATCAGAAAGACCGAAGAAAGCTCGGCGTTCATGAGGATCGTGATGATAAGCGCGGAGACCAGCATCACCGGCGCGCGGAACATGACGCGGACCATATCCATGGCGGCGTTCTGCACGTTGGTGACGTCCGCGGTCATCCGGGTGACAAGCGAGGCCGTGCTGAAGCGGTCGGTGTTGGCGAAGGAGAAATCCTGAATTTTATTAAAGAGCGCCTTGCGCAGGTTGCAGGCGAAGCCTGTCGAGGCGGTGGCCGCGAATTTGCCGGAGAGCGCGCCGCAGGTCATCGAAAACAGCGCCATTCCCACCATGATGCCGCCCAGCTTCGCCACATAGGCGACATCCCGGTTTGCGATGCCCACGTCGACGATCTTGGCCATCAAAAAGGGGATCAGGATCTCGATGAGCACCTCAAAGATGACGGTGACCGGAGCGAGCGCCGCCTCTTTTTCGTATCCTTTCATATAAGGAAGAAGTTTTTTAATCATGAGTTGCACGTTCGTCCTTTTCTTCTGTGATTTCCGGTCGGAAAGAGAGCGCCCTTTCCATTTCCGGGCTGTCGGCCATTGTGGCGGTGAGATGATCGGTGATCTTTTTCATCAGGCCGGAGAGCGCCTCCGCCTCCTCCGACGAGAGGCAGCCAAACGTCGCCGCATCCAGCTCGTCAAAATTTTGGCGGAAGGCCTGCGCGGTCTCTCTGCCGGCTTCGGTGAGGGAGAGCCGGCTTTTCCGCAGATTATCCGGATCGGCTTCCTTTTTTAGAAATCCTGCCTTCTGAAGCCGCTTTACCGAGACCGCCACCGCCGGTGCGGAGACGCTCATGGCCTCCGCCGCCTCCTGCTGCGTGCAGCCGTCGTGCTGCTCCACATATCCGAGCAGCGGAAACTGGCCGAACCGGCAGGAAAAATCACCGGTGAGGCTCTGAATTTTAATCTTACGCAGCATCCAGAAGCGGCGGAAATGCTCCGCGATGTTGCGGTAACTGCCGTTCAAAAAAATCGCCCCCTAAATCGTTAGCCGGCTAACTGTTAATCGGCTAACAATCAGTATAGAGAGATTTCCGCGATTTGTCAATGCCGCATTTTTAACGAACCACACAAATTGAGGAAGAAATTTTTATGAAAAATGGTTATGGACAAATGATTTTTGCTGTGATATAGTAGCGGGTAATGCTCATGAGTCGGCATATTATGGAAGGAGGCAAGCAGATGATCCGTTGGCTGGCAAAAAAACTGATTCCTAACAGAAACGACTATGAAAATCCGGACGTCCGCGTGGCCTATGGGTATCTCTGCGGCAACGTGGGGATCTTCTTCAATATTTTGCTCTTCCTCGGGAAATTTATCGCCGGCGCCGTCAGCGGCTCGATTGCCGTCACCGCCGACGCGTTCAACAACCTCTCCGATGCGGGGTCCTCCATCATCACGGTGCTCGGTTTCAAGCTCTCCTCGCGGAAGCCGGATATGGAGCATCCCTTCGGGCACGGCCGCCTCGAATATGTCTCCGGGCTGATCGTTTCCCTGCTGATCGTTATGATGGGCGTCGAACTCGTCAAAAGCTCGGTCGAAAAGATCGTGAATCCCACGGAGGCGGAGTATTCGCTCTTCACCTTTGTGATTCTTATCGCTTCCATCCTTGTCAAAAGCTACATGTATTATTATAACCATGCGATCGGAAAGAAGATCAAATCGGCGGCCATGGATGCCACCGCGCTGGATAGCTTTTCCGATGCGATCACCACGTTTGCCGTGCTGGTCTCTTCGTTGGTGGGCATGTATACCAACTGGATGATCGACGGCTGGTGCGGTATCGTTGTGGCGGCCTTCATTCTCCGCACCGGTATTCTGGCGGCGAAGGGGACCGTCGACCTGCTGGTCGGAACGCCGCCGGACCCGATCTTTGTCCACCGCATTCAGGAGATCGTCCTCTCCCACGAGGGTATCATCGGCATCCACGACCTGATCGTACATAACTACGGTCCGGGCCGCATGATGGTTTCGCTCCATGCGGAGGTGCCCTGCGACGCGGATATTATGGCGGCGCACGACACGATCGACAACATCGAGAAGGATATCCGCGAGGAGATGCACTGCCTCGCCATCATCCACATGGATCCGATCGATACCCGCGACGAGCTCACCAACGAGACGAGGGAAAAGGTGAAGGAGCTTGTGAGGACGATCGACGCGCGGCTGACGATCCATGATTTCCGCATGGTCTCCGGTCCGACGCATACGAACGTCATCTTCGACGTGGTTGTTCCGTTCGACCTTAAAATGACCGACAGTGAGGTCAGGACTCAGATCGGCCAGCTGGTCGGCACGCTCGGCAATTATTTTGCCGTCGTGGATGTCGATCAGGATGTCAACGGCGCTTCGGAAGAGACCGAAACATAAAACTACCATAAAATCAGACAGGCACCACGGCAAAAAAGCTGTGGCGCCTGTTTTTTATCGATATGAAGCCGGCGATCTTTATGGAGATGTTGCCGCCGTGCATGGTCGGTTTTTATTGAATGTAGCCGGAGATTTTTTGCAGATTGTAATAGACGCCCTCTTCGGCCATCAGTTCGTCGTGGGAGCCCTGCTCCACGATGCCGTCCTTCGTGAGCACGAGGATGATCTTGGCGCTACGGATCGTGGAGAGCCGGTGTGCGATGGTGAAGACGGTGCGGCCCTTGGAGAGCCTCTCAAGGCTCTGCTGAACCACATGCTCGCTCTCGTTGTCGAGCGCGGAGGTCGCCTCGTCGAGAATCAGCACCGGCGGATTCTTCAGAAAGACGCGGGCGATGCTGATGCGCTGTTTCTGCCCGCCGGAGAGTTTCACGCCGCGCTCGCCGACGTAGGTGTCGTAGCCGTCCGGCAGCGCGTTGATGAAGTCGTCGGCGCCGGCGAGCTTCGCGGCCTCGACGACCTCCTCCCGCGAGGCGTCCGGCTTGCCGTAGAGGATATTTTCATAGACGGAGCCGGAGAAGAGATAGACCTCCTGCTGAACGACGCCGATATTGGCGCGCAGGCTTTTGAGCGTGACTTTGCGGATATCTTTTCCGTCGAGCAGAATCCGGCCGGCGGTGACGTCGTAAAAGCGCGGGATCAGGTTGGAGAGCGTCGTCTTTCCGCCGCCGGAGGGGCCGATCAAAGCGACGTTCTCGCCGGGGCAAACGTGCAGGTCAATGCCGGAAAGGACGTCGGAGCCGCTATCCTCATAGCGGAAAGTGACGTGGTCGAAGACGATATCGCCGGTCACCTCGCCGATGGACTCCGCATCGGGGCTGTCGGTGATTTCCGGCTGGACGTCCATGATTTCAAAGAAGCGGTTGATGCCGGTCAGGCCCTGCATAAAGGTCTCGGTGAATTCGGCAAGCCGGCTGACGGTCGCGAGCAGTGTGGCGGTGTAGAGCAGGTAGGCAACGAAATCGCCGACGGAGATCTTCCCGGACATCATGAAGAAGGCGCCGGCCGTGACCACAAGGATGTACATCATGCCGTCGAAGAAGCGGATGCCGCAGTGAAGCTGGGCGAGATAAATATAAGCCTGATTTTTGATATCAAGGAAGGTGTGGTTGCCCTCGCGGAATTTTTCCTTTTCGATCTCCTCGTTGGAGAAGCTCTTGACCACCCGGATGCCGAGCAGGCTGTCCTCCACCTGGGCGTTGATTCGGCCGATCTGTTCCTTCTCGCTCGTAAACGCCTTGCCGAGCACCGCCTGCATCCGCAGGACGAAAATCGCCATCAGCGGAATCATGGCGTAGATGATGACGGTCAGCGTCAGGTTGACGTTGGCGAGGATCAGGAAGGAGGCGACGAATTTCAGCAGCGCGATGAAGACTTCTTCCGGGCAGTGATGGGAGAATTCGGTGATATCAAACAGATCCCGGGTGATGCGGCTCATCAATTGGCCGACCTTGGTGTTGCTGTAAAACGAGAAGGACAGTTCCTGCAGATGTGAGAACAGGTCATTGCGCATATCCGTCTCGAGTCTGGCGCCCATCATGTGGCCGACGCGGATCATGTAGTAGTTGGCGGCGGTGTCGATGATGCGCAGAAGGATATAAATGCCGGCCACGCTGAGAATGAGGCGCGGCGTCAGCAAGGCGAGATCCGTTGTGGCGGTGTTTGTGATCTTCCGTACCAAGATCGGCAGAACGATCTCGCAGATGGTGGTCAGCAGCGCGCAGAGGAGATCGAGCGCCATCGTAGGCAGATAGGGCTTATAATACGGAAGAAATCGGGTCAGATTGCGTTTCTTTTTTGTTGTCTGCATCTTTTTGTTCCATTCCGGCTGCGAAGAAGGCGGGTTCCTCCATGGGAGATCGGAGGCTCTCCGGCATCCGCATGCGGGTTCCGTAAAAAAATTCCGGAAATTTTCCTTTTTTCAGTTATGAGTGCGGTTCATCTCGGTCACGCAGTCGCGCAGGTAGCCGGTCAGCGCAAAGGACTTTCCGGTTCCGATGGCGACGCATTCCACTGGATTTTCCGCGACGCGGAATTCGGTGCCGAACCGCTTGGAGAGGTAGAGGTCCAGCCCGTGCAACATGGCGCCCCCGCCGGTCAGCAGCACGCCGGAAGTCCGAATGTCTCCGGAGAGCTCCGGCGGCGTCTTTTCAAAGACCTTCTGAACCGCAAGAGCGATCTGCGAGGCAAGATCGTAGCAGATCTCAGAGATCTCCTGCCAGCCGACCGTCACCTTGCTAGGCAGGCCGGTCATCAGGTTGCGGCCCTTCACATCAAAGGTGCGGTCGTCGTCGAAGCTCCAGCAGGTGCCGACGGCCTTTTTGGCTTCCTCGGCCGTGCGCTCGCCGATCAGAAGCCCGTGCTTGGCGCGGATGTAGCGAATGATCTCCTCGTCGAAGAGGTTTCCGGCGACCTTGACGGAGTTTTTGCATACGACGCCGGAGAGCGAAAGCACGGCGATATCCGTGGTGCCGCCGCCGATATCCACGACCATCTGGCCGACCGGCTTGGAGATGTCGAGCCCCGCCCCGATGGCGGCCGCGACCGGCTCCTCGATCAGGAACACCTTTCTGGCGCCGGCGGCAACGGCGGCCTCGACGACCGCGCGCTGCTCCACGTCGGTGATCGCGCTCGGCACGCAGACCGTGACGCGCGGCCGAAAATAGCTCTCTCCGCAGATCTTCTGCAGCGAGTAGCGGATGATCGCGTTGGTCAGGCGGTAATCCGAGATGACGCCCTTTTCAAGCGGGCGGATGGCGGCGATATGGGAAGGCGTCCTTCCGATCATTTTGTAGGCCTCCGCCCCGATGCTCAGAATCTCGCCGGTGTCCGTATCGACGGCGACGATCGTGGGCTCGCAGAGAACCACTCCGCGGGAAGTGTCGTAGATGATGATTTTTGTGGTGCCGAGGTCGATTCCGATATCAGCAGGCATATCCTCTCTCCTTTATCCTTGGCAGGCGTGATGTCGTGAAACTGACTGACGGCAGCGGAAGAAAAGCGGAAAAAATCCGCCAGTCTCCGCGGTCTGCTTTCTTTTATGAAGCCGGTGCTTCCGCCCGAATTCCGGGAATCGGCTCCCGAAGGTCCGAAAAAAGCGGGGCTTCTCTCCTTAAAGGCCTCCGCCGGGGAGTATCTCCTCGAGCATCGGCCGGAGGTTTGTGTATCTTCCGGTCCGGCGGTTGTTCCGGACGGTATAGGCGACCGCTTCCTCGGTGCCGACGATCACAAGGAATTTCCTTGCGCGGGTGACGGCGGTATAGAGCAGGTTGCGGTAGTTGAGGCGGGGGCTTTTATCGAAGAGCGGCAAAATCACCGCCTCAAATTCGGAGCCTTGACTTTTATGCACCGTGACGGCATAGGCGTGCTCAAGCTCGCCGGAATTTTCAAACGGGTAGTCCGCCTTCCGGTCGTCGAAGCGGACGGTCAGCATCCGCATCGAGCGGTCGATTCGCTCGATCACGCCGATGTCGCCGTTAAAGACGCCGGAACCCATTTCGCCGTCGTCGCGCTGCCAGACGGTATCATAGTTGTTGCGGATCTGCATGACCTTGTCGCCCTCCCGGAACGTGGCGCCGTTGTAGGTGAACTCAACTTTCTTTTTATCCGCCGGGTTCAGCAGCTTTTCAAGCCGGAGATTGAGGTTCCATGTGCCGAGCTTGCCCCGGTGTCCCGGGCAGAGCACCTGGATATCCGTGACCGGCGAGAAGCCGTAGGCCTCGGGCAGGCGCTTACAGACGAGCGAGCAGACCGCGTCGGCGGCGTCCGCTTCCGTCGCCCGCGGGAGGAAGAAGAAATCTCCCTCCTTCGCGCCGAGCTCCGGCAGTTCCCCGCGGATGATCCCGTGGGCGTTCGTGACGATCCGGCTCTCCGCCGCCTGACGGAAGATGCGGTCAAGGCAGACGGAAGGCACGATATCCGACGATACAATATCCCGCAGCACGTTTCCCGCGCCGACGGAGGGCAGCTGGTCCGCGTCGCCGACAAGAATCAGCCGGCAGGAGAACGGCAGCGCCCGGAGCAGCGCGTCAAACAGGAGCGTGTCCACCATCGACATCTCGTCAACGATTAGCGTATCGCATTTAAGCGGATTCTTTTCGTTTTTGCGGAAGGTGGGGTGCAGTTCGTCGGAGCGAAAATCCACCTCCAGCATCCGGTGGATGGTCTTTGCCTCTCGGCCGGTCAGCTCGGAGAGGCGTTTTGCGGCCCTCCCGGTCGGCGCGGCGAGGAGCACGCTCTCGCCCATCTCCTCCAGCAGGCGGATCAGGGCGTTGAGGGTGGTGGTCTTGCCGGTGCCGGGCCCGCCGGTCAGCACGAAGATATGGCTGCGGAGCGCGCATTTGAGGGCCTTGCGCTGTAAGGAATCGTATTCGATGCCGAGCTCCTTTTCCATGAGGGAGATGGCTTCCTCGACCGAAGGGGCGGGCTCCTCTCCGCCGGCGAGCATCAGTTTGATTCTTCCGGCGGCGGAAGTCTCCGCGCCATACAGCTCCGGCAGGTAAAAAAACCGCCGGCCCTCATTATCGTAGATCTCCAAACGGTGCTCGTCCAATAAAGCTTCCAGCGCCGCGGCGAGGCCGGAGTCCGTCCCCAGAAGGGAGGCCGCCGCGCCGAGGAGCTTCTCCTCCGGCAGGCAGGAGTGGCCGTTTTCCAGATTATGCGCCAGAACAAACGTGATGCCGGCCTTGAGACGGCGGCTGTCGTCCGGCTCGGCCTTTTCGGAAAAAATGCGGTCCGCGTCGGGGAATTCGAGGCCGATCTCCGGATGGCAGAGAGAGAACGGGTCCGCCTCGATGACCTCCATGGAGGCCATGCCCCATCTTTTCCAGACGCGGACGGCGATCGAGGCGGGCAAACCGTATTTCTGAAGCTCCAGCATCACTTTCCGGATGCCAAAGGCCCGCTCGAATTCGGCTGCCATCTCGGCGGCCTTTTTGGTCGTGATGCCTTTGACCTCCGCGAGACGCATCGGTTCTTTTTCGAGGACCGCGAGCGTCTCGTCGCCGAAGCGGGAGACGATGCGGGAGGCCAGCGCGGGGCCGACGCCTTTAAAAGAGCCGCCGCCGAGGTATTTGCGGATGGCCCCGGCGGTCGCGGGCAGTTTCCGTTCGCAAAGGGTGGCCTTGAACTGGTTGCCGTAGGAGGGGTGGCTGACAAAGTTGCCGGTCAGGGCGACCTCCTCGCCCGTCTCCACTGCGCCCAGCTCGCCGACGACGGTCACCAACTCGCCGCCCGCGTTCAGGTCAAACACCGTGAAGCCGGAATCGGATTTATAACAGATGATGTCCTCAACGGTTCCGCTGAGGGTTTCCGGCTCCGGGATTCCGACTGGTTGTGCCATATTCCGCCATCCTTAAAAATGATATACACACTTATTATAATTCTTTTCCTGCATGCTGTAAACAGGTGGTCAGCACGTCCGGCAGGTCTTTTTTGTCGCAGAGCAGAACTGAGGAGAAGCGCCGCATCAGCATTTCGGCGATGGCGCGGCTCTCCAGATCGGCGCCGCAGTCGCATAACAGCACGGTTCTCGGGTATTTTT
Organism: Oscillospiraceae bacterium; assembly: GCA_035447605.1. Lineage (GTDB taxonomy): Bacteria > Bacillota > Clostridia > Oscillospirales > Ruminococcaceae > UMGS1668. Next base: position 61,092 of record DAOTHJ010000001.1, on the reverse strand, counting down.
CATCATCGGCCAGAATAGAGCGGACCTCGTCCTCCAGACAGGAAGCCGAGCCCGGTATAAGATCCATCACATAAAGCGCGGTGCAGGGCAGCCTTCGCTCGCAGGCAAGCCTCATCAGCCAGGCGGCGGTTTTCACCATGCCCAGCGCGGCAAAAAAAGTCAGCACCAGCGCAGCGATCACATCAAACAAGGTAATCCACCTCCGGGAATATCGTTGCAGGTCATACTATGAAAAAGCCCGCTCCCCGGTGAAAGGACTGTCATTTCCGGCGGGATTTTCATAGGATGACGTACCGGACTTATGGAGGTAAGGAAGCATGAAAAAACCGATTTTCTGCATGGCGGGCGGGGATCTGCGCTTTGGCTATCTGGCGTCGTACCTGTCCGCGCAGGGATATGAAATTCTGGCTCTGGGGCTTGAAACTTGCCCGGAGCTTCCTGAAACGGCGCAGCCCTGCACCATGGAGGAACTTTCCCGCGCCGATGTGGTGATTCTGCCGGTGCCGTGCTGCACCAAAGACGGAAAGTTGAAAGCGCCCTTTTCCGCTCGGAGCTACATACTGACGGAGGTCGTCGACGCCATGCGGGAGGGGACACTGCTGATCGGTGGAAAAATCCCGGAGGATGCGATTGATGCCGCAAGGCTGCGGGCCGTCTCGGTCTGCGACTATGCGGAACGGGAGGATTTTGCCGTGCGCAATGCCGCCCTGACCGCGGAAGCGGCGGTCGCGCTTGCCATGGAGATCGCAGACGAAAGTCTCGGCGGTATGAAGATATTGGTGCTTGGCCACGGCAGGATCGGCCGGCTGCTCGCCTCGATGCTCAAGGCGCTGGATGCGGAGGTGACCGTCGCCGCACGCAGGTTTTCCGACCTCGCGTGGATTCGCTCCGAGGGCATGAAGCCGCTCGAATTTTCCCGGATCGATCAGGAACTGGGCACCTTCCGGCTGGTGTTCAACACGGTGCCTGCCCTGATTCTCGAAAGAGAAAAACTGATGCTCATGAGAAAAGACGCCGCGATTATCGATCTCGCCTCCGAACCGGGAGGCACGGATTTTGCGGCGGCGGCAGAGCTTCACATCCACGCGGAAAAGGCGCTCGGCCTGCCGGGAAAATTTGCGCCGAAGACCGCCGGAGAGATTCTGGCCGACACGGTGCAGAACATTTTGAAAGAGAGGGAGGATGCGCTTGAAGGATAAAGTGAGACTGGGCTTTGCCCTCTGCGGTTCTTTTTGTACGTTTGATAAGGCGCTGGCCGAGATGGAGGCGCTGACGGCGGATTATGAGATCACGCCGATTTTTTCCTTCAATGCCGCTTCGATGGATACCCGTTTCGGTCCGGCGGAGGGGTTTGTCCGCCGGGCGGAGGAGCTCTGCGGCAGGAAGGCGATTTTAACGATTCAGGATGCGGAGCCGGCCGGCCCGCAGAAGCTGTTCGATATTGTTTTGGTGGAGCCTTGCACCGGCAACACGCTGGCGAAGCTCGCAAACGCCATTACCGACACCCCGGTAACGATGGTGGTCAAGGCGCATCTGCGCAACAGCCGTCCGGTGGTGCTCGCGGTCTCCACCAACGATGCCCTGAGCGCCTCCGCCGTCAATATCGGCCGCCTGCTGAATACGAAAAACATCTATTTCGTTCCGATGAGGCAGGATAATCCGGAGAAGAAGCCGCGTTCCCTGATGGCGGATTTCACGAGGAGCGGGCCGGCGCTTGAAAAGGCTCTCTCCGGCGAGCAGATGCAGCCCATTCTCTTCGGCTGAATAAAACAGGAAAAAAGATCCCATCCTTTTGGCAAAAGCAGGTATGCTTCATGAAAGGATGGGATCTTTATTTTGAAAACATGCATCATGCTTTTTATGGCTTTCTTCTTTCTTTTTGCCATTCAGGTTCCGGCATACGCGCAGGAATCCATTATTATCCGCATACCATCTTCTGATGAGGAAGAGACCGAATCCGAAGATTCTGACGAGCCCGATATTTCTTTAGAAGAGGAATCCGTAACCATCCATATTCCTTCCTCCGGGGAGGAAGAGACCGAAAACGAAGATTCAGACGATTCCGATATTTCTTCTGCGGAGGAATCCGTGATCATCCGTGTTCCGTCCTCCGAAGGAGAGACCGAATCCGAAGATTCGGACGAGCCTTGTACGCTTTCTGTACAGGGGCCGGTCAATTTTGACGATCTGACCGCTCCCTGCAATCTTTCCGCGGAGGAGCTGGCCCCGGTGCTGAAGGGCCTTTCGGAATATGCGGAGGAATTTCTCGCCGCCGAGGAAAAATACGGCGTCAATGCGGTATTTCTGGCTTCCCTCGCCGCGTTTGAATCCGGCTGGGGCAGCCACTGTTTTCGCGAAAACAACCTGTTCGGCTGGGGAAGGAAAGAATTTTATTCCAAGGAAGAATGTATCGATTTCGTCGCCCGCCGCATCTCGGAGTGGTATCTGGCCGAGGGAGGAAAATACTACAATGGGCTGGGGCTCGGCGGCATCAACGCCTGCTACAACGGTTCGGCGGTCTGGTACGACTGTATGCTCGGCATGATGCAGGGCATGAGTGCCCGCCTCCGTCCGCTCGGCCCGGTCGAGATCGCCAGCCTCTGACCGAGTTTTGAAACGAATTCCTTGGGGCGGTCTTCCGGGAAATCCTGCCGTGGACGGCATGCCCGGAAGAATAAAAAATGCGGATGCCCCACAGCAGGGGCATCCGCATCGGGAAACCGGGATCAGCCGAATTCCGTAAAGAATTCCTTGGGACAGCCCTCCGGCGAATACTGCCAGCGGGTGATATGCCCGGAGGTGATGAAATAATGCGGCGGTTCGGGCCGGATCTCCGCGTCATAGGCGTCCACAATAATCAGCTTGATCTTCATTTTTTCGGGGATCAGGCTTTTTATGTATACGGAGGCCTGCTGCCCCGGCGCGAGAAACGGGCAGGGCTCGGCGAGGCCGGCAAGGTTCGGCGTCAGCTCGACGAAAACGCCGTAGTCCTCCACCGACCGGATGATGCCGGAGACCGTCTCTCCGGGCGAAAAGTTGGCCGCGTTTTCCTCCCATGTGCCAAGCAGCTCCTTGTGGGAAAGACAGACGCGCCCCTGCTCATCCCGGCCGGAGACGACCGCATGGATCTTTTGCCCGGTGCGGAAGCGGTCGGAGGGATGGGAGATGCGGGAGACGCTGACCGCGTCGATCGGCAGCAGGGAGGAGATGCCGCAGCCGATATCTGCAAAGCACCCGAAATTCTCCATGTGGGTTACGACGGCGGGGATGACGTCCCCGGGCATGAGCTTGGAAATATAGTTGTCGTAGCAGTCCTGCTGCACGGAGCGCCGGGAGCAGACCGCCGTGATGCTCCCGTCCTCGCCGCGGGCGAATCCCGTAATCCGGAAGCAGACCGGCTTGCTGACGCGGGAGATCACGGCGATGTCCCTCGTCTCGCCGGTATCCATGCCGAGCGCTCCCTCGGGTTTGGGGATGATGCCGCGGATTTCGCCGAGCTCAATGCTGAGGTCGTGCCCGGCGCTGCAGAGCGATGCCCGCGCCTCCAGAACGGTCCCTTTACGACAGGCTTCCTGAAGGGACATGAAATTCCGCATGGCGGCACGGTTTGCCGGGGTATTGATACGCGCGCCTTCGGGCAGATAATCCGTCATTTCTGAATCCTCTCCTATCAACCGAAACTGAAAAACTATATTCGCCGGAGGACGGATTTATGAGGCAAAGTTTGCAAATGGGGATCCCTTATGCTATACTATAAAATTATGAAAATATGCCTAATAAAGGAGGCGCGGGGGATGGATATCCGGATTGGAGACCTGCTCATCATGAAAAAAAATCATCCCTGCGGCGGAAACCGCTTCCGCGTGCTCCGTTCCGGCATGGATTTTAAGCTCCGCTGCGAGGCCTGCGGCCGGGAGGTTGAGCTCCCGCGCAGCAAGGCGGAGAAAAATATCCGTTCGGTAATCAGAGAGGATTCCGCCGATGTTCAATAAACTGGCCGAAATTGAGAAACGCTATGACGAGATCGACAGCCGCCTCGGCGTGCCCGAGGTGGTAAACGACGTCCCGCTTTATACGCAGCTATTGAAGGAATACCGGAGCCTGACGCCGCTGGTGGAAACATACCGGAAGTATCTTCGGGCGCAGGAGGCCTGCGAGGAAGCAAAAGGGCTTCTCGCGGAGGAGAGCGACCCGGAGCTTCGGGAGATGGCGCAGGAGCAGTGGAACGAGAACCGGGAGACCGCGGAGCGCACGGCGGAGGAGCTCAAGATTTTGCTGCTGCCGAAGGATCCGGACGACGACCGCTCGGTTATCATGGAGATCCGCGGCGGCGCGGGCGGCGAGGAGGCAGCCCTCTTCGCGGCCGATCTCTATCGGATGTACGCGATGTATGCCGCGGCAAAGGGCTGGACCTGCGAAATTCTCGATGCCAATGAGACGGAACTCGGCGGCTTTAAGGAGATTCAGTTTTCGCTCGAGGGCGAGGGCGTTTTCGCAAAACTCAAATACGAAAGCGGCGTCCACCGCGTGCAGCGGGTGCCGGAGACGGAGACGCAGGGCCGCATCCAGACCTCCACGGTCACCGTCGCGGTGCTGCCGGAGGTTGAGGACGTCGAGATCGAGATCGATCCGAAAGATCTGCAGATCGACACGTTCCGCTCGAGCGGGGCCGGCGGGCAGAAGGTCAACAAGACCTCCTCCGCCATCCGCGTCACCTATCTGCCGCTCAACATGGTGGTAGAATGTCAGGACGAGCGCAGCCAGTATAAAAATAAGGACCGCGCGCTGAAAATCCTGCGCAGCCGGCTCTACGAGAAAAAACGGCAGGAACGCGACGACGAGATCGCCGCGGAGCGCCGTTCTCAGGTCGGCACCGGCATGCGCAACGAGAGGATCCGGACCTACAATTTCCCGCAGGGGAGAGTGACCGATCACCGCATCGGCCTGACGCTGTATAGGATCGACGCGATCATGAACGGCGATCTGGACGAGCTGCTCGACGCCGTGCGCGCCTACGACATGGCGGAAAAACTCCGGGCGGGCGCTTCGGAGGGCTGATCGGCATTTGACAGCTGATTTTTTAAGAAGAATTCCGTCGGAATTTCGCGGCGGCCGGGCGCTTTTACGGTTCGGTCGGCGGGGCTTTCCGGCTCTTCTAAAAAATCCGCAATTCCGTGATAAAGGACGAAACAAGACATGGAGACACTAAAACTTCGCGCGGACGAGCCGGGCGCCGTCGAGCGCTGTGCGGAAATTTTAAAAAACGGCGGCCTCGTGGCTATGCCGACGGAGACGGTCTACGGCCTCGCGGCGAACGCCTTTAACGAGGATGCCGTCCGCAATATTTTTGCCGCGAAGGGCCGCCCGGGAGATAACCCCCTGATCGTGCATATCTGCCGGATGCAGATGCTCGACGATATTGTGGAGGAAGTTCCGGAGAGCGCGTGGAAACTGGCGGCGCGCTACTGGCCGGGCCCTTTGACGATGATTATGAAAAAAAAGCCGGCGATTCCTTATGCGTGCAGCGGCGGCCTTGAGACGGTCGCGGTCCGCTTTCCGGTTCATCCGGTTGCACAGCGGCTGATCGAGCTTGCGGGCGTGCCGCTCGCCGCGCCTTCCGCCAATCTCTCCGGTCACCCGAGCCCCACGACTTTTGAGCACTGCGTCAACGATCTTGACGGCAAAGTGGAGGCCATTCTCGACGGCGGGCCGTGCTCGGTCGGCGTCGAGTCCACGGTCATCACGCTGGCCGCGGAGGTGCCGACGCTGCTCCGCCCGGGTTACGTCACGCTCGAAGAGCTCCGGGAAGCCCTCGGCGAGGTGGAGCTTTCCCGCGCCGTGCTCGAAAAACTCGGTGAGGGCGAAACCGCCGCTTCGCCGGGCATGAAATACAAGCACTACGCGCCGAAGGCAAAAGTCACCCTTGTAAAAGGCAGCCGCGAGCGCTATACCGATTTCGTCAATGGCCATGCCGGAGACGGCGTCTTTGCCCTCTGTTTCGACGAGGATGCCCCGGCTTTAAAAGTGGAAACCGTCTGCTACGGCTCCTGCGATTCCGGCGAGGAGCAGGCGCGGCGCCTGTTTGACGCGCTGCGGGAGCTGGACGACCTCGGCGCAAAGACCGTCTGGGCCCATTCCCCGAGCATAGAGGGAGTCGGTCTCGCGGTGTATAACAGGCTCGTCCGCTCGGCGGGCTTCGATATTATGGAACTTTCCTAAAAGAAAGGGGCTGCGGCATGAGCAAAGTCATCGGGCTTACCGGCCAGACCGGAGCGGGGAAGAGCACCGTCCGGGAGATCCTTTCCAAGCAGGGCGCCGCCGTGATCGACGCGGATGAGGTCGCACACGACATCTCCGACAACAATCTCGACTGCCTCGTGCAGATTGCGGAAAAATTCTCCTGCTTAGTGCTCAACGATCAGGGAAAACTTAACCGCAAGGCGCTGGCGAGGATGGTTTTTACCGACAGGAGAAAGCTCCTCGCGCTGGACAAGATCATTTTCCCTTATATCCGGGAGGAGATCCAAAAAGAGATCGCCGCGCTGGAGGCCGAAGGGAAGGACGTCATCGTCATCGACGGCGCCACGCTGATCGAGAGCGGCTGCGACAAAGCCTGCTGGTCGGTGGTCTCCGTAACCGCGGAGGAGGGGCTCCGTGCGCAGCGCGTGGTGCGGCGGGACCATCTCTCCAAGGCAAATGCCATGAGCCGCATCAAATCCCAGTATGACGACGCCTATTATATCGAGCGTTCCGGTTTTGTGATCTGCAATAACGGCACAATGAGAGAACTGGAAGAGAAGACGCTCCTGTTTTATAAAATGATTCTCGAAGGCAGAAAGTCGGCGCCGAAAGCGGAAGGGAAGCCGGAAGAGCCGGCGGTGACGGAGGCTTGAGAGATTCTCTGCGCTATCTTGCCCTGATCGCCGAGGGAATTCTGCTGCTGGTTTTCGCCGGCATCCTGATGAACCGCATTTCAAAAAGTCTGGAGCATCAGGCCTATCCGACCGATTACAGCGAATACATCGAGCCTGCTGCGGAGGAGAACGGCCTTCCGCTCTCCGTCGTCTATGCGGTGGTGCGGCAGGAAAGCAATTTTGACCCGATGGCCGAGTCGAAGGTCGGCGCGCGCGGTCTGATGCAGATCACGAAAGAGACCTACGAATGGGTGGACTATGCCGGCGGCGGGGAGGATGCCTCCTGGGCCGACATGTACGACCCGGAGACCAACGTCAACTACTGCACCTGGCTGCTTTCCTATCTGTACGAAGAATTCGGCAACTGGGAGTGCGCTCTCGCGGCCTATCATGCCGGGAGAACCGCCGTCAACAACTGGCTTCAGAACCCGGATTATTCCTCCGACGGCAAGACGCTCGAGGTCATCCCCTACGAAGAGACCGCGGATTATGTGAAAAAAGTATTGAACTACCGGCAAAACTACCGGCGAGTCTACAATATGGATTGACCGGCAGCTTTGCCGGGATAAAGGAGAATGCGTATGAGCGAAAAAGAAAAAAGCGCGGGCACGCTGCTCAAGGAGAAGCTGTTTCTTCAGAAAAAGAACGGCGGCCTGCTTCTGCCGGAGGAAGAAATCCGCGCGGCCTACGAGTACTGCGAAGACTATAAGAGATTCATTTCCTTCTGCAAGACCGAGCGCGAATTCACCGATTGGTGCGTCCCGTTTCTTGAAGAAAAAGGCTTTCGCCCTTTCGATCCGAAGCACAAATATGTCGCGGGCGATAAAATCTACCTCAACAACCGCCACAAGGCGTTCGTGGCCGCCGTCGTCGGCAAAAGGCCTCTCGACGAGGGCCTGCATATCGCCGCCGCGCATATCGACTCCCCGCGTCTCGATCTCAAGCCCAACCCAGTCTATGAGGATACCGAGCTGGCTCTTTTTAAGACGCATTATTACGGCGGCATCAAGCGCTATCAGTGGAGCGTGACTCCGCTGGCGCTCAAGGGCGTCGTCATCCGGGCGGACGGCACCTCCGTGACCGTCTCGGTCGGCGAGGAGGAGGACGAGCCCTCCTTCTGCGTCACCGACCTGCTGCCGCATCTCGCAAAGGAGCAGATGGACCGCAAACTTGCCGACGGCCTCAAGGGCGAGGAACTCAACGTGATTGTCGGCTCCATGCCTTTCCGCGATGACGAGGCGAGCGAGCTCGTGAAGCTCAACCTGCTGAACCTCCTGTTTGAAAAATACGGCATCACCGAGGCGGATTTCCGTTCGGCGGAGCTGACCTTCGTCCCGGCCGGAAAAGCGCGGGATATGGGCTTCGACCGCGGGCTGATCGGCGCCTATGGTCACGACGACCGCGTCTGCGCCTACGGCGAACTGACCGGCCTTTTGGCGGCGGGCGTGCCGGAATACACGGCGGTCGCCTGTTTCGCGGATAAAGAGGAGACCGGCTCCGACGGCCCGACCGGCATGAACGGCAAGATGCTCGCCTATTTCGCCGAGGATCTCGGCGCGCCCTACGGCATCGCCGGCCGCACGATCCTTTGCGCGAGCAAGTGCATCTCCGCGGACGTCAACTGCGCGGTCGACCCGACTTTCCCCGACGTCACGGAGAAAAACAACTCCGCCTATCTCAATTACGGCATCGTGATAACCAAATACACCGGCTCCGGCGGCAAGTACTCCACCAACGACGCGCCGGCCGAATACTTGGGCGAGGTGCGCCGCCTCTTCGATAAGGAACATGTGCTCTGGCAGACCGGTGAGCTCGGCAAGATCGACAACGGCGGCGGCGGCACGGTCGCCAAATACATCTCCCGCCTCGGGGTGGATACCGTCGATGTCGGCGTGCCGCTTCTCTCGATGCATGCGCCGATGGAGATCGCCTCCAAGATCGACATCCTGATGATGCACCGGGCCTCCGAAGCTTTCTACCGCGCAAAATAATAAACAACCGAAGAAAGCCCTTCCCGATTTGGGAAGGGCTTTCTTGTATGGTGCGCTTCGGGACAGGCGTGAATAAAAAGAGCCGTTCCTCCGTATTTTTAAAGAAAAGGGGGGAGCGGATCTTGACAGAACTCGAAACACTTGTCGCAAAGGGAGCGGCGCTCGTCTGGGGGCCGGGCCTTCTGGTCGTGCTGCTGGGGACGGGGCTGTGGTTTACGGCCGTCAGCGGCTTTTTCCCTCTGCGCCGCGCGGGCGGCATTTTCCGCGCGGTAATCCGCTCTCTCTTCCGGAAAAGGGAGGGCCCCGGCCCGACGCCGTTTGAGGCGATGAGCACGGCCCTCGGCGCGACCGTCGGCACCGGCAACATCGCCGGCGTCTCGGCGGCAATCCTGACGGGAGGGCCGGGCGCGGTCTTCTGGATGTGGATCGGTGCGTTCCTCGGCATGATGACGAAGTTTGCGGAGGCCGCCCTCGCCGTAGCGTATCACGAGCGCGGGGAGGAAGGCTTCCGCGGCGGCGCGATGTATTACATCAAAAAAGGCCTGAAAATGCCGATTTTGGCATCAATATGGTGCGTGCTGTGCATCGGTGCCTCGTTTGGCGGAGGCTGCATGGCCCAGAGCGGAGCCGCCGCCGAGAGCTGCTTTGCCGTGCTCAGCATCCCGCAGCCAGTGATCGGGTTCCTGATTGCCGTGCTCACCGCGGCGGCAATCTTCCGAAAGGGCGGGAGCGTGGAGAAGATCTCGGGCGTGCTCGTGCCGGTGATGGCGGTACTCTATATCACCGGCTCCGCGGCGGCGCTGGCGGTTTTTCGGGAACGTTTGGGTGAGGCGGTGGCGCTGATTTTTGAGGACGCTTTTTCATTTCGCTCGGCCGCCGGGGGTTTTGCGGGCCTCCTGACCGCGAGGGTGGTGCGCGTCGGCCTTGCGCGGGGCACGTTTACCAATGAGGCGGGCATCGGCTCGGCTTCGATTGCGCACGGGGCATCCTCCGAACGGGAGCCGGGGATTCAGGGATGCTGGGGTATTCTCGAGGTCTTTCTCGACACGATTGTCGTCTGCACGCTGACGGCGCTGGTTTTGCTGGCGGGCGGCTGCGATACGGCGGCGGAGGCCTTTTCCGGCTGTTTCGGCACGGCCGGCGGCGTCTTTCTGGCGGCCTCCACGTTTCTCTTCGCGCTCGCCGCCATGATCGGGTGGGCCTACTATGGAGAAAGCGCCCTCTCCTTTCTGACGAAACGAAAGAGCGCCCTGTATGGCTATCGGATTCTGTTTTGTGCCGCCGGCGTACTCGGCTCCTGCATCGAATTCGGCGCGGCGCTCGGCATCTCGGATATGTTCGACGGCCTGATGGCTTTTCCAAACTGTGCCGCGCTGATTGTCCTTTCCGGGAAGGTATTCTCCGCCGTAAAGGGGGCGGAAAAGACCTTTTCTCACTCCCGGCCGCGTTTTTTCCGGCGCCGATGAAATGCCTGTCGGAGTCTCACCTTGAAGCATATCGTAAGGCGGCCTGCCTTTCCCGGCCATGCGGAGTTCCCCGGCCGCAGCGGAGTTCCCGGTTTCCGGATTTTCCCCGGCGGGGACGCCCACGGGATTTCATGAAAGGCTCCGCAGCTTTTTTAATCCGTTCAGGCCTTTTCGATGACGGCGGCGGCCTTTTCGAGCCCTTTGATATCCTCGGCGATCAGCACTTCGGCGTTCTTGGCCACGGATTTGACAGCGCTCTGCAGGGTGCGGTCCTTGCCGGCGATCAGGAATACCTCGATGCCGTCCCTGACCGCGGCCTCGACGGCTTCGGAGAGACGGACGGCCTTGATTTGCTGAAGGTAGAAATAATCGCCGGGCAGGAGAATAGATTCCCATTTCTTTCCATATAACGTGGAATAAAGCGGAATGGTGAGATTTTTCTCATGCGGCAGGGCGTTCATATCCTCCCGCATGTGGGAGGCGTAGGCGCTGATGATCATCGAGTGGAGGACCGAAGCGTTCTCCAGCTTACAGGAGACGACCTTATGCTTCTTGAGCTCGTCGAGCGTCGCCTGAATGCCTTCGCGGTCGCCGAGGATCACGGTCTGCTCCGGGCCCTCGACCGCGGTCAGCTGCACGAAGCCGTCGGTCATTTTATCGGTGACGAGGCTGACAAATTCCTGCTTGACGTTCGTGAGGCGGAAGGATTCCATCGTGCCGGCCTTCAGCGCCTCCTGACGCATATCGGAATAATACGAGGCGGCTTTCACCGCATCCTCATAAGTAAAGACTCCGGCGCGGGCGACGGCCGGAATCTCGCCGGCGCTGTATCCCAGCACGCCGGAAGGCCCTTCCGGCAGGATCTCCTTCGCGCAGAGAGCGACGGAGAGGGATTGGAGCACCTGAAGCGGGAAAGCCTTCTGCGGATCGGAAATCTCGGAGGCCTTTCCGGAGACGGAGAGGGCGGCGCAGTCATAGCCGAGGTCGACGGAGGCCGCGGCATAGAGCGCGAGACAGGCCTCGGATTTTTCCAGAAAAGGTTTTCCCATGCCGGGATGGCCGCAGCCATAACCTGAGAAAATGAAAGCGTATTTCTTCAACATGTAACCCCCCATGCGTAATGGTTCTGCACAGGGATACTATAACACAGATTTTTGCCCTGCACAACGGACCAAAAAAATATTGACAAGGGGAAATTGTTCATGTATTCTTAGTGAAGTAATCGCCCGGGCAATTCTGGAAGGCCCGAAAATATAGTTTGGGAGGCTATTGCCGTGGTATTTGAAAAAGTCAAGGAAATACTCTGCGATCAGCTTGATGTCGAAGAAGAACAGGTGACGATGGATTCAAACATCGTCGAGGATTTTGGCGCCGATTCCCTTGATATTGTCGATCTCATCATGTCCCTTGAGGAAGAATTCGACAAGGAGATCCCGGATGAGGAGATCGAAAACATCAAGACCGTCGGGGACATTGTCCGTTTCATCGAGACGTCACTTTAAAAAGGAACAAAAAAATGATATGCGGATGAAATAGTGGAACGGAGGTTCCGCTATTTTGTTTATCTGGCCCTCGCGCTGTAAAGGAGTTGGAACAATTGGAGGAACAGAAAAAAATGGTGGATGAAATCACCTCAATGGAGGATGATTTCGCCCAATGGTACACCGACGTCGTGAAAAAGGCCGAGCTTGTGGATTACTCAAGCGTCCGCGGCTGCATGATTCTCCGACCGTACGGCTATGCGATCTGGGAGAATATCCAGAAGATCTTAGACGCGCGCTTCAAGGAGACCGGTCACGAAAACGTCTATATGCCGATGTTCATCCCGGAGGGGCTGCTCCAGAAGGAGAAGGACCATATCGAAGGTTTCGCGCCGGAAGTGGCATGGGTCACCTACGGCGGCAACGAAAAGCTTCAGGAGCGCCTGTGCGTGCGCCCGACCTCCGAGACGCTGTTTTGCGACCATTATGCCCACGTGATCAAATCCTACCGCGACCTGCCCAAGCTCTATAATCAGTGGTGCAGCGTTGTACGCTGGGAGAAGACCACCCGCCCGTTCCTGCGCACGATGGAATTCCTGTGGCAGGAGGGCCATACCATGCACGAGACGCCTGAAGAAGGCATCGCCGAGACCGAGCGGATGCTCAACGTGTATGCCGATTTCTGCGAGAACAGCCTCGCGATTCCGGTCGTCCGCGGCCAGAAAACCGACAGCGAAAAGTTTGCCGGCGCCGAGGCCACCTATACCATCGAGGCCCTGATGCATGACGGCAAGGCGCTCCAGAGCGGCACCTCCCATTATTTCGGCAGCGACTTCGCCAAGGCTTTCGACGTGCAGTTCACGGGGCGCGACAATCAGCTTCATACGCCGTATGAGACCTCGTGGGGCCTCTCCACACGGATCATTGGCGCCATTATTATGACTCACGGCGACAACAACGGTCTTGTGCTTCCACCGGCCGTCGCGCCGATTCAGGTCGTCATCGTCCCGGCCGCCCAGCATAAGCCGGGCGTACTCGAGGCCGCCAACGCCGTCAGGGAACGCCTTGCGAAATTCTGCCGCGTCAAGCTTGACGACAGCGACAACTCCGCCGGCTGGAAGTTCGCCGAATATGAGATGAAGGGCGTGCCGCTGCGTCTGGAGATCGGCCCGCGGGATATCGCACAGAATCAGTGCGTGCTTGTGCGCCGCGACAGCCGCGAAAAGCTCTCCGTCTCTCTTGATGATCTCGAGTCCGAAGTCCCGAAGGCGCTCGAGGCCGTCCGCAGCGCCCTCTATCAGAAGGCGCTTGCCAACCGCGAGCACCGCACCTTCACCGCTATGTCGATGGAGGAACTGATCGAGCTTGCCAACACGAAGAGCGGCTTCATCAAGACCATGTGGTGCGGGGACCCGGAATGCGAAACCAAGATCGAGCAGGCCGCCGGTGTCACCAGCCGCTGCATGCCGTTCCATCAGGAGCATCTTGCCGATACCTGCGTCTGCTGCGGCAAACCGGCGGAAAAGATGATCTATTGGGGCAAGGCCTACTGATTGAAACAACAAAAGGGGACCGGAGCATATCCGGTCTCTTTTTTTTCGGGAGCTTCGGCCGCAGGGAGTGCCCGCGGCCCGAGCGCTTTTGCGGCGGCTCCGCCGACGATTCGTTCCGGCGCGAGGCAACAAAACCATTTTCGGAAAAGGAATCCTTTCTTGGGAATAACTTACAGAAAAACGGCAAAAATAAGCATCGGAAGCCTCAGAAACACGCGAAAGCGTGGACGAAATCTTTAAAATGATGCCGTTTTTTCGAAAACAGCAAAAAAACCGCAGAAAATCGGCCGAAACCCAAAAAATATTCTTGACATTTAAATCTGCTATATATATAATAAACCTTGCGTGACTGCGCAGGCGGCTTTTTCGGCATGCCTGAAAGGCCGCAAGATATGCGTTGAAGCGGGAGGTTGCTGCCGGTACGGCAGGGAATTTCCGCCGAGTATGTCCGATTTTAAAAACCGGGCGACAAGAAATACTGCACACCCAAGTGTGCCCCTCCGGTGATGAGCCGTCGGGGCGGGGTCTTGTTGTTAAAGCGCGGAGCAATCTGCGCGGTCCGGGAATACCTGTGCCATTCTGGAAGGAACACGTGGCGGCGGGGATTTCCCGTTTTTAATGACGAAGATTGAAACACCCGGGACGGTGGAGAGTATTTCAAAAGGTCGTCACCCCATTGTGAATCATTGGGAACCAAAACAGGAGGCGATTGAAGTGGCAGTCAAGGAAAAAATCAGGATCAGACTCAAAAGCTACGACCACCAGCTGATCGACCAGGCCGCGGAAAAGATCGTGGAAACCGCAAAGCGCACCGGCGCCCGTGTTTCCGGACCGATCCCGCTCCCGACCGAGAAGGAGATCGTAACCATCCTGCGCGCTGTTCATAAGTATAAGGACAGCCGCGAGCAGTTTGAGTCCCGCACACACAAAAGACTCATCGACATCTTAAGACCCTCGAACAAAACCGTCGAGGCTCTTACCGGTCTTGAGCTCCCTGCCGGCGTTGAAATCGAGATAAAGTTCTGATCGACGGCTTTATCAAGAAAGAAGACAAGCAGCAGGTCACGTCGGATGCACCGTCCGACCAATAACCGAAGGAGGCAGAAAACATGAAAAAGGCAATCATCGGCAAAAAGATTGGCATGACCCAACTTTTTGACGAAAAGGGCAAGGTGATCCCTGTTACGGTCGTCGAGGCCGGCCCGTGTGTTGTTGTGCAGAAAAAAACGCGCGATAACGACGGTTATGAATCCGTTCAGCTCGGATTCGGCGAAATCACCGAGAAGCATCTCAACAAGCCGCTCAAAGGCCACTTCGCCAAAGCGGACGTCGCCGCAAAGAAATATCTCCGCGAGTTCCGGCTGGAGGATTGCTCCGCCCTCGCCGTCGGCGACATCATCAAAGCGGATACGTTCCAGGTCGGCGACAAAGTCGACGTCGCCGGCAAGAGCAAAGGCCACGGATATGCCGGCACCATCAAGCGCTACGGATTCAGCCGTCTGCGCGAGACGCACGGCACCGGCCCGGTCGGACGCCACATCGGCTCCATGGGCTCGAGCAGTGACCCGTCCAGAATCTTCAAGGGCAAAAAGCTCCCTGGTCACATGGGCGTTGTCCGCACCACCATCAAGAATCTTGAGATCGTCAAGATCGACAACGACAACAATCTGATCGCGATCAAGGGCGCCATTCCGGGTCCGAAGGGCGCGGTCGTCAGCATCATCAACACCGCCAAGATTGTCAAGGCGAAAAACAGGTTTGTCGCCATCAGCACGAACCCGCAGAAGAAGTCCGGACGCTCTGCGCGCGGCTGAGAAAGGAGAGAGTTGAATGCCTACTGTTAACGTGTTAAACATGGCCGGCGAGGTCGTCGGCAAGGTTGAGCTCTCCGATGCCGTTTTCGGCGTAGAGCCCAACACGGTTGCCATGCACGCCGCGGTTGTCAACTTCCTTGCCAATCGCCGTCAGGGCACCCAGTCCACTAAGACCAGAAGCGAAGTTCGCGGCGGCGGCAGAAAACCGTGGAGACAAAAAGGTACCGGTCATGCCCGTCAGGGTTCCATCCGGGCTCCGCAGTGGAAGCACGGCGGAATCGCACTTGGCCCGAAGCCGCGCAAATATCATTTTGCGCTCAACAAAAAGCTTCGCCGTGTGGCGCTGCTTTCCGCCCTTTCGAGCAAGGCTGCCGAGGGCACGATCGTCGTGCTCGATCAGCTCAAGCTCGATGAGATCAAGACCAAAGCCATGATCGGCGTGCTCAAAGCCGTCGGTGCCGAGGGCAAAGCCCTTGTCGTCATGCCGGAGGTCGACCTCAACGTGGTCAAGAGCGCCAGAAACATTCCGGATGTCAAAACCACGCTGACCAATACTTTAAATGTATATGACATCTTATATTACGACAAATTCGTAATCGTCAAAGACGCCGTCGAGAAGATTGAGGAGGTGTATGCGAAATGACGAAAACCGCTCAGGATATCATCATCGCGCCGGTCATCACCGAAGCTTCCATGGATGCGATCAAGCAGAAGAAATACACCTTCCGCGTCCTGAAGACCGTCAACAAGATCGAGATTGCAAAAGCCGTCGAAGAGCTCTTTGGTGTTAAGGTTGAAAAAGTCAACACCATCAGCGTCCGCGGCCGCAGCAAGAGAATGGGCCTCCACGTAGGCAAAACCCCTGACTGGAAGAAAGCGATCGTCACCCTGAAGGCAGACTCCAAGGGCATCGAGTTCTTCGAGAGCATGCTGTAAGGAGGATGAACTGAATGGCAATCAAGTTTTATAAACCGATAACGGCCGGCCGCCGCGGAATGTCCAGCATCGATTATTCGGGTCTGAGCAAAGACGGTCCGGAACGCAGCCTCCTCGAGCCGCTGAAGAAACATGCCGGACGCAACAGCTACGGCAGAATCACCGTCCGTCATCACGGCGGCGGCAACAGGACCAAATACCGTGTCGTGGATTTCAAACGCGAGAAGCTCGGAATGAACGCAGAAGTGCTCGGCATCGAGTACGACCCGAACCGTTCCGCCCACATCGCGCTGATCCAGTATGAAGACGGCGAAAAGAGCTACATCGTGGCTCCGCACGGCGTCAAGACCGGCGATAAAGTCGTCTCCGGACCGGAGTCCGACATCATCGCGGGCAACGCGCTTCCGCTGGTCAACATCCCGGTCGGTACCTTTATCCATAACATTGAGCTTTATCCCGGAAAAGGCGCCCAGCTTGCAAGAGCCGCCGGCGTCATGGCGCAGCTGATGGCCAAAGAGGGCAGATATGCCCTGGTCAGGCTTCCTTCCGGCGAACTGCGCAACATTCCGAACGAGTGCTACGCGGTCATCGGCCAGGTGAGCAACATCGACCACGCCAACGTCAACTTCGGAAAAGCCGGCCGTGTCCGCCACATGGGCTGGAGGCCTACCGTCCGCGGTTCCGTCATGAACCCGAACGACCATCCGCACGGCGGCGGCGAAGGCAAATCCCCGATCGGACATCCCGGCCCTGTTACCCCGTGGGGCAAACCCGCGCTGGGCTATAAGACGAGAAAGAAACATCAGCGTTCCGATAAATTTATCGTGAAACGCCGCAACAATAAGTGATCGGGAAGGAGGCACACAGGAGAAATGAGCAGAAGTATTAAAAAAGGCCCGTACGTCCAGACCGCGCTCCTCGATAGGGTCCGCGAGATGAATAAGGCCGGAGAAAAGAGAGTTCTTAAGACCTGGAGCCGCGCGTCCACGATTTTTCCGGATTTCGTGGGGCAGACCTTTGCCGTTCATGACGGGCGCAAACATGTTCCGGTCTATGTTACCGAAGATATGGTCGGCCACAAACTCGGCGAGTTCGCCCCTACCAGAACGTTCAGGGGTCACGCCGGTTCCAAGAAATCGAATAACGGTAAATAAGGCCGAGAGGAGGATATGAAATGGAAGCAAGGGCTTATTTAAGATATGCCCGCATCTCGCCCCGCAAAGTTCAGATCGTGCTTGATCTGATCCGGAATAAACCGGTCGGCTACGCGGCGGCAGTGCTGAATCACACCCCCAAAGCGGCCAGTGAGCCGCTTGCGAAGCTCCTCAAATCCGCCGTCGCCAATGGAGAGAATAACCATGGCATGAGCAAAGACAACATGTATGTCGCTGAATGCTTCGTAACTCCCGGCCCGACGATGAAACGGATCCAGCCGAGGGACCACGGAAAAGCTTTCCGTATCCTGAAGAGATCTTCGCACATCACCATCGTCCTGAGAGACAAAGACTAATCGGAGGAGGTAAACAATGGGACAGAAAGTACATCCCCACGGTTTCAGAGTGGGTATCATTAAAGATTGGGACTCCCGCTGGTTTGCCAAGGACGAAGTCTTCGGCGATACGCTTGTAGAGGATTACAATCTTCGCAAATTCCTGAAACAAAAACTGTATGCGGCCGGCATCCCGAAGATCGAGATTGAACGCACCGGCGACGCCAAGGTCCGCATCCACATTCACTGCGCCAAACCGGGCATGGTGATCGGACGCCAGGGTGCCGAGATTGAGAAGCTCCGCCAAGAGTGCGAAGCCATGCTCAACAAAGGCAAACCCGAAAAGATCCAGGTCTTCCTCAACATCGTTGAGATCAAGAGCCCGGATAAAAACGCTCAGCTCGTGGCCGAGAACATCGCCGCCCAGCTCGAGCGCAGAATCTCTTTCCGCCGCGCCATGAAGCAGGCCATCGGCCGTGCCATGAAGCTCGGCGCCAAGGGCATCAAAACCCAGTGCTCCGGCCGTCTCGGCGGCGCCGAGATCGCAAGAGTCGAGCACTATCACGAGGGCACCATCCCGCTGCAGACCATCCGTGCCGATATCGACTACGGATTTGCCGAGGCCGCCACAACGTACGGCCGTGTCGGCATCAAGGTCTGGATTTATGGCGGCGACGTCCTTGCCGACGTGAAGAAACAGCCCCGCAGGGAAGGAGGCAAACGCTGATGCTGCTCCCGAAAAGAGTAAAATACCGCAAGGTTCAGAGAGGCCGCATGAAAGGCGCTGCTCACCGCGGTAATTTTGTATCCAACGGCGAATTCGGCCTGATGGCGCTTGAACCCTGCTGGCTCAAAGCCAATCAGATCGAGGCAGCCCGTATTGCCATGACCCGTTACGTGAAACGTGGCGGACAGGTCTGGATCAAGGTCTTCCCGGATAAGCCCGTCACCACGAAGCCGGCCGAGACTCGAATGGGTTCCGGAAAAGGCGCCGTTGATCACTGGGTCGCCGTCGTCAAACCGGGCAGAGTGCTGTTTGAAATCGCCGGTATCCCGGAAGATGTTGCCCGCGAG
Source organism: Oscillospiraceae bacterium (assembly GCA_035447605.1). Classification (GTDB taxonomy): domain Bacteria; phylum Bacillota; class Clostridia; order Oscillospirales; family Ruminococcaceae; genus UMGS1668. Next base: position 42,374 of record DAOTHJ010000001.1, on the reverse strand, counting down.
GCCATGCGTCTTGCCGCATACAAACTCCCGATCAAATGCAAATTTGTGAAACGGGAAGAGAAGGAGGCTGATGGGAATGAAAGCTGCTGAAGTTCGCGCAATCAACCAAACTGATCTCGAGAAAAAGCTTTCCGATCTCAAGGCCGAGCTTTTTAACCTGAGATTCCAGCATGCCATTAACCAGCTCGAGAATCCGATGCGCCTCAAAGAGGTCAAAAAGGATATCGCCCGCGTGAAGACCATTCTCCGCGAAAACGAGCTCAAGGCGAAGCAGTAAAGGAAGGGAGGATAAAGCTGTGAACGAAGAAAGAAACCTTAGAAAAACCAGAATCGGTACGGTCGTGAGCGATAAGATGGAAAAAACCGTCGTCGTCCGGATCGCGGATCGCGTTCAGCACCCCCTTTACAAGAAATTTGTAAATAGATCCGTTAAGTTTAAAGCGCATGACGAGAAAAACGAATGCGGAATCGGCGATCGTGTTGAAATTATGGAGACCCGTCCTCTGTCCAAAGAGAAACACTGGAGAGTCATCCGGATCATTGAAAAAGCGAAATAATAAGAGCCGGACGGAAAGGAGGAACTATCTGTGATTCAGATGCAGTCTTATCTGAAAGCAGCCGACAACACCGGAGCGAAAGAACTCATGTGCATCCGCGTGCTCGGCGGCACCAGAAAAAAATATGCAAACATCGGCGACGTTGTTGTTGCCAGTGTTAAAAAAGCGGCCCCGGGCGGCATGGTCAAAAAAGGCGATGTCGTCAAAGCCGTGATTGTCCGCTCGGCCAAAGGTCTCCGTCGTGAGGACGGCAGCTATATCCGTTTCGACGAGAACGCCGCCGTCATCATCCGCGAGGACAATAACCCGCGTGGAACCCGTATCTTTGGACCGGTCGCCCGTGAGCTCCGCGACAAGGATTACCTGAAGATTCTGAGCCTCGCGCCCGAAGTACTCTGATAGGAGGTGCTACGATTGAAAAAAGTACATGTCAAATCCGGCGATAAGGTCGTCATCATCTCCGGCAGAGATAAAGGCAAGACGGGCAAAGTGATGGAAGTGAGCCCTTCCGAAGGCAAAGTGATCGTTGAGGGCTGCAACATTTCCACCAAGCACGTCAAGCCCCGCAAAGTTGGTGAAGAAGGCGGACTTGTCAAAGTCGAAAGCGCCATCTACGCCAGCAAGGTTATGCTTGTCTGCCCGAAATGCGGCAAGCCGACCAGATTGGCCCACAAGACCCTTGCCGACGGAAGCAAAAAACGTCTGTGCAAAGTCTGCGGCGAAACTTTTTGAGTAGGGAGGAAAAAACATGGCCAGATTAAAGGAGTTTTACACCAGCGAGGTCGCTCCTGCGCTGATGAAGAAATTCAGTTACAAGAGCCCCATGCAGATCCCGAAGTTCGAAAAGATCGTTGTCAACGTTGCTGCCGGAGATGCGAAAGATAACAGCAAAGTGATGGATGCCATCCTTGCCGATCTTGCGACCATCACCGGTCAGAAACCGGTCATCTGCAAGGCAAAAAAATCCGTTGCAAACTTCAAGCTCCGTGAAGGCATGGTTATCGGCGCAAAGGTGACTCTGCGCGGCGAGAGAATGTATGATTTCATGGATCGTCTCTTCAACATCGCTCTGCCGAGAGTCAGAGACTTCCGCGGAATCAGCGCCAACGGCTTCGACGGACGCGGTGATTTCAGCATGGGCCTCAAAGAGCAGCTGATCTTCCCGGAGATCGAGTACGACAAAATCGACAAGATCCGCGGCATGGATATCTGCTTCGTGACCACTGCGAAAACCGATGAAGAAGCCCGTGAGCTGCTCGCTTTAATGGGCGCTCCGTTTGAAAAGGTGCAGGGATAGGAGGAATTTAAAAAATGGCTAAAACGTCCATGAAGGTCAGGCAGAAAAGAGAGCCGAAGTTCTCCACCAGAGCTTATACGCGCTGCAAAATCTGCGGAAGGCCCCATGCCTATCTTCGCAAATATGGCATTTGCCGCATCTGCTTCAGGAATTTGGCCTATAAAGGCGAGATCCCCGGCGTGAAGAAGGCAAGCTGGTAACAAGAGAGAGCAAAGGAGGTTGACGGAATGCATATCACCGATACAGTCGCTGACTTGCTGACCCGAATCAGAAACGCGAACGACGCGAAGCATGAGACGGTCGATGTGCCCGCTTCTAATATGAAGAAAGCCATTTCTCAGATTCTCCTGGATGAGGGATACATCAAATCCATTCAGGTCATCGAGGACGGCAAACAGGGTACCATCCACATCACGCTGAAGTACGGCGAAAATAAAACCCCGGTTATCCAGGGCCTGCGCAGAGTTTCTAAACCGGGCCTTCGGATTTATACAAACGTTGAGGATATGCCCAGAGTTCTCAAAGGCCTCGGCATCGCCATCTTGTCCACCAACAAGGGCATTATGACGGATAAACAGGCGAGAAAAGAGAACGTAGGCGGCGAAGTCCTCGCGTTCATCTGGTAAGAAGGAGGGAAACGGAATGTCTCGTATCGGCAGAAAACCGATTGTTATTCCGGCCGGCGTCGACGTCACTATCGACGGCAACACCGTGACGGTAAAGGGCCCGAAAGGTACCCTGACACAGAGCTTTCGGCCTGAGATGATGATCAAGGCTGAAAACGGCGAGATCCTCGTGTCCCGCCCGGATGATTCCAACGAAAACAAGAGCCTTCACGGCCTGACCCGTTCGCTGGTCGCCAACATGGTCACCGGTGTCACCACCGGCTTCACCAAAGAGCTGGAGATCGCCGGCGTCGGATACAAAGCCGCCAAAGAGGGCAATCAACTGGTCATGAACCTTGGGTATTCCCATCAGGTCTTCATGCCCGCGCCGGAAGGCATCTCGATCGACGTTCCCGCGCTGACCAAGATCGTCATCAGCGGCACCGACAAACAGAAGGTCGGCCAGTTCGCTGCGGAAGTCCGCGAGAAACGTCCGCCCGAGCCTTATAAGGGCAAGGGAATCCACTATGTCGGCGAGTATATCATCCGCAAGGAAGGCAAAGCCGGCAAGGGCAAAAAGTAAAGGAGTGAAATGATATGGTGACTAAGCTGGACAAAAACGCCGCCAGGATCAAAAGACACTACCGTGTCCGCAATAAGATCAGCGGCACCCCCGAGCGCCCGCGTCTCAACGTCTTCCGCTCCTCTAAGCATATTTATGCTCAGATCATCGACGATCTTAACGGCGTGACCATTGCTGCCGCTTCCACCGTCGAAAAGAGCTTTGAGAACAATGGCGGAAACAAAGACGCCGCCCATGAGATCGGAAAACTCGTTGCCCAGAGAGCAGTTGAAAAGGGCGTTACTTCCGTCGTTTTCGACCGCAGCGGCTATATTTATCATGGCCGTGTCAAAGAGCTGGCAGAAGGAGCCCGCGAAGGCGGACTTCAGTTCTAACAAGGAGGGATACAGTTGGCTTTAATAGACGCTTCCACGCTCGACCTCACGGAAAGAGTAGTGGCCATCAACCGCGTATCCAAGACCGTCAAAGGCGGACGTATTATGAAGTTCGCGGCCCTCGTGGTCGTCGGTGACGGAAACGGCACTGTCGGCTTCGGCATCGGCAAATCTGCCGAGGTTCCGGACGCAATCCGCAAAGGCATTGAAGACGCGAAGAAAAATCTGCATCATGTCGCCCTCAAAGGGACCACAATCCCCCACGAGGTCATCGGCAAATTCGGCGCCGGCCGTGTTTTGATGAGACCGGCTCCCGAAGGCACCGGCGTTATCGCCGGAGGCGCGGTCCGTGCGGTTCTTGAGACCGTCGGCATCCGCGACATCCGTACCAAATGCATCCGTTCCAACAATCCCTGCAACGTTGTTTCTGCAACGATGGATGGCCTGTGCGCGCTTAGAAATGCGGATCAGGTTGCCGCCGTCCGCGGAAAGACCGTTGAAGAGATCCTGGGCTAAGGAGGGAAACAGATATGGCAATGCTGAAAATTAAGCTCACCAAGGGCTTCATCCACAAACTGGATAATCAGATCGCTGTTGCGGAATCCCTTGGCCTTCGCAGGATCGGTGACGAGACCATCCAGCCCGACAACGCTGCGACCCGCGGCAAGATCGCAAAAATCAGCCACATGGTCGAGGTTACCGAAGAATAAGGAGGGACAGGTATGAAACTGCACGAACTCGCACCGGCGCCCGGCGCCACATGCGATGTTTTTCGTAGAGGCAGAGGTCATGGTTCCGGCAACGGCAAGACCTCCGGTAAAGGCCACAAAGGCCAGAAGGCCCGTTCCGGCGGCTCCATCCGTCCGGGATTCGAGGGCGGCCAGATGCCTCTCCAGAGACAGATTCCGAAACGCGGATTTGTCAATATTTTCAACACCAGATACGCAACCGTCAACGTCAAGGACCTTGAGATCTTCGACGATGGAGCCGAAGTGGATGAACAGGCCCTTGTTGAAGCCGGCCTGCTGAAGAAAACCCTCGACGGAGTCAAAATCCTCGGTGTTGGCGAGCTGACGAAAAAGCTTACCGTTCAGGTAGCTGCTTTTTCTGCGTCTGCGAAGCAGAAGATCGAGGAGGCTGGCGGAAAGGCCGAGGTGAAGTAAGATGTTCAAAGTTTTCCAAAATGCATGGAAAATCGATGATCTCCGGAAGAAGATTCTCTACACCCTGATGATCATCATCATTTTCCGCATCGGCTCGGCTATCCCGGTGCCGTTCCTGGAAACTTCGAGCCTTGCCGCCATGCTCAGCGCCAACGCGGGCAACCTGCTCGGCTATCTGAACATGCTCACCGGTGGTGCCCTTTCTCAGGCGACACTGCTTGCGCTTTCCATCTCCCCGTACATCACCGCTTCCATCGTCATCCAGCTGCTCACAGTTGCGATTCCCGCCCTGGAGCGGCTCGCAAAAGAGGGCGAGGAGGGACGCAAAAAGCTCAACAAGATCACCCGGTATTCCACGGTCGGTCTTGCGCTGGTTCAGTCCTACGCCTACTATGTGACGCTGAAGAGCTACAACGCCGTCGAATCCTTCCCGATGAAATGGCAGAACCTTCTCGTTCTTGTGACGATTCTCTTCATGTTTACCGCGGGCGGCATGCTCTGCATGTGGCTCGGCGAGCGGATTGATGAGAACGGCATCGGAAACGGAATTTCGATGCTCCTCTTCGCCGGTATCGTTTCCGGCGCGCCGGCCCTCGTCAGCACGATGTGGGCTTACCTGCAAAAGGCGGTCGCCGGTGAATTCAAGTACTGGATCTTTGTTCCGGCCGTGATTGCGATCTTCCTGATCCTCACCGCGTTTATCACCCTGATAGACAGCTCGGAGCGCCGGATCCCGGTTCAGTATGCGAAAAGAGTCGTCGGCAGAAAACAGTACGGCGGCCAGTCCACTTTCCTTCCGGTCAAGGTCAACATGGCAAGCGTGCTGCCGATCATCTTCGCCAGCGCCCTGCTCTCTGTTCCTGCGACCATCGAGGCTTTCGTGAAAGTCAAGGAAGGCGGTTTCTGGGACGGCCTGTTTTCGATCTTCGACACCGGAAGCTGGAGCTACGCTCTGCTGTATTTCCTTTTAATTATCGCCTTCAGCTACTTCTATGTAGCGATCCAGTATAACCCCATCGAGATGGCCAATCAGCTGCAAAAGAATAACGGCGGCATCCCGGGCATCCGTCCCGGCCGTCCGACCAGCGACTTCATCAGCAGAGTGATCGGCAAGGTGACCTTCATCGGCGCCATGTTCCTTTCGATTGTCGCGCTGCTGCCGATTCTGCTCGGCGCGCTGTTCGATATGAACATCTCCCTTGGCGGTACGACGATTATCATTGTGGTCGGCGTTGCACTCGAGACCTCCAGATCTCTGGAATCTCAGATGATGATGCGCCACTACAAGGGTTTCTTGGAATAAGCGGTTAGGAGGTTATCAGCATGAATATTATTCTTCTCGGAGCTCCGGGCGCCGGCAAAGGCACCCAGGCCGAAGTTCTGAAAGAGAAACTCGGAATTCCGACCATCAGCACGGGCAACATTCTCCGCGAAGCTGTCAAAAACGGAACCAAGCTGGGCCTGCAGGCCAAAACCTATATGGAATCCGGTTCTCTGGTTCCTGATGAGCTGGTCATCTCCCTCATTAAAGAGCGTCTCGCCCAGGATGACTGCAAAAACGGGTTTATTCTGGATGGATTCCCGCGCACCGTTCCTCAGGCGGAGGCTCTCGAGCAGTCCGGCATCCGGATCGATATCGCCATTGAGATAAAGGTTTCGGACGACGTGATTCTCGAGCGTCTCTCCGGCAGGCGCGTCTGCATTCAGTGCGGGGCTCCGTTCCACATCAAAAACAGTCCGCCTCCTGCGGATATGATCTGCCCGAAATGCGGCGGAGAGATCATCACGAGGAAGGACGACCTTCCGGAAACCATCAAGGCCCGCCTCAAAGTCTATCATGTTCAGACCGAGCCTCTGAAGGGTTTCTACGAACAAAGAGGCAAGCTCGCAGTTGTTCCGGGCGAGATCAGCATCGAAGAGACCACCCGCCTGACGCTGCAGGCTCTGGGGGTCTGATCATGGTGATCGTCAAAACTGCCACCGAGATTTCGATGCTCCGCGAGGCGGGAAGGATTTCCGCTCTGGCACTGAAGACCGGCGGCGAAGCAGTCGAACCCGGCATCACGACCGGAGAAATCGACAAGCTCATCCATGACTTCATCGTATTCCAGGGAGCTACTCCATCGTTTCTCAATTATGAAGGATTTCCGGCCACGGCGTGCATCTCCGTCAACGACGAGATCATCCACGGCTTCCCGGGCAGCCGGGTTCTGGTCGAGGGCGACATCGTCACCATTGACGTGGGCGCATGCGTGGAGGGATACCACGGCGATAACGCTGCGACCTTCGCAGTCGGCAAAATCTCTCCGGAAGCCCAGCGGCTGCTGGACACCACGCGCGAAAGCCTCTATCAGGGCATCGCGCAGGCGCTCACGGGCAATCGGATCGGAGATATTTCCTGGGCCGTGCAGTCCTACGTGGAAGAAAGAGGCTATTCCGTCATCCGCAATTATACGGGGCACGGAGTCGGCCGCGACGTTCACGAGGATCCGGAAGTCCCGAATTTTGGCAAGCCCGGCCACGGGCTGCGGCTGGTAAACGGCATGGTCATCGCCATTGAGCCGATGGTCAACGCCGGCGGCCGCTTCACCCACACCGATTCCAACGGATGGACGGTCCGGACCTCGGACGGAAGCTATTCCGCCCACTTTGAGCACACCATAGCAATCACGAAAGACGGCCCCGTCATTCTGACGCTGCCTTGAGAGGTGCCGGATGCTCAGACAAGTGGTCCGGTCGAAAGCCGGAAAAGATAGCGGAGGTTATTTCGTTATTCTTGCGGAAAACGGGAGCTTCGCGTATATTGCGGACGGCAGACTGCGTAAAGTGGAGAAGCCGAAACGCAAAAACGTGCGGCACCTGGCACCGACCAATACGGTGCTCAAACCGGAAGACTGCGAAACCAACAAAAAACTTCGCGCCGCGCTTGCGGAATTCAACATGACAGACGAGGGAGGGAATTTGCTTGTCCAAAGAAGACGTGATTGAAATAGAGGGCACCGTTGTGGAGTCTCTTCCGAACGCGCAGTTCAGGGTTGAGCTGCCCAACGGCTACCAGATTTTGGCCCATATCTCCGGAAAGCTTCGCATGAATTTCATCCGGATCCTCCCCGGAGATAAGGTGACGGTCGAGATGTCGCCATACGATCTCACCAAAGGCCGCATCACATGGCGTTCCAAGTGAAGGAGGTATAAGTTTATGAAAGTCAGACCTTCCGTAAAACCTATCTGTGAGAAATGCAAGATCATCAAACGCAAAGGCCGCCTGATGGTCATCTGCTCCAATCCGAAACATAAACAGCGTCAGGGCTGATTCAAAAAGAACGGAGGTGCAAGTATTCTATGGCTCGTATATCTGGTATTGACCTGCCGAAAAACAAGAGGATCGAGATCGGTCTCACCTATATTTACGGCATCGGCCGCACAACCGCTTCCAAGATCCTTACAGAAACCGGCATCGATCCCTCGATCCGTGTCAAAGATCTTAGTGAAGATGATGCCGCCACCCTGCGTGAGTACATCGACAAACATCTGATTGTGGAAGGCGATCTGCGCCGTGAAACCGCAATGGATATCAAGCGTCTGGTTGAAATCGGATGCTATCGCGGTGTCCGCCACAGAAAAGGTCTCCCCGTCCGCGGGCAGAGAACCAAAACCAATGCAAGAACCCGCAAAGGTCCGAAAAAGACCATTGCTAATAAGAAGAAATAATCAAGAGGGAGGGACATAACACAAAATGCCGAAAGCTGCTACTGCTAAAAAAGCTGTTTCCCGCCGCCGCAAAGAGAAAAAGAATATTGAACGTGGTTCCGCCCATATTCAGTCCACCTTCAATAATACGATCGTAACCATTACCGATGTCCGCGGCAACGCGATCTCCTGGGCAAGCGCCGGCGGTCTCGGGTTCCGTGGTTCCAGAAAATCCACGCCGTACGCCGCGCAGACCGCTGCCGAAACCGCCGCGAAAGCCGCGATGGAGCATGGTCTCAAAACGGTTGAAGTTTACGTCAAAGGCCCGGGTTCCGGCCGTGAATCCGCTATCCGCGCGCTGCAGTCCGCCGGTCTCGAAGTGACCATGATCAAGGATGTCACGCCGATCCCGCACAACGGATGCCGCCCGCCGAAGAGACGCCGCGTATAGTTTTATACCATTAATTGGAGGTGCTATTTACACATGGCAAGATATACAGGCTCCGTTTGCAGACTGTGCCGTCGTGAGGGCAAGAAGCTCTTCCTCAAAGGGGAAAGATGCTTCAGCGAAAAGTGCGCGATAAACCGCAGAGCCTACGCCCCCGGCATGCATGGCCAGAGCCGCAAAAAGACTTCCGAATACGGAATCCAGCTGCGTGCAAAACAGCAGGCCAAGAGATATTACGGCGTTCTGGAGAGCCAGTTTGCCCATTATTTCGAGCTTGCTACCAAGCAGGCCGGCCATACCGGTGAAAACCTGCTCAGAATCCTTGAGAGCCGCATGGACAATGTGGTCTACCGCGCCGGCCTCGCTTCCTCCAGAAAAGAAGCCCGCCAGCTGGTTCGTCACGGCCATTATACCCTCAACGGTCATAAAGCCAACATCCCCTCCATCCTGACGACGGTCGGCGACACCATTGCCGTTGCCGAGAAGAGCCGTTCCAGCGAGAAGCTGAAAGCGGTCATCGAAGCCAACAGCGCGCATCCGATCCCGAAATGGCTGGAAGTTGATCCTGAAAAAATGCTCGTCAAAGTCAATGAACTCCCGAACCGCGAGGATATTGACCTCGATGTCGAGGAGCACCTGATCGTCGAGCTGTATTCCAAGTAAGCAGTTTGCTGAACTAACTGACAGGGGAATGCGGATTAGGGTTTTATAACCCCATAAAGGAGGGACTTAGATGTTAGAAATAGAAAAGCCGAGAATCGAAGCCGAAGTGGACGAGAGCAATCCAAGTTACGGAAAGTTCATCGTCGAGCCGCTGGAGCGCGGATTCGGAACGACACTCGGCAACAGCCTGAGACGCGTACTGCTCTCCTCCCTTCCCGGCGTTGCTGTGAACTCCGTTAAGATCGACGGTGTCCGTCATGAATTTTCGACGATACCCGGGGTCAAAGAGGACGTCACCGAGATCATCCTCAACATCAAAGGCCTGATCGCGAAACTGCACTGCGACGGCCCGAAGGTTGTTGTAATTGATGAGCAAGGCGAAGGCGAAGTCACTGCCGGTTCAATTCAGGCCGATTCCGAGGTCGAGATCCTGGATAAGGATATGCACATTGCGACTTTGGATACCGACGGCAAGCTGTTTATGGAAATTACTTTGGATAAAGGCCGGGGCTATGTTTCCGCCGAAAGAAATAAGCAGAATATGCAGCCCGCCATCGGCGTTATCCCGGTAGACAGTATTTATACCCCCGTGTTGAAGGTGAATTACACCGTAGAAAACACCCGTGTCGGCCAGATTACCGATTACGATAAGCTGACGCTCGAGGTGTGGACGGATTCCACAATTTCTGCAAAGGAAGCCGTCTCTTTGGGAGCCAAGGTCCTCAACGAACATCTCAATCTGTTCGTGGATCTCTCGGAAGACGCCTATCAGGGCGAGATCATGGTGGAAAAGGACAACAACAGCAAAGAGAAAGTCCTTGAGATGACCATTGAAGAACTTGACCTGTCCGTGCGCAGCTTTAACTGCCTCAAACGCGCGGGCATCAACACGGTAGAAGATCTCATCAGCAGATCCGAGGACGACATGATGAAAGTCCGCAACCTCGGAAAGAAATCCCTTGAAGAAGTTGTCACCAAGCTTGAATCCCTTGGTTTCAACCTCAGCAAGGATGAAGACTGAACCGAAAAGGAGTGAATTTCGATGCCAGGAACAAGAAAGCTCGGACGCACTTCCGACCACAGAAGAGCGATGCTCCGCGCGATGGTGACCTATCTGCTTGAAAACGGCAAGATTGAGACCACCGTCACCCGTGCAAAGGAAGTCCGCGCCGTGGCCGAGAAAATGATCACGACGGCCAAGGCCAATGATCTTACTTCCAAGCGTCACGCGTATTCCTTCATTACAAAAGAAGCCGTTTCCAAAAAGCTTTTTGATGAAATCGCGCCGAAATATGCCGGCAAAAACGGCGGCTATACCAGAATCATCCGTATCGGCCCGCGCCGCGGAGACGCCGCTGAAATGGCGATCATCGAGTTGGTATAAAGGAATATCCGATCAAAAACAGCGGCTCTCCCCTGAAAAGGGCGGGCCGCTTTTTTCCGTTTTTGGCGGAAGATTCTGCCGATTTCCGGTCCCGCCGCATCAAAATCGCCGCGTAGCGGAACCGGAAAGTAGAAATTTCACTAAAAAATACGAAAAGGATTCTTTTTTCGACCAAAAACGGGTCCGAGAACCTTTTCAAGGGGGATTCTTTTTGCGGACCGTTCATGGTTTCTTGATGAATATCCCGTTATTTTATGCTATAATTCTTTTGTATTCTTAAAGGGGAGCTGAACAGATGAAAACGGACGTCGTCATTGTCGGTGCCGGGCCTGCCGGCATCTTTACGGCCATCGAACTGATCCGCCGCGGCAGCAAAAAGCACATCACCATCGTGGAAAAAGGCCAACCCATCGAAAACCGCCGCTGCCCAAAAAGCAAGACCGGCGTCTGTATGAACTGCAAGCCCTACTGCCATATCACCACCGGCTTTTCCGGCGCGGGCGCGTTTTCCGACGGAAAGCTCTCCCTGAGCTGTCACGTCGGCGGCGATCTGCCGCAGCTTGTCGGGGAGACGCTTGCGCAGGAGACGATCGGTTACGCCGACCAAATCTATCTTGAATTCGGCGCGGATGAGCACGTCGAGGGCCTCGACCACGAGGAAGAAAAGAAGGAGATCCGCCGCCGCGCGATTCAGGCCGGACTTCGCCTGATCGACTGCCCGATCCGCCATCTCGGCACGGAGAAGGCCCAGGCGCTCTATCTCTCCATCGAAAATTACCTGAAGGAGAACGGCGTCGAGCTGCTCTTCGGCTACGAATGCGACGATCTGCTGTTCGAGGGAGACGTCTGCAAGGGCGTCAAGGTCCGCAGCAAAGAGGGAGAGGATGAGATCGAGGCCGACGAGACCGTCATTGCCACCGGCCGCCGCGGCGCGGACTGGCTGGAGAAGCTCTGCGAGGGCCACTGCATTCAGCACCGCCCGGGCACCGTCGACATCGGCGTACGCGTGGAAGTGCGCAACGAGATCATGGAGGAGGTCAACTCCGTCCTCTATGAGAGCAAGCTGATCGGCTATCCGGAACCTTTCCGCAATAAGGTGCGCACGTTCTGCCAGAACCCCGGCGGCTTCGTCAGTCAGGAGAACTACGACAACGACCTCGCCGTCGTCAACGGCCACAGCTATAAAGACATCAAATCCGATAATACCAACCTGGCCATTCTCTGCTCCCACAATTTCACCTATCCGTTCAACCAGCCGATCGAGTACGCGAAGAAGATCGGGGAGCTCACCAACATGCTCGCGGACGGCAAGATCCTCGTCCAGCGCTATGGCGACATCCTCGACGGCAAGCGCACCTGGGAAAAGGAGCTCTCGCAGTCCAACGTCCGCCCGACGCTCAAGGATGCCGTCGCGGGCGATATCACCGCCGCGTTCCCTTACCGCTCAATGGTCAACATCATCAACTTTATTCAGGCCATGGATAAGGTCGTGCCGGGCTTCGCGTCGAGCGAGACGCTGCTCTATTCGCCGGAGCTCAAGTTTTACAGCAACAAGGTCGAAATGGATAAGGATTTCAATACAAATCTTCCGGGCCTGCACTGCCTCGGCGATTCGAGCGGCTGGACCCGCGGCCTGATGATGGCCTCGGTAATGGGCGTGCTCATGGGACGGAAGCTCGCGGAGCAGGAAAAATAAAATTTCACGGACGCTCTGCTTTCGACAGAAAAAGAACGGACAAGCCTCTATGATAAACATCATAGAGGCTCTTTTTTATTGATCCCGGAAAGAGGAGGCGGAGGATATGCCTGTCAGAATTTCAGCGGACGGCAGAACGCTGACGGCGCGGCTTTCCGGCGAGATCGACCACCATACCGCCGGGGAACTGCGGCAGGAGATCGACCTCGCCGTCGAGCGCACCTGGCCGGAGTACCTGGTGCTGGATTTTAACGGCGTGACATTTATGGACAGCTCCGGCATCGGCCTCGTCATGGGGCGGCTGCGCCTGATGAAGGAGCTTTCCGGCGAGATCATGATCGCCAACGCCTCAAAGCAGATCAAAAAGGTTATGAAATTCGCCGGGCTGGAGAAGCTGCTTACCACAAAAACGCCCGAGGAAATGGAGGTCTGAGCCTTGCCGTATCAGAAGCCGGTCAATGATATGAAATTGGAATTTGAGAGCCGCTCCAGCAACGAGGCCTTTGCCCGGAGCGCGGTGGCGGCTTTTTTGACACCGCTCGATCCGAACTGCGAGGAGCTCGCGGATATCCGCACCGCCGTCTCCGAAGCCGTGACAAACTGCATCGTACATGCCTACCGGGACTGCCTCGGCCCGATCTACATACACGTCAAAATCTACGAGGGCGGCCGCGTCGTCATCCGGGTAAAAGATAAGGGCTGCGGGATCGCAGACGTCAAACGGGCCATGGAGCCGCTGTTTACGACCTGCGAGACCGAAGAACGCTCGGGCTTAGGCTTTTCCATCATGCAGTCGTTTATGGATAAGCTTCGCGTCCGGTCGGAGCTCGGCGCGGGCACGGTCGTCACCCTCGAGAAATCCATCGTGTCGAAAGGGCGGTAACATGGCGGAAACGCTTGCCGGAAACAGAGCGGAACTGATTGAGCGGAATCTCGGGCTGGTGCACGCCTGCGCGCACCGCTTCACGGGGCGGGGCATCGAGTACGACGACCTTTTTCAAGCCGGCTGCATGGGCCTTGTCAAGGCTTTCGACGCCTTCGACCGGAACCGCGGCGTATGCTTCTCGACCTATGCGGTGCCGGTGATCCTCGGGGAAATCCGGCGGCTCTTCCGGGATGGGGGCACGGTCAAGGTCAGCCGGACGCTGAAGGAACTCTCCCTGAAAGTCGGCAGGGAACGGGAATTCTTTTTGCTGCGGGAGGGCAGGGAACCCACCATCTCGGAACTTTCGCAGAAGCTGCTTGTCTCCGAGGAGGCGGTCACCGAGGCGATCTGTTCGGCCACGCCGGTCATCTCGCTGACGGTGGACGACGAGGACGGAAACGGCGGCCAGACGGATGTGCCGGTCGATTCTCCGGAGGAAGCCGTCACCGAGCGCCTCTCCACGGCGCAGGCGGTGCAGACGCTCGATAAAAAGGAACGCGCTCTGATTATTTTAAGATATTATAAGGGCATGACCCAGTCCGCGGCCGCCGCGCGCCTCGGCATGACGCAGGTGCAGGTCTCCCGGAAAGAAAAGAAGATCCTTGAAAAACTCAAGAGGGAACTCTGCGGGTAAGCCTTGCATTGCATGAACGCCGCTGTTATAATAATCGGGTGATTATTTAAAAAAGGCGGTGTTTCGATGCTTCGTTTTGAGTGCGATTATAACGAGGGCTGCTGCCCCGAGATTCTGAAAAAGCTTCAGGAAACCAATCTCTGCCAGACGCCCGGCTACGGCGAGGACGAGTATTGCGAGAAAGCGCGTCAGACCATTAAAAAGCTCTGCGGCCGGGAGGATGCCGACGTGCATTTTCTGGTCGGCGGCACGCAGGCCAACCTCACGGTCATCGCCGCCGCGCTTCGGCCGTATCAGGGAGCCATCAGCGCCTCCACCGGCCATATCAACTGCCACGAGACCGGAGCGGTTGAAGCCACCGGACACAAGGTACTGCCTCTTCCGAGCAGCGACGGCAAGATCACCGCGCAGCAGGTAGAAACCTATTATGAGGCCCACTGGAGCGACACCACCCATGAGCATATCGTTCAGCCGGGCATGGTTTACATTTCTCAGCCGACGGAGAACGGTACGCTCTATACCAAAGCCGAGCTCACGGCCATCAGCAAAGTCTGCCGCGCCCACGGCCTCTGGCTCTTCATAGACGGCGCCCGTCTTGGCTATGGCTTGATGAGCACGGCAAATGATCTCACGATCGAGGATATTGCGGATCTCTGCGACGTCTTTTATATCGGCGGCACAAAGGTCGGTCTTCTGTTCGGCGAGGCGGTCGTCATCATGGCCGACGCGCTCAAAAAAGATTTTCGCTATATGATCAAGCATCAGGGCGCCATGCTGGCGAAAGGGAGGCTGCTCGGTATCCAGTTTGAGACGGCGCTTGCCGACGGGCTTTATTTCCGTGTGGCGAAGCAGGCGGATGAGCTTGCCATGCGCATCCGCGAAGCGTTTGCGGCGAAGGGATGCTCCTTCCTCTACGACAGCTATACGAATCAGCAGTTCCCGATTCTGCCGGACGAGGCGCTTGCGAAACTCGCCGAAAAATACGCGTATTCCTACTGGACGCGCATCGACGATACGCACAGCGCGGTGCGTTTCTGCACAAGCTGGGCAACGAAACCCGAAGCAGTGGACGAGCTGGTGAAGGACATCGGCGCGGTCCTCTGATAAAGATATAGCCGGAAGACCGGGCGGCGGAGCTTTAAGCTCTGTCGTCCGGTCTTCCTTGTTTACGGCTTATTTTTTTGTTTACAGCGGTGTTGCATCGGGCAGCCCGCGCAGCCCTCCGGCCGGTCTCCCCCGATGAAATTCCGGAGGCTTTTATACAAAACGGATAACGCGAGCGCGATCAGCGCAAAGGCCGCTAAGATGAAGGCGGCCAGAGCCACATCCCGCCCCGAGGACCCTTCCCCGAAAATGTGCCCGATCATGGAGGCGGTTTGATAAAAGGCGAAGGCGACGAGCCACGCGACGGTGGTCTGAAAGAGCGCGTTCCGACAGGCGGCCCACCAGCTTCCCAGTTCCTTTTTCACCGTGACGAAGGCCGACATACAGGGCATGTAGAGCAGGCAAAACAGCATGAACGAAAAAGCGGAGACCGGCGTGAAGGCTGCGGCGATCCCCTCGTCGCCGAAGACGATATAGAGCGTGGAGACCACCGTCTCTTTAGCGGCAAGCCCGGTCAGCAGGGCGGCAGAGGACTGCCAGTTGCCGAAGCCCAGCGGCGCAAAGACCGGTGCGATCCACCGCCCGAAGATGCCGAAGAAGCTTTCGGCGGGGTCCTCCACCATGTGGAGCGGCGGACCGAAATTCTGAAGAAACCAAGCGGCGACACTCATCGCGAAGATGACGGTGCCGGCCTTGACGAGAAAGCCGCGGCACTTTTCCCAGACGTGCAGCGCGAGGTTTGCCGGGGCGGGCAGGCGGTAGGGCGGCAGTTCCATCACAAAGGCCGATGATTCGCCCCGGCAGACGGTGCCTTTGAGCAGTAGCCCGCAGAGAACCGCCGCCAGCATGCCGGTGAGGTACATTGAGAGGATGACGAGCCCCTGGTGCTTTGTAAAAAAGATGCCGGCGAAGAGCCCGTAGATCGGCAGCCGCGCGCTGCAGGACATAAACGGCGTCAGCAAAATCGTGAGCCGGCGTTCCCTTTCGCTGCCCATGCCCTTGGCGGCCATGATGGCCGGCGTTGTGCAGCCAAATCCCATGAGCATCGGAATAAACGAGCGTCCGGTGAGCCCGATCCTTCGCAGAAGCCGGTCCGTGATGAAGGCGGCGCGGGCCATATAGCCGCTGTCCTCGAGGATGGAGAGAAACAGAAACAGGAGCGACACCTGAGGCAGAAACGAGAGCACGCCGCCGACTCCGCCGAGCACCGCGTCCAGAAAGAGCGTGCGCACCCACACCGGCGCGCCGGCATCGTTGAGAGCGAGGGTGAGCAGAAGGCCGAGGAATGAGACGCCGGATTCCACCAGTTTGCCGAGCGCCCTGCCCGGTCCGCCGAAGGTGCCGGCAAACGTCCCCAGCATCACGAGCAAAAACAGCGGCACCGCGGTCCATTTTCCGGTCGCGATCCGGTCGATCCGGTCGGAGAGCGTTGGTTCCTGAGGATCCCGCCGCCTTGTAACGACTTCTCCGACAATCCGGCCGATCAGCCGGTACCGTGCGTCTGCCATCATTGTCTCCCGGCCGCCGGGGCCGCTTTTCCGCCCATAATCGGCGCGGATGGCCGCGATTTCTTTTCTCTTTCCTGTGCCGAGGCCGATCGCCTCCGCAACGGAATCGTCGCCCTCCAGCAGCTTCGACGCGCAGAAGGGGAGTGGATATTTTTCGGGAAGATGCGCGTCCGCCAGCACGCAGAGAATCCGGTTGAGAGCACGTTCCGCATTGTCGTCGTAGCAAAGATGAATGGAATTCCGCAGACGGCCGCGAGCAAGGCCCTCCGCGAGCGTGACAAGCTCCGGGAGGCCTTCTCCCTTCCGGGCGACAATCGGCGCCGCAGGCACGCCCAGCAGCTCGCCGAGCGTGCGGCAGTCGAGCGTGTCTCCGCGGCTTTTCACCTCGTCCATCATATTGACGGCCAGCACCAGCGGCAGCCCCAGTTCCATGACCTGAAGCGTCAGGTAGAGGTTTCGTTCCAAATTGGTTCCGTCAAGAATATCAATGACCGCATCCGGCCGCTCGCCGATCAGGTAATCCCGGGTGACGGTCTCCTCCATTGTATAGGGCGAGAGCGAGTAGACGCCGGGCAGGTCGATAATCTCCGTTCCGGAGTTCTTTTTAAGGCACCCGACTTTTTTCTCCACCGTGACGCCCGGCCAGTTCCCGACGGACTGGCTGCTCCCGGTGAGCTCGTTAAAAAGCGTCGTTTTTCCGCAGTTCGGGTTTCCGATCAGCGCGATCCGCAGGGCCAAGATTTCATCCCCTTTTCCGTCTCATCGAGCAGAATGTGTTCCGCCTCCGATTTCCGCAGCGTCAGCTCATATCCCCGCAGGCCGATCTCGATCGGATCGCCAAAGGGAGCCGTCTTTCGCAGAAAAACGGGTGTGCCGGGCGTGATGCCCATATCGGCGAGCCGCCGTCTGGAGAGCGGTTCCCCGGAGAGTGCCGAGACGACCGCACGTTCCCCGGGACGAAGATCCCGCAGCGTTCTCTTTTCCAAAGCCGCTCCCCCCTTTTGCCATGGCTAAGATATGCCGACCTTTTCTGTTCCATACGATTCCGAAAAATTTCATGGCGAACGTTTTTGTCTCCATGTAAAAACATGCCCTCGGCCCGCTGAAATCCGTTTCGGCCGGTTCGACGGGCATTTTCACTTTTATGGGGGAAACGGAATTTTTTCGGCGGCGGACCGGGCATCCGGTATGGCTCTCTTGATGTCCGGGCGGGGCGCTTTGCGTTTTTCCGGTACGAGCTTCTTTTCATGTCAGCATGAAATTGAGAAAAAACGGAACAATAAACGGAGCACGGGTCCCGGCATCCGCTTTTTTTGGCGCTTTTCCGGAAGCGGGACGACGTGGCCCACGGTCACAGCAACGGCGATTGACAATCTTTCCCTGCGGGCATAAAATAAAATCGGAACGGAAAGGGGGCGAACTGCCATGGAGCAAAAATTCGACATCACCGGCATGAGCTGCGCGGCCTGCGCGTCTCATGTGGAAAAAGCGGCCGGGAAGGTAAGCGGGGTAAAATCTGCTTCCGTCAGTCTGATGACCAATTCTATGACCGTTGAATTTGATGAAAAAACCGCTTCACCAGAGGCGATTGTCAAGGCGGTCGAAGCCTCCGGCTACGGTGCCTCCGCGAAGAGCACGTTCTTTTCGAGGCAAAAGGCCGCCCGAACCGGAGATAAATTAAAGATGCGGATGATCTGGTCGCTTGTCTTTCTGGCGCCGCTTTTCTGGCTCACTATGGGCGAGATGATGGGGCTTCCGCAGCCGGGCTTTCTGCAAATGGAGGAGCACCCGTTTTCCCTCGCCGCGGCGCAGCTCGTTTTGACTTTTGTGGTCGTCGTGCTCAACCGGGCGTATTTCATCAACGGTTTCGGGAGCTTATTCCGCCTCGAGCCGAATATGGATTCGCTGATCGCCGTCGGCTCCGGGGCCTCGTTCCTCTATGGAATTTATGAGACCGCCGTGATCGGAACGGCCGTCCGGGCGGGCGACCTGCATACGGCTCACAGCGTCGCGATGGCGCTCTATTTCGACAGCGCCGCCATGATCCTCGCGCTGATCGACGTAGGCAAATACCTCGAAGCGCGCTCAAAAGAGAGAACCTCCGACGCCGTCTCGAAGCTGATCGAGCTCGCGCCGGATACCGCCTTTGTCCTCCGAGGGGACAAAGAAGTGGAAATTCCGGCGGCGGAGGTCGTCGTCGGGGATGTCGTTGCGGTCCGGCCGGGGCAGAAGATCCCGGTGGACGGCACGGTTCTGGAGGGCTTTACAACCGTCGACGAATCCGCATTGACCGGGGAGAGCATCCCTGCGGAGAAGCGTCCGGGCGACCGGGTGCTTTCCGCCTCGGTCAACCAGACCGGCTATCTCCGCTTCCGGGCGGAGCAGGTGGGCGAGGAGACCTCGTTTGCAAAGATCATCCGGCTCGTGGAGGACGCCGTCTCCTCCAAGGCGCCGATCGCCCGTTTGGCGGACAAGGTGGCGGCCATTTTCGTACCGGTCGTCATGGGAATTTCCGTGGTCACGTTTGCCATATGGATGCTCTCCGGCGCGGAGTTCTCGTTTGCGCTGACCTGCGCGATCTCCGTGCTCGTAATCTCCTGCCCCTGCGCGCTCGGGCTTGCAACGCCGGTCGCAATTATGGCCGGTACCGGAAAAGGCGCGCAGAACGGCATTCTGGTCAAATCCGCCGAGGCGCTGGAACGCGCCGGATCGGTGGATACGGTCGTGTTTGACAAGACCGGCACCCTGACGATGGGCAAACCGGAGGTTACGGCCGTCTATGCGGCGGAGGGAGTCTCCGAAAAGGAGGTACTCCGCATTGCGGCGGCGCTTGAGCATGGAAGCGAGCACCCACTCGCAAAGGCCGTGCTCAAAAGGGCAAATGAGGAGGGGCTCCCCATTCCGGAAGCGGAGGAATTTGCCGCGGAGCCGGGCAAGGGCGTCACCGCCTCGGTGGAAGGAAAGGCCTATTTTATCGGCAGCGAGCGGCTCGCCAAGGAGGCCGGGCTTGATCTTTCAGGCTGGGAGGCACAGTCCTCCGAGGCCGCCTCAAAAGGCAGCACGCTGCTCTATCTTGCGGACGAAGAGAAAGTCGTCGGCCTGATTGCCGTGGCCGATACGGTTCGTGAAAGCTCTAAGGAAGCCGTCGCCGCGCTGCGCGCGATGGGCAGAGAGGCCGTCATGCTCACCGGAGACGGAAGAGCGGCGGCGTCCCATATTGCGGAGCAGCTCGGCATTCGTATCGTCCGCGCGGAGGTCTTGCCGGATCAGAAGGAGCGGGAGATCACCGCATTGCAGGCCGAGGGCAGAAGGGTTGCCATGGTCGGCGACGGCGTCAACGATGCGCCCGCGCTCGCGAAGGCGGATCTCGGCGTCGCAATCGGCGCCGGCGCGGATGTCGCCCTGAGCTCGGCGGATATTGTGCTGATGCATGACGATCCGATGGATGCCGTCCGCGCAATCCGGCTCTCCGCGGCGGTAATGCGGAATATCAAAGAAAACTTGTTCTGGGCGTTCTTCTATAACTGCGTGGGTATTCCGCTGGCGGCGGGCGTCTTCTATACGGCGCTTCACTGGCAGCTGACGCCGATGTTCGCGGCCGCGGCGATGAGTTTGTCGTCCGTGACGGTGGTCGGCAATGCCCTGCGCTTGACAAGGCTGCGCCTCGGAGCCGAAAAACGGAAGGCGGAAGCAGTTTCCGCCGAAAGGGAACATGTGGCGGTCATGGAACTGCCGAAGGAGGAAAAAACAATGGAAACGGTCATTAAGGTCGAAGGCATGATGTGCAATCACTGCGTGTCTCATGTGGAGCAAGCACTGCTGGAGGTCAAGGGCGTGGAAGAGGCGAAGGTCGATCTCGCCGGCGGAACCGCCACGGTAAAATATGCCGCACCGGCGCAGCTTTCCGAACTGGAAGCGGCGATCGAGTCGGCGGGCTACTCTGTCGCGAAATAATCTTTCGCCGGGAAAGAAACTTCTCGTACAGAACGGAATGCGCAGCGAACGGGAAAAGGGTGTTTCCGGGCACCGACGGAACTTTTGGGTTCCCGCCGGTGCTCCGGGCCGCCGCATATGAAAAAACGGATCCTTTGGATGAGAAGGAACCCCGATTTCTCCTGCGCCGGCGCCCAAAAGGCGGTTTTGGGGCTGAAAAAGGCCCCTTTTCCGGCAAAAAACACGGAAGAAAAATATTGACAACGCAGATTTCTGTTGATATAATAGTAAAGCTGTCATGAGAGATGAGCCATTAGCTCAGTTGGCAGAGCACTTGACTTTTAATCAAGGTGCCCGGGGTTCGAATCCCCGATGGCTCACCACGAAAAAGCCGCATCAAATAGCCACAAAACGGCCGTTTGATGCGGTTTTTCTTTTTGCCTTTTAGCCATTCAAAATCGCTGAAAAACGCTGGAAATCGGGGCGGTTGTTCCCGCATTGTTCCCGGTCTGTGTGGGACAAAATTAGTTTTGTCCTCGTCTTATTGCATCTTTTCAATCGCCGGCTGGAGCCGTATGGAAGCTATCGGCATAGAAGCGCCGGGGCTTCTTCAACAGATGGAATACGTCCTTGTCGGCGTACAAGGTTGCCGGTAAACCTTTGTCTTAGTGAAGGATGTCACTTGCGCTGGAAAGGAACTGAGATATAGAAATGGGGTTGTCAGGAAAGCGACAACCCCATTTCTATATTGCGGTTCCTTTATCACTGTCTGATAAAGTCATTTTTTAATCTGTTGCTGCCGACGCCTGCAAATCAAGGCCGGAAAATTGTTCGAGAGCTTTCATCACATATTGATTAAGAGACAAATGCTCATTAAAAGCAAGCTGCTTAAACTGAGGTTCTGTTCCCTTGGGTAAGAGTACCCGCACGATATCATATGTGGAAGCCTGATACATATAATCCCGATTCAAAACGTCATTCCCCCCTTTCCAAATAATAAAAGCATAGTAACATACTTTTCGGCAGAGTCAAGAGCTGGGCGCTATATTTTTTCAAGAATTTTTGGACTAAGACTTGTGTAACAAAAAGGTAGTTGTGCGGTTTGCAGCATCAAAAACCAGGCACGCGGCGTGAACGGAAGAGAACGGGGGCACCGGAAAACAAACTGCGGATCCGGGAGACAGCCGGAAAATAGAAAAGAAGACAGGAACGCAGCGGCCGGTCTTCGTTCGGGCTTCTTCTTGTTTTCCTCCATGAAAAAGTATGTTATATAAGCCTGCCCGCCGTATCGGCAAAACGATTGTATCGGCTGGCTTACTCGCGGAACTCCGGGCGGGAGACCGTGGGCATGAAATGGAACAAAAAATGAAACACGGCCGTTCCGGAAAAGACCCTGTATGGCAAAGCGCCCCTCTTCCAAGCGGAAGAAGGGCGCTTTCATAACAGAAGATAAAGCAGCGCAAGAAGGAGCTTCGCGTCGCAGTGTTCCCTCCAGAGAATCCAAAGCAATGCAAGGATGACCAGCCGATCGCCGTCCAGCCCGAAGAAAAGGGAATCGCCGGGCGGCCGTACCGGGCAGGGTCTGCAGGCCGGATCCGGCGGCGGACCGGGAGGCGGGCCGGGACGCGGGCCCGGTGGAGGGCCGGGCGGAGGCGGCGGGGAAGGGGGCCTCTCCTGCTGCCGAAAGCTCGCGCTGATCCGTCTCGCCTGCTCCTGCATGGAACGCGCCCGGTTTTCCGCTTCCGCGCGAATCTCTTCCGGCGGAGCAAAGACTTCGTTAATCAGCTTTGCACGTTCCTGCATTGCCTGGACCCGGTTTTCCGTCTCCGCACGCATTTCGTCCTTCGCCTCCTCCGAGTAGCCGTTGTGATACCAATTCAATGCCGCCCGCCCCCGAACAATCCGCTCTCTCCGAGCGCCGGCAGCACGCTGATCAGCTGCAAAATGCGGATGGCCTCATCGACGCGGCCTGGTTCCTTCAGATGTGGACGAAGCGCGCGGAGCAGATTGATATCCTTATCGTCCTGATTCATCGAAGAGAGCATCTTCTGGATTTTCATCAGGGCATCCATATCGAGCCCGGGGCCGTCGCTTCCGCCGAACAGGTTCCCGCCGAAGAGCCCTCCGCCGAAAGAGTTCCCGGAGGGGGCTTCCCTCGGCGGCGCGTTGGGTTCCGCATTTCCGCCGCCAAAGGAGGCAAGCAGCGACTGGATATTTTTCTGTGCCTCCGGATTGGAGAGGATGGCGGAGAGTTGTTCACTTAAATCCGGCAACGCTTATCCGCCTCCCGCCAATTTTTTGAGCAGAGCGATGGTTTTCGGATCATTGAGCAGGGCCTCCAGCGCCTTCGGATCGGAGAGCATGCCGTCGATCTTCGGGCCGGCGCGCTTCTTCAGGGAGTCGAAGGAGTTGGAGCGAACGGCCTGTTCTAGGGCGGCGGGGTTGATGCCGAGCTTTTCTCCGGCCAGTTTCAGCAGCATCTGCTGCTGCGCCGGGGTGAGTCCGCTGTTATTGTTCATAGGCAAAACCGCCTTTCGTCAAATTTCCGTATTGCGGTCGGGAGAGCGGAAAGATATAATGATTTATATGAAAAAATTGCCGGCGATATGCGGCAAAGGAGGCGGAACGGGTGAGGATTGTCGTACTTTCCGACAGCCACCGTCACTATGACGCGCTGGAGGAGGTCATGCTGCTCCATCAGGC
This sequence comes from Oscillospiraceae bacterium, assembly GCA_035447605.1. Classification (GTDB taxonomy): domain Bacteria; phylum Bacillota; class Clostridia; order Oscillospirales; family Ruminococcaceae; genus UMGS1668. Next base: position 19,107 of record DAOTHJ010000001.1, on the reverse strand, counting down.
GGATGCGGATCTGTTTCTGTTTCTTGGCGACGGCGAGTATGAGCTGGATCTTCTGCGGAGCGTCCGTCCGGAGCTTAAAATTCTCTCCGTCTCCGGGAACTGCGACTACGGCTCGGATCAGCCGGATTATGGTGTGACCGAATGCGCCGGGAAGACGGTATTCTACACCCACGGCTTCCGTTTCGGCGTAAAATCCGGTCTGGAGGATCTCAAACGGGAGGCCCGCAGACTCGGCGCCGACATCGTGCTCTACGGTCACACGCACATCCCGTATGTCTCCTATGAGGACGGGCTCTATATCATGAATCCCGGCAGCATCGGAAGGCCGCGGGTCGGCGGGCCGAGCTACGGCATCGTGGATATCATGGATGAGGGTATCGCCATGCATACCGCGGAACTGTAAGACGAAATCACCCGGGCGGCCGCCCGGGTATTTTTTTGCCATCGGGCCAAAAAATTCCTCCCCGTATTCCGGCCGTTGCGCCTGCTCCGGATCCCTCTGCAAAAAGCTGCGGAAGCAAATGAAAGCCAATCAAAAATGAGACAAAGCGTGCGGAAAGCGGCCGGATGCGTTCTAAAATTTTTTTCGCCGTCATAGTATCCTCCGGAAATCATATAAAAGGAGAGGACGGCTATGGAACTGAACGCAGTCAGGCAGACGATCACGGCCTGCCGCGGCGTAAAAGAGTGCAGGGAGGAAATTCCGTTCGACTGCGGCATGACGCTGCCGGACTATTATCCGGATGTCATGAAAATCCTCCGCTGCGGGGCGGAAGTATTTTTCGGACCGCCATCCGGCAATCAGGGCGGGGTAGAGGTTTCCGGCACCATCACGGCAACGGTCTGTTATCTTTCCGAAGAGGGAAAACTCTGCGGCTGGAGCCAGAAGGTGCCGTTCACCAAGGCGCTCTCCCTTCAAGGGGAGGAGCCGGCGGCGGTATGCGCAAAGGTTCTTGCAAGGGAGGTCCGCTGCCGGGCGCTCAACAAACGGCGCGTCGAGGTCTCAGGAACCGTCTCTCTGGGCTGCACGGAGCTGATCACGGCGCCGGAGGAAGTGCTCGGTTCGGTGGATGGGAAGGAGATCCATCTGCTGCACGGGGCGCTGCCTTTTGTGAATATTTCAGGGGAATTTTACCGGCGCTTCACGTTCCGGGAGGACATTCCGCCGGAGGAGGGCAAGCCGAAGGTCGGGAACATCATCCGCAGCTTTGCCGCCGCGAAGGTCACGGAGTGCCGTACAGTCACGGATAAAATCATCACGAAGGGCGAACTTTCGGTTTCCATCCTGTGGACGCCGGAAGAAGGCGAGAACGGTTCCGACGTCATCATTTCCCAGTACACCTTCCCCGTCAGCCAGATCATCGATGCGCCCGGCGTCACCGGCGCTCATACCTGCGACGCGAGGTATATCGCCGCGCCGCCGGATCTGACGGTCGCGGAGGACGGCGGCATGACGCTCGAAGTCAAGATCGGCGCCTTTGCACGCACCTACAGCGAAAACAATACCGACATCGTCTGCGATATGTTTTCCACGGAGTGCGACTGCACCTGCGATAAGGAGCGGATCGAAACGGTCGGGAAGGTGGTTCCGGTCGCGGAGACCATGGAGGTCCGGGAGCGGGCGGAGCTGCCGGAGAGCGCGAAGAGCGTAATCGCCTGCTGGGTCGAGCCGGGGCCGCCGCCGGAATGCGACGAAGCTGGAAATCTGGTGGCGCGGCCCAAATTCTGCATGTTCGCGCGGGATGAAGACGGCATTCCGGAATATTTCGAGAAGACGTTCGAGCAGAAGACGGGGGCCAACATTCCTCCGGGGAGCACGGTGCCGCTTACGGATGTCGACATGACGACGGAAAATGCGTCGGCCTCGATCTCGGAGGGCGGCGCGGAGATCCGGTTCACGCTGATCCTGGATGGGAGCATCTTCCTGATGGATTCCGCGGAGGCGGTTACGGACTGCACGTTCGGGGAACGCGCTCCTTCCGGCACAAAACGGATGCCGCTGATTATCTATTATGCGGGAGGGGATGAGACGCTCTGGCAGATTGCCAAAAAATACCGGAGCGCGCCGGAACTCATCGCCGAGGAGAATGGGCTCACCGATTCCATCCCGGCGGCGGGGACTGCGCTCCTGATTCCCAGATAATGCAAAAAGGCGGGAAAGAACGGCACTTTCCTGCCTTTTCTATTTTTGGAAAAACGACATTTTTCGGGCTACGCCTTGACGCTTCTATAAAAAAATTATACAATAGGCTGTATATCAAAAACTTCGCCAGAGTGCGGAGAGCAGGAAGTGAAGAAATGTTAGAGTATGTTCTCAAACGAGTTGGGATGGCGTTTCTGACGGTCTTGATCATTGCATGCATTACATTTTTGATGATGAATGCAATACCAGGAAGCCCGTTCCTTAACGAAAGAAGCCAGCCGCCGGAAGTGCTTGCCGCTTTGGAGGCCAAATATGGCTTGGACAAGCCGCTGTATCAGCAGCTTTGGAATTATCTGACCTCTTTTGTACAGGGCGATATGGGCGTCTCGCTCAAAATGCAAAAGAACCGTGACGTCGCCGAGATCATCTTTGAGAAATTCCCGGTTTCCGTGAAAGTTGGAGGATGGGCAATTTTAAATGCCATTGTCTGCGGCATTCCGCTGGGGTGTCTGGCGGCGTATAACCGAGGGAAATGGGTCGACAGCGTACTTAGGATTATTACCACGGCGGGCGTCGCGATTCCTAGTTTCGTCGTGTGCACCGTGCTGCTGATTGTTTTCGGCGTGAAGCTGAGTATCCTGCCGACCATGGGCCTCGACAGCTGGCAAAATTATCTGATGCCCTGCTTTGCGCTGAGCTTTTATCCGATGTGTTATATCGCGAGGCTGATGCGTTCCAGCATGCTGGATGTCATCAATCAGGACTATATCCGAACCGCAAGGGCAAAAGGCGTTGCCCCTGTGATGCTGATTTTTAAACATGCGCTTCGCAACTCCCTGATCCCGGTCATCACCTATCTTGGACCGATGGTCGCTTATACGGTCACCGGCGGCTTTGTCGTCGAGACGGTTTTCAGCATCCCGGGTCTTGGCCGCTATTTTATCCAGAGTATTCTCGCGCGCGATTATCCGATCATTATGGGTACCACAATTTTTCTTTCCATCCTGATTATCGTCATGAACCTGCTTGTGGATATCGCCTATAAAATCGTGGATCCGCGGATCTCGTTCACGAAGGGAGGCGAATGATCCATGCCGGAAAGCAAGGTTAAACTTGGAAGCCTTCAGGTGGATGTCGATCCGGTTCTCAACGCGGGCTGTTCCTTTACTGCCGCCGATTTTGAGCCGGCCAGCCAGGAAGAAAAGGCCAGCATGGTCGTCATCAAAAAGCGCATGTCCTATTGGCAGGATGCCTGGCGCCGTCTGAGACAGAACACGGTTGCCATGGTGGCGCTCGGCGTCATCATTGCCATCACCATTTTTGCGTTTATAGGGCCCTCCTTTGTGCCGTATACCTATTCCGAACAGATCCGTGGATCTGAAAATCTTTCTCCGATGACCTATTCCGAAAAGGAAATAGAAGCCATGGCCGCCGGAGAGGAAGTTTTCCCGCATGTCTTTGGAACCGATACCCTCGGCCGCGATCTGCTCGTGCGCGTGATGTACGGCTCGAGGATTTCGATGACCGTCGGCGTCACCGCATCTCTGATCGTTTTGGTGATCGGCTCGATCTACGGTTCCGTCAGCGGCTTTATCGGCGGCAAAGTCGATGATGTCATGATGCGGATTGTCGAGCTGATCTACTCGATCCCGGATGTGCTCGTCGTGCTGCTGCTCCAGGTCGTGCTCAAGGATCCGCTGACCGAGCTGTTCGACACCTCGACCAGTCCGTTTATCGAGAGCCTCAGCGGGATCGGCGTCGGCCTGTTCAGCATCTTCATCACATTCGCTCTTCTTTATTGGGTGGGTATGTCCCGTATCGTCCGCGGCCAGGTGCTCATGCTCAAAAAGCAGGAGTTCGTCATGGCTGCCCAGTGCCTCGGCGCCTCCAATAAAAAAATCATCAAACGGCATCTTCTGCCGAACTGCATCGGCCAGATCGTCGTCACCACCTGTTTGCAGATTCCGTCCGCCATCTTCCTGGAATCCTTCCTTTCCTTCCTCGGACTTGGTGTCTCGGCGCCGCTCGCCAGTCTCGGCTCTCTGGCTTCCGATGGACTCGGCGGCATTTATTCCTATGCCTATCGCTTGATTATCCCGTCCGTTGTTCTGAGTGTCATGATTCTTTCCCTGAATCTGTTCGGCGACGGGCTCAGAGACGCGCTTGACCCGCGTCTGAAGAAATAAGGAGGTGCAAAAGATGAAAGAAGAAAAAATAGAAAACATCGGCACCTCGGAACCCAAACAGGAAAAGCTGCTGGAAGTGAAAGATCTGAAAGTCTCCTTTTTCACGCCGGTCGGCGAAGTCAAGGCTGTCGACGGCATTTCCTATGAATTAAATTACGACGAGGTTATGGGCATCGTCGGCGAATCCGGCTCCGGCAAGTCCGTGGAGGCATACTCCATCATTGGCCTTCTGCAGAGCCCGGGCAAAGTTGTCGGCGGAAGCATCAAATTTGAAGGGCAGGATGTTCTGGATTGGGATAAGAAGCGGATGCGCGCGTTTCGCGGCAACCAGATCTCGATGATCTTCCAGAATCCGATGACCTGTCTCAATCCGGTCTATACCGTGGGCAACCAGATGGTCGAGGCGCTCCGCTGCCATCATAAAGAAATTTCCAAAGCGGAGGCAAAGGAAAAAGCGGTTGAGATGCTGAAATTGGTCGGCATCAACAACGCCGAGAAGCGGGTGGATCAGTATCCGCACGAGCTTTCCGGCGGCATGCGCCAGCGCGTCATGATCGCCATGGCGCTGATCTGCAGCCCGAAGGTCCTGATTGCCGACGAGCCGACCACGGCCCTCGACGTCACGATCCAGGCCCAGATCCTCGAGCTGATGAAGGATCTTCAGAAGAAGACCCACATGGCCATTATTTTTATCACGCATAACCTCGGCGTCGTTGCGGAGATCTGCGACCGCGTCTCCGTCATGTACGCCGGTCATATTGTCGAGCAGGGCACCTGCCAGGATGTCTTCTATCATCCGCACCATCCGTATACGCTGGGGCTGCTTCGCTCGATGCCGAAGATCGACGCCGAATCCTATGAGCGCCTGATCCCGATCGAGGGTACCCCGGTCGACCTTTTGAATCCGCCGGCGGGCTGTTCGTTTGGCCCGCGGTGCGAACACTGCATGAAGATCTGCCTGACCCAAAAACCGCCGCTGGTCCCGGTCGGCGAAAACAATCATATCGCCGCCTGCTGGCTGCTGCAGAAGGATGCAATTCTGGCGGGGAAGAAGGAGGCGGAGCAAAATGGCTGAAGAGCAAAAAAAGCTCCTTATCGTGGAAAATCTGAAAAAATATTTTCCGATCAAGATGGGCTTTAATAAATATAAATATGTACAAGCCGTTGAGGATGTTTCTTTTTCTATCAATAAGGGCGAGACGCTCGGTCTCGTCGGAGAATCCGGCTGCGGAAAAACCACCTGCGGCCGTACGGTTCTTCGTCTTTACGAGCCGACTTCCGGGAAAATCATATACGACGGCAACGTCATTTTTAACGGCGAGAGCAAAAACAACCCGGATATGCTCCCGTACCGCCGTAAGATGCAGATGATCTTCCAGGATCCTTCCGCGTCGCTCGACCCTCGAATGACGGTCGGCGAGATCATCGGCGAGGCCATCGATATCCACCATCTGGCCGCGAGCAAAAAAGACCGCGACGACATGATCCGGATGCTGCTCGAGGAGGTTGGCCTCAACACCGAGCATTCCAACCGCTATCCGCATGAATTTTCCGGCGGGCAGCAGCAGCGTGTCGGCATCGCGAGAGCGCTTGCCGTTCAGCCGGAATTTATCGTCTGCGACGAGCCGATCTCCGCGCTCGACGTCTCGATTCAGTCCCAGGTCGTCAATATGCTGGAGGATATGCAGAAGGAAAAGGACCTGACCTATCTGTTCATCGCCCATGATATCTCGGTCGTCCGCCATATCTCCAACCGCATCGGCGTCATGTATCTCGGCAACCTCGTGGAGCTGGCGGAGAGCTATGAGCTTTCCCGCAATCCGCTCCATCCGTATACCAAAACGCTGCTCTCCGCCGTGCCGATCCCGGATCCGGATAAATGCCGCGCGCGCCGCAGAATCGTGCTCGAGGGCGACATCCCGAGCCCGGTCGATCCGCCCTCCGGCTGCCGGTTCCATACCCGCTGCCCGTACGCGATGGCGTGCTGTTCGGAATCCAGGCCGCCATGGAAAGAGTACGCGCCCGGCCACTTTGCGGCTTGCTGGCTGCTTGAAAAGAGCGGCGGCTGACAAAAAAAGGCCGCTGCGGCGGAAAAACATCGGGCGACCCGGAGTTCATCCGGCTGTCCGCGTACCAAAGACCTTTTCTCAAAGCCCTGCCGGAAGGCGGGGCTTTTTTATGGAGAAAAACGGGAAGCTGCCGGGATTTCTTGCGGATACCGTCTAAAAATGCGGCGGCAGTTTTTGTTTCTGGAATAATAACAGTGTTGTAATTATCCTTGCATTTTATATAGATATATTATATAATCCTTAACATAATCGGGGGAATCCCCGGTTTAAAAAAAGCACTGTCTACTATAATAAGGAGGAAAAAAATTCATGAAGAAAATCATTGCGCTGATCCTTGCCAGCCTGATGATCATCATGGCTTTTGCGGGCTGCTCCGGCACGACCGAAGAGACCCCGTCCGAGTCTGAGTCTGAGTCTCAGCCGGCTGAGGAAACGGAAGAGGGCTTCAACCTTGTGGCCTGCATCGCTTCCGAGCCTGAGTATATGGATCCGACCCTCAACACCTCTGTTGATGGCGGCACCTATACCAGCCACCTGTTTGAAAACCTGATGAAATACGGCTATGTCGAAGGCAACACGGTTATCGGCGACAAAGTCCGCTACACGTCCATCGTCCCCGGCCAGGCCGCGAGCTATGACGTGGATGAGACCGGCACCGTTTACACCTTCCATCTCCGTGACGACATTTATTGGAGCGACGGTCAGCCCGTCACCGCCAATGACTGGGTTTACAGCTGGAGAAGACTGGTCAATCCGGCCACTGCTGCTGACTATTCCTATTTCATTGACTGTGTTGCCGGCGCCAAAGATCTTCGCACCGGTGTGACCACCGATCTGACGACCCTCGGTGTTGTCGCCCTTGACGACAAGACCCTTCAGGTCACTCTGACCGGCCCGACCGCGTACTTCATCGAGATCTGCGCTTTCGGCTGCACGATGCCGCTCCGCGAAGATATCGTGGAAGCCGCTCCGGATACCTGGACGCAGGATCCGGCAACCCTTATTTCCAATGGCCCGATGGTCATGAGCGAGTGGGCCCACGACGACCACATCACCATGGTCCCGAACGAAAAGTATTATGACCGCGCCAACATCACCCTCGATTCCCTGACTTGGAAACTGATGGATGACGAAAACGCGAAATATGCCGCATGGCAGTCCGGCGACATCGACTTCCTCGATCAGACTCCGGTTGACGAAACCGCGAACCTGATCGCCGCCGGTACCGCCCTCACCGTTGACTACGTCGGCACCTACTGCATCGTCTTCAACTGCGAAAAGATTACGGATCCGCTGGTTCGTGAAGCTCTGACCCTCGCGATCGACCGTCAGTTCATCACCGACAGCGTCAAAGCGGACGGTTCTGTTCCGGCCACCGGTTGGGTTCCTGCCGGCACCGGCGACGGCAACGGCAGCATGTTCCGCGACAACGCACCGGCTTGGTATGATGCCACCGCTTTTGATGCAAACGTCGCTCAGGCGCAGGAACTCCTTGCCGAAGCTGGCTATCCGAACGGCGAAGGCCTTCCGACCATTGAGTATTCCTTCAACACCAATGACGCGCATCAGAAGATTGCCGAAGTCATCACCCAGACCTGGAGCGAGAAGCTCGGCGTCAAGACCCAGCTCGCCAACATGGACTGGAACGTTTTCCTGGAGCTCCGTTCCCAGGGCGATTTCGATGTTGCCCGTCACGGCTGGATTCAGGACTTCAACGATCCGATCAACTGGCTCGATATGTGGCAGACTTCCGAGATCGACGGCAACAACTATGCCCGTTTCTCCAATGCGGATTATGACGCTCTGATCGCCGCCTCCTACACCGAGACCGATCCGGCCGCCCGTTCCGAACTGCTCTATCAAGCTGAAGAAGTTCTCCATCAGAACTGGGTCGTCGCTCCGGTTTACTTCTACAAGAACATTGCTCTCTGCGGAAGTGACATCGCCACCGTCGACTACAGCCCCGACAAAGGCTACTTCATTCTGACCTACGCCACGCAGGCGTAATTACCCCAATACCCAAAAGAACGGATCCTTTCGGATCCGTTCTTTTTTGTTGCCCAAAACGTCCGTTTTGACGCGGTGGCTTTGGCGGCCGGATCCTTCCGGTGCGGCGCTTCCTTTTAAAAACCATTTATGAGCCACAGAAAAAAAGCAAAAAAATCCCTGAGAAACTGGAATTTTTTGTCGAAACAGCTTGACAAAAGTTACAATTGTGTTACAATATGAAGGAACCAAAAGATGTGGCGGGGAGCGCATCTTTGACGCATGTAAAAACAAAAGGAATGGGAGAAGACGATTATGAAGAAAGTACTTGCTCTTGCGCTCGCACTGATCATGACCCTTGCTCTGGGTGTCACTGCTTTTGCAGAATCCGCACCCACCGGCACCACCGTTGTTTGGGATGGCTGGTCGGAAGAATTTGAGCCGGATTTCCAGGGGTTCCCGATTTGGGAATGGGATATCAACCATGAAAACGTCGTTGTATTGCCGTACAATTACGGCGATTTTGCCCTGATGATCGATGGCTCGGATACTTTTGAGAACCTCTTCGGGCCTGAAATAGAATATGACTTTATGGATGAGGATACCCTGAGCTCCATCAAGTTGGAGTCCCAGAAAGGCCTGATTAATGTCACCGTCTACAAACTCGACGATTACGTAAAAGATCTTGACAAAATTATGCCATCAGGAGACGTCGTGATGGAACAAGGCATCAGTGACTTCGGCATCGAGACCAAGTCCAACTGGCCGTTTGAGGATTTCGACGTGGAAGATCTGGTTGAGGCCTATGACGGCAATCCTTTCTATTATGGCGAAGAAAACGAAGAGCTGCACATGGATCTGTATTTCGTCTACTTCGATTTCCCGACCTATGCCGGCGCAAAGGTCAGTACCGACAACTACTTTACGCTGAAGTTCCGTGAGAACACGACCGGAGAGGATTATATCGCAACCTCTGAAAAAGTCTGGTTCTGCGTCTATCCGTTTGCCGTCTTTGACGACGATGTCGAGACTTACGCCGATGAGGACGAAGCGATGGAGCTTGATTACGGCTATCCGCTGGTCGGGGAGAACTGGGTCGATATTTTTGACTTTGTGATGGATGCCTATGATATGTCCGAAGAAGATATACCTTACTTCTGGCCGGCCATCATGGGGAAAAAAGGCGAAGTGGAACTTATGGACAAGGGTTACGAATTCGATGAGACTCCTTACGTCATCACCAAGGACGCATGGAAAGAGATCGTCGGTTCCACGCTGATTGTCGGCGTTGACGACGACCTCGAAGTCGAGATCGGCAAGATCGTCAAGGGCCAGACCGGGATTTGCTTCTTCTTCAACGACGATGTCGACGATGACATTCAGGCGCTTGATGAAGATGCGGAGCTTTCCGCTCTGAACTTCCTTGACATCACCAACGTTCTGGATTCCGATTTTGTCATCACCTATACTTTCCCGATCGAAGATGCGGCCAAAGCCGGCGATTACTTCCTCTATGAGCTGGTCGGCGACGAGCTGGCTCTGGTTGAGAAAGTTGCTGTCGGCAAGGGCGACGAGGAAGTCGACGTCACGATCAAACGCGAAGCCGGCGATACTCTTGGCAAGTATTATCTCTCCGACGTGGAGCTTTCTACCGAGACTGCTCCGGCCGAAGAAGAAGAGAACCCGAATACCGGTGTTGCTGAAACTGCCGGTGTCGCGGTTGCTCTGGCCGTCCTCACCCTTTGCTCCGCCGCTGCGGTAGCTTTGAAGAAATAAGACGCCTCAGCGTCCGCATTTCTTCCTGAAATAAGATCTTAAATAGAACCGCCCGGGCACTCTCCGTCCGGGCGGCTTTTTGTTCGGAAAGAACCGCGCTTTTTAAAGCCGGTTCTTCTTTTTTTGTAACGGCCCTGTATTTTTTAGGCGAAAAAGCCGTTTTCATGCCGGGGATCAGGCCAAGGGCATAATTACCGTGTTTTTCGTCCATACTTGCAGCAGTGTGCGGTTGCCGGGAACCCCTTGAAAGGTTTAATGTGGATGAAAATGGAAATAATTATAAAAAATCCCAAATTAAATCTTGACAAGCGGTTACGAAAGTGTAATAATATTCCTGCAATGGAAAAATATGGATGGAGAGCACATCTTTCCGGCACGCAGCATGAAAATGATAAATGGAGGAAAACACATGAAAAAAGTACTTGCGCTTGCTCTTGCTCTGATCATGGTGCTGGCGATGGGAGTCACTTCTTTCGCCGTCAGCAGCATCACCACGGTGGTTCCGGGCGAAGAGGCCAAAACCAAATGGGGCTTTACCTGGATCCAGTTCTTCTGGGATGTCAACAATGAAAACGTCATGATCCTGCCGTATGACTTCGGTGATTTCGCCACGCTGCTGGATGGCACGCAGATCGCCGCCTGGCTTTTTGACGGGGCGGAGGGCGATACCCTGAGTTCCATCAAGGTGCAGACCGAGAAGGGCATCATTGATGTTTCCGTCTATAAACTGGATGACTATGTCAAATCCCTCGAATACGGAAATTCCAGCGAGAATATCGTAACCGGGATCAAGACCAAATCCAGTTGGCCGTTTGACGACTTTGATCTGGAGGATATTGTTCCCTACGATAATCCGAATCACTGCTATGACCATAATGCTTTCTACGGAGACGCCGGCGATTATTCTCTGGATCTGTATTTCGTCTATTTCTCCGTTCCGACTTATGGCGGCGCAAAAGTCAGCTTCAACAACTACTTCACGCTGAAATTCCGCGAGAACACGACCGGCTCCGATTATGTCAAGGAGAGCAAAAAGGTCTGGTTCTGCGTCTATCCGTGGGCGGTCGATGAAGAGGATGTCGAGAACTACGCCGATGAAGATGAGCCGATGGAGCTTGCCTATGGCCATCCGCTGATTCCGTGGCTTGCATGGGAAGATGATGATTTCGCCGACGCCTATGAAGACGTTTTGTGGGATCATGTCTTCTGGCTCTTCTGGACGATCGATCCTTTCCAATATGGCTGCGAAGAACCCGACTGGGATTGGAGCATTGTCCCGTACGTGATTGAGAAGGACAGCTGGAAGGAAATCATCGGCTCCACGCTGCTCGTGGAAGTTGACGACGACCTGATCGTTGAGATCGGCAAGGTCGTTAAGGGCCAGTCCGGCATCAGCTTCGCGTTCAACACGGATGTTGACGACGCCGTTCAGGCCATCGACGAGGATGCCGAGCTGTCTGCGCTGAATTTCCTCGACACCACCAATGTGCTGGATTCCGATTTTGTGATCGAATACACCTTTGAGATTGAGGATGCCGCTAAGGCCGGAGATTATTTCCTCTATGAGCTGGTCGGCGACGAACTTGTTTTGGTGCAGAAAGTCGCAGTCGGAAAAGGCGATGAGGAAGTCGAGGTCAAGATTAAACGCGAAGCCGGCGATACACTCGGCCAGTATTATCTCTCCGACATTGAGCTTGCCAAGGAGGAGCCCGCGCCTGAGACCGAGAAGGAAGAAAACCCGAATACCGGTGCCACCGAGATTGCCGGTGTCGCGGTTGCTCTGGCTGTGATCTCGCTGGTTTCTGCCGCTGCGGTTTCCATGAAGAAATAAACGGTTTTTTCTCAGAATCCAAAAAAACAGAGCCGTCCGGGCACTCTCCACCCGGACGGCTTTTTTGTGGGGTGAAAGAGGAGCGCCCGTTCCGGCGGGCATTTTTTCTTCCAAAAAAGCACAGGCATCCAAGGAATGCCCGGTTCTGACAGACCGGGCATTCTTTGTGACCATTTTATGCATTTCTGTGATTGATTTTATACATTTTTGCGACCGATTTGTGTCAATCGTAACCGGGAAACTCATTTTCAAAAAAGAAAATGCACCGAAGACACGGATTTTTAAATGATTGAATATTCCATTTTTACTGCATATTTATAGGATAATTGCCAGGATACTTAAAAAATATGAATAATATTCCAAAAAGAAAAGGGGATCCGTCGGACTTGAAAAAAGGAGGGCTTCCAAAAAATGTTTCCAAAAAACTTGACGGAAAATTACAGCTAAATTACAATATGCATGCACTTGAGAAATGTGTTGGAGAGCACATCTTTCCGGCATGAGTCCCTTCTCAAAAAATAACAATGGAGGTTATGAAAAACATGAAAAAAGTTCTTGCTCTTGCGCTTTCTTTGGTCATGGTTCTGGCGATGGGCGTCACTTCTTTCGCCGCCAGCGTGACCACGGTTGATCTCGGCACCAGCACGGCGGATGACGATTGGGGTTTCACCTATTTCGATGCCGACTGGGATATCAACAATGAAAACGCCGTCTTTGTCCCGTATGATGTCGGCGACGCCGCCACGCTGATTGACGGCTCTGACGTTTTTTATGCGCTTTTTGATTCCACCGGTACCGTGAACGATACCTTGAGCTCCATCAAAGTCGAGTCTGAGAGCGGCGTCGTTGATGTCACCGTCTACAAACTCGACGATTACGTCAAATCCATCACCGGTACGGACGACGGCACGGATGTCACCGAAGTGACCGCCATCAAGACCAAATCCACTTGGCCCTTCGACGATTTTGATCTTGAAGATCTCGTCGACATGGAGAATCTGGATAACTTCTATCTGGATGAAGACGGCGATATCTGCATCGATCTGTACTTCATCTATTTTGACATCCCGACCTATGCGGGTGCCAAAGTCAGCTACAACAACTATTTCACCCTGAAGTTCCGTGAGAACACCACCGGTGAAAACTATGTCGACACCTCCGAGAAAGTTTGGATCTGCATCTATCCGTACGCGGTGGATGAAGAGGATGTCGAGAACTATGAAGACGAAGACGAAGCCATGGAGCTTGTCGCCGGGGAGTCCATGCTGACCGACGATTACCTGGATGATCTCTTTGACGGCACCTACGATGATGTTCCGGATGATGGCTACCATATCATGTACGTTGATTCCGCGGATGTCGACGGAGATGATACGCCGTATGTCATCGAGAAGGATTCTTGGAGCGACATTGTCGGTTCCACGCTGATTGTCGGCGTCGATGAGGATGCCGAGCTTGAAGTCGAGATCGGCAAGGTCGTCAAAGGCCAGACTTCCATCAACTTCCTCTATGACACGGATGTCGACGACGACGTTCAGGATCTCGACGAAGATGCCGAGCTTTCCGCCCTGCTCTTCCTCGACACCTCCAACGTTCTTGATTCCGATTTCGTCATCACCTACACCTTCCCAATCGAGGATGCGGCCGCTACCGGCGATTATTACCTCTATGAGCTGGTCGGCGACGAGCTGACGCTGGTCGAGACCGTTGCGGTCGGCAAGGGCGACGATGAAGTCGAAGTTGAAATCAGCCGTGAAGCCGGCGACACGCTCGGTCAGTATTATCTCTCCGACGTGGAGCTCTCCGCCACGACCACCGACGAGACCGGCACCGCCACCGATACCGATACGACCGAAGCGAACCCGAATACCGGCGCCACCGAGGTTGTCGGCGTCGCGGTTGCTCTGGCCGTGATCTCCCTCGTCTCCGCCGCTGCGGTCACCCTGAAAAAATAACCTTTCCCGGCTCATGAAAGCCGACGCCTGTTGGGAGCAGCGCTTTTCCGCGTCTGGTTTTCCTCGGGAACCAAATATCTGATATTTGATAAGGCCGTCCGGGCACTCTCCACCCGGGCGGTTTTTTGTTACAATTTTGTCTTTTTCAAGAGGGGACGCATATAATATTTTGGATAAAAAGACGGTTTTACATAGGGCAATACCGAATTTTTGCTTCTCTTTCAGGGAAAAGAATACGAATGCTTTCTTATAATCAGAAAGAAAAATGAAAAAAGGAAAAGAGCGGAAAAAATTCTTTCAAAAAAGTTGCAAAAATTCTTGACAAAGAGTTACAACCATGTTACAATATGGCTGCACTTGAGAAATGTGGTGGAGAGCACATCTTTCCGGCACATACCACACAAATTTTAATGGAGGAATTGAATAATGAAAAAAGTTATTGCTCTTGCGCTTTCTTTGATCATGGTTCTGGCTCTGGGCGTCACTTCTTTCGCCGCTGGAATCACTTTCGTTGTTGATGGCGATACTGCTGACACTGAACTTCCGTTCGAGTATTTTAGCGCTGAATGGGATGTCAACAATGAAGCCGCTATCTTTGTCCCGTATGATGTCGGCGACGCCGGCACTCTGATTGACGGTTACGATGTTGCTGACATTCTGTTCGACACTGATGAGCCCCTGAGCTCCATCAAGGTCGAGTCCGAAAAGGGCATCGTTGATGTCACCGTTTACAACCTTGACGATTATGTCAAATCCAACGACGGAACCACTGTTAAGACCAAATCCAGCTGGCCGTTTGAGGATTTCGACATTCAGGATCTGCTTGACGAAATCAGCTACGTGAACCTTGGCGCTGATACGGATCTGAACCTCTTCTTCCTGTATTTTGACATCCCGACCTATGCGGGCGCCAAAGTCAGCACCGACAACTACTTCACCCTGAAGTTCCGTGAGAACACCACCGGTGCCGACTATGTCACCGAATCCGAGAAGGTTTGGATCTGCGTCTCTCCGTGGGCTGTTGAGGATGACGACGTCGAGACCTATGCCGATGAAGACGAAGCCATGGAACTTGTCGACGGTTACTTCATGCTCGACGATGTCTATGAAGACATCATGGCCGATGAATATGAAGACGTTACCCAGGAATGGTATGTTTTCGAGCAGGTCGAAAGCGATGAGACCCCTTATGTCATCAACAAGGATGCTTGGAAAGAAATCGTTGGCTCCACTCTGATCGTTGGCGTCGCCGATGACCTCGAAGTCGAGATCGGCAAGATCGTCAAAGGCCAGTCCGCCATTAACTTCCTTTTCGACACCGATGTCGACGACGACGTTCAGGCCATCAACGAAGATGCCGAGCTTGCCGCTCTGAACTTCCTTGACACCACCAACGTTCTGGATTCTGATTTCGTTATCACCTACACCTTTGGTATCGAAGACGCTGCCAAAGCTGGCGACTACTTCCTCTATGAGCTGGTTGGCGACGAGCTGACCCTGGTTGAGAAAGTTGCTGTTGGCAAGGGCGACGATGAAGTCGATGTCGAGATCGAGCGTAAAGCCGGCGAGACCCTTGGCCAGTATTACCTCTCCGATGTTGAGCTTGCTGCTGCTGCCGCCGAGGGCGAGCCCGAAGAGAACCCGAACACTGGTGCTTCTGAAGTTGCTGGTGTCGCCGTTGCTCTGGCTGTCATCTCCCTGGTTTCTGCCGCTGCTGTCTCTCTGAAGAAATAAGTTAGACTCTTTCGAGTCTGATTCCTTTCAGAAACAACACAATTAACACCTGATAAAAGCCGCCCGGGCACTCTCCACCCGGGCGGCTTTTTGTCGTGTTTTTTTACCGGACTGCGGCCGTACGGATGCCGGAAAGGGAGGGGCTCTTTTCCGCTAACAGGGCATTTTATCGGATTTTTGCAGGGGAAAAAGGGGATGCGAAAGGGGGAAAAAAGGATTTCTGTAAAATATTTGAATCTTTTGCTCAAATTTATTGACAATGAATTACAATGATGTTACAATATGGACGCAATTGAAAAATGTGGTGGGGAGCGCATCTTTCACATCTTTCTGAAACACACAATATTGGAGGAGACAAGCATGAAAAAAGTATTTGCGGTTGTATTGGCTATGATCATGGTTTTGGCGATGGGCGTCACCTCTTTTGCTGCCAGCATCACCACGGTCTGGGGCGGCGATACCGAGACGGAACCGCTGGATTTCACTTGGTTTGACCAGGTATGGGATGTCAATAACGAAAACGTTCTGTTTACTCCGTATGACTGTGGCGATATCGCCATGCTGATCAGCGGCACGGAGGCCTTTGAAAACCTGTTCAACGATGATGTTCCTTCCCTGAACACCCTGAGCTCCATCAAGGTCGAGTCCCAAAAGGGTATCGCGGACGTCAAGGCCTATAAACTTGCCGATTACGTCAAATCCCTTGCCTACGGTACTTCGGGCATTGAGGAAGATGAAGTTGTCGGCATCAAGACCAAATCCAGCTGGCCGTTCGACGATTTTGATCTGGAGGATCTCGTCCCGACCGTCGACGAGGACGAAGATGAGATTCCGGATTATTTCGATCCTGAAGCCTTTACTTGGGATGGAGGCGAGGCCACGCTTGACCTGTTCTTTATCTATATTAAAATTCCGACCTATGCGGGCGCCAAAGTCAGCACCGATAACTATTTCACGCTGAAATTCCGCGAGAACACCACCGGCGCCGACTATGTCCAGACTTCCGAAAAATTTTGGATTTGTGTCTATCCGTTCGCAGTAGATGAAGAGGATGTCGATACCTACGCGGATGAGGATGAAGCCATGGAGCTTGTTTGGGGTCATTCCATGCTGACCGAAGATCTGTGGGATGATCTCCTTGACGACATCTATGAGGACGTCCCCGATGGCTGCATCTGGTACTTCGATAGCGAAGACACCGATGAGACCCCTTATGTCATCGAGAAAGAATCCTGGAAAGAGATTGTCGGTTCCACGCTGATCGTTGGCGTTGACGACGACCTCGAAGTTGAGATCGGCAAGATCGTCAAAGGCCAGTCCGGCATCAACTTCTACTTCGAAACCGACGTCGACGACGACGTTCAGGCCATCGATGAGGATGCCGAGCTTGCCGCCCTGCTCTTCTTCGACACCACCAACGTTCTGGATTCCGATTTCGTCATTAGCTACACCTTCGAGATTGAAGATGCCGCCAAGGCCGGCGATTACTTCCTCTATGAGTTGGTCGGCGACGAGCTGACCCTGGTTGAGAAGATTGCTGTCGGCAAGGGCGACGATGAAGTCGACGTCGAGATCAAGCGCAAAGCCGGCGATACCCTTGGCCAGTATTATCTCTCCGATGTGGAGCTTGTCACCGAGACGGTTCCGGCTGATAATGAAGAGAACCCGAACACCGGTGCTTCCGAAGTTGCCGGCGTCGCGGTTGCTCTGGCTGTGATCTCTCTGGTTTCCGCTGCTGCGGTTGCTTTGAAGAAATAAGTCACGGTTCAAAAGTACATCGGCTCTTTTGAGCGGATATTTTACAAAACCTGCAAAACAAAGCCGCCCGGGCACTCTCCACCCGGGCGGTTTTTTGTCGCGCTTTTTCCGGGGGCCCGCGCAGGGGGCTACGCCTCGCCCGCGGCGGCTCCACCCGCGGCGGTTTCGTTCCGCAGCAAGTGAAAACTGTCATATTTACCGGAGTATTGTAACTTTTGGAATAAATTTAGGTAAAAAAAGCCAAAAATTTCAGTGAAAATAATTGACAAAGGGTTACAGCGGCGTTACACTATGATTAAGCTTGAAAAATGTGGTGGGGAGCATATTTTTCTGGACAAATACACAAAAACTGGAGGAGAAAATATGAAAAAAGTACTTGCTCTTGTTCTTGCTTTGATCATGGTTCTTGCGATGGGCGTCACTTCTTTCGCCGCGAGCATCACGTTGGTCGTGCCGGGTGCGGAGAGCTCTAAAGTGGATTGGGGCTTCACCTGGGTGAATTTGTTCTGGGATGCCAACAATGAGAACGTTGCGATTCTGCCCTATGATTTCGGCGATTTTGCCACCCTGATCAACGGCACTGGGGTTGCGAACGATCTTTTTGAGGGAGCAGAGGGCGGAACGCTGAGCTCCATCAAGGTCGAGTCCGAAAAGGGCCTGATCGACGTCACCGTCTATAAATTGGACGATTACGTCAAATCCCTGACCTATGGCGAAGGTTCTGATTCTGACGAGGTCGCCGGCATCAAGACCAAATCCAGCTGGCCGTTCGAGGATTTTGATCTGGAAGACATTGTTCCTAGATACGACGACGACCCCGAGGAGTACTTCGATTGGGCTTATTTCCACCCCATCGACGGCGAACTCCATCTCAACCTGTATTTCATCTATTTCGACTTCCCGACCTACGCCGGTACGAAAGTCAGCATGGATAACTACTTCACGATGAAGTTCCGTGAGAACACCACCGGCGCCGACTATGTTCAGGAGTCCGAGAAGTACTGGTTCTGCGTCTATCCGTGGGCTGTCGACGAAGATGACGTCACGACCTACGCCGACGAGGACGAGCCGATGAAGCTTGTCGACGGTAATCCGATGTTCCTGTATCAGAATGCATGGGAAGACGAGGATTTCGCCGATTTCTATGAGGACGTCCCGGAAATGTTTCACGTTTACTGGCTCTTCTGGTCGGTCGACCCCTTCATGAACAACGATTTTGATTGGGACGATCAGTACAGCGAGATTCCGTATGTGATCGAGAAATCCAGCTGGGCTGAGATCGTCGGCTCCACCCTGATGGTTGAGGCTGCCGATGATCTGGTCGTCGAGATCGGCAAGATCGTCAAAGGTCAGTCCTCCATCTGCTTCCTTTCCAACACCGATGTTGATGATGCCGTTCAGGCGCTTGATGAGGATGCGGAGCTTGTCGCTCTGAACTTCCTTGACACCACCAACGTTCTGGATTCCGATTTCGTCATCACCTACACCTTCGAGATTGAAGATGCGGCCAAAGCCGGCGATTACTTCCTCTACGAGCTGGTTGGCGATCAGCTGACTCTGGTTGAAAAAGTTGCTGTCGGCAAGGGCGACGATGAAGTCGATGTCAAGATCAACCGCAAAGCCGGCGATACCCTTGGCCAGTATTATCTCTCCGATGTGGAGCTTGTCA